>NZ_DASUIS010000159.1:0-15029 GCF_036279675.1 Aquabacterium sp. | reverse complement strand
TGGCTGATCGGCTCGATCTGCAGTTGCTCGACCTTGTTGCGAAAGGAATAGCGCTTGACGCGCGCCATGCCCGAATCGATCACGTAGCGGATGCCCGGCACGGTCAAGGAGGTTTCGGCCACGTTGGTGGCCAGCACAATGCGCCGCCCGCCGCCGGTCTTGAACACCTCGTCCTGCTCCTGCTGGCTCAGGCGCGCAAACAGCGGCAGGATGTTGGCGGTGACCCGGTGATGCGCGAAGTGTTTGCGCAGGTGATCCGCCGCCTCGCGGATCTCGCGCTCGCCGGGCAGGAAAACGAGGATGTCGCCACTGCCTTCACGCCAGAGTTCGTCTGCAGCATCCGTGATGGCTTCGTTCAAGCCATACTCGCGGCTTTCCTCGAACGGCCGATAACGCTGCTCGACCGGGAACAATCGCCCCGACACCATGATGACCGGCGCGGGCCCCTTGGCCGATTCAAAGTGCTTGGCAAAGCGCTCGGCATCGATCGTGGCCGAGGTCACGATGATCTTCAGATCAGGCCGACGCGGCAGCAACTGGCGCAGGTAGCCCAGCAGGAAGTCGATGTTGAGGCTGCGTTCGTGCGCCTCGTCGATGATGATGGTGTCGTAGGCCTTGAGGTCCGGATCACCCTGTGTCTCGGCCAGCAGGATGCCGTCGGTCATCAGCTTGACGCTGGCACCAGGCTGGATGCGATCCTGGAAGCGGACCTTGTAGCCCACCACCTCGCCCAACGGCGTGTTGAGCTCCTCCGCGATGCGCTTGGCCACGCTGGAGGCCGCGATCCGGCGCGGCTGCGTGTGGCCGATCAGCTTGGGCCTCAGATGGCGCGGCAGATTCGGATCACGTGGCTGCCCCCAGCCACCCCGCCCCATCGCCATGGCGATCTTGGGCAACTGCGTGGTCTTGCCCGAACCCGTTTCACCGCAAACGATGATGACCTGGTGGGCACGCAGAGCGGCCTCGATCTCGTCGCGTTTACCGCTGACAGGCAGAGACTCGGGGAAAGTGATTGGGAGGGGTTCAGGCAACACGGGAAGATACGGAGTCAGACTGGGGGCCAGGCGGCGGCAAAAAACGGCGAAAGTCCGCCATTATCCAAGCCCATGCAGTTTCACGAATACACCCGGTTCGACGCCCTGGGTCTGGCCGACCTGGTCAGACGTGGCGAAGTCTCTCCCGCCGAGTTGCTGAGCGTGGCCATGGCCCGCGCCGACGCCACCCACGGCCAGCTCAACGCCATCATCCGGCGCTATGACGACCGAGCGCGACAGAGGGTTCAGCAGGCATTCACGCCCGAGCAGCCGTTTGCCGGCGTCCCCTTCCTGATCAAGGACCTGTTCCAGGAGTGGGAGGGCGCCCCCAGCAGCTGGGGCAATGCCGCCCACGCCCGCGCCATCTCGCCCATCACGAGTGACGTGGTGCGCCGCTGGACGGACGCCGGCCTGGTGATCTTCGGGGCCACCAACACCCCGGAATTCGGCGCCAAGAACATGACGGAGCCGCGTGACTTCGGCCCCACGCGCAACCCCTGGAACACGAAACGCACGCCAGGCGGCTCGTCCGGCGGCTCGGCAGCGGCCATCGCAGCCGGCATCGTGCCCGTGGCGGGCGCCAGCGATGGCGGCGGCTCCATCCGCATCCCGGCGGCCTGCAATGGCCTGTTCGGCCTGAAGATGGGGCGCGGCCGCGTCTCGATCGGCCCCATGGCGGCGGAAGGCCTGTTTGGCGCCGCCGTGCAAGGCGTGCTGTCCCGCAGCGTGCGCGACACGGCGGCCATGATGGACATTCTTCAAGGCCCGGAGGCCCATGCGCCTTTCTGGATGCCCAGGCCGGATCAGGCTTACCTGCAGGCCATCGACCGCCCGCCTCGCACCATGCGGATCGGCTACTCGACCGAATCACCCACCGGCACGCCGGTCGATCCGCAGGCCATTGCCGCCACGGAAGACGCCGTCCGGCTGCTGACTGCCCTGGGCCACCATGTCGAGCCCGTCAAACTGCCCTTCGACGGCAAACAGCTGGCCGCCGACTTCCTGCTGGCCTGGTTCTGCGCCCAGGCCTTCCTGGTGGACGAGCTGTGCCGCCAGGAAGGGCTCAGGCTGTCGGATTTCGAGCCCGACACCCAGGTCATGGCGGCGATGGGGCGCACCGTCTCCGGCCCTGAGCTGTGCGGCTGCCTGGAGCGCTGGCACCTGCACACCATGGACCTGACGCGCTTCCATGCGCAGTTCGATCTGTGGCTCTCACCCACGATCAGCGCCCCGCCCTTGCCCGTTGGCGCCCTGACCACGCCGCCCGCCCTGCACATGGTCAACAAGGTGCTCTCGGGCCTGGGCCTGTTCGGCGCCATCCGCAAGTCCAGCTTTTTCCAGGAAATCATCCTCAAGAACCTGGGCTGGACGCCCTACACCCAACTGGCCAACATCACCGGCCGCCCGGCCATGTCCGTGCCCCTGTACTGGACGCCCGACGGCCTGCCTCTGGGTGTGCAGTTCGTGGGGCCCGTCAACTCGGAAGCCCGCCTGCTGCAACTGGCCGCCCAGCTGGAACACGCCCGTCCCTGGTTCGACAAACGCCCGAATCTGTGAGCCGCGACGCACTGGCGTGCGTTCAAGACCGTGTGGGGAGTGCGCATTGCCCGTAACATTAGGGCCTGACGCATCTCCCCTCATTTATTTCCGAACGGCTGCCCCGTCTGCGCCCACCTCAATGGACCTGGTCTTCCCCCACACCTTCGTGCCCTGGTTTCGCTCAGTGGCGCCTCACATCCACGCGCACCGCGGCAAAACCTTTGTCGTTGGGCTGTCCGGGGAGCTGATTGCCGCCGGCAAGCTCGAGAGCTTCGTGCAGGATCTGGCCCTGATGCAGGCCATGGGCATCAAGATCGTGCTGGCGCATGGTTTCCGCCCGCAACTGGAAGAACAACTGCGCGCCAAGGGACAGGAGTCGAAATTCAGCCACGGCATGCGCATCACCGACACGGTGGCGCTGGACTGCGCCCAGGAAGCGGCGGGCCAGTTGCGCTATGAAATCGAAGCCGCGTTCTCGCTGGGGCTGCCCAATACGCCCATGGCCGGCGCGTCCGTGAGTGTGATCTCGGGCAATTTCGTGACGGCCCGCCCCGTGGGCATCGTCGACGGCGTGGACTTCATGCACACCGGCCTGGTGCGCAAGATCGACGCCATGGCCGTGCGCCGCGCCATCGACACGGGCGCCCTGGTCATGCTGTCGCCCTTCGGTTTTTCGCATACCGGCGAGGCCTTCAACCTGAGCATGGAAGATGTGGCCACCAGCGCCGCCATCGCCCTGCAGGCCGACAAGCTGATCTTCGTGACCGAGGTGCGCGGCATCCTGCAAAACATCGTGCAGGAGCCCGCCAAGGCCAAGGAACTGGAAGCCAAGCAGCACGATCCTGATGTCGAGATCGACCAGGAACTGGCACTGGCAGAAGCCAAGCGCCTGCTGGCCGCCCTGC
Source organism: Aquabacterium sp. (assembly GCF_036279675.1). GTDB lineage: Bacteria > Pseudomonadota > Gammaproteobacteria > Burkholderiales > Burkholderiaceae_C > Aquabacterium. The sequence goes on along the minus strand of NZ_DASUIS010000159.1, from coordinate 11,551 downwards.
CCAACCCCTTGCAGCCCACTGACACGGCGTTTTACCTGCAGCATGCGGTGAAGGCCAGCGAAGGTGGCGTCGAGCGCGTGCACATCATCCCCTTCCTGGTGGATGGCGCCCTGCTGATGGAGGTGTTCACGCACGATGGCGTGGGCACCATGATCGTCGACGAGAAGTTGGAGAGCCTGCGCGAAGCCACGCCGGACGACGTCGGCGGCATCCTGCAGCTGATCGAACCGTTCGAGCAGGACGGCACCCTGGTCAAGCGCAGCCGTACCGAAATCGAACGCGATGTGGCCCAGTACACCGTGATCGAGCACGACGGCGTGATCTTCGGCTGCGCGGCGCTCTACCCCTTCCCCGAGGCCAGCACCGCCGAGATGGCCGCCCTCACCATCTCGCCCAGCGTACAAGGCCAGGGCGACGGTGAGCGCATTCTCAAGCGAATCGAGCAACGCGCTCGGGCAATGGGCCTAAATACCCTGTTTGTATTGACCACGCGTACCATGCACTGGTTCATCAAGCGCGGCTTCGCGCCGGTCGACCCGGCCTGGCTGCCTGAAGCCCGCAAGCGCAGCTACAAGTGGGACCGGCGCTCGCAGGTGCTGGTCAAACAACTCAAGTGATTCTTTTCTTCTTTCGGACTGACAACCATGGCACGCACCATTCAATGCAAGCACCTCAACAAGGAAGGCGAAGGCCTGGACTTCGCGCCCTATCCGGGTGAGCTGGGCAAGCGGATCTACAACGAGATCAGCAAGGAAGCCTGGCAACTCTGGATGAAGCACCAGACCATGCTGGTCAATGAAAACCGCCTGAACCTGGCCGATGCCCGCGCCCGCCAGTACCTGGCTCGCCAGATGGAGCAGTTCTTCTTTGGCGAAGGCGCCGAACAGGTGCAAGGCTACGTGCCTCCTGCGCAACAGGCCTGAATTTGCGCCACATGAAAAAATGCCGAGCAATGCTCGGCATTTTTCGTTTCCAGCCCGATGAAGCCGAGCCAGCTGAAGCGCTCAGAACGTGTAGCCCACGGAAGCGGTGAACACCGAGGGGTGATAGCGGTAGGTCGCCGTCTGGCGGCTGGTGGGCGTCGTGATCGTCATGTTGTTCTTGACGGCCGCCGTGAGCCAGCTGGCGTTAATCGACCAGTTCTTGTCCAGCTTGTAGCTCACACCGGTCTGGAAGGCCAGCCCGAAGGAATCCGTCAGTTTGATGTCCACGGGCGCCTCGGACGCAACCGCCCCGTGTGCCGAGTAGAAGCTGTCACCCGCAGCCGTGGTCTTGGCCGTGATATGCGAGTAGTTGATGCCCACCCCCACGAACGGACGGCAGGCACTGGAGGCATCGCCCAGCTTGTAGTTCAGGAAAATGGTGGGCGTCACGGCGGTGATGCGGGCCACCGTCTGATTGTCAAACGAGGCCAGGTAGGCCGCATTGGCGCTGACACCAGTGAGCGCCTTGATGTTGTCCCCGATACGCAGCTTCACGTCTGCCTTCGGGGGCACACCCAGGGCGGCTTCCACCTCCCAGTTGTCGTTCAACGCGCGGGCCAGGCTGAAGTACACAAAAGACTTGGGCTGGACCGCCAGTTGCACACCGGGCGGCACCGCCGCATTGGCAGCCCAGGCCGGAAACACGCCCTCCAGGTCACTGCTGGTTGCCCGGGGATCCAGGTGGGCACCACCCAGCTTGAACGTATAGGACTGCGCTGCGGCCGAACCCGCCATCACACTCAGGACAGCGCACGCCGCGAACTTGAAATGCTGAATTCTCATGGTCGACATTCGTGAAGTTGAGGAGTTCTCGCAAGTGATATCGGCTGCAGTCAGATTGACTTGATGCGCCAGGTCGCCGATTGCCCCCACTCAAATGGCGCCGAAAAAGGTCGATAAGCAGATGGACCTATCTCCACAGATCAGAGAGCGCCCCGATGACGCAGCCGCACAAGAACGACGCTTCCACCCAGACCACACCCGCTGGCGACGAGCCTGCCAACGAACTGCAACAAACTTTCAAGGGCTTGCTGCAGTGCATCGCCGGGATCGCCCTGCCCACGCACATCGCCTTCCTGTCCATCTTTGCCTGGTGCAAGGTGGACCTGCTGGCCTTCGTCAACGTTCTCAGTTGCGCCTGCTTCGTGGCCGTGTTCTTCCTGGCGCGGCGCAACCAGATCAACCTGGCGCTGGCCATGACGGGCATCGAAGTGGTCGGCCATGCGGTGCTGGCCAGCTTCGTCATTGGCTGGGCCAGCGGCTTCCACCACTATGTGTTGCTCGTCCTGCCCGTGCTGGTGATGAGCAATCTGCGCCCGCTGTGGGTCAAGGCAGCCGCTACCCTGGCCGTGGCCATGTCCTACCTGGGCCTGGACTTGCTGCTGCGCAACAGCACGCCGCCTCATCAACTGCCCCTGCCCGTTCAGGACGGCCTGCATTACTTCAACATCTTCGGGACCATGCTCATCATGGTCTTCCTGGCCGGCGTGTATTACTTCCTGATCAACCGCGCCAACGAAGCCCTGCGCAGCAAGACGCAGGACATCGACAACATGCTGCAGAACATGCCCCAGGGCGTGCTGACGGTAACGCGCGGCAATGTCATCCACGCCGAATACTCTGCCTATCTGGAAACCATCTTCGAAACGCGGGACATCGCCCGGCGTGATCTGATGGACCTGGTGTTTGCCAATACAAGCCTGGACGCCAATGCGCTGTCGCAGGTTCAGGCCGCTGCCGAATCGTGCATCGGCGAAGACCGCATGAACTTCGCGTTCAACGCCCACCTGATGGTCCAGGCCTTCGACCGGACCATGCCGGACGGCCGCGTGAAATCGCTGGAGCTGAGCTGGTCGCCCATCTGCGATCGCCACGACACCGTTGAAAAGCTCATGCTGTGCGTGCGCGATGTGACCGAACTCAAGCGCCTGGAGAAGGAGTCCCAGGCCCGCAAGCGCGAGCTGGAGATCATTGGCGAGATCCTGGCCGTCAGCCAGGAGAAGTTCAACGAGTTCATCGAAAGCGCCAACCAGTTCATCGACGACAACCGTCGCCTCATCACCCAGGCCGGCGAAAAGCGCACCGACATCGTCAACCTGCTGTTTCGCAACATGCACACGGTCAAAGGCAATGCACGCACCTATGCCTTGCTCTACCTGACCAATCTCGTGCACGTGACCGAGCAGGCTTACGATGACCTGCGCAAGAAGGACGATGCCCCCTGGGACCCGCAGGCCTTGCTGGCCCAGCTGGACGAGCTGCAAACCATGGTCGCGCGCTACGCCCACATCAACGATGTGGTGCTGGGGCGCAAGGGACCGGGCCGTCGCGGGCAGGTCGAGAAGTTCCTCATGGTCGACAAGGACCAGCTCCATCGCGCACTGGGCATGCTGGCCGAAGTGGACACCGACGACCAGCTGGCCATGCGCAGCGTGATGGTCCACCTCGGCCGCACGCTGAACATGGTGGGCACCGAGCCCATGGAAGAGGTGCTCATCGGCCCGCTGGGGGCCTTGCCCTCATTGGCAGCGGAACTGGGCAAGCAGGCCCCGGCCGTCCACATCGACGACCACGGCATCATGATCCGCACGCAGATCAGCGGCCTGGTCAGCAACCTGTTCACTCACCTGCTGCGCAACGCCATCGACCATGGACTCGAACCAGCGTCGGAGCGAGAAGCACTGGGCAAGCCGGCCCAGGGGCGCATCCACATCGACGTGTCGGTCGAGGACAACCGCCTGCAGATTCGTCTGACCGACGATGGGCGCGGGCTGCCTCTGGCCAAAATTCGCCAGCGCGCCATCGCGCAGGGACTCCTGCCCGAAGATGCGCCGCATGATCCTCAGGACATCGCGCAACTGATCTTCCGCTCCGGTTTCTCCACGGCCGATCAGGTCACGGAAGTGTCCGGGCGCGGTGTGGGCATGGACGCCGTGCGCGGCTTCCTGCAGCGCGAGGGCGGCCACATCGAGATCCGCTTCCTGGATGATCAGACGGACGCGGACTTCCGCCCCTTCGAAACACTGATCAGCCTGCCTGACAAATTCGCGGCCTCGCTGGATGCGGCCATGTCATTCGAGGCCTTGCGCGCCCGTGTTCAGGCACTCAATGCGGCACAAAGGGGCACGTCCGCGCAAGCGCAGTGACCACGGCGGCAGACTGGCCGCCCGCCTCAAACGCGGCGACGGTGCCGCAACAGCCCCAGCACGCCCAACGCGGCCAGCACGATGGCCGCACTGCTCGGTTCAGGCACAGGCGTGATGTTGAGGTTGCCGCCATAACTGCCACCGAATGCGCCGGCAATCGTGCCGCGGAATTCCAGTGCATAGCGGGCACCAGCCAGCAGGTCCACGTTCTGGAACAACACGGTTGTGCCAGTCAAGCCGGGCGTCAGCAAGGCGGTCGATGTCCACGATTGCACGGGCGTGCCGCTGCTGGGCAGGCCCGTGGTCAGTGAGGAGAGGCCGGCATCCAGCTTGTACAACCTGGCCGAAAAATTCTGCAGGCTCAGAAAGCTGCCGAGGTCAATCGACACGGCGGCTGCATTGAAGCTGGCTTGTGGTGCCAGAGGCAGGTTGAAGACATAGTCGTCATAGAAATACGATTTGTCGCCCACCGTCGCCAGCACCACGGGCGAACCGTCCTGCGAGACAAAGCCGCCGGAACCATTGGCGGAAAACGTGTTGCCAATGCTGCGCGTGAAAGGCAACTGGACATCACCGATATCGACCACCACATGGTTGGCCGGCGAAGCCCAGGCCACCGACAGCACAGACACCAGACCCCAAGCCGCGATGGCAGCCGAACGAAGCTGAAACATGAACATCCCTCCCCAGATGCTGATGCGCGACATGGCGCCGAATCACCATCAGGATAGGAACCGCACATGTCACGCGTGCCAGTTCAAGCAGCACGGATCAGAGTCTGAACAGGTCTCCAGCGTGACGGTCACCTGACACGCTGCCTGCCCGCGTGATCCGTTTGGCGCCATCGCCTGACGCAACCGGCAATCACGTCACGCCTGAACAAGGGGGTTTGCGCATCGAAGTGGCAGGAAATAACAAGAAACGATCATCGGAAAACGGCATGCTCCAGCGTCACATCCACCGCTGAACAGGCCCGTTCGAGGCCTCACGAACAACATGAACAACAAGCCACGGAGCATCCTCATCAGTTGCAGCCTCGCCCTCGCCGGCCTGCTGACTGCCAACGCCAGCCATGCGCAACTCCCTCCTTTGCTGCTGGCTGCCACCGGACAAGCCAGTGGCGTGGTGCTCACACCCGCCACGGCCTATGTGATCGGCTCCAACAAGCTGCTGTGGAACGGCATCATGGGCGCCTTCGGATCTGAAGTGCTGCCCTACTCGGAAGGCCTGCGCCAGTTGACGCTCAGGCAGGCCATCAAGCTCAAGCCCGTGGCGTCTGCCCCCACGCCACCCGCCCAGGTCTTCAGCAACAGCTACACCAAGGTCATCTCCTTCGGTGACAGCATGAGCGACACCGGCAATCTGTTTGACAGCATCGTCGCGTTCGGTGGCAAAGGCATGCCTGCAGCCCCCAGCTACAAGGGGCGATTCTCCAATGGCGTGGTGGTGATCGAGGCCATGGCCAATGCCTTGAACCTGCCTCTGGTGAACTATGCGTTTGCCGGTGCACGGTCCGGCAACGACAACCTCATGCCGGTCTACGGCATGCAACAAGGCATGCTCAAGCAGATCCAGGACTGCATGGACAACCTGCCCAGCAGCACAGCCAAACTGGATGCCAACGCGCTTTATGTGATGTGGACTGGCCCGGACGATTTCTACGCCAATGGCAATGTCTTCAACAAGCTGACGGCCGGCCTCATTGCCAACAACATCAAGCAGGGCATGACGAAGCTGTATGCACGCGGCGCTCGCCACTTCTTCGTGCCACAGATGCCTGATCTGAGCATCACGCCGTCTGCACACGACCACAACAAGACGCTCACCAACTACCTGGTCAACGCCAAGGCGCGCAGTGCCGAATTCGCCAGCTTGCTCGACAGCACCCTGGCTGCGTTCGCCAGGCAATACCCACAAGCCACGGTGCGCTCGTTTGCGACCTACACCTACTCACAGGCGCGCATGGTTCAGGCCGCAGCCGAAGGCAACAACGTGACGGAGCCCTGCTACACGCCCGTGTTCCCTGGCGTGCCCGGCCCGGTGTGCGCCAACCCGGACAAATACCTGTTCTGGGACGCCAACCACCCCACGGCGGCTGGTTCCATCGTCATCGGTACGGACTTCGCCAAGGCCGTGGTGGGTGCACCGCTGCCTTCGCGTTGAGACGACCCACCTGATGATCAGGCTGGCATCAGGAAGTCACGGCTGATGCCGTAGCCCAGATCACCCACGCGATCGAGGAACTGCGTGAGGTAGGCGTGCAGGCCCGTGGCCACGATTTCGTCGATGCGGCTGAACTGCAAGTCGGCACGCAGCCGGCCTGCACGGCGCAGCGTTTCGTGGCTGTGGTCATTGGCCACCGCACGCAGGTTGCTCACGACCTCGTCCATGCAGAACACGAGCGAGCGGGGCATCTCGGCGCGCAGGATCAGCAACTCGGCCACCTTTTCCGGGCGGATCACGTTGCGGTAGACCTTGCGATAAACCTCGAAGGCCGACACGCTGCGCAGCACCGCAGACCAGTGATAGAAGTCGACTTCCTTGCCCTCGTTGCCCAAGCCTGAGCCGAAGAACTCGGTGTTGCGAGCGTGAAACTTCACGTCCAGCAGCCGAGCCGTGTTGTCGGCGCGCTCCAGGAAGGTGCCGATGCGCTGGAAGTGGAAGGACTCGTCCTGCAGCATGGTGCCCAGGGTCACGCCGCGTGAGAGGTGCGAGCGGAACTTCACCCACTCGAACAGCTCGGCAGGGTCCTTGGCCAGCGCGCCGGCCTTGACAAGGCGGTTGTACTCCAGCCAGGTCTGGTTCATGGTTTCCCAGACTTCGGTCGTGAGCGCACCGCGCACGGCACGGGCGTTTTCACGCGCGGCCCGCAGGCAGTTGAGGATGCTCGACGGGTTGGACGCGTCCGTGACCATGAAGGCCATCACGTCACGGGCATTGATCTCGTCGTACTTGGCCTTGTACTCAGGCAGCAATTCGCTGATGCCCAGCAAGCCACGCCAGCCGGCCTGCGCCGCCTCGCTGGATTGCGGCAGCAGCGAGGTCTGGTAGTTGACGTCGAGCAGGCGTGCGGTGTTCTCGGCACGCTCCATGTAGCGTGCCATCCAGAAGAGGTGGTCAGCGGTGCGCGACAGCATGGGCTTAATCTCCAGATGCGAGGCGTTGCTTGCGCGCAAGGCCCCGGTTTCAGTCTCGATCAGATGGGACGGCAGATGGTCTTCGATGCGTTCATTGAGCATGGTGGCGTCCTCCGGCAATGGCTGTTATTCAGATCAGGTTTCCAGCACCCAGGTGTCCTTGGTGCCCCCGCCTTGCGAGCTGTTGACCACCAGAGAGCCTTCCTTGAGCGCCACGCGGGTCAGGCCCCCGGGCACCATCTGCACCGTCTTGCCTGACAGCACGAAGGGACGCAAGTCGATGTGCCGTGGCGCGATGCCGGACTCGACAAAGGTCGGGCAGGTCGACAGCGACAGCGTGGGCTGCGCGATGTAGTTGCTCGGATTGGCGATCAGCGCCTTGCGGAAATCCTCGATCTCGGCCTTGGTGGCAGCGGGGCCCACCAGCATCCCGTAGCCACCCGCACCGTGCACTTCCTTGACCACCAGATCAGCCAGGTTGTCGAGCGTGTACTTGAGGTCGTCCTTCTCGCGGCAGACATGCGTGGGCACGTTCTGCAGGATGGGCTTTTCACCCAGGTAGAACTCGATCATCTTGGGCACATAGGGGTAGATCGACTTGTCGTCGGCGATACCGGTGCCAAAGGCGTTGGCCAGGGTCACGTTGCCGGCGCGGTAGGCGCGCAGCAGGCCGGCCACACCCAGGGTCGAGTCCTTGCGGAAGACTTCGGGGTCCATGAAGTCGTCGTCCAGGCGGCGGTAGATCACGTCCACGCGCTGCGGGCCACGGGTGGTGCGCATGTAGACGAAGTCGTCCTTGACGAACAGATCCTGCCCCTCCACCAGCTCGATGCCCATCTGCTGCGCCAGGAAAGCGTGTTCGAAATAGGCCGAGTTGTAGGCACCTGGCGTGAGCACCACGGCGGTAGGCTCATTGACGTTGGCCGGCGCCATGGCGCGCAGCGTGTCGAGCAGCAAGTCGGGGTAGTGGGCCACGGGCGCCACACGGTGCTCGGCAAACAGATCCGGGAAGAGCCGCATCATCATCTTGCGGTTCTCCAGCATGTAGCTCACGCCAGAGGGCACACGCAGGTTGTCTTCGAGCACATAGTAGGTGCCGGAGCCATCCGGGTTGCAGGCCCGAACGATGTCGATGCCCGCGATGATGGAGTAGATGCCGCCCGGCACCTTGAGGTCCACCATTTCCTTGCGGAACTGGGCGTTGTTGAGCACCGGCTCGGCGGGGATGATGCCCGCCTTGAGGATCTCCTGGCCGTGGTACACGTCTTCCAGGAAGCGGTTGAGCGCCGTCACGCGTTGCTTCAGACCCTTTTCCATCTCGCGCCACTCGGCGGCCGGGATGATGCGAGGAATCAGGTCGAAGGGAATGAGGCGTTCGGTGCCGGAGCCATCTTCATCCTTGTCGCCATACACCGCGAAGGTGATGCCGACACGGCGGAAGATCATTTCTGCTTCTTCGCGTCGCGAAGCCATCAGCTCGCGGGGCTGTCGCCCCAACCAACGGTCATAGGTCTTGTAGTGGTCGCGCACCTGGGCGCTGCTCACATGCATCTCGTCGAAGAATCGCATCGTTGGGCCCCTTCCTGAAGGGGTAGGTAAAGCTGCGGTCAACTGTTTCATGCACAGAGTGTGCCAGGGTCACCGTCAGGGCCATTGAGGTGGCACAGGTTTCGGGCACGCGCACCATCATGCGCCCATTCAAGGCCTTGCCTTACGCCACATTGGTGCGAACAGGGGTTTGCAGGACAGGTTCGTCGAGCAAACGGGTGGTCACGCGCACCAATAAGGTGTGACTACCACCTCCCCGGATCACACCACGCAGTGGGGTGACATCACCAAAATCGCGCCCATGGGCCACACGAACGTGGTGAATATCGGGCACACAGTCGTTCGTGGGGTCCAGATCGAGCCAGTCTTCTGCTCGCGCCAGCCCCAGACCGGGGATCCACACGCTGACCCAGGCATGCGAGGCATCCGCCCCAACCAGGGGTGCCTGCCCCGGAGGCGGCAAGGTCAGGAGGTAGCCGCTCACGTAGCGCCCGGCCAGGCCGCAGGCCCGCAGGCAACCCAGCATGAGATGGGCGAAATCCTGGCACACGCCTTTGCGCTGCAGGAAGACATCCAGAACCGGCGTGGAGATGTCGGTCGAGGCTGGCGCGTAGGTGAAGTCCTCGTGGATGCGGCTCATCAGCTCCATGGCGGCTTCGGCCAGCGGGCGATCGTCGTGCAGCGAGGCCAGACCGTATTCGCGCAGGGCGCTCAGGCAAGGCACGTAGGGCGAGGCATACAGGTATTCACTGGCAGGCTGAAAGGCGGCATGCGCCCGATACGCCAGCAGATCACGCACCTCGCCACAGGTCGGGCCTTTGGCAGGATCCAGCCCTTGATAACGGGAAGTCACCGTGACCTGGCTGCGGGCCATCACCCGCAACTGGGTGTGTGCCGCGTGCATGGCAAAGTAGGCCCGGCTGTTGCCATGGCTGTCACGCCGCGTGCTGTGCTGCGTGGGCACCGGGCTGACCGACATGTCGAACACCTCCAGGCGCTGCCCCTCATCACTGAGCGGGCGCAGGCAGGCGATGTGTTGTGCCTGCTCCACCGCGTGGTTGTATTTGTACAGCGTCTCGTGCTCGACGGACAGGCGTGCCGTATCCAGAACCTCACTCATGCGCTCACCATCGAATCAGTCGGCTCGGCATGCGCGAAGTAACGGCGGCCCACCTCGTCGGACAGTCGCCAGCCGGCATCGATCAGGCGGTTGAGCATGTTGAGCACAGCCTCGTCACCATGCTCCGGGTCACACAGATCCACAAGCGACACACCCACACCTTCGTGCGGCAACAAGGCCAGCAAGTCATCATGTGAGCCACCTCGTACCGGCAACTTGAGCAGCTCGGTTCGCAAACGGCGCAGCACGCACGCCAGCGCACGGGGGTTGGCTTCGTCCATCACCAGCAAGGCCAGCAAGGCCGGGCGCTCCAGGCGACGCTGAAACCGCGCTCTGAAGGTGATGGCGCTGTCAAACAGGTCCACCACGAGATCAAAACCCTGGGCGTGCAGCAAGGCGTTGTTTTCCCAGAACGACTTGAGCATGCCGGCATAGCCTGTCAGACGTTCGATCAGGCGCCCCACGGTCAGCAAGCGCCAACCAGGGTCGCGGGTCATGCGGTCGGTCTGGGCACCGGTCACCGCGGCGAGTTGCATGCCCAGGTGCTCGAAGGCGTCATAGGCCTGCGTGAGGCTGTTGAGGCGGGTGGCCGTTGAAGCTGCCGGTGTGCGCTCATCGGCCTCATCAGCGTGATCGTCGTCCTCATCGGGCGAAGCGTAAGCGGTACCCGCTGCGGTCACACGCTGCTGGAAATCAATGCTCAAGGCACGCAGCAAACGCGCATGCTCGGGCGACAGCCGCTCGCGCAAGCTCTGCGCCGAACGTGACAGCGTCCCCAGGTTATAGCCCAGGCTGTAGGCCCCTTGCTTGCCGTTGACGTCCACCAAGGCATCGAGCGCCGCACGCTCGAACACCCGTGGCGACTGGCTCAGGCTCGGGGTACCAGGTGGCACCAGGCCGTTGGCCAAGGCCAGCTCGGACAGCACACGGGAGACGGTCCCGTGCATCTCGTCATCGCTGGACTGCAGGCTCACCAGGGTCTGCATCAGCCGCAACTGCTGCTCGGTGCGCTCGGTGTAGCGCCCCATCCAGAACAGGTTTTCGCCCGTGCGGCTGGCCACCGGGCGCTGGCGCTGCATCAGCTCTTCCAGCTTGATCGACGTGGGCAGCATGGAGAAGGTGTCCACCGACTCGTCGGTCAGGACCCAAGTGTCCAGGCTGCTGCCGCCCAACTGCATGGACACAGGGCCGGCCTCGCGCGTGGCGATCCGGGTCATGCCGCCAGGCAGCACCTGCCAGCCCCCTCGGCCGTCAGACAAGGCATAGACGCGCAGCGAAGCCCCTCGCATGCTGACGCCACCTGCCGACCAGACCGGCGCCTGGGCGTAAGGCACGAAGCGCTGCACGGTGTAGGAGGCGGGATCCTGCTCGATGCGGTCGCGCCAGGCGCGCTGCGCCGACTCGGACAAGGTATGGCCAATCACGGCATCAAAGCGCTGACGCGGCGCGGCCGAGCCCAGCCCCGGGGTGCTGGTCTGCGGGTAACTCGGGCGGATCACCCGCGCATGCAGGTCATCACAGACATCGGCCCAGGCGGCCGCCTCACCGCACCACCATGTGGGCAGCGAAGGCAGGCTCAGCTCTTCACCCAGCAGCTTGCGCGACAAGGCCGGCAGG
>NZ_DASUIS010000158.1:0-10201 GCF_036279675.1 Aquabacterium sp. | reverse complement strand
GGTACCGTTGACGGTTTCCTGGCTCTTGTCGATCAGGCCTTGCAGCAGTTCGCGCTCGGGGCTGAACCAGTAGCCGTTGTAGATCATGCGGGCGTAACGCGGCATCAGGTCATCCTTCAGCGCCAGGACTTCGCGGTCCAGCGTGATGGATTCGATGGCGCGGTGGCCGCTCAACAAGATGGTGCCGCCAGGAGTTTCGTAGCAGCCGCGGCTCTTCATGCCAACGTAGCGGTTCTCGACCTTGTCCAGACGGCCGATACCGTGCTTGCCGCCAATTTCATTCAGCTTGGTCAGCACCTGGGCAGGCGACATCTTCACGCCGTCGATGGCGACCACGTCACCCTTGGCGTAGGTCAGCTCGATGATCTGGGGCTTGTTGGGCGCCTTTTCGGGCGACACCGTCAGGCGCCACATATTGGCTTCGGGCTCGAAGTTCGGATCTTCCAGCACGCCGCCTTCGTAGCTGATGTGCAGCAGGTTGGCGTCCATCGAGTAAGGGGCGCCGCCCTTGCGCTTCTTGAAGTCCACGGGGATGCCGTGCTTGTCGGCGTAAGCCAGAAGCTTTTCGCGCGACAGCAGATCCCACTCGCGCCACGGTGCAATCACCTTCACGCCAGGCAGCAGGGCATAGGCACCCAGCTCGAAGCGAACCTGGTCGTTGCCCTTGCCGGTGGCGCCGTGCGAGATGGCGTCGCCCTTGGTCTTCTTGGCGATTTCGATCAGGCGCTTGGCGATCAGGGGGCGGGCGATGGAGGTGCCCAGCAGGTATTCGCCTTCATACAGCGCGTTGGCGCGGAACATGGGGAACACGAAGTCGCGCACGAATTCTTCACGCAGGTCTTCGATGAAGATGTTTTCGGGCTTGATGCCCATCTTCAGCGCCTTGGCGCGTGCGGGTTCGATCTCTTCGCCCTGGCCGATGTCAGCCGTGAAGGTGACCACTTCGCAGTTGTACTCGTCCTGCAGCCACTTCAGGATGATGGAGGTGTCCAGACCGCCGGAATAGGCCAGGACAACTTTCTTGACTTTCTGAGCGCCGGCAGCAGGGGCCTTGGTGGCGGCCACGGGAGCGGCCTTGGAAACCTTGGCCGGCTTGGCGGCGCGGGCTGGCTTGGCAGTTTTGGACATGGTCGAATCGATTGATAGAGACGAAACCCGGCATTTTACGCCCTGACGCCCAGGGAAGGCCACGCCCGCCAGTTTCACGCGGCTTTACGCAAACTTCACGTGCGCCTCGTCAGCGCGGGGCAAGGGCCGGCCGTTGAGCTTCACAAGGGCCGCTTCGACCACATGGTTCGACCAGATCGGGCGCCCCGAACCTCAGGAGACCAACATGCTCAACCGCTCTACCCTCTCCCGCAGCGCCAGCGCCCTCACCCTGATCGGCCTGGTTTTGTCCACCGCCGCCTGTGCCGGCCCACGGGTGGGCGATGTGGTGGGTGCACCGTCCACCACCTCCATGACGGTCCAGGCCAAGGTGGTGTCGGCCACGCCGGTGATCGGGCAGGTTGCTGTGCCCCGACAGGTCTGTTATGACGAACTGCGCCAGAACCCGCCCCGTTCTTCCGGTGCGGGCGCCGTGATGGGCGCCATCGCTGGTGGCGTGATCGGCAACTCGGTGGGCAAAGGCGCAGGCAAGGCCCTGGCCACCGGTCTGGGCATCTTTGGCGGCGCCATCGCTGGCGACCACATCGAAAACGATGGCCGCCAGGGCACCACCAGTTCGGTGCGCCGCTGCGAGCAACAGGCCGAGTACGAAAACCGCGTGATGGCCTACAACGTGGTCTATGAATTTGCCGGCCAGCGTTTCAGCACGCAGATGAGCCAGGAGCCTGGCGCCACCATCCCGGTGCAGGTGACCCTGAGCCCCGTGGTGGCACAAGCACCCGTCATCGCACCAGCGGTCTACACACCCAGCCCGGAGCCGGTCTACGTCGAACCCTATGAGCCCGGCTGGCGCCGTCACCGTCACTGGGATTGATCCACCTCTGTCTCAGGCGGCCAGTTCGCAGCGATCTCGCCCGGTTGCCTTGGCGGCATAGAGCGCCTCATCGGCACGTTGCAGGGTACGCGCGATCGGCTCATCGGACAGATGCTCGGCCACACCGGCCGAGAAGGTCACGGTCAGCCCGACGTCGGACAAACCAAGGTCTCGCGCCGACAAGGCTTCGCGCAGACGCGCCATCGCCATCACGCCGTTGGCACCTGGGTCGGCGCCCACCAGCAAAACCAGGAACTCCTCGCCGCCCCAGCGGCACAGCACGTCGCTGTCACGCAGGTGGTTGCGTGCAGCCTCGGCAAAGCCGATCAGCACTTCATCACCCACCGCATGGCCATGTGTGTCATTGATCGCCTTGAAGTGATCCAGATCGATCAGGGCCACGCTGAAGGACTTGCCAGAGCGCTGATGGCGCACGCACTCCCGGTCCAGCAATATCTGCATGTACTGGCGGTTGAACAGGCCCGTCAAGGGATCCCTCACCATCACCTGGCTCACACGCTCGGTGGCCTCGATGAGCTGACGCTTCTCTTGCCGGACCTTCTGGCGAATGGCGCTCAAGCGCGTCGACTGCAAGGTCAGGATCCACAACACCATGCAGGTCATGGCCACCTCCAGCGACTCACGCCGCGGCATGAAGCCAGGCGCATCGGCCAGCGCCCGCACAAGCAACACACCCATCATCATGGCCAGGTAATAGCGCCCGACCCAGACCGTCTGTGCGGGCCTCAAGCTGGTGAAACCAAACACCAGACTCAAGCAAATCATCTGCAAGGTACTGGGACTGGTGGAGGGCATCATGCCGTAGCCAATGATGACGCCCGTGCCGCCCCACAGCACCTGCACCATCACGAAGGAGGGGTCGCGCCATTTGGCCGTGACACCTGATCGCAGCAGGACGAATGGCACCAGGATCGCGATCACGTTGTGCGCCACGAAGCCCATGCCCTGTGCGCGGGTGAGCAAGCCGGAGGGCATGACATACAGCACAAAGCCAGCGATGGACGCCAGGTAAACGCACAGGCTGAGCATGCACAAGGCCATGGCCGGGCGCAGCTTCTGGTTTGAACCACACAGGATGTTCAGCAGGCGATGACGCCACCCACGAACGGGCTCCTGCTTGTCGAGCGGGGTCACCTTTTCGTCCAGATCATCAATGACGAGGTCCGTCCAGGTCGGCACATCCGAGACCACGGCAGATGCGCTGACCGGCGCCAGATTGGCTCGCCTGCAAGCTCGTGACGCGCCATCCTGCGTCGGGGCCAGTTCACCGTGCACCAGCACCCTGTCCCGCCCTTCCGCCTTGGCCGCATACAGTGCGCGGTCTGCCAGTTCGAGCGTGTGATCCACCTGATCCTGCCGTGCGTGCTGGCAGATGCCCGCAGAGAAGGTCACGCACAAACCCGTCGCATATTGCGACCAGTCATGCGCATGACAGGCTTCGCGCAAGCGATGCAGGTCTGCCAGGGCCTGATCGTTGCTGGTTTCGGACTGCAGCAGCAGGAACTCCTCCCCCCCCCAACGTGCCAGCATGTCGGCGCTGTCCGGCAAGACCTGCTGTGCGATATGCGCAAATGCCTTGAGGACCTGATCCCCCACCGCATGCCCGTGAACATCGTTGACGCGTTTGAACAAATCAAGGTCCAGCAAGGCCACCGTGAATGGCCGACCACTGCGTCGACTGCGCCTGGCCTCGTCGTCCAGCAGACTCAGCATGTGCCTGCGGTTGAACAGACCGGTCAGGCCATCGCGGATGGACAGCTCGTGCAACCGGGCCAGCGTCTCGGCCATCTGCTGTTTCTGGCGTGCGTGACGGGATCGGGCCGCACGCGCTTGCCCTGAGACTGCGTACAGCACAGGCAACACCACGGCCAGGATCAGGAGCGTGAACAACTCGTGAAACCAGTTCAGGGGAACCGGATGCCAGTAGTGCCGGGATGCCGTCGCCAGCATGGGCAACACCAGGCACAGTGCCATGGCCAGCCGCACCTGCTGACGCGGCAGGCGCCAGAGGTCGAAGACCACGATCACACTCAGCCACAGCAAGGCCGTGCTGCGCAGGTCGTCCAGCAAGGCATAACCAATCGCCACCAGCGCGATGCTGAAAGAGGACTGCGTGAACGCCAGCATGGGGTCCTGCGTCCTGACGGCCCAGCCCATGTGGAGCGCCAGGTAGATCGCCCCCAGGGACAGCACAGTGCCCACCGTGATCAATGTCGCCACCCCGACCTTGACCGAACCTATGTAGGCCCCCAGGCACAGCAAGGCCAATACGGCCGCGTAGCTGGGCAGGGCCAGCCAGAAGCGCTTCAGCCCGCGCCGACGCAAGTCGTCCAGGTCCTGGTCGACCATCACTGGCTGACTGGCGGACGACAGGGAGGACACGGACAGGTTCATGCGGCGGCCGAACGTTGGAACATTCGACGTTTTCGTCCAGTCCTTCGCTTGACTTGAGAGATCGCGCCAGAAAAATCCTGCCTCTGCGCAAGGTTATTCCCGCAGGAAAACCGTGACAAGGTCACGCTTTTCGATGCATTAAACGCCAGCCGGACCCTGCAAGATCCGGACACGCCCCCAAGATGGCTGCGGGGGCCGCTGCGCTGATCGGATCAGGTATGTTGGATGTCGCGTCGATCGAGGCGAGAAGCCGTGTTCGCACGGCTGGAGGGCTGCATGTTTAGCAAGGCCCGGTCTCTGCTCGCCCGTCTGCGCTCATCACGTGCCCCCCGACAGGAAGAAGCGCGCTTTGACGGCCGCATGGAGGAGCTGGAGCCACGCATCCTGTTCAGTGCGGATGCGGCTGGCGCATTGGGGCTGGTACCTGATACAGAGCTGCCGCCCCCTCTTACCTGTACCCTCCCAGCGTCCAACACCCCGCCTGCATGTGCGTCTACGGCCGTAACGCAAAGAGAAGTGGCATTTGTCGACGCATCGCTGCCCGACGCGAAGGAACTCGCCGATCTTCTGCAAAAACAGGTAGACGCCAACAGGACGCTGAGCATCTACTGGATCAACGCCAACAGCGACGGCGTCAAACAGATCAGCGACGTCCTGGCGACCCTCAAGGACGTTGACGCCGTCCACATCCTCAGTCACGGCTCGGATGGCAATCTTCAACTCGGCAACGCCACCTTGAATGCCCAGACCTTGTCGCAATACGCAGGTGATCTGGCGTCGTGGCACAAGTCGCTGAGTCAAGACGCGGATTTGATGCTGTATGGCTGCGACCTGGCTCAAGATGCGAGCGGCCAGCAGGTCGTCAACGACATTCAGCTGCTTACCGGCGCCAACGTCGCGGCCAGCACTGACCTGACCGGCGACAGCAGCCAGGGAGGAGATTGGGTACTTGAATATCAACTCGGCCAGATCAACACCGGCGTTGCGCTTGATGTGTGGCACCAGACCGACTGGCATGGCTTGCTGGCCACCTATACGGTCACGAACACCAGCGACAGCGGCGCAGGTTCTCTGCGAGCTGCCATCACCTCTGCCAACGGCAACGCTGGCACGGATACCATCAACTTCAACATCTCATCGGGAACGGCCGGCACAGGCAGCGACACCGGGGCCTACGTCATCACGCTGGCCTCAGGCCTGCCGACAATCACCGAAGCCGTCACCATAGATGCAAGCACTCAGAGTGGCTATGTCGCAGGAGGCTTGCACACCGTGGTGCTGGATGGCAATGATGCGGGCGCCTACGGGCTACAACTCAGCAGCGCATCGGACGGCAGCACAGTGCGAGGCCTGGTTATCCGAAACTTCACCAGCTACGGCATCTACACGCCAGCAGGCTCGGACAACCACACCATCGTCGGCAACTACATCGGCAGTTTCTATGCCGATGGCAGCAACGCAGGCACCGGCAAAGGCAACGCGACGTCCGGGATTTTCTCTCAGGGAGCCAACGCGACGATAGGTGGCACCACGGCGGCTGATCGCAATGTGATCTCGGGCAACAGCGGAGCCTATGGCATCTACTTGAGCACCGGCGCCGACGGTACCGTCATCAAGGGCAACTACATCGGCACGAACGCAGCCGGCACCTCGGTGTTCAGCACCACCAACCCCAACTACGGGATCATGGTGGAGACGTCAGCGACCAACATCACGATCGGCGGCACCGCGACAGGAGAGGGCAACGTGGTCTCAGGCCACACCTCCCGCGGAATGTGGATCACGACAACCGGCACCGTGACCATTCAGGGGAACTATGTCGGCACCGACTACACCGGGACCGTGGACCTGGGGAATACAGGCTACGGCATCTACCTGGATGACACCGGCAGTGCTTCGATCGGCGGAACCACGGCGGGTGCCGGCAACCTGGTGTCGGGCAACGATGGTGGCGGCATCTTTGCCAGCAATGGCAGTGTGACCGTCCAGGGCAACACCATTGGTCTGAATGCGGCCGGCACGGCCAAACTGGCCAATACCGGGGTCGGCCTCTACCTGGACACGAGCAACGCATCCACGGTGGGTGGCAACACGGCTGCCGCGCGCAACATCATCTCGGGCAACAGCACCTATGGCATCCACGTCGCACCGAGCGCAGCCAGCAGCATCACGATCAAGGGCAACTACATCGGCGTGGGCGCTGACGGCAGCACGCTGCTGGGTAACGGCAGCGCCGGCATCTACATCAACAACGACTATGTGACCGTGGGCGGCAAGTCGGCAGGTGACGGCAACATCATTGCCGGGAACGGCGGCGCAGGCATCGCCGTGGTCACCTATGACAAGAACCTCTTCTATCGCAATTCAATCTACAGCAACACGGGCCTCGGCATCGACCTGGGGAACGACGGCGTCACGGCCAACGACTACAACGACGGCGACGGCGGCGCCAATTGGCAGAACAACTACCCGGTGATCACCTCGGCTGTGGTCAATGGCTCTAACACGACCATCACGGGCTCCATCGATTTCTACAATCACTCTACTGCCGATACGGTCTACATCGAACTGTTCTCGAGCCCTGCGCTCGACGGCACCGGCTACGGGGAAGGTAAAACCTATCTGGGTTCTGCCACCCTGACGACCGACACCACGACTGGCGATGCCACGTTCAGCATCACCGTGACTGGGGTCAGCGTCGGTGACTACATCACGGCTGTGGCCAACGTCGAAACCAGCTACCTGGGTGCCTCGGAGTTCTCACTAGGCATGGCGGCGACCTCCATTGCCAACGCACCAAAAGGCAAACTTCTCTGGAATGACAACGACCAGACGTCGCAGTGGGTGTCTAACTGGACGGGCAGCGCATTCACGCCAGGCGGCATGACTGGCCTGACTCTCGACGACGACGTCACGATGATGGCTGTGGCCGAAGCACCCACACGCGACGAACTGATCATGATCGGATCTGCAGATGTGTCCGGCAAGATCGAAGCCATCGTCTGGAACGGCAGCAGTTGGACAGCGCCCTTGGGCATCCCCGTGACCAGCAGTACCAGTGCTAGCGCCTCACAGTACAACAGCTTTGCCGTGGCATACGAAAGCCAGAGCGGCGACGCCATCCTGGTATGGGACAACGGGACAACGGGGACTGCGGGCCTGTCCTATGCGGTCTGGAATGGCACCAGTTGGTCGTCCACCAGCACCATCACCGCACCATCATCGGGCGAGCCGCTAAGCATGAAGCTGGCATCCAACCCCACCGCCGATGGCATGGTGCTGATCGCCACGACCAATACGGGCGACAACTGCTATGCCATTGTCTGGAATGGCTCTAGTTGGGGCAATTCGCAATCGCTTGGCACCAGCCTGGGCGCCAGCAAACAGTACTTTGAGATCAACGCCGCTTATGAGTCACAGAGCGGCGAGGCGATGGTGGTCTACGACAGCTCAACAACCAATTCATCGAGCCTGCAGTACCGAACCTGGAATGGCACGAGCTGGAGTTCAGAGGGGACGATTGCTGCACCGTCAGGCATTACTGCCGGTTCTGACGTGTACGTGACAGCCATCGCTTCTGACGCCACCAGCAACAGGATCGCCGTTGCCGTCAAAGACGCAGCCAATGAGGTCTATGTCAGCATCTGGGACGGCAGCAGTTGGGGCAACGCCAAGGCGATGACCACCTCTGGCATCGACACCACCGACCATCACGCCACCATGGCCGTTGCCTTCGAGTCACTCTCTGGCGACCTGTTGTGCGCCTACGGTAAGGCTGCTGGCCCCAACGTGTATTACCAGACCTGGAGCAGTGGCGGAGGGTGGTCGACCGAGCAGACTGGCCCCAGCATGGGCGCCACAGACATCACCTACTCGTTAAAGCTCTATTCAGACCCGTACTCGAACACCATCATGATGGCTGATCAGGATGGTGGCCTTGACCTGAACATGGTTGCCTGGGACGGCAGCGCATGGGGCACCGTGACCACGGTCGACTCCAGCACGGGTGAACACTATCGAGAAAACTATGCCTTCGCCTGGAACCGATACACACCACCCAGCCTGAGCAACATCACGGGCGACACACTGGCCTACACGGAAGATGCGTCAGCCGCAGTCATTGACCAGAGCACCACAGCCACCGCCAGCGACGGAGATGGCATAGGCTACACGGACGGCAATCTCACGGTGTCCTTCACCGGGGGGTCGACTTCCACCGAGGATGTCCTCAGCATACGAAACCAAGGAACCGGGGCTGGACAGATTGGTGTCAGTGGCTCCGACGTGACCTATGCCGGCACCATCATTGGCACCTACACCGGCGGCTCAAGTGGTGCAGCCTTGGTCATCACCTTGAACAGTGCGGCGTCCAACGCTGCAGTCGGCGCGTTGGCCAACAACATCACGTATGTCAACACGAATAGCACCACCCCGTCTACAACCAGCAGAACGGTGCGATTTGTTGTCACCAATGCACGCGGATTGAGTAGCGCCAACTATGACAACACGATTACCGTATCAGCAGTCAATGATGCCCCAACTGCAACGATCACACCCACCACTTACTCAGCCACCGAGCAAACGACCCTGACCCTGAACGGCACGGGCCTGACCATTGCCGATGTCGACGCGGGAAGTTCGTCCGTGCAGGCCACCTTGAGCGTGGTGAGCGGCACCCTCACTGTCTCTGCTGGGACAACTGGCGTCACGGTTGGCAACTCTGGCACCTCGTCTGTCACGCTCACCGGCACGGTTACCCAAATCAACAACTTGCTGGCCGGTAGTCTGAGTGGCACAGTTTCCTACATCATCAACAGTGATGCTCCGCCGGCCAGTGACACTTTGACATTGGGCATTGATGACCAAGGCAACACAGGAAGCGGTGGTGCCAAGACAGGAAGTGATACGGCCACGATCAACATCACCGCCGTCAACGATGCGCCTGTGATCACGAGCAATGGAGGAGGCGCCAGCGCCAGCGTGAACACGGCGGAAAACACAAGCAGTGTCACGACCGTGACAGCCACAGACCCGGATACCGGCGCAACGCAAACTTACAGCATCACTGGTGGGGCGGATGCGGCCAAGTTCAGCATCAACAGTTCGACGGGCGTGCTGACTTTCGTGTCAGCGCCAGACTATGAATCACCAACAGATGCAGGAGGCGATAACGTCTACGATGTGATCGTTCAGGTGAGTGATGGATCCCAGACTGATACTCAAGCCATTGCAGTCACCGTCACAGATGTCAATGACAACGCGCCGGTCATTACCAGCGACGGCGGCGGCGCATCGGCCACGAAGAACGTGGCCGAGAACGGCACAGCCGTCACCACCGTGACTTCGACCGATGTGGACACTGGCACCACGCTGACTTACAGCATCACAGGCGGTGCCGACGCAGCCAAATTCTCGATCAACTCGTCTACTGGTGTTCTGACCTTTGTGTCTGCACCTGACTACGAATCTCCGACGGACGCTGGTGGCAACAACGTTTATGACGTGACGGTTCAGGTCTCTGATGGCACGAATACCGATACGCAAGCGATTGCCGTCACGGTCACGGACCTGAACGACAACGCCCCCGTCATCACCAGCGATGGCGGTGGCGCATCGGCCACCAAGAACGTGGCCGAGAACGGAACGGCCGTCACCACCGTGACAGCCACCGACGTGGACACCGGTACCACGCTGACTTACAGCATCACTGGTGGTGCCGATGCAGCCAAGTTCTCGATCAACGCGTCTACTGGTGTTCTGACCTTTGTGTCTGCACCTGACTACGAATCGCCGACGGACGCTGGT
>NZ_DASUIS010000157.1:0-40353 GCF_036279675.1 Aquabacterium sp. | reverse complement strand
CGCTGGTCTGTCACGCCCGGGCAATGCCAGGTGGAGGCCGGCCACGTCATCAACACCAAGACCGGCGCCAGGTTGGGCTTTGGCGATCTGGCCAAAGAGGCATCGGCCCTGACGCCACCGCAGGATGTGCGCTTCAAGGATCCAAGTCAGTACAAGCTGATCGGCAAGCCGATGGCGCGGCAGGACATTCCCGTCAAGGTCAATGGCTCGGCCGTGTTCGGCATCGACGTCAAGCGCGAGGGCATGGTGTATGCCGCCATCGCGCAGCCACCCGTGTTTGGCGCCAAGGTGGCCAGCGTGGACAGCCAGGCTGCCATGCAGCGCAAGGGCGTGCTCAAGGTGCTGCAGATCCCGCAGGGTGTGGTGGTCGTGGCCAACAACTGGTGGCGTGCCAAGCAGGCGCTGGCCGAGGTGAAGATCAGCTACGAGGCTTCGCCCAACGACAAGGTCTCGTCGGCCGATATCGTCCAGAAATTCAAGAACGAACTGGCAGCCAGCCAGGGCTTTGCCTATGGCACCAAGGGCGATGCCGATGGGGCCTTCAAGCAGGCAGCCAAGGTGATTGAAGCCGATTACTGGGCGCCTTTCCTGGCCCACGCCGCGATGGAGCCGATCAACTGCGTGGCCCAGGTGAAGGACGGCCAGGTAGAGGTCTGGTGTTCCACCCAGTCGCCTTCGCTGGCGAAGTGGAAGGCTTCGCAGGTGGCCGGGGTGGACTCTGACAAGGTCAAGCTGCATGTGCCTTTTCTCGGTGGTGGTTTTGGCCGACGCCTGGAGGTCGACATGGTCGAGCAGGCCGTGGCCATTGCCAAGCAGCTGGATGGCAAGCCGGTCAAGCTGGTGTGGACGCGTGAAGAAGACATGCAGCACGACATGTACCGGCCAGCGGCGCTGTCGGTGTTCCGTGCTGCCGTGGATGCCAAGGGGCGCGTAACGGCCTGGTCCAACCGCGTGGCGGCGCAGTCGGTGAGCTTTGATTCGGTCAGGCGCCTGATGCCGGCCGCAGCATCGAACGCCATGCCCGACAAGAACCAGATCGAAGGCGCGTTCGACATCCCCTACGGTTTCGACAGCATCTCGGTTCGCCAGATCCGGCCCGAGACCCACGTGCCGGTGGGCTCGTGGCGCAGCGTGGGCCATTCCTACAACGCCTTTTTCACCGAAAGCTTCGTGGACGAACTGGCCTGGGCCGTGGGGCAGGACCCTTACGCCTATCGCCGCAGCTTGCTGGGCCAACATCCCCGCCATCTGGCCGTGCTCGATCTGGCCGCCAGCAAGGCGGGCTGGGGCAAGCCCTTGCCTGCAGGACGCGCGCGCGGCATCGCCCTGCATGAGTCGTTTGGCTCCATCTGTGCCGAAGTGGCCGAGGTGTCGGTGGAAAGCGGGCAAGTGAAAGTGCATCGCGTGGTGTGCGCCATCGATTGCGGCACCGTGGTCAACCCCGACACGGTGGAGGCCCAGATGCAGAGCTCGATCGTGTATGGCCTGAGTGCCGCGCTGTTTGGCGAGATCACCATTGCCAACGGGCGTGTCGAGCAGACCAGCTTCCCCTCCTACGATGCGGTGCACATGGCGCAGATGCCGGTGGTGGAAGCCCACGTCGTGCCCAGCACGGCCGCACCAGGCGGTGTGGGTGAGCCTGGTACGCCGCCCATCGCACCCGCTGTGACCAATGCGATCTACGCCCTGACCAAAAAGCGCATCCGCTCACTGCCCATCAGGCTGGATCATGCATAGCAACGAGCACGAGGTCCTGCAGCAGGCGCTGAGCTGGCATGTGGCCGGGCAGCGCTGCGTGCTGGTGACGGTATTGAGTACCTTTGGTGCCAGCCCGCGGCCACCCGGCGCCATGGCCGTGATCAGCGAGCAAGGTTTGATCACGGGCTCTGTCTCGGGCGGCTGTGTGGAAGATGATCTGGTGCACGAGGTCATGAGTGGTGCGCTCTGGCTTGAGCCACCCCTTGGTCAGCGCCGCGTGCTGATGCGCGTGTATGGCCGTGATGCGGCCGAGCGCGAGCGCTATCGCCTGCCTTGTGGCAATGCGCTGCGTCTGGCCATCGAGCCCTTCTGGGACGTGGCCCAGGCCGAGCAGGCCTTGGCCGCCATCCGTGCGCAACAACTGGTGTGCAAGCGCCTGGACTACACAAGCGGCATGGCGACCCTGGCGCCCGCTCAAGACGTGCGTGATTTCAGTGATGACCACCAGGGCTTCACGGCCGTGCTGGGGCCCCGTCACCGCCTGCTGCTCATCGGGGCCACCGAAGTCAGCCGTTACCTGCTGCCGATTGCGCAATCCCTGGGCTATGCCGTGAGCATCTGCGACCCGCGTACCGAGTACACCGGCGCGTGGCATGAACCCGGCGCCACGCTGCTGGCCGGCATGCCCGATGACGTGGTGATGGCGTTCGGGTGCGACGAGCGCACGGCGGTGGTCACCGTCACGCATGATCCCAAGCTGGACGATCTGGCCTTGATGGAGGCTTTGCGCACGCCCGCCTTTTATGTGGGCGCCTTGGGCTCCAGCATCACCACCGCGCGGCGCAAGGACAGGCTGCGTCAGTTCGATCTGAGCGCCGAACAGGTGAACCAGTTGCGTGGGCCGGTTGGCCTGCCCATTGGCTCTCGCTCACCTGCCGAGATTGCCGTGTCCATTGCCGCCGAGTTGATCCAGGTTCGTCGCCTGCTCGAGACGGGTGAAGACCCCTTCGCGGTGCGTCGTGCACAGCAGGACTGGATGCCGGCATCGGGCTCGCAAGCCGCCTGTGCCTTGAGCGGCGAATCACACGAACAGCCCGTGCCCACCATGCCCTCGACAGCATGAGTGTGGCGGGCTTGATCCTGGCTGCTGGACAAGGCGTTCGCTTTGGCTCGGACAAGCGTCTGGCCGTGTTGCCGGAAGGCCGCACCATGCTGGAGGCCGCGCTGCAGCCCTACGCGGGTCTGTGCGCGCCCTTGCTGGTGGTGATCAGACCCGATGATGATGGGGCGCGGGATCTCGCTCTGTCGTGCGGTGCGCAGGTGGTGACCTGTGCCGATGCCGCGTCGGGCATGGGTCATTCCCTGGCGCAGGGCGCTCGCGCCTTGATGAGCATGACGGGGCTGGATGGTGTGATCATCGGTCTGGCTGACATGCCCTTGGTGACGCGCGCCACCGTGCAATCACTGCAACAAGCCTTGCTGCAGACGGGGCAACCCGTCGTGCCCGTGTACCGCGGCCAACTCGGGCAGCCGCGTGGCCTGCCTGTGAGCCGCTTGGCGGATCTGGCGCTGCTCAAGGGCGATCAAGGTGCGCGCCACATGCTGGATTGGCAGCGCGATGCGGTGCCTGTCACCGTGGACGACGCGGGCGTGCTGTTCGATGTGGACAGACCTGAAGATTTGCGGACATCCCCGTCGTTCCCTGATTGTTGATCCACATCGCATGCGCTGGCAGGCGCTGCACCCAGGCATGACCGTGCTTGTAACATCGGGCCTGTGGCCCTGCTGTTGGGCCGGGAAGGCGAGGGCCTTCCAACCGAGACACAAGCATGAGCGCTGAGCAAGCAACCCCTTCTTCCGGACAAGGCGCGTGGTCGCACTGGCGCCGCCCTCTGGCCATCGTGGCGGCATTGGCCGTGCTGTGGACGGTGCTCGTCGGCATGTGGTTGCCAGGCTGGTTGCGCCCACGCATCGAGCAGGCTGCGGCGCAAGCCCTGGGTACGCCCGTGAGCCTGCAGGCCTTGCAGATCAGCCCCTGGCGGGGTGAGGTGGTACTGGATGGCCTGGCCGTGGGGCCAACGGCCGCGCCCATGCTGCGCATCCAGCGCGCCCAGGCGCAGATTTCGCTGGAATCCATCTGGCGCCTGGCCCCGGTGCTGCGACGCGTGCGCATTGACAAGCCCGATGTCTGGATCGAACGTCAGAGCGCCGATCGGTTCAACTTCTCTGCCGTGCTGGACAAGCTCACGGCACCATCTGTCCAGCCCCAAAAAGATGAGGAGCCTGCGCACTTCGCCGTGTTCAACATCGAGCTGAACGATGGCCTGGTGCGCTACAGCGACCGTGTCCTGAATCAGGAGCACCGCATCGATCAGTTGCGCATCGGCGTGCCCTTCGTGTCCAACCTGCCCAGCTTCGTCAACGTCGACGTGAAGCCGCAGTTGAGCGCACGCGTGGACGGCAGTGCCTTGTCCATCGTGGGCGACACCTTGCCCTTTACTGAAGGCATGCGCTCCGCCGTGCACCTCAAGTGGGATGGCGTGGACGTGCCGCATTGGGTCAAGGTCGCACAACCATTCGTGCCGCAACCCTGGTCGATGAGCGCCGCAGACGGTCGACTGGATGCCGACCTCACACTGAAGTTTGAAGAACGCAAACCGCCTGCTGTGCCCAAGCTCAGCATCGAGGGCGGACTCAAGCTGAGCAAGCTGGCCTTGAGCCTGCCGCATGCGCCTGTGCTGGGGCAGGTGGATGCGGGTTGGCAGACCCTGGACATCCAGGGCCTGGATGCCCAACCCCTGGAACGCCAGGTGAAGCTCGGCGCGGTATTGCTGGACGGTGTGCATTGGCGTAGTCGTCCTCTGGCAGGCAACAAGGGTGAGTCCCGACCCGAGGTGACGCCCTCAAGCCAGGCGGCATCATCGTCGACAGCGCCTGCCGCCCCCTGGGCCTGGCAGATCGGCCAGCTGCAGTTCAATCTGGCGCGGCTCGACGCCCACACACAAGGCACGCAAAGCTCACAAGCCTGGCCCGTGATCGACCTCTTGCGCCTCAAGGTAGAGGGTTTGAGCAGCCAGACCAAGGCCGCGCCCGCCACCTGGCAACTGAACCTGCACGACGAGCACGACGCCAGCTTGCTGGCGCAAGGCCATGTGCATGCGGCCCGGCAGATGGTGGACATGCAGTTCAACCTCAGCAAGGCGCAGATCAGCCCCTGGCTGGCGCCGTTGGCCGATTCGCTGAAGTTGCCGCTGCGTGTAGAACAAGGCCAGCTGGCGGTACAGGCCCAGCTCCAGGCCCGTTTGAAAGCCGCCTCGGCGCTGGAGCCGGCCGAGGCGCGCCTCGTCGCTGGTCACGTGGTGATCAGTCAGCTGCGTGCGCCTGCCTCGCAGAAGGGGATCGCTGACAAGGTCTTGCTCGATGAACTGTCCCTCGATGGCATACAGGTCCAGCTGGACTTGGGTGAGGGGGCTGCTCTCAGAATTGTGAGCGCCGACAAGCTGACCCTCAACAAGCTGGATGCCGCCGTGACGCGTGGCCCCCGGGGCGAGTGGCTGGGCATGGCGCCATCCAGCGCTCAACCCGCCAGCAAGCCCGCAGAACGTGCAAGTGACAAACGAGGTCAAACGGCCCCCCTGCCTCAGTTCACACTCAAGGAGCTGTATTGCCGTGCCTGCCAGTTCGCCTTCAAGGATCAGGGTGTGAGCCCTGCCGCCGCGTTCGAGCTGCATCAAACCGATCTGCATCTGGCGGATCTCAGCCAGGACTTGAGCCGCCCGATCGCGCTGGATCTGGACACGCTCGCACAAGGCAAGGGGCGCGTGCGCATCAAGGGTACCGTCAAGCCGCAGCCTGTTCAGGTGGATGCCCGCGTCAACGTGGCCAGCCTGGACTTGCGTGCCATCCAGCCCTACATCGACCCGATGGTCAACATCACCCTCGCCGGTGCCAAAGCCCAGATGGATGGCCAGTTCAAGCTGCAGATGCCGCCCAACAGCGGCATGCAGGTGCGCTACAAGGGCCGCGTGGGTCTGACCGATGTGCGCGTGCTGGACCGCGTCAACGACGCCGACTTCCTGAGCTGGCAAGCCCTGACGCTGGATGGCGCCGATGTGGCGCTGGATGGCGAGGCTGTGGATGCCAACCTGGGCCGCATCGCGTTCAAGGATTTCTACGGTCGCCTCATCATCAACCCCAGTGGTCAGCTGAATGTGGCGGGCATCATGCGCCATGAGGCTGGTGGGGAGGCTCGTTCGCTGACCACGCCCGAGCCCGCGGCGTCATCGCCATCGACCAGGCCCGTGGCTGCCGTCACTCTGCCGGCGGCCAGCGCACCTGCAGCAACGGCTGGCAACAAGCCCACGCCCAAGCTGCGCTGGCAACAGATCCAGCTGAGCAAGGGGCGCGTGGATTTCACCGACAACTTCATCAAGCCCAACTACTCGGCACGGCTGACGCAGATCGAGGGCGACGTATCGGCCGTGTCGTCCACCAAGCCTGAGCCTGCCACCGTCAAGATCGCTGGCGCGGTGGACGACGCAGCCCCCTTGCTGATCACCGGGCAGCTGCATCCGCTGGGCCCCAAGCTCTACACGGACATCCAGGCCACGGCCAAAGGCATCGAGCTGACCCGCATGACGCCGTATGCGGCTCGCTATGCCGGTTATGCCATTGACAAGGGCACGCTGTCGGTCAACGTGCACTACAAGGTGGACGGTGGCAAGCTGGACGCCAGCAACCAGATCTTCCTGGACCAGCTCACCTTTGGCGAAAAGACCGACAGCCCGGACGCGGTCAAGCTGCCGGTGCTGTTTGCCGTGTCCCTGCTCAAGAACAGCAAGGGTGAAATCGACATCAACCTGCCGATTTCCGGCTCGCTCGACGACCCGCAGTTCTCGGTGGGCGGCATCATCTGGCGTGTGCTCGTCAACCTGATCACCAAGGCGGTGACGGCCCCGTTCGCGCTGCTCTCAGGTGGGGGCTCGGAAGAGCTGGGTTACGTGCCGTTCGAGCCGGGCCAGGGCGAGTTGTCCGACAGTGCACGCCGGCGGCTCGACAGCCTCGCCGCCAAGCTGGCTGATCGGCCCGCGCTCAAGCTGGCGGCCACAGGGCGTGCCGATCCGGTTGCGGATACCGAAGGCTTGCGCCAGGCCCATGTGGACAAGCTCATGCGCGCAGCCAAGGCCAAGGCGACGGGGCAATCACTCGCCGAGGTGCAGGTCAACGCGCAGGAGCACAGCACCTGGCTGGCTGCAGCGTACAAAGCCGCTGACATCAAGAAGCCCCGCAATCTGATCGGCATCGCCAAGGCCTTGCCCGACGCCGAGATGGAAGCCTTGCTCAAGGCCGCTGCGCCGGTCAATGCAGAAGCGCTGCGGGCCCTGGCCAATCAGCGTGGCGATCAGGTCAAGGCCTATCTGGCCCACAAGCTGCCACCCGAGCGCGTGTTGCTCACCGCTTCTCGGGTGGGCAAGGACGATCTGCCCGATGACAAGGGGCCGGCCGCCCGCGTGCAGTTCGAGATCAAGTAAACCGCATCAAGGTGTGGGTGAGGCCAGCAAGGCATCGATCATGTTCTTGACGGCCTTCATCTGAGGCGCTTCGCGGCGGTTGAAAGGCAGGCCGCTGCCGAATTCCCATTTGTCATCCGGGGGTGTGGTGTAGCCCCAGAAGTCCCAGCAACCCTTGGGGTTGAAGCCGAAGGCCGAACCCGGGTTGATCTGGTTGCTGGGTACCACTTGCGGATAGAGCACCACGATGCCCGCGCTTTCCGCCCAGCGGTTGTAGCCTGCCTGCTCGACAAAGATCGTGCCGTAGGGCTGGCCGTTGCCCATCACGAAGTTCTGCCCTTGCTCGCAGCCATGAAAGGCCACATGGAGCTTGCAGTGGGCATCCTTTTGTTCGCAGGCTTTTGGCACATACAGCCAGCCGGTCTTGTCCAGGCTGTCAAACACGTCCTTCTGCCTGTAGGGCGTCTGGTCAAAGGGTTTCAGCGAGCCAGCGGAGGCCAGGTCTGCCGCTGGCTGGGTGCTGGCGGGCAGCTTGTAGATCCAGCTCAGCAGCTTGCCGGCGCCGTCGATCTTGCAGCCATTGATGTAGGGGCTGCGGGTGACCTGGCACTGGCCATCGGCCGCGATCGGCATGCCGTGCCCAGCGTGTGGGCCGGCGACCTTCTGCACGGCCGTGACGCGGGCATCGGCATAGAAGCGCGCCAGCCCTTTCACGATGGAGGGGTCCACCACGGGGTCGTCTTCACCCCAGTACAGCCAGACACGGTGCTGGCGCAGGTTGCTGATGCCATCCACATGGCCCTTGTTGCCCGCGATGGCGCTGGTCGCCCGTTCAGACAGGATTTTTTCAGGCAGGTGCACGCAACTCAGGCGGGACACCGCCGTCATGATGCCTGTGGGGCCGCTGTTGTCACTGATGTCGTAAGGGCAGGAGCAGGTCAGGGCGGCGGTGGTGACCGAGCCCATCGAGCAGCCGTACGGGCCTGCCGCCACGATCCCGGCGCCCATCACGGTGCGCGAGTAGGCCACTTCGAACTGCGCGGCCATGTAGCCACCCGATGACAGCCCGGACACGGAGATCGCCTTGGCGTTCAGCCCCAGAGCCGGCAGGCTCGGCGGCGCAGCCTGAGCCAGCGCCAGAATGGGCAGGCTCAGCGCCATGGACAGGCACACGCGAACAGCGCGCTTCAGTTTCATGAAGGCAAGGGCCATGTGGTTGCTCCCGATGTGAATATGCATTTGCTGCGGTGCAGCATGTTGTTCACGATAGAGGAGTGATGGCGTCTTGTCCAGAAAAAGCCAAGGGTCCTGCACCAGTTCGGTGGAGGACCCTTGGGACTGCTTGGAGGCAGCTGATAGATGACAGCGTTGCTTTCGCAACCATCCTTCGGCTTTTTCAGGGTCTCGGGCAGTTTGTCAATTTACGACTTGCTGCCCTAATGAGGCTCTGATCGACCAATGATTTTGGTTGGATTTCTTTAGAATTGAAACTATTGTCCGAGGCA
Organism: Aquabacterium sp.; assembly: GCF_036279675.1. GTDB lineage: Bacteria > Pseudomonadota > Gammaproteobacteria > Burkholderiales > Burkholderiaceae_C > Aquabacterium. Next base: position 31,640 of record NZ_DASUIS010000157.1, on the reverse strand, counting down.
GGCCGGTATTTGTGCTGAATTGCCACTTAAATTATCCTGAAACCCGCTGTGAACCCGCAGTGGCGCTGCGTTCGTGGCTGAACATTCGGCTCACACCTCTCTGATGGCTGGGGAACACTTGTCGCGCAACTGTTACCGTTTCGATCGTTTCGAGCTTTGTCCTTCCGAACGGGTGCTGTACCTGGAGGGAGAGCCGACCAACCTTGGCGCCCGCGCGGTCGATGTGTTGACGGTTCTCGTGTCCGAAGGCGGGCGACTGGTCAGCAAGGCCGAGCTGCTGGATCGGGTCTGGCCCAATCTGGTGGTCGAGGAGAACAATCTGCAGGTTCAGATCTCCTCGTTGCGCAAGCTGCTGGGCGCCAAGTCGATCGCGACGGTGCCCGGGCGAGGCTATCGCTTCTGCCTGCCGGTGGAGTTTGATGGCGAACAACGCCCCGTGCGACTCCAGCCTTCAACAGAGGGTGCGAGTGCCTACCCCTCGCCGGTGGACGTGCTGTCCGTGCTGCCGGCCTTGCCGGGGCCTGTGTGGGGGCGCGAAGCCGATCAGGCTGCGCTGGATGCCTTGCTGCCCGCGCCCTTGATCACGGTGGTGGGGCAGGCAGGCATCGGCAAGACGGCCTTCGCGCTGAGTGCGGCCCACAACTGGCGGCCGCACTGGCCTGATGGCGCGGCCTGGGTGGAGTTGGCGGCCATTGCCGATCCGGAGCTGGTCGTGTCCATGGTGGCGCAAGGCCTGGGGTTGTCGTCGGGTGGCCAGGATCCCCTGCATGCACTCGTGGCGGCGCTCAAGCCGCTGCAGGTGCTGCTGGTCATTGATAACGCGGAACATGTGCTGGATGCCGTGGCCAAGCTGGTTCATGCCGTGCTGGCCGGTGCCCCCAACGTGCGCATCCTGGTCACGAGCCAGCTGCCATTGCGTTTGCCCGCCGAGCGCGTCTTCCGCCTGGGGCCGCTGTCCGTGCCCGAGCCGGGTGTGACGGTGGACGAGGCCATGCAACACGGCGCAGTGGCGCTTTTCGTGGATCAGGTCAAGGCCATCAACCGCTATTTCGAGCTCAGTCAGACGCAACTGGATCGCGTCATTGGTTTGTGCCGCAAGCTGGACGGTGTACCGCTGGCCATCAAGCTGGCGGCGGCGCGCGTGCCGCTTCTGGGCCTGCAGGGTGTCGAAGAGCGTCTGGGCGAACGGTTCAAGCTGTTGCATGGCAACAGCCATGTCACGCCATCGCGTCAGCAAACCCTGCTGGCGGCGCTGGACTGGAGCCACGAGATGCTGTCGGGGCCGGAGCGCGCGGTGTTCCGGCGCCTGGCGGTGCTCGCGGGTGGCTTCACGCTGGATCTGGCCAAGGTGCTGGCGCACGACCAGGATCTGGACGAGTGGGCCGTGATCGACGTGCTGGGGTCACTGGTGGACCGTTCCCTGGTGATGGCCGATGCTGGCGAGATGCCGCGCTACCGTCTGCTCGACAGCATGCGCGACTATGCCGGCCTCAAGCTGGTGGAGTCTGGCGAGTTGCCCGACATCCGCAAGCGTCACGCCCAGGCCATTGCCCTCATGATGGACCAGGCCTATGAAGATTACTGGGCGCAGTCGGATGCGCAATGGCTGTCGCATTACGGCCCTGAAATCGACAATGTGCGCATGGCCCTGGATTGGGCTGTGCAACATGATCAGAACCTGGCCGTGCGCCTGCTTGGCGCGGCGGGGCCCTTGTTCCTGCTGATGGGCCTGGCGCCCGAATGCCGCCTGCGTGGCCAGAACCTCGAATTGCTGGCCACCAGCCCGCAGCCGGGTGCCGATGTGGCGCGGTTCTGGCTGGAGCGCAGCCGCCTGTACTGGGGGGTGGGTAACAACCTCATGCACGATTTCGCCTTGCGCGCATCGGCGTTGTACCGGGCTGCGGCGGATCGCCGTGGGCTGTATCTGGCGCTGCGTTGCCTGGCGGGCAGCGGGGTGCTGCCGCCCGTGCAGGCCATGTCCGCGTTGGACGAAATGGCTTCTCTGGAGCAACCGGACTGGCCCGCGCGCCTGTGCACCCAGCGCCTGCTGGCAGAAGTCACGGTGCTCAAGTCCATCGAGCACATGGCCGAAGCGCGCCGCGTCTGCCAGACGCTGCTGGTGCGGGCCCAAAGTGCCGGGCTGGAAGGGGTCGTGTCGGCTGCGCTCAATGACCTGGCCTCCATCAGCATGGCGCTGGGCGACACGGATGCGGCCATCCTGACGTGCGAACAGATTCTGGCGCGCGGCCGCCATCGTCGCGATAACTTTGTTCTGCACGCACTGGCGGTGATGGCCTGCGTGGCCTTCGTCAAGAGCGATCTGCCTCTGGCTCGCGCCGCCTTGACCGACTTCGTGAGCGCTTCGCGCAGCCGCGACTGGGAGTGGCTGGGCCTGTATGCCGGTTTGCTGGCCCTGCTCGCCGCGCTGGAAGGTCGACATGAGGCGGCCGCTCGCCTGGTGGGCTATACCGCGAAGTCTTACGAACAGTTGGGTTCGCGTGATGTGGTGACGGTGTACGCCTGGTCTCGCGTGACTGGCCTGGTTCAGGACGCCTTGGACCCCACGGTGCTGGACAGGCTCAAGAGCATGGGCTCCGATCTGGATCCCGAGTCGGTGTGCACCTGGGCCTTGTCTTCTCCGCCCGGTTAGGCAGGGATCAGGATCATGCAGCCGCCACAGGGCCTCCCCGTGACATCCATGTCTGCCTGGCTTGACGCCATCGGGCTGAGCCGGCTGGAGCCTCTGCTGCTTGAAAACGGCATCGCCGAAGACGTCATCACCAGCCTGACCGAGCCCGACCTGGAAAAGCTCGGCCTCACCATGGGTGATCGCAAACGCCTGATGCGGGCGATTCAGGATCTGCTGGCGGGGATGGCGGCCCAGCGGCCTGATGCACTGGTGTCGCCGCCTGCTCACACCGAGTTGCGTCAGCTCACCATCATGTTCTGTGATCTGGTGGACGCCACGGCGCTGTGCGCGCGGCTGAGCCCGGAGCAGTGGCGCCAGGTGGTGCTGGCCTATCAGCAGGCAGCCGTGGCGGTCATCACCCGTTGTGGCGGCACGGTGGCGCAGTACCTGGGCGATGGCCTGCTGGTGTATTTCGGCTACCCCCAGGCGCAGGAAGATGCGGCCGTGCGCGCGGTGCATGCCGGGCTGGAGCTGCTGGATCGCATTGGTGAGCTCGACATCGCCTTGGATGGTCGCGAGCACGTGAGGTTGCAGTTGCGCATCGGCATCGACACCGGCCGTGTGGTGATCGGTGACATCGGCGCCGGCCCCCGGCGTGAGCAGCTGGCGCTGGGCGATACGCCCAATATCGCCGCACGACTGCAGGCGCTCGCAGGGGCCAACACCGTGCTCATCACCGACCAGACGCGGCGCCTGACGGGCGGCAGCTTTACCTACGAAGACCAGGGCGTGCACGCGCTCAAGGGCGTGACCGAGCCGCGCCAGGTCTGGCGTGTGACCGGCGTGAGCGACACCCTCAGTCGCTTCGATGCAGCCAGTGGCGAGCAGTTGAGCCCTCTGGTTGGGCGCGTCCAGGAGATGGGTCTCCTGATGGACCGCTGGCAGACCGTGCTGCAAGGGCAGGGACAGGTGGTCCTGTTGTCGGGCGAGCCTGGCATTGGCAAATCCCGCATGCTCAAGGAGCTGTGTGATCGATTGGGCAATGCGGGCTTGAAGGCGGTGCATTTGCAGTGCGCGGCCCATCGTGCATCGAGCGCCTTTCATCCCTTCATCGATGCGATGGAACGCCTGTTGCGCCTGCGGCCCGATATGCCGACGTCGGTCAAGCTCGACCGTGTGGACGCGCTGATCCGGGACCGGCTGGGCAACCCGACACCGCGGCACGCGGCCTTGCTGGCCGCGATGCTGTCGATCTCCTCGGATGGTCGACATGCCTTGCCCGTGAGCAGTGCCCATCAACGCGAGCAGGACATCATCGAGGTCCTGGTGGACTTGCTGCAGGCACGTGCGGGCCAGGAACCCTTCCTGATGTTGTTCGAAGATGCGCATTGGGCCGACCCCGCTTCCATCGGGGCCCTCAACGCCTTGGTGGAGCGGGCCCGTCAGGTGCCCGTGATGTTGGTGGTCACGCACCGCCCCGAGTTCGTGCCGGCATTTGACCGGCAGGCCCACGTGACGGCTTTGAAGGTGCCCGGCCTGAGGCGCGCGGAGGTTCTGGCGCTGGTGTCTCGCCTGATGGGCGATCAGGCTTTGCCTGAATCACTGGCGCAGCAGATCGAGCACCGCACCGACGGTGTGCCCCTGTTTGTCGAGGAGTTGACCAAGTCGGTGCTCGAACAGGTCAGTCTGGATGTGGACGGGATGCCGGCGGCCAGCACCTTGCCCTCGACCTTGAGGGACTCCTTGATGGCCCGTCTTGATCGTCATGCCGTGGCCAAGGAGGTGGCGCAGATCGGCGCCGTGATCGGACGCGAGTTTGCGCATGATCTGCTGGAGGCGCTGTTCCCTCAGGGGAGCCAGCAACTGGATGACGGCATTCAGGCCCTGCTGAAATCGGGCCTGGCATCGCGTCAGGATGGCGAGCGCGGACCGGTGTACGTGTTCAAGCACGCCATGGTGCAGGACACGGCTTACGACTCATTGCTCAAGGCCCATCGCGAAAGCTTGCACGCGGCCATCGTTGAGCAACTCGAAGCGCGCTACCCGGAGACGGTACAGCATCAACCGGCCTTGCTGGCGCGGCACGCGAATGCGGCGGGGTTGGTGCACACGGCCATTCCCTATTGGCGCAAGGCCAGCGAGCAGGCCATCAACAGGCTGGCCTTGCATGAGGCCGCGTCCCATCTGCAGGCGGGCTTGCAGGCCTCTCAAAGCTTGCCCGCCAGTTCTGATCGCGATCAGGTCGAGTTGCAATTGCATGCCTCGCTCGGTACCGTGCACATGCTTGGCAAAGGGTGGGCCGCACCTGAAGTGGAGCAGGCCTACAAGCGCGCCAACGAACTGGCCAGCGCTGCAGACAAGATCGACGAAGCCATCTGGCCTCTGTGGGGCGTGTGCGTCTACCACCAGGTGCGCGGCGAGATCGGGCAGGCCCAATCGATCGGGCGTCGCATGGGGACGGTGGCCAGGCAGTCCAACAGCCGGCATGCCTGGCTGGTGCACAACATGATGCAGACCCAGTTGTGCTTTTATGGCGGGCAGCTGTCGGATGTGCCCGGCTATTGCGAACAGGTCGAGCATGGTTTCAACGATCCTCAGGATCGAAGCCTGATCGCACTGTATTCAACCGATCTCAAGCTGGTGAGCATGGTGCACGGTCTGCACGCGCAGTGGATCATGGGGCAGGTGGATGATCTGGATGCGGCGTATGCAGCGATCGAGCAACGAGCCCTGGCGCTCGAGCACCCCTATTCGCTGGCCTGGGCGCGCACCTGGGGTGTGATGGCGTATCTGCATGCTGGTGACCTGGATCGTCTCTTGCCCCGCTTGCAGGCGGGCTGGCATCAGGCCGACGAGCACGGCTTTGCCTATGTGTCTGCGCTGGCGCGTTTTGCGATGGGATGGTGTCGCACCCGCCTGGGCCAGATGGAGGACGGCATCACGCTGATGACCCAGGGCATCGCCGCGTTTCAGGCCACGGGTGCCGGCATCGTGCTGCCATTCTTTCTGACCCTGATGGCCGAAGCCTGGGGGCAGGTCGGGCGATTCGACGAGGCCCTGGCGTGCCTGGCACAGGCGCGCGAGCAGACCGATCAAGGCGGCGAGCGCTGGCACGATGCCGAGTGGCACCGTATCCGAGGCGAGGTGCTCAGGCAGATCCCTGGTGTGGATGCCGCCGAGGTTCGCGCATGCCTGCAACAGGCATTGGCATTGGCGACAGCCCAGCGGGCCACCATGTGGCGAGTACGTGCCGAAGCGGCACTCGCCTCATGCGGCTGACGCAAAGATCCTGGTCATGTTGGCCGGATCAAAGAAGGCCATCGGCGTCACAGTCTGAGCAAACACACCATAGTAGTTGTCGATCTGTTCCTGATTGCCTGCGAGGGCCATGAACAGCTTGATGACGTCTTCCGTGGGGGGCGCCAGCTTGGCCATTTCCTGCGCGAACTGTTGCAAGGGCACGGACACCGCATCGCGGCGTGCCTGATAGCCGGCCAGGCTGTCGTCCAGCGAACCCGGGCCTTGCAAGCCGCCGTGAATCAGTGTGGCGGCCAGCTCCGCATCGCGCAAGGCATTGGAAATCCCTGCGGCGGTGATCGGATCCATGGTGACACCGGCATCGCCCACCAGACACCAGCCGGGGCCGGCGGCCTGGCGGCAGAACGCACCAATGGCGCCGCTCAACCACTCGTCATCGCGTTGTCCGGCATTGACACGCGCGGCCAGGCCGGGCGCCAGCGTGGCCAGCTCCGACTGGAAGTGCGCTTCCATGTCTTCACGAGCCGGGCGTGGTGCCCCACCGGGCTGGATCACACCGATCACCGAGCGACCGTCATTGGTTTCCCAAGCATAGATCATGCGTTCGGGGCGTGAGAAGAACTCGACGCCATCGAGGTCAACGCCCTTGAAATACGAGTACAGGTTGTAGGAACCCGCTTCCTTGGGGAACTCGTTGTAGCTCTCCGCGCCCACGGCACGGGCCACGCGGGAGTGGGTACCGTCTGCACCAACCACCACCTTGGCGTGCGCCGTGAAGGCGCTGCCATCCTGCAGCCTGCCGCGGATACCCGTGACGCGGTCACCGTCCTTGAGCACGTCTTCAAACGTCACGCCCTGGCGAAGTTCAGCCCCTGCAGCCAGCGCAGCGTCCAGCAGGACCTTGTCCAGCGCCAGCCGCCGAGGGGCCATGGCGGCGCCGACGGTGGCGCCTGGCGGCTGACCACGCAGCACCAGTTCGCCCAGATCCAGTGAAAAACCGGTCAGCAAAGGGCAGTTGGTGGCTTTCACGGCATCCAGCAGGCCCCACTTGTGCAGCAGGTCCACACCAGCGTGCCAGATCAGGTGAGTGGACAGTCTCGCGTCGCTGGGCAGCGTGGCCTGATCGACGATCAGCACCTTGTGACCCTGGCGGGCCAGCAGCATGGCGGTGGCGGCACCGCCGCAGCGACCACCTACGACAATGGCGTCATACATGTTTGAGCTTTCAGACAATTTTTATTGGATGACAGAAAGTCGCGTAAAAGCCCATTGCAAGCCATAGGCCAAGCCCATGTCAAGCGTGAGGCGCGCCATTTTGGATACAAGTTCGGGACGAATGTCCTGAAATGCGGGTTTCGGTATCTTTCCACACATCAACCCTTGAGCTGCTTCAAGTTCGGCGCTTTTCCGTCGATCACGGATGCATGGAGGGTTTATGAACACCATCTCATCCATTGCAGTATCGGGTGCGCATGCGGCTTCAACCCGCCTGGACGTGGCGGCCCACAACATCGCCAACGCCCAGACGCCTGGCTTTCAGCGCCAGGTCGTGCATCAGCAAAGCCAGGAAACGGCTGGCGTGATGACCTCCGTCGGCAAGGTCGATGAAGTCGGCGCGGATCTGGCTGCCGATCTCGTCGCCCAGATGGAGGCGAGCTACAACTACAAGGCCAATCTGAAGACCATCCAGACGCAGGAGCAGATGGTGGGCAGCATCCTCGACGTCAAGGCCTGATCACCTCGCGAGCACAGGGGCCGCAAGTCGGTCCAGAATGGGCGCTGGATTGCCTCGCTCATTTGTCACTGTGCCTGCCCGTCGTTTCATTGCCCATCTCGACATGGACGCGTTTTACGCGTCCGTCGAGTTGTTGCGCTATCCGGAATTGAAGGGGCAGGCGGTTGTCATCGGTGGCGGGCGCCGCCATCAACCTGTGGCGCAGGAGAACGGTGAACGGCGTTTCTCGCATCTGCGCGACTACGCGGGCCGAGGTGTCATCACCACGGCGACCTACCCGGCGCGCGCACTGGGCGTGCATTCCGGTATGGGGCTGATGAAGGCCGCGGCACTGGCGCCGGACGCCGTGCTGCTGCCGGTCGACTTTGACCAGTACCGGGCCTATTCACGGCGTTTCAAGGCCGCGGTGGCCCAACTGGCCCCGGTGATCGAAGACCGTGGCATCGATGAAATCTACATCGACCTCACGGACGTGCCCGGCGCGCAAGACGCGGTGGATGGTGACGATCTGGCCGGCGTGCGGGCCCTGGCGGCGCGGCTCAAGGCGGCAGTGACCGAGGCCACCGGCCTGAGTTGCTCCATCGGTGTGACGCCCAACAAGCTGCTGTCCAAACTGTGCTCCGACCTGGACAAGCCGGACGGACTCACCGTCCTGATGCCGCCGGACATCCCCACGCGCATCTGGCCCTTGCCTGCCAGTCGCATCAACGGCATCGGCCCCAAAGCCAGCGCAAAGCTGGCCCGACTGGGCATCGACACGATCGGGCAACTCGCGCAGGCCGATCCTGGTTGGCTGCTTGAACATTTCGGCAGCAACTACGGGGCCTGGCTGCATGCGGCGGCGCATGGTCGAGACGAGCGGCCGGTCGTGACCTGGCGCGCACCCAAGTCCCTCAGTCGCGAGACCACGTTCGAACGTGACCTGCACCCGCGCGATGACCGGGAGGCGCTGAGCCCCATCTTCACGAAGCTGTGCGAACAAGTGGCGCAGGACCTGTTGCGCAAGGACTATCTGGGGCGCACCGTGGGCGTGAAGCTGCGCTATGACGACTTCAAGATCGTCACCCGCAGCATGACCATGCCCGCGCCCACACGAGACGCGACCGTCATCCGGCAATGGGCCGGGCGTTGCCTCAAGTCCGTGCCACTGGATCGCCGCTTGCGCCTGCTGGGGGTGAAGATGGAGTCCCTGTGCAAGCCCGAAGAAGCCTTGCGGGCCCAGGAGCCGGCCGTGCCGTACTCGCTGCCCTTGTTCGAGAGCCTGTGATGCCATGAAGCTGACCATCGAGCCCGCTCACCTGTCATGCGAGATGAACGAGGGCCAGTCCTTGCTGGAGGCCGCGCTGGCGGCCGGCATCAACATGCCTCGTTCCTGTCGCAACGGGACCTGTCGGGCCTGCATGTGTCGCCTGGAGGCGGGGCAGATCCGCTATCGCATAGAGTGGCCGGGGCTGAGCCCGGACGAAAAGGACGAAGGCTGGGTGCTGCCTTGTGTGGCCGTGCCACTGGGCGATGTGGTGCTCTCGGCGCCCTCAGTTCGCGGGTTCCCTGACGGGGCTGGTGTCTGAGGCACTGCTGGCGTCGTCCGCCACAGACGAGCGGTGTGCCTCGTCCAGATCCAGCAGTTTGTCTTCGATGAAGTCCTTCTCGAGCAGGGTGCGCTTCATGGTGTTCTTCAGCTCTTCCAGCTGGTTGAACAGGATGGTGCGTTCCTGGGTGATGGCCTCCATCTGCGAGCGCAGGTCTTCGATGTCCTTTTCGGCCGAGTGGCGTGCGTGGTCCACCTCGGCCTGGAGCTTTTCCACTTCCTGGGTCAGCGTATTGGCCGTGGCTTCGGCCTTCTGAGCGCGCTCCTTGGCGCGGTTGAGCAGTTGCTGCTGCTGATCCATGTTCTGGCGCAGCACCTCGGCCGATTGGGTAGAGGCTTCAGCCAGCCGGTTGGCACGTCGCAGTTCGTTGATGACGATGTTGGCTTCGTCCAGGCGGATCTTCACTTGCTCCAGTTCGGTGGCCAGGTGGCTGCGCTGGGTCAGCGTGTGGTCCAGCTTGCCCTGGTTGTCCTGGCGCCAGGCCGTGTAGCCATCGGGGTCCACGCGCTGCAGCGATTCGAGCAGCTCGCGCATCTCGTCCATCATGCCTTCGTGCTCTTCAATGCCTTCGCGCGTCAGCGAATCGGTCAGCGCCGCGATCTTCTGCAGGCTGTCCTGAGAGATGTTGATGGCCTGGCTGTTGGCATGGCTGGCCTGCTTGTTGGCATCAAGCAGCCGGTCGCTGAGGCGGTCCACCGAGGACAGCATCTCGTGCAGGCGTTTGGCGGCGCCCATCAGCTCATCCGTGCCCTGACGCATGAGCGTGTGGGTGGTCTCGGTCTGTCCGAGGATGCGAAACAGCATGAAGGCCAGCAGGATGATGGCCGCCGCATTGCCAATGAAGACAAACAGGACGGCGACGCTTTCAAGCTGCATACGTTCGCTCCTTGCGGGTGTCAGACGGCCAGGAAGCTGAACCGGCCGTCGCCGTACCCGGGCACGGAGATGCGGAAGTCGGCCCGGCCACCGTTCTTGATCAGCAGTTCATTGAGCTTCTGGAAGCCCTGAGGGACGATGCTGGTGCGTGACAGCGGCACGGGGTCGACCTCGGCCTCCAGGCGCAACAACGCGCCCGCGTTCTGCATGAACTGGCTGGCGTGTTTGACCATGCCTTCCGTGGCCTGACCCTGCTGCATGGCCTGGCGCACCGCCGCAGGTGGCTGCTTGGATCCACCGCCACCCAGGATGCACACGGCGTTCATGTCGAGCACGGCAATGGCGGTCACAGGCTTGCTGCGTCCGCCATACAGGCCAATCAGATTCTGCGATGTCAGCGCATGCGAGACCAGGGGCTCCTGCTCCAGCAAGCGAAAGGGAATGCCGTTCATGAGCGACTGGATCAGCTTCTTGCACTCTTCGGTGATCACCAGTCCCGGAGGCGCTTCTTCCTCTTCGACCTTGTCTTCCACAGGGGCGCTGCCGTCGGCCGGCACGATGTGCAGCACATGCGAGATCAGCTCGGTGTCCTTGAAGGGCTTGTTGATCACGAAGACGGCCCCGTTGCGGCGGGCCTCTTCCAGCATGGTCGGGCTGGTTTCAGTGGTCACCAGGCCGACCTTGACGTTGGCCTGCCCGAGCTGGCGCAGTGTCTGCAGCAGTTCCAGGCCGGACATCTTGGGCATGTGCCAGTCCGTGATGACCAGATGAGGGTTGAAGCCACCGATCATGTCGAGTGCCGCCTCACCATTGATGGCCACGCGGATGTCGACCGCCGGATAGCCGCAGGATTCCACCACTCGGCGAATGATCGCCTGGATGGCTCGGCTGTCATCGACGATCAGAAATCGGAAGGCCTCAGGTGTCGTCTGTGTTGCGACATTCATGTCAGGACTCCAGGATACGTTGGTCAATCGCGTCAAACACCGTGATCACGATGCGCCTGCCGGCGTCGCTTTCACTCGAAAAAGTCACACTCACGCGTGCATGCCGCTGCAACTCCGTGAACTGAGCCAGCGGTAACTCCTTGGGCAGCCCGATCTCGACGGTATGCGCCTGGTCGTGGCTCATCACCAGGCAGCCTCCCAGGACATTGCAAGCCTCCATGCAGGCGTCGCGCACGTCGTCCGTGCTGATCTCGGTCACGGGCAGCCCGAACATGAAGCAGGCCACATCGGTGGCTTCCTGATCATCGATCAACAGCCCGACGGCCATCAGCCGCTCGGGCAGGCCGTCGTGCAGATGGACCGGCAACACCACCGCATGTTCGCGCTCGCCAGGCCGCGTCGCCTGCGCGGGGCCTTCCTCGAAGTGCCGTTCGACACCGCTGAGAAAGGTCCACGCAGGGTCCAGCTTGCTGGCCATGGTGTCCTTCGGGATGAGGTACATCGTGCGGTCTCGGGTGTGAACTGTGTCCGGGTTTGAGTGGCTGCTATGCCCTTAGCGGTATCGGCAGTGTTTCAAACAAATTGACACGTCACGCTCTAGAGCCGTTCAAACCGAGGCATATGCACGCCATTGACCTCGACCTGTTCAAGGAACATGGCCCAGGGACGGACCCACAGGGCGCGGTCGCCATATTGCGGGCGGTAGACGACGAGCGGTTCCAGCGTCTCGCTGTGTCGGGCCACGCCCAGCACGTCGTAGAGATTGCCCTTGTAGTGGCGGTAGGTGCCCAACTCGATCGAGGGCAGCGGGGGGAGGGGATGGGCGTCAGTCATATGCGGATTGTGAATAGAAAGCCAGGCGCTCTTTACAAACCCTTTGCAAAGGGCCCGTCAACAGTCCGAAACGAGTCCGCGTTGTAGGTGTCAAGGCGCTGCGAAACGTCGACGAATACGACACGGATCGCACACCGAACTTCACAACGCGACCCACGCTGAAAGGACATTGCCATGAAAACCAATCTGATTGCTGCTGCGCTGTTGACCGCTTTTGCGCTGCCTGTTTTCGCCCAGACAGGCGTGCCCGCAGCACCTGCCAGCCCCACAGCCAGCGCGGTGCAACAGGTCAAGCAGGACAACAAGGAGATCCGCCAGGACACCAAGGACATCCGTGCCGACAAGGTTGACCTGGCCAAGGACCACAAGGAGCTGGCGGTAGACCGCAAGCAGCGCGAAATCGCTCAGCATCGCGAGGAGGCCGCCATCAAGCGTGGAGACACGGCCGCAGCTGAAAAGTTCGAAGCCCGCCGTGAAGCCGAGCGCAAGGAAATCAAGGAAGACAAGCACGACATCGCCAAGGACCGTACCGATCTGCATCGCGACCGCATGGAACGTCGCCATGACCGTCGCCATCGCAACCACGATGCAGCCAACATCAAGTAATCGCGTGTGGTGAGAGCAGGCCGGGTTCTTTTCTGGTTGGGAACCTGGCAGGCAAGGCCGACGACAAATCGCCCAAAAAGGGTCGGCCTCCTGATGGCGCCAGATGCGGCTCGATAGCCGCGATAATCGCGGGATGACCGTGATTGCCAAACCGACCCCCTCCAGCGCCCGCGCCCAGCTGCCCCGCCTGAGCTGCGTCATTCCCTGCTACAACGAAGCGGCCAACCTGCGTTTGCTGTTGCCCATTCTGGCCGAGCAGCTGAACGGGTGCACGACAGAGTGGGAAGTGGTGCTGGTCAATGACGGCAGCCGCGACGACACCTCGGCCGTGTTCGACGAGTGGACGCGCAAGCCGGGCTTCCGGGCCATCGAGTTTTCACGCAATTTCGGCAAGGAAGCCGCGCTGACCGCCGGGCTGCAAGCCGCCAATGGTGACGTCGTGGTCCTGATGGACTCGGACATGCAGCACCCGCCACGCTTCATCCCCGAGATGATCCAGCAATGGCAGGCTGGCGCCGATGTGGTCTATGCCCTGCGTGAAAACCGTGACGATGAAAGCCTGTTCAAGCAGGTCGGCACGCGCGCCTTCTACCGCCTGATCAATGCCAAGTCACGCTTCTGGGTGCCGCCTGATGCCGGTGATTTCCGCCTGATGGACCGCGCCGTGGTCGAGGCCATCCTGGCCTTGCCCGAGCGCAACCGCTTCATGAAGGGCCTGTACGCCTGGGTGGGGTTCAAGTCCGTGGCGATCCCTTACGAGCCGGCAGAGCGTGCCGTGGGCAAGACCAACTACAACGCCCTCAAGCTCATCGCTTTTTCGATCGATGGGCTGACCGCCTTCACGACCTGGCCGCTGCGTGTGGCCAGCATCGCCGGGATGGTGATGGCCTTGATGGCCTTCATCTACGGCGCCGTCGTGATCGTCGACTTCCTGATTTACGGCAACAAGGTGTCGGGCTGGACCACGATCATCGTGCTGCTGTCCTTCTTTGTGGGCATCCAGCTGATCGGCTTGGGCATCCTGGGTGAGTACATCGCTCGCATCTTTGAAGAGGTGAAGGGCCGGCCGCTGTATGTGGTGAAGCGCTCGCTGGGCCGTGGCCTGGATTTGTCGGCGCCGGGTCATACCGGTGACTGAGCCCGTGTCGAGCCAGCCTGAGCGGCTGCTGGCCGTGTGCGTGGACGATTTCGGTCTGCATGACGGCGTGAACCAGGCGGTGTTCGATCTGCTGGCCCTGCGTCGCATTTCGGCCGTCAGTTGCCTGGTGGATGGGCCCAGTTGGGCCAGCGGTGCCGCACGCCTGCGTGAGGCCGTTGGTGTGCCGGATCAGGTTGTGGCTGATGTGGGCCTGCACCTGAACTTCACCGAAACCCTGGATGTGCAGGCCCAATCGGCCTGCCCGAGCCAGCCCCTGGGGGCGCTGATCCAGGCCTGTTACCTGCGCCGCCTCGATGTTGCGCGACTCGAGGCCGAGATCGAGCGCCAGTGGGGCCGGTTCGAGGCCGTCTGGGGCAGGGCGCCGGACTTCATCGACGGTCACCAGCATGCACACCAGTTGCCCCAGATCCGCGATGCCTTGCTGCAGGTGTTGCGCAGGCGCTATCCCGCCGGGCAGGCCGGGCCCAGGCCCTGGGTGAGGCAATGCCGCTCGCCGGGATGGCGCGCCGTGCTGGCCGGCATCAGCGTGTCGGACACGGTCAAGGCGGCGATCATCGCCACCCTGGGAGCCTCGGTGATCGGCCGAGGCGTGGCCGCGCTGGGCTTGCGCCGCAGCGAGCGCCTGCTGGGCGTCTATCCTTTTGATGCCGATGGCTCGGCCTACCTGCAGCGCTGGCAAGCCTGGCTCAAGCTGGTGCGCCCTCGGGGCGATCTGCTGATGTGCCACCCCTCGGTGGCCATGCAGGCCGCGCCACCCTGGCCAGATGTGATCGCCGCGTCCCGCCAGATGGAGCACGCCGTGCTGACTGGTGAGGCCTTTGCGCGCCAGCTGGCCGACGCCCGTGTCCGGATTGCGCGCCTGAGCAGCCTGGCCTGAGTGGCCCCCAGCGGGCTTCGTTACACTGTGCGCCTTTCACGGGCGGTCTGACCGGGCTGCCTCGCCTCCTTTTGCGAATGGGCTCTTTTGTGACGCACGCTTCCAAGACAAACTGGCCGACCTGGGCTGTGGCGCTGGCTGTGCTGGCCTGGCTGCTCTGTACAGCCTGGTGGCGGCCCTTGGCGGTGCCCGATGAGGGCCGTTATGCCGGCGTGGCGTGGGAGATGATCCGCAGTGGCGACTGGCTGACGCCGACACTCAACGGCCTGCCGTTCTTCCACAAGCCGCCCCTGTTTTACTGGCTCACGGCGCTGTCGCTCAAAACCTTCGGACTGACGCTGTGGGCGGCGCGACTGGCCTCGGTGTTTGGCGCCTGGCTGGGGGCGATGGGCCTGTACCTGCTGGTGCGCCGGTGGGGTGGGGCGCGCGTGGCGGCTTGGTCCGCACTGGTGCTGGTCACGCAGCCTTTCTGGTTCGGTGGCGCGCAGTACGCCAACCTGGACATGCTGGTGGCGGGCTGTATTTCCGCCGCGATCGTGCTGGCAGCCCATGCCGTCCTGGCGCGCGAGGCGGGGCAGGCCTACCGCCTTGCCCTGTGGGGCGCCTATGCGCTGGCCGGCTTCGGGCTGCTGGCCAAAGGCCTGATCGGCCTGGTGCTGCCTGGTGCCGTCATCGTGGCCTGGTTGCTGCTCACGGGGCGCTGGCGCGCCATCCTGGGTTTGCTGTCCTTGCCAGGCCTGATCGTGCTGGCCCTGGTGGCCGCGCCCTGGTTCGTGGCCATGCAGCGCCTGTACCCCGATTTCTTCCACTATTTCTTCATCTATCAGCACTTCCAGCGCTTCACGCAGACGGGCTTCAACAACATGCACGCCTGGTGGTACTACCTGCCGCTGATGGTGGCGCTGACGTTGCCCTGGGTGCCAGCCTGGTTGCTGAGCGTCTGGGGCCCGGGCCCGCGCCAGGTGCCTTCGAGTGAGGCGCCCACGGCGCCAGCCGTTGCATCCCGGTCTGCCTTGCGCTGGCTGGCGTGGGTGTGGATGGTGGTGATCCTGGTGTTCTTCTCCATTCCTGCGTCGAAGCTGCCGGGCTACATCCTCCCGGCCTTGCCCCCTCTGGCCTACCTGGTGGCAGACACCTTGATGCAGCGTTGGCCGTCCGCCAAGGCCTGGCCACCCAAGGCCTGGGGCGTGGCCGCTTCGCTGATGTGCCTGGTGCTGATCGGCGCGGCGGTGAAGTACGACGAGCAGTCCTCTCGCCCGGTTCTGCCGGTGTTGCAACCTCTGCTCAAGCAAGGCGTGCCGCTGGTCTACGTCAATGAATTTGTGTACGACCTGCCGTTCTATCTGGCGCAACCTGGCCCCATCCCTGTGATCAGCAACTGGGATGACCCGGACCTGCCCAAGCACGACAACGATCGCAAGGAGTTGTTCGACGCGGGTGAGTTCAACCCGACGCTGGCGCCCAAGGTGCTGGTTCCCAAGAGCCAATGGCAGACCTGGTTGTGCCAGCATCCGCGCCTGGCGGTGATGGCGCCTCACGACGTCACCAAGTCGTATCCGGAGCTGGCCTGGCAACCGCCGGTCATGAAGCTCAAGCTCTGGTCGATGTGGGTGCTCGATCGTGACGATCTGCTGGCCAAGGGCTTGCGCTGCCCTTGATGGGCGGTGCCTCGTTGGTGCGCTGGACAGCCGTCCTTTCTTCAGGTTAGGATGACCAACATGAACACGCGCACCAACCACGTCTTGCTGACCAACTCCTGGTGGCGCTGCCCACATCCGGCGGCTTGACGTTCACACGTGTGTAGAAACCCATGCCGCCCCTCAGGCGGCATTTTCTTTGGTGCATGTGTTTCTGAAGCACCAGTCTCCTGAAAGGGCGGTCCCTCACCCCAGATCAGGAGATGACCATGACCCCTTGCGACACCCTGGCCGACGTGCGTTCGGCCATAGACCAGATCGACGTGATGCTGGTGGGCCTGTTGGCCGAACGCGGCCGGTACGTGCACGAAGCGGCCCGCTTCAAACGCAACAAGGCCGAAGTGGCGGCGCCTGATCGCGTTCGCCAGGTCATCGACAAGGCTTTGAACCATGCGCGCGAGATGGGCGCTCCGCCGGAGGTGGTGGAGGCCGTTTACCGCAGCATGATCACCGCTTTCATCGAGCTGGAGGCTCATCAGCATGAACGCCTGGCAAGCGCGGTGCTGGCCGACGAGGGCACAATGGCGGGTTGAGCCCTTTTTGCCCCGCCAGCCCCTGCCATGCTCTGGACCTCTCTGAATCGTTTTCTGGATCGCATTCGCCCACGCCGTCAGGCCGTGGTGCTGCTGGCCGATGCCGTGCTGATCGTGCTGGCCTGGCACACCACCTACCTGTTTCGCATGGGTGTCGAGCGGTGGTTGCACGAACGACCCGACTACGACGGTGCCGTGCTGCTGGGCGTGATCGCCGTCTACAGCGCGGTGTCCTGGGCGCTGGACGTGCCGCGGGCCACCTGGCGCTACACCAGCTTCCATGAAATCACCCGCCTGGGTTGGGTCTGCCTGGGCGCGGGCCTGGCCAGTGCGGTCGTGGTGCTCATGGCGCATCTGGTGGAGGTGCCGCGTGCCGTGCTGGCGCTGCATCCGGTGTTCAGCCTGATCATGATGGCGCTGGCCCGCATGACGGTGCGCATGCTCAGCGAGTCGTCGCGCGCACGCCGGGCCGGGCGCCAGCCAACCGGGCAGCATGCTTTGGTCCTCGGGGCAGGGGCCGCCGCCAAGTTGTTGATCGCCGGCATCCAGCACCGTGGCTGGACGGTGGTGGGCCTGCTGGATGACGACCCACGCAAGCACGGCTCCAGCATCTCGGGCGTGACGGTCTGGGGCGGGCTGGATCTGCTGGCGGATTCGGGCATGCTCGACGACGTCACCCACCTGATTCTGGCCATGCCTTCAGCCTCCAATGCGCAGCGCAAACGGGCGCTGGATCTGGCCGCAGCCACGGGCTTGCCTGTGGTGACGGTGCCTTCCGCCGACGAGTTGCGTGAAGGCCGCTCTCGCATCGACCGCGTGCGCGACATCGAGCCCGAAGACGTGCTGGGTCGCGAGCCCGTCAAGCTCGACGAGAGCGCCGTGTCGGATCTGATCAGCGGGCAGACCGTGATGATCACGGGGGCAGGCGGGTCGATCGGTTCCGAGCTGTGTCGCCAGATCGCGCGATTCGGCCCCAGCCGCCTGGTGCTGTTCGAGCTCAGCGAGTTTGCGCTGTACCAGGTCGAGCAGGATCTGGGCGAGCGCTTCCCGCACCTGCCGCTCGTGCGTCTGGTGGGGGATGTCAAGGATCTCGGTGCCTTGCGTCGCGCCATGCAATCGCATCAGCCGGATCTGGTCTTCCATGCCGCTGCTTACAAGCACGTGCCCTTGATGGAAGACGACAACGCCTGGATCGCGCTGCGCAACAACACCCTGGGCACCTATCAGGTGGCGCAGGCGGCCGCGGAATCGGGCGCCAAGCGTTTCGTGCTGATCTCGACCGACAAGGCCGTGAACCCGACCAATGTCATGGGCGCCACCAAACGGGCGGCCGAGATGGTGGTCTCGCATTGGGCCGGCAAGGGCTCGGGCACGCGCTTCATGGCCGTGCGCTTCGGCAATGTGCTGGGGTCGAGCGGCAGCGTGATCCCCAAGTTCAAGGAGCAGATTGCCAAGGGGGGGCCGGTCACGGTCACGCACCCCGAGATCACGCGCTACTTCATGACCATTCCCGAGGCGGCACAACTGGTGCTGCAGGCAGCGGCATTGGCCGAGACCGGCCAGGTCTTCGTGATGGACATGGGCAAGTCGGTGAAGATCGCTGATCTGGCCCGCGAGTTGATCCGCCTCAGTGGCCACACCGAAGCCGAGATCCCCATCGTCTTCAGTGGCTTGCGCCCCGGCGAGAAGCTCTACGAAGAACTGCTGGCCGATGCCGACACCACCTTGCCCACGCCGCACCCTCGTTTGCGTCTGGCACAACTGCGCGGTGAACTGCCGCCTGACTGGATCGAGCGGCTGATGGTGCTGGCCGGGGATGAGGCCGCCAGCGCGCCACCCACCTTGCGGGCCCGCCTGCACGAGCTGGTGCCGGAGTACGCGCCTCGCTGAGGTTCGGGCTCAGTCTCAGACTGGGGTGAGGCTTCAGTCAGGCATCAGTTCGTCGACCTGGCGCAGCAGTTCGGACAACTGCACCGGTTTGGTCAGGTAACAGGCGGCACCGGCGCTCAAGGCTGCATCGATCTGCTCGGGCATGGCGTCGGCCGAGAT
This sequence comes from Aquabacterium sp., assembly GCF_036279675.1. Lineage (GTDB taxonomy): Bacteria > Pseudomonadota > Gammaproteobacteria > Burkholderiales > Burkholderiaceae_C > Aquabacterium. The sequence goes on along the minus strand of NZ_DASUIS010000157.1, from coordinate 12,851 downwards.
CATGATCACCGGGATGTCCACGGTATCCGGGTTGGCCTTGATGAGCTTGAGCAACTCCTGACCGGAGGCGTCGGGCAGGTGCACATCCAGCAGGATCAGGTCGGGCTTGCTGCCGCGCAGGCGGTTGTGCAGCACGGCCAGGCCTTCTTCCGTGGTGGGCGCCACGGTCACGGTGATCCAGGGGCGTGCGGCCAAGGCCGAGCGGATCACTTCGCTGTTGGCGAGGTTGTCCTCCACGTAGAGCACGTGGCGAGGCTCCGGTGTGCCACCCGTCGTGGTCTTGTGGGCCCGCACGCGCGTGGCGCTGACTTCCTTGGGCTGCATGGTCACGGCGGGCAGCGACAAGGTGAAGGTCGAGCCTTGCCCCTCCGCGCTGTGCACGTCAAGCTGGCCGCCCATCAGCAGGGCCAGGTGGCGGCTGATGACCAGGCCAATACCGGTGCCGCTCGTCGGCCCTTGTTCACGCCCCAGGCGGTTGAAGGGCTGGAAGAGCTGCGACAGCTGCTGCTCGTTCATGCCCATGCCGGTGTCGTGCACGGTGATGAGCAGGCGAGCGCTGTTGTCCTCGGCGCGGCCTTGCGCCACGGTGATGGACACCTTGCCATCCCGCTGGTTGAACTTGATGCCATTGCTCAGCAGGTGCGCGAGGATCTGACGCAGGCGGGCGGCATCGGCCATCACACCCCATTCGGGCGGGATGTCGGGCTGGATGGACAAGGTCACGCCGTTCTTGTCTGCATCTTCCTGCAGCAGCTTGAGCGCCAGGCTCAGTTCGTCGCGGATGCGCAGCGACTGGGCCTGCAGCTTGAGCGTGCCCATGTCGATGCGCGAGATGTCCAGCACATCGTCGATCATGTCGAGCAGGTGCCAGCCGGCTTGCTGGATCTGTTCGACGCGCTGGCGTTGCGTGGGGGGGAGGGGTTCGCGCTGGTCCAGCGACATCACCTGCGCAAAACCCAGCACGGCATTGAGCGGCGTGCGCAACTCATGGCTCATGCGCGACAGGAAGTCGCTCTTGGCCTGGTTGGCGAGTTCGGCCGCGCTGCGCTGGGCGCGCGCCTCTTCCATGGCGGCTTCGATGCGGCTGGTGTGCCCGGTCATCACCAGCAGCAAGGCGCCCAGCGCCGCAGCCAGGGACACGCCGCCGATGGCCAGCAGCCACGAGGTCATGCCTCGCCCCACCACGGGCACAGGCCCGGCGCTCCACATGGTCAATTGCCACTGCCTGCCTGCGAACTCGATCGGGATCTGCGTGCGGTGAGCGCTGAGTTGACGCCATTTGTCGTCACGGCAAGCCGCCGTGCCGCCCAGCAGGGGGTGGCCGGGTGCGCTGACGTCCTGCATGCAGGCTTCCAGATAGGCGGGGTGGCCTTGCAGCATGGCGTTGATGGCGTCGTCCATGCGCAGAGCCAGGAACACCGCACCCGTGTTGGCCTGTACCCGGGTCTGCGGCGTGAAGGGGGATCCCTTGAACACGGGCTGGTAGATCACGATGCCGGTTTGCTGGCCGCGTTCCTGCATCAGCCTGAAGCCCCGTGTGGCCATCACGCGGTCTTCACGGCGTGCCTGCTCGTAGGCTTCGCGTGTGGCATCCGTGGACAGGGCGTTGTAGCCCAGCGCCGCTTCATTGCCTGCGCGGGGTTCGATGTAACGCACGACGGCCAGCTCGTTGCCCGTCGGGGGCAGGCGCTTGTGTGTGTCGAACACCTTGTAGCTGGTGAGCCCCTCACGCTGTTGTTGCGCTTCGAAGAGAGGCAGGTCGGGCGCATACAGGCGTTCATCCCAGCCGGCGGCCTGTATGCCCTTGAGCGAGCCGATCCAGTAACGCGCGGCCTTGGCGAACTCGTCGCGCGTCACCTGCTCGGAAGCCTGGAAGACGCCTGACAGCGCGGCCAGTGCGTCGCGATAACCGTTGAGACGCAGGTTGACCGCATTGGTGGTGGCCAGTACATCCTGTTCAAACACGGCGGTCTCGCGTTCCTGCGCCCAGACCTGAACCTCGCGCACGCCGAGCGCCAGCAAGACCGTGGCAATCAGCAGAGGAATGCCCACGGGCTGGCGTCGTGCCCGCCACAGTGCGGCAGGTTGTCCCACCAGCGTCAGCATCATGGGCGCGCCGACCAGCACGCCCAGCGTGTCGCCCGTCCACCAGCCCAGAAAGGCTTGCGGCGCCACGGCGGTCGGCATCAGCCCCAGCGCGGTGCGCGCACCGATCGAGATGGTGGCATTGACCAGGCAGGCTACGGGGCCCGCGAGCAACAGGAAGCGGCCGATGTCAAAGGGGCGCTCCAGCGTGAGCGGCCGACGATCGGGCGATTGGGTCAAGCGCCACGCGACCCAGGCCTGCATGCTGGCGCCGGCCCCGCCGATCAAGGCCATGCTCAGGATGGATTGCCAGGGCGCGGTGTGCAGGTCTGGCAGCGCGCTGAACAGGATTACCGCGGCCGCCCCCAGGCCGATGGGCAGGAGCATCCCCGGCCCCCAGCCCATCAGAAACGCCAGTGCCAACCCGGCTGGCAGATACAGCGGGGACACACGCTCGTGCGGGGCGGACAGGGACACAGCCAGCAAGCCGGTGACGCTGTAGCTCAGCCATGTGATGAGGCCCCTGATCGTCAACGATGACAGGGGGGAGCGCTGGCTCATGGACGGGATCCTTGGGACGGAAAGGCTGGTGGCATTTTTTCTGCACACCTTAGCATTGGTGGGCTGCCCTTTGGCGTGGGTATTCATGGTGGGTGCGGCAAAGAGTCCCTCATCCCCCCTAGACTTTGGTGTCAGGCAGTACCCATCGTTGCACCCAGACCACCCAGGAGAAAAGCAGATGATTCGCACGCCCCGCTGGCTCGCCCCCCTTGCCTTCACCCTCGCGACGCTCGGCGCCTTGCCTGCCGCGCACGCCGAAGCACCTCAGGTGCTCACGCAGGTGCCCGGCTACTACCGCCAGATGATCGGCGCATTCGAGGTGACGGCCTTGTACGACGGTCAGATCAACCTCGACACCAAGCTGCTCAAGAACACCACGCCTGAGCAAACCCAGAAGCTGCTGGCCCGCATGTTTCGCACCAACCCCACGCCCACGGCGGTGATCGCCTTCCTGGTCAATACAGGCAAGAAGCTGGTGCTGGTCGACACCGGCGCGGCCAAGGTATTCGGCCCCACGCTGGGCCATGTGCTGGCCAATCTGAAAGCGGCTGGCTATGACCCCGCTCAGGTGGACACCATCTTGCTGACTCACCTCCACGGTGACCACGTGGGTGGCCTGCTGACGCCCGAAGGGCAGGTCGCTTTTCCCAATGCGCAGGTCTATGCCGCCAAGGCCGATGCCGATTTCTGGCTGAGCCCGGTGAGCCTGGCCAAGGCCCCCGAGGCCTCGAAGATGTTCTTCAAGGCCCCACAGGACGCCACGGCGCCCTACATCAAGGCCGGTCACTTCACGACCTTTGAAGGCGAGGCCGAGATCCAGCCCGGCATCAAGCCCGTGTCCGAGCATGGCCACACGCCTGGTCACACGGGTTATCTGCTGGAGTCCAAGGGCCAGAAGCTGCTGGTCTGGGGCGATGTGGTGCACAACGCGGCCGTGCAGTTCCCGCAGCCCAAGGTCACCATCGAGTTCGACAGCGATCAGGCCAAGGCCCTGGCCACGCGCATGCATCTGCTGAACTGGACGGCCAAGGAAACCTTGCTGGTGGCCGGAGCGCATTTGCCGTTCCCCGGTATCGGTCATGTGCGCGCCGAGGGCAAGAACAGCTACAGCTGGGTGCCGGTCGATTTCGCACCGGTTGAGACCAAGCCCGCTCCCTGAGGGGCAGGGTGTACCGAGGGGGCTTTTGCGGCCCCTCGGTCGTCACCTTTGCGCGACATGGCCTGGGGCAATGCCCGCTTGGGCGCCGGAAAATGGCGTCAATCCGCTCATCAGAGGGGGAACTGCGCGCTTATTGCCCTCTGAGCAGGGCTGTGCGGTCCTATACTGACCGGTCATCAGGCAGGTTGGGCTGAGCAACCTGTGTCGCTGTGGTTCAAAAAGGCAAATCAACGCCATGACTTCCAAATTGAAGATCGCAGGCTGGGTCGCGCTGGGTGCGCTGGCCGGTGGCCTGACCACCATGCAATTCGGGGCTACGGCCCGCAGTTCCATGGTGCCGCTCCCGATGGAGGACATGGCCCAGCTTGCCCGGGCCTTTGGCCTGATCAAGTCCGACTATGTCGAGCCGGTGGATGAGAAGAAGCTCATCGGTGATGCGATCAGCGGCATGGCTGCCGGTCTGGATCCGCACTCGGTCTACCTCGACAAGGTCGGCTTCAAGGAATTCCGAGAAAGCACATCCGGCAAGTTTGTCGGGGTGGGCATTGAAATCGGCATGGAAGACGGCCTGGTCAAGGTCGTCTCGCCCATCGAGGGCTCGCCTGCTTTCCGCGCCGGCATCAAGACGGGCGACCTGATCACCAAGATCGACGACACCGCGGTCAAGGGCCTGACCATGGATCAGGCGGTCAAGCGCATGCGCGGCGACCCCAATACCAAGGTCGTGCTCAACATCTATCGCAAGTCCGAAAGCCGTAACTTCCCGGTGACGATCGTCCGCGAGGAAATCCACGTTCAAAGCGTGCGAACCAAGATCGTGGAGCCCGGTTACGGCTGGGTGCGCATCTCCCAGTTCCAGGAGCGCACGGTTGAAGACTTCGTCACCAAGGTGGACAAGCTGTTCAAGGACGAGCCCAAGATGAAGGGTCTCGTGCTGGATCTGCGCAATGACCCGGGTGGCTACCTGGAGGGCGCGATCGCCGTGTCCGCCGCCTTCCTGCCCAAGGACGTGCTGGTGGTGAGCACCAATGGCCAGCTGGCTGACTCCAAGAAGGAATTCCGTGCGCGGCCGAGCGATTACGGTGGTCCTTATGGCAATGACCCTCTGGCCAAGCTGCCTGCCGCCATCAAGACGGTGCCGCTGGTGGTGCTGGTCAACGAAGGCTCGGCGTCTGCCAGTGAAATCGTGTCCGGTGCCCTGCAGGATCACAAGCGTGCCGTTCTGATGGGTGGCCAGACTTTCGGCAAGGGCTCGGTGCAGACCGTGCGCCCACTGACGGCTGACACCGCCTTGAAGATCACCACAGCCCGTTATTACACGCCCAGCGGCCGTTCGATCCAGGCCAAGGGCATCGTGCCCGACGTGATGGTCGATGAAAGCGCCGATGGCAACGTGTACTCTGCCCTGCGTGTGCGCGAAGCCGATCTGGAAAAGCACATCACCAGCGGCCAGGGCGCCGAGGTGAAGGATGCGGCCCGCGAGAAGGCGCGCGAGGAGGCCATCAAGAAGATCGAGGAAGCCAATGCCAAGAAGGGTGAAGCACCCAAGCTGGCTGAATTCGGCAGCCCCGAAGACTTCCCCCTGCAGCAGGCCCTCAACAAGCTGCAGAACAAGCCCGTCGTGGCCTCCAAGACCATGACCGAGCGCAAGCCCGAAGACAACAAGAACTGATCCAGGCCTTGGACGACGATCAGCGCCTGCGCTACAGCCGCCACCTCCTGCTGGATGAGTGGTCGGAAGAAGCGCAGGACCAGTTGCTCGCCTCCCATGCCCTGGTGATCGGTGCCGGTGGTCTGGGTGCCCCGGCCTTGTTGTACCTGGCTTCGGCCGGGGTCGGGCGCATCACCGTGGTCGATCCGGACACGGTCGACATCACCAACCTCCAGCGCCAGATCGCGCACACGACCGAGCGTGTCGGGCAGGCCAAGGTGCTGTCCGCCGAGCTGGCGATGTCGCAACTCAATCCTGGCGTGCAGGTTCATGCCATCGCCCAGGCTGCCGATGAGGCCTTGCTGCGCGAGTGGGTGCCTCAGGCCCAGGTGGTGCTCGATTGCACCGACCGATTCGCCATTCGCCAGCTGATCAACCGTGTCAGCCGCGAATGTGGCGTGCCGCTGGTGTCGGCCTCGGCCGTGCGCTTTGATGGCCAGATCAGCGTGTTCGACCCGCGCATACCCACCAGCCCCTGCTACGCCTGTCTGTTCCCGCCAGATGCGCCACCGGAAGAGACGCGTTGCGCCATGCTCGGTGTGTTCGCGCCTGTGGTGGGCATGATGGGGGTGATGCAGGCGGGTGAGGCCATCAAGCTGCTGCTGCAGTCTTCGCCGATGTCGCCCTGGGCCGGGCACGACAGCCTGGCCGGGCGCCTGCTCATGCTGGATGGCCGAAGCTGGGCCTGGACCGAGATGCGCGCACGCCGTCAGGCTGCGTGCCCCGTGTGTGGCAGCGGGTCGGCGGCTGTTTGAGCAAGGCAGCGTTGCGACGACGCTGCAACTCCCACGCCTTGACAGGCTTTTTTGACGGCACGACACGTCGCCTCGGCTGCATACTGACAACAAGCGCCGCTCCCTTTGCAGGCGGTGCAGCCCTAGCGCAGGACCGTAGAACATGAACAACCCCAAAGAGCTGCTCGAGCGCAACTTCCCGACTGCTGGTCAGGATGTCAATGCCGCCAGCGCGGTCAAACCATCGCTGTACTCGGGCCCCGACAGCAGCTACGACCTGGCGTTTGCCGATCAGGACTTCCTGCTGCACCCCGATCTGCGCCCGGTGCGCATGCAGCTCGAGCTGCTCAAGCCGGAGATGATCCAGCGCGAAGAGGGCATCGAGTCCACCATCGTGGTGTTTGGCAGCGCGCGCATCCTGCCGGCCGAAGTCTCCCAGGCCAGGCTGCAGGAGGCACAGGAGCTGCCTGATGGCCCGGCGCGTGATCAGGCCATTCGTGCGGCGCAGCGCCAGGTCGACATGTCGCGTTACTACGAAGAGGCGCGCGCCTTTGCCAGCCTGGTGACCGAGAACTCCGCGCAGTTGCAGAACCCGATCTACGTGGTCACCGGTGGTGGCCCCGGTGTGATGGAGGCAGGCAACCGTGGTGCTTTTGAAGTGGGCGGCAAGAGCCTGGGTCTGAACATCGTGTTGCCCCACGAGCAGGAGCCCAACCCCTACATCACGCCGCGTCTGTGCTTCCAGTTCCACTACTTCGCACTGCGCAAGATGCACTTCCTGATGCGCTCGGTGGCGCTGGTGTGCTTCCCCGGTGGTTTCGGCACCCTCGACGAGCTGTTCGAGACGCTCACCCTGATCCAGACCGGCAAGTGCCGCAAGCGCCCCATCCTGCTGTTCGGGCGCGATTTCTGGACCAAGCTGATCAACTTCGATCACCTGGTGGACACCGGCATGATCAGCCCGGAAGACCTCAAGCTGTTCCACTACGTCGAGACTGCCGACGAGGCCTGGGGCACCTTGCAGCAGGTCTACGGCCTGGGCAAGCCGGACGACGATATCGCCTGCGGCTGGTAAACACGGCAGCACACCATGAGCACCGACGCCATCCTCCCCGTTACCCGGCTGAGATTGATCGGTGCTCCCACCGATATCGGTGCAAGCATGCGTGGCGCGTCGCTGGGGCCGGAGGCCTTGCGCGTGGCGGGGCTGCCCGAAGCCTTGTCGAGGCTGGGCTTGCAGGTTCACGACGCTGGCAATGTGCAGGGGCCACCCAATCCCTGGCAGCCGCCCACGGACGGGCATCGCCATCTGCCTGAATCGCTGGCCTGGAATCAGGCGGTGTTCGAGGCGGTATCAGCGGCCCTGCATGACGGTGAGATACCCATGCTGCTGGGCGGCGACCACAGCCTGGCCATTGGTTCCATCGGTGCTGTGGCGGCTCACTGCCGTCAGCAGGGCAAGCACCTTCGCGTGATCTGGCTGGATGCCCACGCCGATTTCAACACCAGCGACATCACCCCCAGCGGCAACATCCATGGCATGCCCGTGGCGGTGTTGTGCGGCCATGGCCCGGCCAGCCTGCTGAAGCTGGCTGGCGCCTGGGGTGAAGCTGAGGCAGGCCCGCCGGCCTTGTCATCCGAGCACATTCGCCTGATCGGTGTGCGCAGTGTGGACCCGCTCGAGCGACGGTTCGTGCATGCCCAGGGGCTGGAAGTCTTCGACATGCGGCACCTGGACGAGCATGGCATGCGTGCCGTCATGCAGCAAGCCCTGATGGGCGTGGACGAGCGCACCCACCTGCATCTGAGTTTCGATGTGGATTACCTCGATCCCGATATCGCACCCGGTGTGGGCACGCCCGTGCGAGGTGGCCCCTCCTACCGTGAAGCGCAGTTGTGCATGGAAATGATCGCCGACACGGGCCGTCTGGCTTCGGTGGATGTGGTCGAACTCAACCCGGCGCGTGACGTGCAGAACCGTACCGCGGAGCTGGTGGTGGACCTGGTCGAAAGCCTGTTTGGCAAGTCAACCTTGATGCGCTGGCGGCCTTGACGGCGGAACCTGGCGGATCTGCGGCCCTTTTCTGGGGTTAATACGTGTATGGGGGGCATCAATGAATGCCAAATATGGCCGATATAGGGCCATGAGCCTGCCTGGAAAGACTGCCCTGATCCTGACTGGTGGTGGCGCGCGCGCCGCCTACCAGGTCGGTGTGCTGCAAGCGCTGCAACTGATCCGCCGTGAAAGCGGGGAAGGGCGGCGGGGTAACCCATTTCAGATCATCAGCGGGACCTCGGCTGGCGCCATCAATGGCCTCGCCCTGGCTTGTCAGGCCGATCACTACGATCTCGCAGTGCGGGCCATGGTCGAGGTCTGGCGCGATTTCAGGGCCGAGCAGGTCTACCGTGCCGACTCCCTGGGGGTGATTCGCTCCGGGGCGCAATGGCTGACCCTGTTTTCGCTGGGCTGGGCGCTGGCCAGATGGCGCAAGGCGCGCCCCCGTTCGCTGCTGAACAACGATCCGCTGCGCGAATTCCTGCCCTCCCTGTTCAATGTGGACCGCTTGCCCCAGTTGATGGCGGAGGGGCATCTGGACGCAGTGGCGCTCTCGGCGTCCAGCTACACCACGGGTGAGCACGTCACCTTCTACGACACCGTTCACGACGTTCAACCCTGGGCGCGTTCCCAGCGCATCAGCGTCAAGGACCGGCTCACGATGGATCACCTGATGGCTTCGTCGGCCATCCCGTTCGTCTTCCCGGCCGTCAAGCTGCATGTGGATGGGCGGCCGCACTACCTGGGTGACGGCTCCATGCGCCAGGCTGCGCCGATTTCACCGGCCATCCACCTGGGCGCCGACCGCATCCTGGTGATCGGGGCGGGGCGTCTGCACGAGCCGCCGGCACCCCGGGAGACGGTGGTCGAGTACCCGAACCTGGCGCAGATCGCCGGCCACGCCATGTCCAGCATCTTCCTGGATGCACTGGCGGTGGACATCGAGCGCATGCAGCGCATCAACAAGACCCTCGGCCTGCTGACGCCCGAGGCGCGTGCCCAGTCGGCCCTGCGCCCGGTGGACATTCTGGTCATTGCGCCCAGCCAGCGCATCGACGACATCGCTGCCCGCCATCTCTGGGCGTTGCCGCCTGCCGTGCGGGCGATGTTGCGGGCCGTGGGTGTGTACGGGCGCGGCAAGACGGCGCGTGGCTCCGCCCTGGCCAGCTACCTGTTGTTCGAATCGTCCTTCACCCGCGAACTGATCCACCTGGGCTTCACCGATGCCCTGGCCAAGCGCGAGGAGGTGCAGCGCTTCTTCGGCTGGGGGCAGGCAGACGGTGCCGACGGTGGCCCGGGTGCCGCCCAGGGCGGGCTGTATGACGCCAGCTTCCCGGTGTCGGCCAACATGCAACTGGCTCCCGCCGTGTCGGCAGCGGAGATGGTCGGGCCTGATCGCCCCTTTACATTGCAGAGAGATCGTGCTAGAGTGGAGAGCTTCGCTTTGTAAAAGAGGCGGAGAGTTCTTTTCCTGAAAGGTCTCCACATGTCATACGCGGTCATAAAAACCGGCGGCAAACAATACAAGGTTGCTGTTGGCGAAAAAATTAAAGTAGAACAGATTGCTGCGGACGTTGGCCAAGAAATCGTGATCGACCAGGTTCTGGCAGTCGGCTCCGGCGCTGAACTGAAGGTTGGCACGCCCCTGGTGGCTGGCGCAACTGTCAAAGCAACTGTCCTGTCGCAAGGTCGTCACGACAAGGTCCGCATCTTCAAGATGCGCCGTCGCAAGCACTACCAGAAGCGTCAAGGTCACCGTCAGAACTACACCGAGCTGCAAATCAGCTCCGTGAACGTCTGATTGCGCTGCTTCGTCTAACCTCTAGCCCCACCAAGGAGTAAATCCATGGCACAGAAAAAAGGCGGCGGTTCCACGCGGAACGGCCGTGACTCACAACCAAAGATGCTGGGCGTCAAGGCCTTCGGCGGTCAAGTGATCTCCGCTGGCTCGATCATCGTCCGTCAACGCGGCACCCGCTTCCACGCTGGTACCAACGTCGGCATGGGCCGCGACCACACCCTGTTTGCGCTGGTTGATGGCACCGTGTCCTTCGCCACGAAGGGTTCGCTCAACCGCAAGACGGTCATCGTCACGCCGGTTTGATCGGTCTCTGATCGGCTTCTGGCCGGTCCTCAGGCTGCCGTCTGGCTCAGGCTGGGCGGCAAGCCAAACCAAAGCCCCGGCACACCGGGGCTTTTGTCATTCTTGTCGTTTCCTTCTGGTCACTTCTTTTTCCGCCTTGATCGGCCTGCGTGACAACGCGGTGCAGATCGGGCTCGCCAGACGGGATAATCACCGTCTCGCTCCCATTCCAAGGACACCTGTCTCATGAAATTCGTTGATGAAGCCACCATTGATGTGGCCGCTGGTAATGGCGGCGCCGGTTGCATCAGCTTCCGTCGCGAGAAGTTCATCCCCTTCGGTGGCCCCAATGGCGGCGACGGCGGGCGAGGCGGGCATGTCTATGTGGTGGCAGACCGCAATATCAACACGCTGATCGACTACCGTTACGCCCGTCGCCACGAAGCGCGCAATGGCGAGGCGGGGCGTGGCTCCGATCAGTTCGGCCATGCGGCTGACGACATCATCCTGCGCATGCCCGTGGGCACCATCATCCGCAATGCCGAAACCGGCGAGGTGATGATGGAGCTGCTCGAGCACGGCGAGCAGCGCATGCTGGCCAAGGGCGGCGATGGCGGTTTTGGCAACATGCACTACAAGAGCAGCACCAACCGCGCGCCCAAGAAGAAGACGCCTGGCTGGCCCGGCGAGGCCTTCAAGATCAAGCTGGAGCTGCGTGTGCTGGCTGACGTGGGGCTGCTGGGCATGCCCAATGCCGGCAAGTCCACCCTGATCGCGGCGATCTCGAACGCCCGCCCCAAGATCGCGGATTACCCTTTCACGACCCTGCACCCCAACCTGGGTGTGGTGCGCGTGGGGCCTGAGAAGAGCTTCGTGGTCGCCGACATTCCAGGCCTGATCGAGGGCGCGTCGGAAGGCGCTGGCCTGGGGCACTACTTCCTGCGTCACCTGCAGCGTACCCGCGTGCTGCTGCACGTGATCGATCTGGCACCCTTCGACGACACCGATCCTGTGCAACAGGCTCGCGCCATCGTCAACGAACTCAAGATCTACGACCAGGCCCTGTACGACAAGCCGCGCTGGTTGGTGCTCAACAAGCTGGACATGATCCAGCCCGAAGACCGCACGAAGAAGGTGCTGGACTTCGTGCGCCGCTACGGCTGGAAGGGCCCTGTCTTCCAGATCTCCGCGCTGACCCGCCAGGGCTGCGAGCAGCTCGTTCAGACCATCTACCAGCACGTGGCCTCCATGCAGGAGCACCACGTTGAGTCCGACATCCGTTTCGATGTCGAATCCAGCCTGCCGATGGCGAGCGATCTGATGGCCAAGGCCGGCTTGAGCTATGACGACGATCTGGAGGCGTTGATCAAGCCCAAGAAGGCGGAAGACGACGCTGCATCGAAGAAGTCGGCCCCGAAAAAGGCTGCTGCCAAGAAGCCGGCAGCCAAGAAGGCGCCAGCCAAAAAAGCCGTTGCCGCCAGGAAGGTGACGAGCAAGGTGGCGCCGGTCAAGAAGGCCGCGAAGAAGGCCGCGAAGAAGGTTGCGAAGAAGGTTGCGAAGAAGGTTGCGAAGAAGGCCGCGGTCAAGAACGTGGTGGCCACCAAGCCTGCGGAGAAGAAGGCTGCCGCCAAAAAGGTGGCAGCCAAGAAGGCGGCGGTGAAGACGGTGGCAGCCAAGAAGGTCGCCGTGAAGAAGGTTGCTGTGAAAAAGCCTGTCGCCGCCAAGAAGGTGGTGGCCAGGAAGGCGGCCGTGAAGGCTGTCGTGAAGAAGGTGGCCAGCAAGAAGGCAGCGCCCGTCAAGAAGGTGGCTGCCAAGAAAGTGGCTGCCAAGAAAGTGGCTGCCAAGAAAGTGGTCGCCAAGAAGGCCGCAGCCAGGAAGTCTGCCCGTTGATCCCATTCGGCCAATGAGCACGCCATTGGCCACCTGATGAAGAACGCCCGAGTCTGCCCATGAACGATGTGTTGAAGAGCGCCCGCCGCATAGTGGTCAAGGTGGGGTCCAGCCTGGTCACCAACGAAGGCAAGGGTGTGGACGCTGATGCCATTGGCACCTGGTGTCGCCAGATGGCGGCGCTGGCTGCTGACGGGCGTGAAGTCATCATGGTGTCCAGCGGGGCCATTGCCGAGGGCATGAAGCGCCTGGGCTGGGCCACGCGCCCGCATGAGATCCATGCGCTGCAGGCCGCTGCCGCGGTGGGCCAGATGGGCCTGGCGCAGATGTATGAAACCAAGCTGCGCGAGCACGGCATGGGCAGCGCCCAGGTGCTGTTGACGCATGCCGACCTCGCCGACCGTGAACGCTACCTGAACGCGCGTTCGACGCTGTTGACGCTGCTGGCGCTGAACGTGCTGCCGGTGATCAACGAGAACGACACGGTCGTCAACGACGAGATCAAGTTCGGCGACAACGATACGCTGGGCGCGCTGGTCGCCAACCTCGTCGATGCGGACGCGCTCGTGATC
>NZ_DASUIS010000156.1:0-60069 GCF_036279675.1 Aquabacterium sp. | reverse complement strand
GGCGACGTGCTGGCCAAGACACGCAAGAAGCTGGAAGAGGCCAGCAACACCATTTCGTCTGTTGAAACCCGCACCCGTGTGATGGGCCGCGCGCTCAAGCAGGTGGAAGCCATGCCCGAATCCCAGGCCCAAGCCCTGTTGCCAGGGGAGCCTGGCCTGGCATCTGAAGACGACAGCTGATTCAAGATTGCACCGCAGCAACCGATAGACAGAGGTCAAGTGTCCTGTTTACCGAAATCTGGTGGCCTGCTGGGCCCCTTGCTGCGTGAAGTCACTGCTGAAGTCCTTTCTGCTGCTGTCCGTCCTGCTGCTTGCCGCGCCCGTGCAGGCCGGCCGGCCAGCGTTCGACATCTCGACAGCGCCCGGGCAGGGGGAGTGGCTGGACATGGCCACCCTGGTGGCCACCGACCCGCCGACTGAAGCCGGGCCTGCACACCCTCCTGCCGACAACCTGGCGTGGCAGGCACAGCGCCATGGCGTGCGCACCATCGGCTTCGAGCACAAGGGTGTATGGGCTCGCACGGTGCTCCAGAACAGCTCGGAGAGCCCCATCCTCGGATGGGTCGTGGTGACCGAGCCCTATACCGACTACGTTGATTGCTTCGTTGATTCGGATGGCAGCGAATCCATCGTGTACCGGCTGGGCGACCACCGTCCCTTTGACGCGCGCCCCATCAAATACCCCGGCGTGATCCTGCCGGTCAACATCTATCCGCGCAGCAGCCTGACGCTGACCTGCCTGATGCGCAACAACGGTTCGACGGCGGCGACCTTCCAGTACTGGACGCCGGACAACTATGCGGTGCTGGAGAGGGAGACGGCGTTCTCGCGGGCGCTGTGCTATGGCGCACTCGGCTTCACCTTGCTGGTGTCGATCGTGTTGGCCTTCATCAATGGCAATCCCTTGTCCTTCCTGATGGTGGCCGAGATCCTGCCCGTGCTGGCTGCCACGGCGAGCAGGGAAGGCGACGCCTACCAGATGCTCTGGCCGACCCATCCGGAGTTCAACATCCCGCCCTATATGTGGATCCTGATCGGGATCTCCACGGCGACGCTGGTGTTCCGCTGGATCATTCAGCCCACCGCGTGGGAGGACCGCATCATCAAGGCGCTTGCCTTGTCCTCGACCCTCATCCTGTCGTTTGCCATCGCGATGCCCACCCTGGCACCCAAGATCAGCGCGCTGGTGCAGGTCATCTCGGTGATCTATCCGATCGCCTTGATCTGGATCTGTGCGCGGCATTGGCATGAAGGGGCTGTTGCGCGGCTGTTGTGCTTCGGCATGGCCGTGCAGATGGCCGCGCTGGTGATCAACGCGGTCGGGGTGCTGGGCATCTACCACGGGCAGTTCGGGGTCGCCAGCATGTACGCCTGCGTGATCAAGGCCCTGACGCTGGCCGCCGCCTTGTTCTACCGCATGAAGATGGACCGCCAGGACCGTGCGCGTGCACAGGCCGAGCACACCATGGAGCTGGAGCGGCGTCTGGCGTATGAGGCGCAGTTGCGCGACGTGGTCTCGCATCATCCTCGCTACGGCATGCCCAATCAGGCCATGCTGGAGGAGTCGATCCGGGCGCAGCTGGTGCAGATCGAGGAGGGGCTGTCGATCTGGATCGTCAAGCTCAACCGCTTCGGCTTTCTGGAGTCCATCCTGCCACCAGACACGCTGACGGCCGTGGTTCGAATCTATGGCGAAGAGCTCAAGAGCTGGTTTGCCAGCATGGATGCCCACGCCTTGTTGAACATCGAAGGCGAGCACCAACTGGCGGCGCTGGATGACAGCACCCTGGCTTTCGTGACCGTTGGCAAGCCTTCAGATGCGCTGATGAGCGACCTGGAGAGCTTTCTGGTGCGTCGTTTTGAATGGCAAGGCCTGTTCGTGGCCTGGGATCCGCATGTGGGCGTGGCTCAGGTGACCCGCACACACCTGGACCAGACAGCCGGCATGAGCGACGAAGCCCGCATCGCCTTGCAGTGGTGCAGTGCGCACCGTCGGGTGGTGCCGTTTGATGCCGAGCGCATGAAGCGCGAGCAACTGGCCTACGGCCTGACCCTGGATCTGGAAGGGGCCATCGACCGTGGCGAGTTGCTGCTGCACTATCAGCCCAAGGTCACGCTGGAGACCCGCCGCACCGACTCGCTGGAAGCCCTGGTGCGCTGGCGCCATCCCCAGCGGGGCATGATCCCGCCAGGTGCCTTCATCGCCGAAGCCGAGGCCACCGGCGCGATCAACCGCCTGACCATGTGGGCCATCGGCGAGGCCGCGCGCTTCCTGTTGACCTTGCCTGATCCCCACGTGCGCGTGTCGGTCAACATCACCGCGTTCGATCTGGCCACGCCGCGCTTCGTCGACAAGGTGCTGGAGACTCTTCGCCACGTGGGTTGCCCGCCATGCCGCCTGATACTGGAAGTGACCGAATCGGCCGCCTTGAGCGACCGCGAGCGCGCCACGCAAATCCTGTCCAGGCTGCGAGAAGAGGGCGTCAAGATCGCGCTGGACGACTTCGGCACCGGCTACTCGTCGCTGGGCATCCTGCAGGAGATGCCGCTGGACGAGATGAAGGTCGACCGCAGCTTTGTGACCGACATCGCCGAGTTCGGCCGCAAGCAGGCCGTGTTGCAGGCCATGATCGAGGTGGGCCATCGACTGGGCCTGACCGTGACCATCGAAGGCGTGGAGCACGGGGCCAGCGTGGACTGGCTGGCCGACCATGGCTGCGATGTGGTCCAGGGCTACTTCTTCAGCCGTCCGCTGGACGCCGATGCCGCACGTACCTGGCTGACCCGTCCGATTGAATCAGTGGCGACTGCCTGAGGCCTTGGCACGTTCGCGCTGTTGCGCCAGATCCGTCGCACTGACCTGTTCGCTCGCCAGAGTTGGCCAGCCTTGCAGGTGGCGCTCGACCAGCTTGCTCAGGGCACGAATCCAGCTCATCTGGTCGTTGAGGCAAGGGATGTAGTTGAACTCCTTGCCGCCCTCGTCCAGAAAGGCCTGTTTGCCCTCCATGGCGATTTCTTCCAGCGTTTCGATGCAGTCCGAGACGAAGCCAGGGCAAATCACGTCCACACGTTGCTGGCCTTGTCTGGCCAGTTCACGCAGTGTCGGCTCGGTGTAGGGCTGCAGCCATTTGGCTTTGCCGAATCGGCTCTGGAAGGTGACGATGTAGTCGTCCTTGCCCAGGCCCAGGCGTTCGGCCAGCAGCCGGCCGGTCTTGAGGCACTCGCAGTGATATGGGTCACCCAGCAGCAAGGTGCGCTCGGGCATGCCATGAAAGCTCATCACCAGCTTGCCGCCACGGCCATGGGTGCCCCAATGGGCTTTGACGCTGTCGGCCAGCGCATCGAGGTAGCCCGGGTCGTCATGGAAGTGGTTGATGTGGCGCAGTTCGGGCAGGGCGCGTGTCTGCCGGCCCCAGGCAAACACATCGTCCATCACGCTGGCCGTGGTCGCGGCGGAGTACTGCGGGTACAGCGGCACGATCAGGATGCGCTGTGCGCCTTCAGCCTTCAGGGCGCTGAGCTGGCTGCCGATGCTGGGCTGACCATAACGCATGGCGTGCCGCACGATGAGCTGATGCCCGCTTTCACCCAGAAAGCCTTGCAGCAAGGTGGTCTGTTTTTGCGTCCAGACGCGCAGTGGCGAGCCTTCCTTGGTCCAGATGCTGGCGTACTTCGCGGCCGATTTGGCCGGCCTCACTCGCAGGATGATGCCGTGCAGGATGGGCATCCATACCAGGCGCGGAATCTCGACCACACGCGTGTCACTGAGGAACTGCGCCAGGTAGCGGCGCAGTGCGGCAGGTGTCGGTGCTTCGGGTGTCCCCAGATTGACCAGCAGGACGCCGGTACGTGGAGGTTGACCGTGTTGGTATTCGGGTTCTTTGGCTACGCTCATGGCGCAGCATTGTCGCCTCTGGCGGCCAACCTGCACAGTTCTGTGGTTACCGCGACGATGTCGATGGGTTTGGTCCAGTAGCCTGTGAAGCCAGCGGCCTGAGCGCGGGCCACGTCTTCAGGCATGGCATCAGCCGAACACATGAAGGCCGGCGCGTCAGCCAGTTGGGGCAAGGTACGCAGGCATTTGAGCACATCGAAGCCCGACATGCCGGGCAGATGGGCATCCAGGACCAGCACGTCCGGCGCGCGGTCACGGGCCATGGACAGGGCCATCTGGCCATCCTCGGCCACCACCAGTTCAATCTGAGGGAAGGGCCTCAGGGCTTCTTCGAAGAGCATCGCATTGATGCGGTTGTCTTCTACGTACAGCACGTGCAAGGCGGGCAAAGCCGCAGCGCCGTCTGAACTCAATTCAGTCGGGGACATGTTCGATTCGAGCGGGCTGCCCGGCTCCGACAGAGGCGGATAGGCAGAGTCAGGGGCAGGGTCAATGTGGTTGGGCGCGCGGCCTGCCAGCGGGAGGATGATATTGACCCTGGTACCAGAACCGGGTTGACTACGAATATCCATGCGACCTCCCATGGCTTCGAGCAGCGAGCGCGTGATGATAAGGCCTAGACCAGTCCCCTCGATATTGGATGTTTCACGCCCAAGACGCTCGAAAGGTTGAAACAGCCTCGACAGCTGTTGGGGGCTCATGCCCGGACCGGCGTCCTCGATTGTGAGCACAAGTTCGTTTTCAGGCAAGCACTCTGCATACAGGCGCACCGAACCGCCTGCCTGGTTGTACTTGATGGCGTTCGAACCGAT
Organism: Aquabacterium sp.; assembly: GCF_036279675.1. Lineage (GTDB taxonomy): Bacteria > Pseudomonadota > Gammaproteobacteria > Burkholderiales > Burkholderiaceae_C > Aquabacterium. Next base: position 55,362 of record NZ_DASUIS010000156.1, on the reverse strand, counting down.
GTTCATGATCACCTGGCGCAGCCTCTGGCGATCGGCCACGATGACCCAGGGCTCCTGCAGCATGTTGAGCATCGTGATGTTGCGCTTGTCCGCCATCGGGCTCAACATCGACAGGCACTGGCTGACTTCTTCCGTCAGGGGCAGGTGTTCGGGCTTGAAGCTGAGGATCCCGGTCTCCACCTGCTGCAGGTCCAGCACATCGTTGACCAGGCCCATCAGGTGGCGGCTCGCATGCAGGATCTGTTCGACGTAGTTCTGTTGGCCGGCGTCCGCTTTTTGCTGCGTCAATTGCAGTTGCAGCAACTGGGCGAAGCCGTTGACCGCGTTCAAGGGTGTGCGGATCTCGTGGCTCATGCGCGACAGGAACTCGGATTTGGCCGCGCTGGCCGCTTCCGCAGTCTGCTTTTCGCGCAGGGCGCGTTCAGCCTGTTTGACCGGTGTGATGTCCGAATGGGTGCCCACGACGCGCAACGCATGGCCATCGCGGTGCCGGCTGACCACCTTCCCTCGTGACAGGATCGAGAGGTAGTGGCCGCTCTTGTGCTGCAGCCTGAATTCGGTCTGGTGGATGCCATCACCCACCTTGAAGTAGCGGTGCAGGCTGTCCGCCACCAGATCGCGATCGGAGGGGTGAACGCGGCTGAGGAACTCGTCGGCCGTGCTGGCGATGTCGTGTTCGTCGTAGCCCAGCATCGTCTTCCATCGCTGGGAGTAGTAGACGCGGCCGGTCTGGAGGTCCCAGTCCCAGACGCCGTCGCCGGCGCCTTCCAGCGCGAACTTCCAGCGTTCTTCGCTGAGTTGCAGCTCCTGCTGGGCGTGCCGCTCCTGGGTGATATCGCGCAAGGTGGCCATGGCCGCGAACGGCGGTGCCTGGGCATCCACCCGCAACAGGTGGCAGGAGATCTGGACCCAGAGGATCTCGCCGTCTGCACGGCGCAGCGGGTGCACCTGCTTGTCCACGCGTTGGCCTGTGGCCAGCACGACGTTGATCGGCCAGCGATCAAACGGCACGGGCGTGACCAGATCGTCCTCCAGCAGCGTGAGGCCGGGCAGGCCTGGGGCGGCCACATGGGTCAGTTGCTCAGGTGACACGGCCAGGATGCGGCTGGCAGCCTGATTGAGCGCCACCACGCGGCCGCCGAGCTCCACGATGACAAGCCCATCGCTGATGGTGGCCGCCACAGACCGATAGAGCTCCTCGCTGACACGCAGCTTTTCTGCCGCCAGCTGACGTTCGGTGATGTCACGTGTCAGGAAGAGCGTCTGCCCCTCCGGCATGGGCGTCATGCGCGCCTCAAAGTGCCGGCTGATGCCATCCAGCTTGGCCAGGTCGTATTCGAAGCGCTGAGGCTGGCCGGTGCTTTGCAGCCTCTGCAAGGCCTGTCGCTGCAGCTCGGCGGTTTCCGGCGGCAGGTGGCTGCCCAGCGGCGTCTTCTTCAACTCGGCCAGCGGTTTGAGCAGCAAAGGGTGGTCGGCGTGGCCATCGATGTAGCGACCCTTGTGGTCGATGACGAACCAGAGGTCCGGCAAGGCGCGCAGGACGGCGCGCAAGCGGGCCTTTGTCTCGGTGAGCGCCTTCTGCTTTTCGCGCAGCTTCTCGGCGTCCTTCTTGCTTTGCGTGATGTCCATGGCGAAGTGCACCACGCTGCCGTCTGGCAACTGGTGGTCCTTGACCAGGATCCACTGGTTCTGGAATTGCACCTCCCGTGGCTCGACCTCGGTGTGCAGGTTCAGTCGCCAGGCGATGTACTCGTCTTCGCGACCATTTGCATCCGGGTAGATGCCGGCGCGGACCAGCTTGCGCAGGGTCTCGGACCAGTAGGGGTTGGCGTCGTCATGGGCCTGCCCGGCGTGATCGCGCCAGTGTTGGTTGGCGAGGACCACGCGCCCTTGTGGATCGGTGATCATCACGCTGATGTGGAAGGACTCGATGGCCTGGCGCAGCAACTGGTCTGCGCGCCGCGCTTCGTGCTCGGCCTCGATCTGGCGCGTCACATTGCGGCTGGCGCCTCGGTAGCCCATGAACTCGCCACGGCTGTTGAACACGGGCGTGCCACTGATGCTGACCGTGATGGGGCCGCGAGGCGTCATGCGCACGCCGATGGCATTGCTGAAGGGTTCGCGGCGGGCGCGGGCCAGGACAAAACGGTCCCAGCTGTCTCGCGTCTCATCGTCGCGGGGGACGTACAGCCCGGCACCTTTGAGGCCGATCTCCGTGGCGGGATCCAGCCCCGTGTGCTGCTTCAAGCCCGCAGAGACCCACTGCAGGACCCCGTCCTTGTCGGTCTCCCACAGCCAGTCGCTGCCGGCCAGGCTCGCCGTGCGCACACGGGCTTCCATCTTGCGCAGGCGCTGGGTGTCCAGGTGTTGCTGGATCAAGGCGGCTGCGGTGATGGCGAGATCCTGCAGCAAGATGGCTTGCGCATCGGTCCATTCGCGCGGCTGCCGATCCATGGCGCACAGGGTGCCCAGCGCGTGGCCTTCCACCAGCAGGGGCATGCCGAGGTAGGCCTTGACCTGGGCGTTGCCCGCCACCATCGTGATGTTCCTGAAGCGTTCATCCCGGCTGGCATCGCAGACCTTCAGGCCTGCCTTGCGTTGCACGACGGTGTGGCAGAAGGAGTCGTCCAGCGAGGTTTGCCGCACATCCAGACCTTGGCGGGCCAGACTCCAGATTCGATGGGTGTCGACCAGGTTGATGGCCGAGACGGGGCAGTTCAGCGTGCTGGCAACCAGGCGTTGAATGGCTTCGAAGGCAGGGGAAACGTCTGCGTCCAGCAGTTTGGTCGCATGCAGCAGTGCGACGCGTTCATTTTCATCATGTGGAACATGGTTCTGGGTCATGCAGGCTGCATCGCAATGATGGACGACCAGCGACTCTAGCCTATCAACCCGCCTCCACAACCCCGCGTCAATACTGAGGCAGCGTGTCCGAGAAGCTCAGAACTTCGAAGTGAATCTGCGTGCTGGTGATGTCCGTGGGCGGTGCGCCCAGGCAGATGACGCCGCTGCCGTGCAAGGTGCAGGTGCCGCGTCGGAGGGTCAGGACCTGATCATCGTGATCGAACTTGACGTGCGTGCCGTTGTAGCTGAGGTCCGTCAGGTAGAAGTGACCGCTGTGGGATTCGATGCGCGCATGGGAGCGCGAGACACGCGAATCACTCACGCAGAACGAGGCCTGCGGGCTGCGGCCCAGCACCAGCGGCATGCTGGCCGTGGAGAAGACGCGCTCGGTGCCCAGCCAGGTCAGACGCACACCATCGGGCATGTCGCTGGGTTCGGCTTCCATGATCATGGTGGACATGGTGTCGCCAAAGCGGCGGGTGTCCATGCGCAGCACGGGCACAGGTTCCTTGCGGCCGCGCAGGTGCAGTTTGTCGATGCTGCGAAAGCGTTCGTGCTGATCGCTGGGCAGTTCGCGCAGAAGCTGGGCCGTGGTCAGCGTTTCGTTGTCCCCAGCCAGATCCAGCAGGCGCGCAGCCACGTTGACAGCATCGCCAAAGCAGTCACCATCCACCTCGACCATTTCGCCCCAGGCGATGGCCACCTTGAGCTTGATGGCGGCCGCCTTGATGGGCAGGCCTTCGGCGACCGGTGCGATGCGCTCCAGGGACTCCTGCATGGCCACGGCGGATTCGACGGCGCGCTCGGCCTCTTCGAACACGGCCATGAGGCCATCTCCGAGGGTCTTGATGACGCGCCCACCAGAGCGGGCCACGAGTTGACCGAGCATGGCCAGGCTGTGCGTGACGACGGTGGCCGCCTCGCTGTTGCCCAGTTTGAGATAAAGCGCGGTGCTGCCGCGGAGGTCCGCAAACAGGATGGCGCGTTCTTTGGTCATGCCCATAACGCAGTATGTTCGCGCGCTTTGCGATATGCCAGCGTGACGAAATGCACGGTTTTTGGGCGTGAGTTTGGGGCTGAGGGGCCGGATGCGACTTGGCTAAAAAGAAAAAACCCGGCGCGTGGCCGGGTTTCGGGTCTGATCAGGCTCGGCCTGGGGGCCGAGAGACGTGGATCAGAGGTTGTCCAGATAGGTCCTGAGCTTGTCCGAACGGCTCGGGTGCTTGAGCTTGCGGATGGCCTTGGCTTCGATCTGACGGATCCGTTCGCGGGTCACGTCGAACTGCTTGCCGACTTCTTCCAGCGTGTGGTCGGTCGACATTTCGATACCGAAGCGCATGCGCAGCACCTTGGCTTCGCGAGGCGTCAGGCTGTCGAGGATGTCCTTGACGACATCGCGCAGACCGGCCTGCATGGCAGCCTCGATCGGGGCGGTGTTGTTGGTGTCCTCGATGAAGTCGCCCAGGTGGCTGTCGTCATCGTCACCGATCGGCGTTTCCATGGAGATCGGCTCTTTGGCGATCTTCATGATCTTGCGGACCTTGTCCTCCGGCATTTCCATCTTGGCAGCCAGCGTCGGGGCATCGGGCTCGAAGCCGAATTCCTGCAGGTGCTGACGCGAGATGCGGTTCATCTTGTTGATCGTTTCGATCATGTGAACCGGGATGCGGATGGTGCGGGCCTGGTCGGCGATCGAACGCGTGATGGCCTGACGGATCCACCAGGTGGCGTACGTCGAGAACTTGTAGCCACGGCGGTATTCGAACTTGTCCACCGCCTTCATCAGGCCGATGTTGCCTTCCTGGATCAGATCCAGGAATTGCAGACCACGGTTGGTGTACTTCTTCGCGATCGAGATCACCAGACGCAGGTTGGCCTCGATCATTTCCTTCTTGGCATCGCGTGAGGCCTTTTCGCCTTCGTTCATGCGCTTGTTGATCTCTTTCAGATCTTCAATGGGCACGACAGCCTTGGCCTGCAGGTCGATCAGCTTTTGCTGCAGTTCCTGGATGGCAGGCAGGCTGCGACCCATCACGGCGCTGTAGGGCTTGCCGGCTTGCGATTCCTTGACGGCCCAGTCCAGGTTCAGGATGTTGGGCGGGAAGGACTTGATGAACTGTTCTTGCGCCATGCCGCACTTGTCGACCACGATCTTGCGCAGTTCGCGTTCGTAGCGGCGAACATCGTCGACCTGCGAGCGCAGCACATCGCACAGACGTTCGATGGTCTTGACGGTGAAACGGATGGTCATCAGCTCCTGGCTGATGGCTTCCTGGGCCTTGTTGTAAGGCGCGGACTTGTAGCCGTCCTTTTCGAAGGACTTGGCCATCTTGTCGAAGTTCGTGCGCAGGGCATCGAACTTGACCATGGCCTGGTTCTTCATCTCTTCGAGCTTCTTGGTCAGTGCCTTGGAGCCGCCATTGCCATCGTCGTCGTCGTCTTCGTCGAACTCGTCGAAGTCTTCTTCGGCCACGTAGTCGTCGGCCTCGTCAGCGGCCACGAAGCCGTCCACCACGTCGGTGATGGGCTGCTCGCCAGCGCGGATCTTGTCGGACAGCGACAGGATCTCGGCGATGGTGGTGGGCGATGCTGAGATGGCCAGCATCATGGCCTGCAGGCCACCTTCGATGCGCTTGGCGATTTCGATTTCGCCCTCACGGGTCAGCAGCTCGACGGTGCCCATTTCGCGCATGTACATGCGAACGGGGTCGGTCGTGCGGCCGAATTCCGAGTCCACGGTGGACAGGGCGGCTTCAGCGGCTTCTTCGGCTTCTTCTTCGGTGGCCGTGGACTGCGCGCTGTTGGAGATCAGCAGCGTGGCAGCGTCAGGGGCCTGTTCGTAAACCGCCACGCCCATGTCGTTCAACATGGAAATGATGGCTTCGAGGATTTCGTTTTCGACCAGCTTTTCGGGCAAGTGGTCGTTGATTTCCTGGTGCGTCAGGAAGCCACGGGTCTTGCCCAGCTTGATCAGGGTCTTCAGATCCTGACGGCGCTTGTTGACTTCGTCTTCGGTCAGCGTGGTGTCGTCGATGCCGAATTCACGCATCAGGGCGCGCTCCTTGGCGCGCGACACCTTCATGCGAAGGGGCTTGGCCTTGGGCTTGTCGCCACCAGCATCTTCGGCACCGTCTGCTTCGACTTCACCGACATCCAGATCGGCTTCGACTTCGGCTTCGATGTCACCCACATCGTCTTCTTCGAAGGCGGCCTTCTTCTTGGCCACGGCGCCCTTGGCGGCCGGTGCAGCTTCAGCGGTTGCAGCCTTGGGCTTGCGGCCACGCTTCTTGGGTTCGGCGGGCGCGGCGACCTCAGCCGTATCGGCACCCTTGGCCTTGGCGGCACGGGTCGTGGACTTGGCCTTCTTTTCCGGGGTTTCCGTGGTCTGCTCGATCACCTCGGCTTCGGCGGCTGTTTTCTTCGCTTTAGTCGCGGTGTCTGCTGTCTTCGCGGTTTTTTTCGCGGTCATGCGCTTCCTCGAAAGAGAATTCTGGGTGCTTATCGAACCTTCCATTATCGCGCAATGAAAGGGGGGCGTCAAAAATCTTGGCCAAATAGCTGTTGAAATACTCAGTCCGGCGGCAGAGAAACGCTCATCCTGAGATGGGGCGCCGGCGGCTGATTTCAAGTTTCATGGCCAGGGTCAGCCGAACGAGCTCCATTTTTCGAGCCTCGGCTGCCTCTGAAAGTTCACCTGACTGGGTCAGCAGATCGAGTTCCTCGCGCAAGGCGACGAGTTCGATTGGCCGGATCAGGTTCATCAATTCCTCCACGGTGTCTTTGTTGTCCGGCACATCGACAAACTGGGTGACACGGCGTGCCAGCGTCTGGAAATGTCCGGTTTCTTCGGGGTGCTCGGGGTCGGCGGCATCTCCCCGCATGAGCTTGAGCAGGTCGTCGGCGTTGAGCAGGCCCTGGTCCAGCAGGATGCGGTCCAGCCAGCGGAAAAACTCGCCGTAGGGCGCCGGTTGATCGCACAGCAGATCATGCGTGGCACTGGGCAACTGCTCCCAGAACTCGCTGTGGCTGACCAGCACCCAGGCGATGCGGTCCAGCGGCGTGGCGGCCTGGGGCAGGGGGCGTTGCTCCACCGGGCTGCCCCGGCTTTGCCAGCGCGAGCCACTGCCGCCTTTCCAGGGCTTCCAGGGTTTGCCGTCGCGGCGTGTGCCACCATGGAAACCGCCTTGCTGATAGCCGCCTTGTTGCTGGCCTCGGCCTTGATACGGGCGGCTGGACTGGCCGCCCGATTCGTCGCCGCCGGATGGCTCGCCACCGTCGCCGCTGTAGGTCCAGTCATCACCGCCGGTGCCGCCGTCGGGCTCGAAGGCCGGGATGTCGCCGAAATCGCCGTCCCAGTTGCCTGATGAAGCACCGCCGGCACCTGCAGATCGCTGGCCGCCACTGGCCGCACCACCGCTGTAGCGGTCTCGCCCTGCGGCTTTCTGCTGCGCCTTTTGCAGATGCTCGGCCAGCCTGCGTCGCACCTCTTCCGGTGCGGTGCGGGCCATCTGCGCCAGCTCATCGGCAATCAGGCCTTGCAGCGCGCCCTCGGGGAACTGCGCCAGCAGCGGGATGGCCTGAACCAGCAGACGGGCGCGCCCTTCGGCGCTGTCCATGTCGCAGTCGGCGCCGGCGTGTTCGAGCACCTGGCGTGACAGCGGCACGGCCTGTTTGATGCACTGCTCGAAGGCTTCAGCGCCGAACTCGCGGATGTAGCTGTCCGGATCGTGCTCGGCAGGCAGGAACAGGAAGCTGATGCGGCGCGTATCGGTGGCGTAGGGCAGGGTGGCTTCCAGCGCGCGGCCGGCAGCGCGGCGGCCTGCGGCGTCGCCGTCGAAGCTGAACACCACCTGGTCGGTGAAGCGAAACAGTTTCTGGGCGTGGTCCGCCGTGCAGGCGGTGCCCAGTGTGGCCACCGCGTTGCCAAAGCCCCACTGGGCCAGGGCCACCACGTCCATATAACCTTCGGTGACGATGGCGTAGCCCTTGTTGCGCAAGGCAGCGCGGCCCTCGTACAGGCCGTAGAGCTCGCGTCCTTTGATGAACACGGGCGTCTCAGGCGAGTTCAGGTATTTGGGCTCGCCTTTGTCCAGCACGCGCCCGCCAAAGCCGATGACATCGCCTTGCGGGTTGCGGATCGGGAACATGATCCGGTCGCGGAAGCGGTCGTAGCGCTTGCCCTCGGACTCGCCAGGATCAGGATCATGCGCGATGACCAGGCCGGACTCCACCAGCAGCGGGTCATCGTACTTGGGGAACACGCTGGCCAGGCCGCGCCAGTTGTCCGGTGCGTAACCCAGGGCAAAGCGGGCGGCGATCTCGCCTGTCAGTCCACGGCCTTTGAGGTAGTTGACGGCGCGTGGCGTACTCTTGAGCTGCTGCTTCCAGTGGTGTGCGGCCTTGGCCATCACATCGGTCAGCGAGACTTGCTTTTCCTTGATCTGCTTCTGGCGCTCGCGCTCTTCCGGGCGGACGTTGTCGTCGGGCACCGGCATGCCCTGCATCTGGGCCAGGTCCTTGACCGCATCCACAAAGCCCGTGCCACCGAACTCCATCAGGAAGCCGATGGCATTGCCGTGCACGCCGCAACCGAAGCAGTGGTAGGTCTGGCGGCTGGGGCTGACCACAAAGCTGGGAGATTTTTCGCCGTGGAAGGGGCACAGGCCCTTGTAGTTGATCCCAGCCTTCTTCAGGGTGACGAACTTGCCCACGACATCGGCGATGTCCGTGCGGGCCAGCAGGTCCTGAATGAATGACGGTGGGATCACGGCAAAAAATGCAACGGTGAGGCTTCAAACGCAACGGCCCCGGCGCGACGGGGCGACGGGGCCGTTGCTGTCAGCCTCGGAAGGCCGACGGATGTCTTACTTGGACAGGGCTTCCAGCGCGCGGCCGGTGATGTCGTCCACCGAACCCACACCGCTGATCTTGCGGTATTGCGGTGCAACTGCGTCGCCAGTTGCGGCCCATTGGCCATAGTAGTCCACGAGCGGGCGCGTCTGCGAATGGTAGACGTCCAGGCGCTTGCGCACGGTTTCTTCCTTGTCGTCTTCGCGCTGGATCAGGTCTTCACCGGTGGCGTCGTCCTTGCCTGCCACCTTGGGCGGGTTGAACACGACGTGGTAGGTGCGGCCCGAAGCCACGTGCACACGGCGACCACTCATGCGCTCGATGATCGACGAGTCGGGCACGTCGATTTCCAGCACGAAGTCGATCTTCACGCCAGCAGCCTTCATGGCTTCGGCCTGGGGGATGGTGCGTGGGAAGCCGTCAAACAGGAAGCCGTTGGCACAGTCAGGCTGCGTGATGCGGTCCTTGACCAGGCCAATGATGATGTCGTCGCTGACCAGGCCGCCTGCGTCCATGATCTTCTTGGCTGCCAGCCCCAGTTCGGTGCCGGCCTTGACGGCTGCACGCAGCATGTCGCCGGTCGAGATCTGGGGGATGCCAAATTTTTGGCACAGGAACGCAGCTTGCGTACCTTTACCGGCGCCGGGTGCGCCCAACAGGATGAGTCTCATGTATCTCCTCGGTATCCGGTCTCACTGATGGCCGTGGGGCGATCAGTCCTTCAAGGGCGGGAGGATAGCATGCGTACCCCTCCGATGGGCGGGGGAATCACCGCATGCCGGCCCGTTCCGCCAGCAATTGGCATACCTGGTCAGGCACACCAAAGTGGTTCGTGAGCTGGTCAGGCCACGTCAGGCAAACAGGGCGCGAACGCGCGCCAGGTCCTCTGGTGTATCGACACCGGCCCCTGGCGCTTGTTGCGTGACGTGCACAGCAATGCGCTCGCCATGCCACAACACACGCAACTGCTCGAGTGACTCCACCGTCTCCAGCGGGCTGACCGCCAGCTGCGGGAAGCGGCGAAGGAAGCCCGCGCGGTAGCCGTAGATGCCGATATGGCGCAGCGGGTGGCCGGCGCCTGCTGCGGGTTGCCCGGCAGCGGGTGCGTCGCGCCACCAGGGGATGGGCGCGCGCGAGAAATACAGGGCGCGCCCCTGGGCGTCCAGCACCACCTTGACCACGTTCGGGTTGGTGAAGTGGGCGTCTTCTTCGATCGGGTGGGCGGCCGTGCTGACCACGCAATCCGGACGCTGGTCCAGTTGGGCGGCGCAGGCGTTGATCAGGGCCGGATCGATCAGGGGCTCGTCACCCTGTACGTTGACCACGGCATCCTGGCCGTCCAGGCCCAGGATGGTGCAGGCTTCGGCCAGGCGGTCGCTGCCTGTGGGGTGATCGGCGCGGGTCATCACACAGCGTACGCCGTGTTGTTCGCAGGCTTGCTGAATGCGCGCGTTGTCCGTGGCCACCACCACTTGGGCCGCGGCGCTCTGTGCAGCACGTTGGGCCACGCGCACCACCATGGGCACGCCGGCGATGTCGGCCAGGGGCTTGTCAGGCAGGCGGGTGGAGGCCAGCCGCGCCGGGATCAGAACCGTGAAGCCCATGCTCAGGCTCCCGTGGCGGACTTCGGCGCTGGGGCAACCGGCACGTCATTGTCGTCCAGTGGCACGGCTTCGTTTTCCAGCATCACGGGGATGCCGTCGCGGATCGGAAAGCCCAGACGGTCGGCGTGGCAGATCAGGTGCTGGCCTTGTGGCAGGCGTTGCAGGGGGCCTTTGCACACGGGGCAGACCAGCAGTTCAATCAATCGAGTATCCATGGTGTTCTTCTTCAGCCAGGTTGGTGGCAAGCAGGTAGCTTCTTCAAGGCGGCATCCAGAGCCAGCCAGAAAGACGCTTCAGGACGGAAGTCTAGTGCCGCAACCCACACGCGGCAGCCAGGGCGCTCGCGTGAGAGTCGATCAGGGTCAAGTTTGACGGCATCTTTTTCGGTAAGGATGACGTCGCGGGCCTGTTCAGGCCAGGGAATGTGGCTGAGATCGGCGTGGTCGTCCAGAGCGATGGTTTCACAGGCAAAGCCTTGCTGGCGCAGCGCGTCGAAAAAGCGTTGCGGGTGGGCGATGCCTGCCACGGCCCAGGTCGTCTCGTGCTTGCAGTCTGCGGGCTTCAGCGTGCTGCTGGGTGCGCGCCCCTGCCACCAGTCCGCCAGTTCGCAAAACGGGGCCATGGCCTGGCTGGCCAGGTGGCCGGGCAGGTCGGTGCTGGCCTGGTTCGCGTTGTAGAGCACCAGCGGCGGGGCCACCAGGCCAGGCGTGGTCGGGACGTGAATCGGCTCGCGCAAAGGGCCGGCGGGCAGCAACCAGCCATTGCCGCCACCACGGGCGTCAAACACGATGACTTCCAGGTCCCGCTGCAACTGCAGATGCTGGAGGCCATCGTCGCACACCAGCAGGTTGATTTCGGGGTGAGACTGGAGCAGGGCGCGGCCGCCAGCGGCACGTTGACGGCCCACCATGACCGGCACGCCGGTGCGTCGCCAGATGAGCATGGGCTCGTCACCCGTTTGGGCCGCGTTCAGCTTGTGTGCTGAGCTGGCATCCAGCAGCACGTGCGTTTGTGACTCGGGCAGTTGCGCCTTGTAGCCGCGGCTGAGCACGCCTGGCCGCCAGCCTTGTGCCTTCAGGTGCTGCAGCAAGGCGATCGTGGTGGGCGTCTTGCCCGCCCCGCCAACGACCCGGTTGCCAACGACGAGCACGGGCACGGGCAATTTGTCGGCGTGCAGCCAGCCCAACCGGTAGGCCCCGCGGCGCAGCGACACCAGCAACAGCATCAGCAGGGCCAAAGGCAGCAGGCACAGTGCGACCGGCCCTTTCTTGAGCCAGGCCTGATTGAGTTGCGCAGCGAGTTGGCTCATGCGTGGTGGGGCGGGCAGGTCAGCCGGCAGCGGGGTGGACGCCCGCGCCCGCCAGGCAGGTGCAAGACCTCAGGGTGCAGCGGCACCGGCCGCATTCTCGGTCTGCCCTTGTGTGGCAAAAGTCAGCTGGCTCAAGCCCACACGACGAGCGGCGTCCATGACGTTGATGACGCTCTGGTGCGTGGCCGACGCGTCGGCTGTCACCACCACCACCGTGTCCTTGGCACTGCCATTGGCGGAGGCCAGGCCAGCCGCCAGCACGTCCACGCTGCGGCCTTCCAGCTGCCGCTGGTTCACCACATAGCGGCCGTCAGCGGTAACCACGACCACCAGCTCATGAGGGCGGGGCTTGGCCGCCTGCGCATTCGCCGTGGGCAGGTTGACCTTCAGTTCGGTCAGCTTCGAGTAGGTGGTGGTCAGCATCAGAAAGATGAGGATCACCAGCAGCACGTCGATGAAGGGGATGAGGTTGATCTCAGGCTCTTCCTCGCGCAGGTGATGCTTGCGAAAGTTCATCGACATCGGCGTGGCCTCTGCAACTCAGCGGCGACCGGATGTCAGGCGCAGCAGATGCGGCACCATGCGCTCCGCCGCCTGTTCCATGGCCACCGTGTACGCATCGATGCGCGCACGGAAGTGGCGGTAGAACATGAGCGAAGGGATGGCCACGATCAGGCCGAACGCCGTGTTGTACAGCGCCACGGAGATGCCGTGCGCGAGCTCCATGGGGTTGGCGCCGGATGAGCCATTGGCTGCACCGGACGCACCAAAAATCTCGATCATGCCGATCACGGTGCCCAGCAGGCCCATCAGCGGGGCTGCACTGGCGATGGTGCCCAGGGCACTGAGGTTGCGCTCCATCTGGTGCACGGCATCGCGACCCGCAGACTCGAACGCACCTCGCAGGTTGGATTCGGTGATGCGCGGTTCGTTGGCAGCGGCGCGAAGCCCCTGGGCGAGCAACTGGCCCAGCACGGAGTTCTCAGCGAGCTTGTTGATCGTGTCGGCCGAGGGGACGCCCGAACGCGTCACGGAGAGCACCTCGTCGACCAGGCGGCCAGGCGCCACGCGTGCTTCGCGCAGACTGAGGAATCGTTCAATGACCAGTGCCAGCGCCACGACGGAGCACAGCACGAGCGGAATGATGGGCCAACCAGCGGCTTGAAGAATCGACAGCAACAGAGGACTCCCGAGGGACATGGCCTGTTCAGTCGGGCCGCATGGGCTGGCGCGCTGACAGGTACCGGACAAGCCGATGATTATGGGGCTGAAACGGGCATTTCCCGCATCGCGGTGCACAGGCGGGGGCGCCTGGGACTTTCCCCATGGGGGCGCGACAACGTGATCTCGGGCACGCGTGTTGCAATGCGGCAAAATCATCCACTGATCCTGTGGATAACTTTGTGGGTAAACCGGTTCGGTCGCGCTCAAACCCGCGAAAATCAACGCTACTTGACAGATTGCTTATTTTTTAAGCAGATGAAAAGCCTTTTAAATCATATGCTTAGAACAATATTAAGGCGCTGTGACAGGGGTTTGATGCCTGTGGCCCTGAGGGTGCCCGGGTGTGGACTTGTCCTCGAAGGCCCCCCCTGTGGCGCCCATTGTCCAGATGGCTCAGAGGGTGGCTGGCCAGCTGTGTTTGCCGGGCGCGCAACGGCTGGCGTTTCGGGGAAAACGACATGAGCAATTGGGCAACAGACAGGCCGGCCGGCGCGTCTCGCGTGTGGGGTGTGGCGGCGCTGGTTCAAGCGGTGGGTGACACCTTGTCGGCACGGTTTTCGTCGTGCGTGGTCAAGGGCGAGATCAGCGGTTTCACCCGTGCGGCCAGTGGGCACGGCTATTTCACGCTCAAGGACGAGCACGGCAATGCCTCGCTGCGCTGCGCCATGTTCAGGCGCGCGCTGTCTCAGGTGGATTTTTCGCCTTCCGAGGGCATGCTGGTGGAAGCGCGAGGCAACCTGGCCGTGTACGAAGCGCGCGGCGAGCTGCAGTTTGTGGTCGAGGGCATGCAGCGGGCAGGCGCGGGCGCCTTGTATGAGCAGTTCCTTCGCTTGAAGGCGCGCCTGGAGGCGGAAGGGCTGTTCGATGCCGATCGCAAGCGCATGCTGCCGCGTTTCCCTCGTCGGGTGGCGGTTGTCACATCTCTTGGGGCCGCTGCGCTTCGCGATGTGCTGACGGCCCTGCGCCGGCGTTCACCGCACGTCGAGGTGGTGCTGTCACCCTGTTCTGTCCAAGGGGTCGAGGCGCCAGCGCAGATCGTGCAGGCCTTGACCGGGGTGATCCTGGCGCATCGTGCAGGCCAGTTCATGGATGCCGTCATCGTTTGCCGAGGTGGCGGCTCTCTCGAGGATCTGTGGTCCTTCAATGACGAGCGGGTGGTGCGCGCGATCGCCGCATGTCCCATTCCCGTCGTCTGTGGCGTGGGCCATGAAACCGATTTCACGCTGGCCGATTTTGCCGCCGACTTGCGCGCGCCGACGCCCACGGCCGCCGCCGAGCTGGTCGCACAGGATCGCGAGACCTCTCTGGATCAGCTCGACGCGGCCGAGCGGCATCTGCAGCATCGCGTGCATCAGCGACTGGACAACCTGGCGCAGCGCCTGGATCAGGCAGCCGTTCGCATGGCGCGACCAGCGCAGGTGGTGGGGCAGCACAGGCAGGCCTTGAGCCTGCTCGAGCACCGCATGCTGGCGGCTTGTCAGGACCGCGTGCGCCGATCACGCCAGCTCCTGCCGCAATGGCAGCAGCGCCTGACGCGGGCGGTGTCCGTGCAACAGGCGCGACATCAGCACAGCGTGCAGGCATGGGATGCCCGCCTGGGTGCGCTCAATCCGCACAAGGTGCTGGAGCGTGGCTTCGCGTGGCTGACCGATGAGGCCGGGGCGCCAATGACGCGGGCATCCCAGGCGCGCCCACAGGCCCAGGTTCGGGGTGTGATGGCCGACGGGGTGTTGCACATGCACGTCACCCAGGTCGAGCTGGATGCAACGCCCGGGTCGGATCGTGGCGATTAAGCCCATCACCATGCGCAGGTAAAGCCCCCAGGCCTGCTGGCCCAGGCTGGCCGTGCCTACAATCCACCGTCGAATTTTCTTCACACCCATCAGGAACAAGCACCATGGCACACACGCTTCCTCCTCTGCCTTATGCGCAAGACGCTCTGGCCCCTCATCTGACGAAGGAAACCTTCGAATACCACTACGGCAAGCACCATCAGGCTTACGTCACCAACCTGAACAACCTGATCCCCGGCACCGAGTTCGAAGCCCTGTCGCTGGAAGACATCATCAAGAAGTCCAGCGGTGGCATCTACAACAACGCCGCCCAGATCTGGAACCACACCTTCTTCTGGAACTGCATGAAGCCCCAAGGCGGCGGCGCGCCCACTGGCAAGCTGGCTGACGCCATCAACGCCAAGTTCGGCAGCTACGATGCCTTCAAGGAAGCCTTCACCAAGTCGGCCGTGGGCAACTTCGGTTCCGGCTGGACCTTCCTGGTCAAGAAGGCCGACGGCTCGGTGGACATCGCCAACTTCGGCCCCGCCGGTACGCCCCTGACCACCGGCGACACCCCGCTGCTGACCATCGACGTGTGGGAGCACGCCTACTACATCGACTACCGCAACGCTCGCCCCAAGTTCGTGGAAGTGTTCCTCAACAGCCTGGTCAACTGGGACTTCGCTGCCAAGAACTTCGGCTGATCGCCGCTCCTGCAGTGTTGCTGCAGCGCAAAAAACAAAACCGGGCCTTGTGCCCGGTTTTTTCTTGGATCAGATTTTGTTGCGCCGCGCCAAATACCTGAGGTCTTTTTGTGCTTTCCGCAATAGTTTGTGGTCAATAACCACTTCGGTGGTACATTTGTCCCCGGTTCTTTACGGCCCTTCCCGTCGCCCTTGCTGGATTTTGTTTTCCAAGCAGTCAGCAAGGCGGGTCGCAATCCGCCAACCGGTCAAGCCGTGTCGCGGAAGGTTTTTCAACCAGCCAATGTCCAGGCAGACCCTGGAGCGAGGTGAGCGAAATGATGCAGCAGTTCAGGTCGAACTCGTACCTGTTCGGGGGCAACGCCCCATACGTTGAAGAGTTGTACGAGGCCTACCTCGACAACCCCGGTTCCGTCCCAGATAACTGGCGAGCCTACTTCGACGCACTCCAGAACGTCCCAGCCTCTGATGGCACCGATCACCGCGATGTGGCCCATGCGCCCGTGGTTGAATCGTTTGCCCAGCGTGCCAAGGCCAATGCCTTCATGGTCAAGACCAGCTCCGCTGATCTGGCTGTGGCGCGCAAGCAGGTTCACGTTCAGTCGTTGATTGCTGCCTATCGCTTCCTCGGTTCCCGCTGGGCGGATCTCGATCCCCTCAAGCGCCAGGAACGCCTCAAGATTCCCGAACTCGAACCGTCCTTCTACGACTTCACCGAGTCGGACATGGACATCACGTTCAGCGCCACCAACACGTATTTCACCAAGGCCGAGCACATGACCTTGCGCGAAATCGTGCAGGCCCTGCGTGAAACCTACTGCGGCAGCATCGGCGCCGAGTACATGCACATCACCGACCCCGGTGAAAAGCGTTGGTGGCAGGAAAAGCTGGAGTCCATCCGCTCCAAGCCCACCTTCACCGCAGAGAAGAAGAAGCACATCCTCGAGCGCCTGACGGCTGCCGAAGGCCTGGAGCGCTTCCTCCATACCAAGTACGTCGGCCAGAAGCGCTTCTCGCTCGAAGGCGGTGAAAGCTTCATTGCCTCGATGGATGAGCTGATCCAGCGTGCCGGTGAAAAGGGCGTGCAGGAAATCGTCATCGGCATGGCCCACCGTGGTCGTCTGAACGTGCTGGTCAACACGCTGGGCAAACAGCCCGCCGAGCTGTTCTCCGAGTTCGAGCACACCGCCCCCGAAAATCTGCCTTCCGGCGACGTGAAGTACCACCAGGGCTTCTCCAGCGATGTGACCACGCCTGGCGGCCCTGTCCACCTGTCCTTGTCCTTCAACCCGTCCCACCTGGAAATCGTCAACCCGGTGATCGAAGGTTCGGTCAAGGCCCGTATGGACCGCCGTGGCGATGTCAAGGGCTCGCAAGTGCTGCCCGTGCAGGTGCACGGCGATGCGGCCTTCGCCGGCCAGGGTGTGGTGATGGAAACGCTGGCACTGGCCCAGACCCGTGGTTACTACACGGGCGGCACGGTGCACATCGTGATCAACAACCAGATCGGTTTCACTACCTCCGACCCACGCGACAGCCGCTCGACGCTGTACTGCTCGGACGTGGTCAAGATGATCGAAGCCCCCGTGCTGCACGTGAACGGTGACGATCCCGAAGCCGTCGTGCTGGCCACGCAACTGGCTCTGGACTATCGCCAGGAATTCAGCAAGGACGTGGTGGTGGACATCGTCTGCTTCCGCAAACTGGGCCACAACGAGCAGGACACGCCTGCCATGACCCAGCCGCTGATGTACAAGAAGATCGGCCAGCACCCCGGCACCCGCAAGGTGTACGGCGACAAGCTGGTTGGCGGCGGTACCTTGCCCACGACCGGTCCGGACGACATGGTCAAGGAGTATCGCGCCGCGATGGAAGCGGGCAAGCACACGGTCGACCCGGTGCTGACCAACTTCAAGAGCAAGTACGCCGTTGACTGGACGCCTTACCTGGGCAAGAAGTGGACAGACAGTGCCGATACCGCACTGCCGCTGGCCGAGTTCCGCCGGCTGGCCGAGCGCATCACCAACGTGCCCAAGGATTTCAAGCCACACCCCCTGGTGCAGAAGGTCATCGATGACCGTGCTGCCATGGGGCGCGGCGAGATCAATGTGGACTGGGGCATGGGCGAGCACATGGCGTTCGCCTCGCTGGTGGCATCGGGCTATCCGGTGCGCCTGTCCGGTGAGGACTGCGGTCGCGGTACCTTCACCCACCGCCACGCCGTGCTGCACGATCAGAACCGCGAAAAGTGGGACATCGGCACCTATATCCCTCTGCAACACGTTGCTGACAATCAGGCACCGTTTGTGGTCATCGACTCCATCCTGTCCGAAGAGGCCGTGCTGGGCTTCGAGTATGGCTACGCCGGCTCGGACCCCAACAGCCTGGTGATCTGGGAGGCCCAGTTCGGCGACTTCGCCAACGGCGCCCAGGTGGTGATCGACCAGTTCATCGCTTCCGGTGAAGTGAAGTGGGGCCGCGCCAATGGCCTGACCCTGATGCTGCCTCACGGCTACGAGGGCCAGGGCCCCGAGCACAGCTCGGCCCGCCTGGAGCGCTTCATGCAGCTGGCTGCCGACAACAACATGCAGATCGTGCAGCCAACTTCGGCTTCGCAGATCTTCCATGTGCTGCGTCGCCAGATGGTGCGCATGTTCCGCAAGCCGCTGGACATCATGACGCCCAAGTCGCTGCTGCGTAACAAGGACGCCACATCCCCGCTGACCGAGTTCACGCGCGGTGAATTCCGCACCGTGATCGGCGAGGTGGACGAGAGCATCGACAACAGCAAGGTCAAGCGACTCATCTGCTGCTCAGGCAAGGTCTATTACGACCTGGTCAAGAAGCGTGCAGAAAAGAAAGCCACCGACACGGCCATCATCCGTGTCGAGCAGCTGTATCCCTTCCCGCACAAGGCCTTCGCGGCCGAGATCAAGAAGTACCCAGGCCTGACGGATCTGGTGTGGTGTCAGGACGAGCCTCAGAACCAGGGTGCCTGGTTCTTCGTTCAGCACTACATCCACGAGAACATGGCCGAAGGGCAGAAGCTGGGTTACGCGGGTCGTCCCGCCTCGGCCTCGCCTGCAGTGGGTTACGCCCACCTGCACCAGGAGCAGCAAAAAGCTTTGCTGGATCAGGCATTCGCCAAGCTCAAGGGCTTCGTTCTCACCAAGTAAAGGTTCAGGTGCCCTGCGGGGTGCCCGAACCGAGCTGCCTGCAGGTGCACCCGGTGCGCACCAAACAGACAGGCAGCAGGTGAGGGCGAGAGCAGGGCCGAATGGAGATACACATCATGGCAATCATTGAAGTCAAGGTTCCTCAGTTGTCCGAGTCGGTGGCCGAAGCCACCCTGTTGCAGTGGAAGAAAAAGCCCGGCGATGCCGTCGCGGCCGATGAAATCCTCATCGAAATCGAGACCGACAAGGTCGTGCTGGAAGTGCCAGCCCCCGGTGCTGGCGTGCTGGCCGAACTGGTGGTGGCCGATGGCGGTACGGTGGTGTCCGATCAGGTGATCGCACGCATCGATACCGAAGCCGCTGCGGGTGCGGTGGCTGCCCCTGCGGCATCGGCACCAGCCGCGGCGGCTGCACCTGCTGCGCCGGTGGCAGCGGCCGCCGCTACCGGTGGCAGCAAGGCTGACGTGGCCATGCCGGCCGCTGCCAAGCTGCTGGCTGACAACGGCCTGAGCA
This sequence comes from Aquabacterium sp., assembly GCF_036279675.1. Taxonomy (GTDB): domain Bacteria; phylum Pseudomonadota; class Gammaproteobacteria; order Burkholderiales; family Burkholderiaceae_C; genus Aquabacterium. Next base: position 36,363 of record NZ_DASUIS010000156.1, on the reverse strand, counting down.
CGGCTCAAGTGGCTGGTTCCGGCAAGGATGGCCGCGTCACCAAGGGCGATGTGCTGCAAGCGGTGGCTGCAGGCGCCAGCAAACCTGCTGCTTCCGCGCCTGCTGCACCTGCCATCCCGACGGGCGTGCCTTCCAGTGCACTGCCAGCCGTTCAGGCTCCGAGTGTGCCTAACCCATTGGGCGAGCGCCCCGAGCAGCGCGTGCCCATGAGTCGTCTGCGCGCCCGTGTGGCCGAGCGTCTGCTGCAATCGCAAGCGACCAATGCCATCCTGACCACGTTCAACGAAGTGAACATGGCGCCCCTGATGGAAATGCGCAAGAAGTTCCAGGAGAAGTTCGAGAAGGAACACGGCACCAAGCTGGGTTTCATGAGCTTCTTCGTGAAGGCTGCGGTGCATGCGCTCAAGAAGTACCCTGTGCTGAACGCCTCGGTGGACGGCAACGACATCGTCTATCACGGCTACTTCGACATCGGCGTGGCCGTGGGCTCGCCCCGTGGTCTGGTCGTGCCGGTGCTGCGCAATGCCGATCAGATGACCTTCTCGGAGATCGAAAAGAAGATCGCCGAGTTCGGTGTCAAGGCACGTGACGGCAAGCTGGGTCTGGATGACCTGACCGGCGGTACCTTCTCGATCTCCAATGGCGGCACCTTCGGCTCCATGCTGTCGACCCCGATCATCAACCCGCCTCAATCGGCCATCCTGGGCGTGCACGCCACCAAGGATCGCCCTGTGGTGGAAAACGGCCAGATCGTGATCCGTCCGATCAACTATCTGGCGATGTCGTACGACCACCGCATCATCGACGGCCGCGAAGCCGTGCTGGGCCTGGTGGCGATGAAGGAAGCGCTGGAAGATCCAGCTCGCCTGCTGTTCGACATCTGATCAACACCTGATCGTTCATGACCTGATTTTTTGCGGCCGGGCGGGCCTCACAAGGGCCCGCTCCGGACTGTCAAAGCCCCAACAGCATCACGACCGGACCACATTCACCATGTCCCTGGCTGACGAACTCGAACGCATCGCCTCGTTGCATGAACGCGGCGTGCTCAGCGATGAAGAGTTCCAGCAGATCAAGGCCCGCCTTATCCATCAATTGCCCCAGTCGGGCGACGGCTTACCGGCCGGCGCATCCGGCAGCCTGGAGGTCAGTCAGCTGCGTCGTTCACGAGACGACCGCTGGCTGGGCGGCGTATGTGGTGGCATCGCGCGCCTCACGGACATGGAATCGTGGATCTGGCGGCTGATCTTTGCAGCCATGTTCATGCTCTGGGGCACGGGTTTATTGCTCTATATCCTGCTGTGGATCTTTGTGCCTGACGACTGAGGTCCGGGCAGATCAACACGGCGCAACAAGCGGATCGACACCATCATGTCCAATCAATTCGACGTCATCGTCATCGGTGCAGGCCCTGGCGGCTACATCGCGGCCATCCGTGCTGCGCAACTGGGCTTCAAGGTGGCCTGTATCGACGAGTGGAAGAACAGCAAGGGCGGCCCCGCACCAGGCGGCACCTGTACCAATGTCGGCTGTATCCCGTCGAAGGCCTTGCTGCAGTCGTCCGAGCACTATGACCAGGCGGCTCACCACTTTGCAGACCACGGCATCACCGTGGAAGGCCTGAAGATGGATGTGTCCAAAATGGTGGCCCGCAAGGACACGGTCGTCAAACAGAATAACGACGGCATCCTCTACCTGTTCAAGAAGAACAAGGTGAGCTTCTTCCACGGTCGAGGTTCGTTCGTGAAGGCCGCCGATGGTGCCTATGAAGTGGCGGTGAGCGGCGACAAGCCCGAGACGCTGTCGGCCAGGCACATCGTGGTGGCCACGGGCTCCAGCGCTCGCCAGTTGCCGGGGGCAGCGTTTGATGAAAAGCTGATCCTGTCCAATGAAGGCGCGCTGGCCGTGACCGAAGCACCCAAGAAGCTGGGTGTGATCGGCTCGGGCGTGATCGGCCTGGAAATGGGCTCGGTCTGGCGCCGTCTGGGCGCGGAAGTGACCGTGCTGGAAGCGCTGCCAACCTTCCTGGCGGCCGTCGACGAGCAAGTGGCCAAGGAGGCCCAGAAGCTGTTCGTCAAGCAGGGCCTCAAGCTGGAACTCGGCGTGAAGATCGGTGAGGTCAAGGCCGGCAAGAAGGGCGTGACTGTCAGCTACGCCAATGCCAAGGGCGAAGAGCAGAAGCTGGAAGTCGACAAGCTGATCGTGTCCATCGGCCGTGTGCCCAATACCAATGGCCTGAATGCCGAAGCCGTGGGCCTCAAGCTCGACGAGCGTGGCGCCATCGTGGTAGACGATGACTGCAAGACCAATCTGCCCAATGTCTGGGCCGTGGGCGACGTGGTGCGTGGCCCCATGCTGGCTCACAAAGCTGAAGAAGAAGGTGTGGCTGTGGCCGAGCGCATTGCCGGTCAACACGGTCACGTCGATTTCAACCTGATTCCCTGGGTGATTTACACCAACCCGGAGATCGCCTGGGTCGGCAAAACCGAACAGGCGTTGAAAGCGGAGGGCCGTGCCTACAAGGCCGGTTCCTTCCCCTTTATTGCCAATGGTCGCGCCCGTGCTTTGGGTGACACGACCGGGTTCGTCAAATTCCTGGCCGATGCCGCGACCGACGAAATCCTGGGTGTGCACATCATCGGGCCGTTTGCGAGTGAGTTGATCGCCGAGGCCTGCGTGGCCATGGCTTTCAAGGCCAGTGCAGAAGATATCGCGCGCATCTGTCACGCTCACCCCAGTTTGAGTGAGTCGACCAAGGAAGCAGCGCTCGCGGTGGACAAGCGCACCTTAAACTTCTGAGTTCTGCGCAAGCTACTCACATCAGGGGCGGCTGGGCTGCCCCTTTTTATTTTGCTTTTCACATCGTCAAATGCCAGCGTCCGCGATTTCCGTTACCAAGCTGTATGAGCAAAGTCTGGCCGAGCGCGGCTACAAGGCCGATGCGGCACAGCTCAAGGGCATTGCGGCATTGCAGCGTTGCCAGGACGAGTGGGCAGGCTACAAGCGCCAGCGCTCCAATGCGCTGACCAAGATGCTGCGCTACCCCGATCTGCCCAAGGGCGTGTACATGTACGGCGGGGTGGGGCGTGGCAAGAGCTTCATCATGGACTGCTTCTACAACGCCGTCCCCCTGCAGCGCAAGACGCGCCTGCACTTTCACGAATTCATGCGGGAAGTGCACCGCCAGTTGCATGAGCTCAAAGGTGTGCAGGACCCGCTGGAGGTGCTGGCCAAGCGCATGTCGCGCAAGCACCGCCTGATCTGCTTTGACGAGTTCCACGTGGCCGACGTGACGGACGCCATGATCCTCTACCGTTTGCTGGACGCCATGTTCCGCAACCGCATGAGCATCATCACCACCTCGAACTTCCACCCGGATGGCCTGTATCCCAACGGCCTGCATCGCGACCGCATCCTGCCGGCCATCGAGCTGCTCAAAAGCCAACTGGAGGTGGTCAATGTGGACAGCGGCAATGACTACCGCCGCCGCACGCTGGAACTGGCCAATCTGTACCTCACGCCACTCAATGAAGGGACGTCCAGGGAAATGGACGAGATCTTCGGCAAGCTGGCCGAAACGGCAGATGAAGACCCGAACCTGAACATCGAGCATCGCGTGCTCAAGGCCAGGCGGCGCGCCGGTGGTGTGGTCTGGTTCGATTTCCAGACCCTGTGCGGTGGCCCCCGCTCCCAGAATGACTATCTGGAGCTGGCCTCACGTTTTCACACAGTGATCCTCAGCGATGTGCCGCACATGCCGGTGCGCATGGCGTCGGAGGCCCGCCGCTTCACCTGGCTGATCGACGTGCTGTATGACCGCAAGTGCAAGCTCGTGATCTCGGCCGAAGTGCCGCCGGATCAGCTGTATACCGAGGGGCCGATGTCACACGAGTTCCCTCGCACCGTGTCGCGGCTGACCGAGATGCAGTCCAAGGAATACCTGAGCGAAGAGCGCCGCGTGGTCGACACCTCGATCACCTGAACTCAGGCGAAGCGCTGCTTGAGCTTGAGGAAGTGGATCTCGTACAGGTTGTATGACAGCCAGGCCGCCACATAGGTGACCGCCACGATGCCCACCATGTGCAGGCTCGCGTACAGGATGCTGCCTGCGGGCTGGATACCCAGTTTGTTGAGCACGTCCTTGCTGAACAGGTCGTGCAGAGGCTTGTGGATCACATACATGCCGTAGCTGTACTTGCCGATGCTGCGCAGAGGCGCGAACTGCAAGGCCTTGTGCCAGAGGGAGCGAGGGCCGGCATCACCGGCCTGGGCATCACGCCAGGCTGCCGCGTAGATGATGACGGCAAACAGGATGGCCAGCACCGTGTAGCCATAGATCATGCCCTTGGGCGTGGCGCGCGGGTAGCCGTGCGTCCAGACGCCGGTGACGGCAAAAAGGATGAAGGCGGCTGCGACCAGCTTGGTACCGTGTTGCTTGAGCCAGTCGGCACAGGCCGGCATGCGCCAGCAGGCGGCAGCAAAGCCGCCCAGCGCCAGCGCATCGATGCGGCAGATCGTCCACGAGTACACGGCCTCGGTGGGCACGCTGCCGCTGTGAAGCAGCCAGGCCCGGCTGATGAGGCTCAATACGGACACGATCAGGCAGGCCCAGGCCACCTTGGCCGGGCCTTTGAGCGCAAAGACCAGCAGTGGCCAGAACAGATAGAACTGTTCCTCGACCGAGAGGGACCAGAAGTGGGGCAGGGAATCGGGGCCCCAGCCCAAGGGGGCCGTCCAGTTCACCAGATACGCCCAGAGCCAACCTTGGTAAGGCACCTCGGCCTGGTAGATCTTGGGCTGCATGCCCAGCAAGGGCAGGATCACGAAGATCAGCGTCAGTGCCGTGTAGTACAGCGGAAAGATGCGCAAGGCCCGGCGAACCATGAAGTTGGGCAGCGCCTTGGGTTTGCCTGCGGTATCCAGCAGGATCCCGGTGATCAGGAAGCCACTGAGCACGAAGAACAACTGCACCCCGATCCAGCCGATGTTGAGCAGATACTGCGCGGCCATGGTGGCGCCATGCATCTCGGGGGCTTCGATGAGCTGTGCGTTGTGGGCCATCACGAGAAGGATGGCGAGGCCGCGCAGGCCATCCAGCGCGGGCATGTAAGTCGTGCGCACCTTGAGAACTCCGAAAATTGAATCAGTTGGCCGCTTCGATGCGCACCAGGGCCAGCGACAGGTTGTCGCCACCGGCTCGGGCACGGTGGCGGGCCTTGCCCACCAGCATCTCGACGGCCTCACGCGGTGGCAGGGTGTGCACGATGGCACCCAGCTCCTTGGGCGTGAAGTAGTGCCACAGCCCGTCCGAGCAGACCAGCAGGCTGTCGCCAATGTCCAGTTGTTGGATGCGGTGGGTGTTGATGGGCGGATCCTGTTGCGTGCCCAGGCAGCCCGTCAGCAGGTTGGCCTGTGGGTGCACATTGGCTTCTTCTTCCGTGATCTGACCTTCTTCAACCAGCCTTTGCACAAAGGAGTGATCCAGCGTGCGATGAGCCAGCTCGGGGCCTCGGAAGTGGTAGACCCGGCTGTCGCCCGCGTGGGCGATGTCGGCCGACAAATCCGGGTTGATGATGAAGGCTCCTACAGTGGAGTGCGGTTCTTCTTCAAAGGCGATGGCCGTCAGCTTGATCATGAGGTGGGCCTCGTTGATCAGTTGCACCAGGGTCTGGTCGGACTCGTCCTTGGCCGGCACATAGCGGTCAAAAACCTGGCGGGCCGTCATGATGACCTGATCGGCGGCTTTTCTGCCCCCGCTCTTGCCGCCCATGCCATCGGCCACAACGGCCAGCAGGCATCCCTGAACCCGTGGGTGAGGGATGACTTCAACCTGGTCTTGCTGATAGGGCCGATCCCCCCGATGGATGCCCGTGGCAGCCACCAGGCGAAAACTGGACGGTGGATTGATCATGGGGAAAACTATAATCGCTATTCAGTAGGATCCGGGGGGTGGCGATGCCCCGGGGCATCCCTTGTTCAAGCGCCTAGTCACGGAGCCTTCGAGCTTCCCCGATGCAAGAAAACCTGCATTCTCCCCATCGCCAGCTGATCGAGTTGCGCATGGAGCACGCTGATCTGGACAACCTCATCGATCGGGCGGCAGAACAGACGCCGGTAGACGAACTGTCGCTACGGCGCCTCAAAAAGCGCCGTTTGTTGCTGCGAGACCAGATCGCACGCCTCGAGCTGATGCTCGACCCCAAAGAGCCGGCCTGATTGGTTTTGCCGGCTTTTTGACTCAAGGCGCCAGCGCCTCGAGCAGTTCGGTTTCGAGCGTCAACTGCAATTTGTCCTGGCGCAGCGCGTCGCCGGTGACCAGGAAGGTATCTTCCACGCGCTCGCCCAGGGTGCTGACCTTGGCGAGTTGCACATTGACGTGGTGGCGAGCCAGGGTTCTGGCGATCACATACAGCAGACCGGAGCGGTCGCTGGCAGACACGCTCAGCAGCCAGCGCTGCGCGCGCTCATCCGGCCGCAGACTCACGCGGGGTTGAACCGGGAAGGACTTCACGCGACGCGACAACCTGCCGCGGCTGGGCTCATGCAAGGGCTTGTCGGACGCCGCTGCTTCAGCCAACTGGTTTTCCACCAGGGCGATCAGGTCCCGATAGTGCACGCCGTCGAAGGCCATGTTGTCGCTGGCCAGGATCTGGAAGGTGTCGAGCGCGTAGCCTGACTTCGAGGTGTGAATGCGGGCGTCCTGAATGTTGAAGCAGGCCTTGTCGAAGTAGCCGCAGATGCGCGCGAACAGATCAGGTCGATCAGGGGCATACACCAGCACCTGCAGGCCTTCCCCCACCGAAGACAGGCGTGCTGCCACGATGGGTTTGTCTGTCTCGACATGGCGCCACAACATGCGCGTGTGCCAGGCGATGTCGGCGGAGTCGTGGCGAGCGAAGTAGCTCATGTCCAGCGTCTTCCACAGCTTTTCTTCGATGCCGGACGGCATGTAATAGAGCGCCAGGGTGTGACGGGCCTGCTGCTTGCGGGCTTCGATTTCGGCGTCCATGTGCGGGCGAGCACCGCCAAGCGCGCGCAGCGTGAGCTTGTAGAGGTCTTCCAGCAGCTTGCCCTTCCAGGCGTTCCAGACCTTGGGGCTGGTGCCGCGGATGTCGGCCACGGTCAGCAGGTAAAGGCCGGTCAGGGTGCGCTCGTTGCCCACGCGCTTGGCAAAGGCCTGGATCACGTCCGGGTCGGACAGGTCTTCCTTTTGGGCGATGCGTGACATCGTCAGGTGCTCGGCCACCAGGAACTCGATGAGTCTGGCGTCCTCACCCTTGATGCCGTGGTCACGGCAGAAGCGGCGGACTTCCACCCCACCCAGCACGGAGTGATCGCCCCCGCGACCCTTGGCCACGTCATGGAAGAGCGCCGCCACGTACAGCAGCCAGGGCTTGTCCCATTCGGCCGCCAGTTGGGTGCAGAAGGGGTATTCGTGGGCGTGTTCGGGGATGAAGTAGCGCCGCACATTGCGCACCACCATCAGGATGTGCTGGTCCACCGTGTAGACGTGGAACAGGTCGTGCTGCATCTGGCCCACGATGCGGCGGAACACCCAGAGGTAGCGGCCCAGCACCGAGGTCTGGTTGAGCAGGCGCATCACACGTGTCTGGCCCTGTTGTTCGCGCAGGATCGCCATGAAGGCTTCGTGGTTGACCGGGTCCTTGCGGAAGGCGCCGTCCATCACGTTGCGGGCGTTGTAGAGCCCGCGCAAGGTCCGGGCGGAGAGCCCCTTGAGCGTGTCGTCCTGTTGCAGCGTCAGGAAGGTGGCCAGGATGGCGTGCGGGTCCCGCTCGTACAGGTCGTCGCTGGTGATTTCCAGGAAGCCGCCCCGGTCCATGAAGCGCTCGTTGATGGGGCGCATGGGCGCGTTCTGCGAGCCGAACACGCGCTCCTCGATGTTGAGGATCAGGATCTGGTTGAGCTGGGTGACCGCCTTGGCCGCCCAGTAGTAGCGGCGCATCAGGGCCTCGCTGGCGCGCAAGGCCTTGGTGTTGGCGTAGCCGAAGGATTCGGCCACCGCGGTTTGCAGGTCGAACACCAGGCGGTCTTCACGGCGGCCGGCGATCTGGTGCAGGCGCGTGCGGATGAGCTTGAGCGTGCCTTCGTTGCGCGAGAGCTGGCGGGCCTCGAACGGCGTCAGCAGGCCGTTCTTGGCCAGTTCGTGCCAGGTCTTGCCCAGTCGCGCGGCGCGAGCCAGCCACAGCACCACCTGGAGGTCACGCAGGCCGCCGGGGCTTTCCTTGCAGTTGGGCTCCAGCGAGTAGGGCGTGTCTTCGTACTTGGTGTGCCGCTGGCGCATCTCCAGCATCTTGGCGGTGACGAAGGCCTGCACGTCCATGTGCTGGAAGGTGGATTGCTGCAGCTCGTCAAAACGCATGCGCGAGCCGTGGATGAAGCGCGCTTCCAGCAAGGCCGTCTGCACGGTGATGTCGCGCAGGGCTTCTTCGCTGCATTCTTCGACGCTGCGCACGCTGGAGCCGATCTCCAGGCCGATGTCCCAGCAGGCGCTGATGAAGCTCTCGACGCTGGGCGCCAGGCTCTCGTCGCCCGTGATCGAGGGCGACAGCGGCAGGAGCAGCAGCACGTCCACATCCGAGTGCGGGAACAGTTCGCCGCGGCCATAGCCGCCCACAGCCACCAGGGCGGCGCCGCGGGGCATGGGGTGCGCCTCCCAGATCTGGATCAGGGTGCGGTCAACCAGGCGAGCCAGTTGGGTGAGCAGGCGGCCCGCCGTGACGGTGGAGGCACGACTTTGCTGGAACTGTGTCAACAGTTCGGCTTTGGCGGTCTTGAACTGCGTGCGCAGCGCGGCGACGTCCAGGGACATGTTCTTGGTGGGTACTTCAATGACAAAGGCCTCGTCAGGTGGGAGACGAGGCCTGTATGGATCAGAGGATCAGGTCTTGGTAGACGTGATGAAGTCGGGCGGGGGCGGGCTGCCTGCGGACAGCGTCAGCACCTCGTAACCGGTTTCCGTCACGAGCACGGTGTGCTCCCATTGTGCCGACAGGGAACGGTCCTTGGTGACAATGGTCCAGCCATCTCCCAGGGATTTGATGTCCTTCTTGCCGGCGTTGATCATGGGCTCGATCGTGAAGATCATGCCGGGCTTGAGTTCTTCCAGCGTGCCAGGGCGGCCGTAATGCAGCACCTGAGGCTCTTCGTGGAACTTCTCGCCGATGCCGTGGCCACAGAACTCGCGCACGACCGAGAAGCCCTGGTTTTCGGCGAAAGTCTGGATGGCGTGGCCGATGTCGCCCAGGCGGATGCCCGGCTTGACCTTGGCGATGCCGCGCCACATGGCTTCGTACGTGACAGCGCACAGGCGCTTGGCCGCGATGGAGCCGTTGCCGACGATGAACATGCGGCTGGTGTCGCCGTGCCAGCCGTTCTTGATCACCGTGATGTCGAGGTTGACGATGTCGCCATCCTTCAACTGTTTGTCACTGGGGATGCCGTGGCAGACCTGCTGGTTGATCGAGGTGCAGATCGACTTGGGGTAGGGCTTGTGGCCGCCAGGGGCGTAGTTCAGGGGCGCGGGCACGCAGCCTTGTTCGTTGACCATGTAGTCATGGCAGAGCTTGTCCAGCTCTTCCGTGGTGACGCCAGGTTTGACGAAAGGGGTGATGTAGTCCAGCACCTCGGATGCCAGTCGGCCGGCCAGACGCATGGCGTCGATGTCGGCGCCTGTTTTGATTGTGATGCTCATGGACGCGAATTATCCGTATTTCGCGTGGGCTATGACGCGCACAGGGTAATCAGAAAGACATCGTTTTACGGCTTTTGTGGCTGGCAGCCGGTAAAATGCGCGTTTTTCCCGATGTCGTCGCCCTACGCACCACCTACGTGATGTCCATCCTGATGCACTTTGAAGGCGGCAACGCCTTGGCTCCTCACCAAGTTCAGGCCCTGCTGCCCAAGCTGCAAGCCATCAACCCTCGCATCAGCGGCGTGCATGCACGCTTCGTGCACTGGGTGGCCATGGACCAGGCCCTGCCTCAAGGCGAGCTGGACAAGCTGTCGGCCCTGCTGACCTATGGCGACGCCTATGACGGCCCCAAGGACGGCGATCTCATCGTGGTGGCGCCACGTCTGGGTACCGTGTCGCCCTGGGCCTCCAAGGCCACGGACATCGCCCACAACTGCGGCCTGGGCATCCGCCGCGTGGAGCGCGTGACCGAATTCCGCCTGACCGTGAAGGCCGGCGTCATCGGCGCCCTGATGGGGGGCGCCAAGGCCCTGGCTGTGCAGGATCTGCAAGCCTGCGCGGCCTTGCTGCATGACCGCATGACCGAAAGCGTGCTGCTGGCGCGCGACGAAGCCCGCCACCTGTTTGACGAGCAGCAGGGCGCGCCGATGGCGCACGTGGACGTGCTGGGCCAGGGTCGCAAGGCGCTGGAAGAAGCCAACGTGACCTTCGGTCTGGCCTTGTCGGATGATGAAATCGAGTACCTGGTCAACGCCTTCACCGGCCTGAAGCGCAACCCGACCGACGTCGAATTGATGATGTTCGCGCAGGCCAACAGCGAGCACTGCCGCCACAAGATCTTCAACGCCCAGTTCACGATCGACGGTGAGGCGCAGGATCTGTCCATGTTCGGCATGATCCGCAACACGGAAAAGCTCAATTCCCAGCACACCGTGATCGCCTACAGCGACAACGCCTCGGTGATGGAAGGCCATCAGATCGAGCGCTGGATGCCGGCAGGCTACACCAACGCCCCTCAGTACCAGGCCCGTGAAGAGCTGGCCCATGTGCTGATGAAGGTGGAGACCCACAACCACCCGACCGCGATTTCGCCATATCCCGGCGCGTCGACCGGTGCCGGTGGCGAGATCCGTGACGAAGGCGCCACGGGCCGCGGTTCGCGCCCCAAGTCGGGCCTGACGGGCTTCTCCGTCTCCAACCTGAACCTGCCCGGCACCAACGAGCCCTGGGAAGCCGTGAAGTTCGGCAAGCCCGAGCACATCGCCAGTCCGCTGCAGATCATGATCGAAGGCCCGCTGGGCGGCGCCGCGTTCAACAACGAATTCGGCCGCGCCAACCTGGGTGGCTACTTCCGCGTGTTCGAGCAGACGGTGGGCGAGGGCCCTGCGGCCATCCGCCGTGGCTACCACAAGCCCATCATGATCGCCGGTGGCATCGGCACCATCAGCAGCGAGCAGACCAGGAAGATCCAGTTTGCCGCTGGCACCTTGCTGATTCAGTTGGGCGGCCCCGGCATGCGCATCGGCATGGCCGGCGCGGCAGCATCGTCCATGGCGGCGGGTACCAACTCGGCCGCGCTGGATTTCGACTCCGTGCAGCGTGGCAATCCTGAAATCGAGCGCCGTGCGCAAGAGGTGATCAACCACTGCTGGGGCCTGGGTGCCAACAACCCCATTCTGGCCATCCACGATGTGGGTGCGGGCGGTATCTCCAACGCTTTTCCCGAACTGGTGGACGGCGCAGGCAAGGGTGCTCGCTTCGATCTGAGCAAGGTGCCGCTGGAAGAAACCGGCATGGCCCCGAAAGAGATCTGGTGCAACGAAAGCCAGGAACGCTATGTGCTGGCCATTGCCCCTGAATCGCTGCCCGTGTTCACCGAAATGGCCAACCGCGAGCGTTGCCCGTTTGGCGTGATCGGCGTGGCCACCGAGGCCTGCGAGCTGATCCTGGAAGACACAACCAAGCCCGAGTCCGACAAGCCCGTGGACATGCCCATGGACGTGCTGCTGGGCAAGCCGCCCAAGATGCACCGTGACGTCAAGCGCGTGCAGTGGGACGGTGGTGCCTTGGACCTGACCGGCGTCGCGCTGGACAAGGCTGCCTTCGACGTGCTGCGTCACCCCACCGTGGCCAGCAAGCGCTTCCTGATCACCATCGGTGACCGCACCGTGGGTGGCCTGAATTCGCGTGACCAGATGGTTGGCCCCTGGCAGGTTCCGGTGGCCGACGTGGCCGTGACCCTGGCTGATTTCAAGGGCTTTGCCGGTGAAGCCATGGCCATGGGTGAGCGCACCCCGCTGGCATCGGTCAACGCACCCGCATCCGGCCGCATGGCCGTGGCCGAAGCCATCACCAACCTGCTGGCAGCGCCCATCGAACTGCCTCGCGTGAAGCTGTCCGCCAACTGGATGGCCGCCTGCGGTGAAGCCGGTGAAGACGCGGCCCTGTATGACACGGTCAAGGCTTTGGGCATGGAACTGTGCCCCACGCTGGGCGTGTCCATCCCCGTGGGCAAGGACTCGCTGTCCATGCGCACCAAGTGGAGCGACAAGGGCGAGACCAAGTCGGTCACCGCACCTGTCTCCCTGATCGTGACGGCCTTTGCCTCGATCAGCGATGTGCGCACCACGCTCACTCCACAGTTGATCACCAGCGAGAACGGCCAGGCCCTGGACACCAGCCTGATCCTGATCGACCTGGGTGAAGGCAAGAAGCGCATGGGCGGTTCGATGCTGGCCCAGGTGCTCAACCAGTTCGGCAACGACGTGCCCGACTGCGACAACCCCGAGATGCTCAAGGCCACCGTGGCTGCCGTGAACGCCCTGCGCGCACAAGGCAAGCTGCTGGCTTACCACGACCGTGGTGATGGCGGCCTGTGGGCCACCGTGTGCGAAATGGCCTTTGCCGGCCATACGGGCGTGAGCATCAATGTGGACATGCTGGTCACCGAAGGCGATGGCATCACCGACAGCCGCGCTGACACAGGCGATTCCAAGAACTGGGCTGGCCAGGTGGGCGAGCGCCGCAACGAGCTGACGCTCAAGGCTTTGTTCAACGAAGAGCTGGGCGTGGTGCTGCAAGTGCGCACGGTTGACCGTGACGCCGTGATCCAGACCCTGCGTGAGCACGGCCTGAGCAAGCACAGCCATGTGATCGGCAAGCCCGTGCTGACAGGCGCTGCGAAGGATGAGGTGCAGGTCTGGCGTGATGCCAAGCCCGTGTTCGGCGCGCCGCTGGAACAGCTGCACAAGACCTGGGACGACGTGAGCTGGCGCATCGCACAACTGCGCGACAACCCCGCCTGCGCGAACAGCGAGCACGCCGCCATCGGCCTGCCCAACGACCCCGGCATGCATGTGGCGCTGAGCTTTGACCCGCTGGACAACGTCGCGGCGCCCTTCATCAACAAGTCGCGCCCCAAGGTGGCGATCCTGCGCGAGCAGGGCGTGAACTCGCACGTGGAAATGTCCTACGCCATGGCGCAAGGTGGCTTTGACACCTTCGACGTGCACATGAGCGATCTGCAAGCTGGCCGGGCTCGCCTGGATCAGTTCCAGGGCTTTGTGGCCTGCGGTGGCTTCAGCTACGGCGACACCCTGGGTGCCGGCGAAGGCTGGGCGCGCTCCATCATGTTCAACCCCCAGTTGGCAGAACAGTTCGCCGCCTTCTTCGGCCGTCAGGACACTTTCGCCCTGGGCGTGTGCAATGGCTGCCAGATGCTGGCCGCACTGAGCCCCATCATCCCGGGCGCGCAGGATTGGCCCAAGTTCACCCACAACAAGAGCACCCGCTTTGAAGCCCGCCTGAGCCTGGTCGAAGTGCTGGAAAGCCCTTCGATCTTCTTCGAAGGCATGGCCGGAAGCCGCATGCCGATCGCCGTGTCGCACGGTGAAGGTTTTGCCGACTTCTCGCAGCGTGGCAACGCCGCCCAGGTGCACAAGGCCATGCGCTTTGTCGACAACACCGGTGCGGCCACCGAGGTGTACCCGTTCAACCCGAACGGTTCGCCCGGCGGCCTGACCAGCGTCACCACCGCCGACGGTCGCTTCACGGCCATGATGCCGCACCCCGAGCGTGTGTTCCGCAACATCCAGATGAGCTGGACCAGCGGCAACAAGAGCGATGCCAGCCCCTGGCTGCGCATGTTCCGCAATGCGCGCAAGTGGGTGGGTTGACAGGGCCTGCCTGTTGATCGTCAGGGGCTCGCCAGAGCCCCTTTTTCATGGGCGATTGGTGACGACACCCGCGAATGAATGGGTGAAAAGCATGGGATGGCGGCCGCGGCGGGGGAATACACCACGATAGGCCGGGATTCGCATAACGGACAATAGAAAGCTTGGCGCAGCCCACGTTTCGAGCCCGTTTTCAAGATGTCCCATACCCGTTACGAGGTGAGCTTCACCGGCAATGTAGAGACTTACCGCCCCATCTGGCGCAAGAACATGCTGCTGTTGTTGTTGACAGCGGGTTTCGCCTTGCCCTGGGCGCTGGTGGGCAGCCTGCGTTATTTCTACCAGAACACGCACGTGGCGGGCGCCAACCTCGATTACCACGCCAACCCGTGGAAGATGTTCGCCGGCAACGTGATCGGTACCGTGATCCTCAACGCGATCTACTATGGCATCTCTTTGACCGGGCCTTACCAGATGATGGGCGTGGCCGCGATGCAGATCCTGACCGCCGCGTTTCTGCCCATTGGCTTGCATGGGTTTCTGGAGTTTCAGCTCATGCACACGAGTTGGCGCGGTCAACGCCTGAGTCTGGCCGCCACGCCGGCTGATGCGATCAAGGCCATGGGCTTGCCAACGCTGCTGTACATCGTGGGTGGCGTGCTGGCGGTGTGGGCCGTGATCGCGGGCATGGGCGGTCAACGGGTGCAGTCGTATGTGCTGGGTGCATGCGCGGCTGCCGCGTTGTCCGTCGCTTTGCCATGGGTGTATGTGCAGTTCAAGCGGTATCAGCATCGTCATGCAGCGCTGGGCGACTGGCGCAATGAACAGGGACAGACCTTCCGCCCGCGCGATGCCATGCGCGTGACCTTGCGCACCGGGTTGCTGGCCTTGCTGGCCTTGTTGCTGGTGATCCTGCCCCTGATCTGGGGGCTGTCCGAGCTCGTCGGGCTGGATTGGGAGACGGTGGCTCGGCTCAAGCAGAACGAGCACCGCAGCGAAAGCATTCGGCTGGCGCTGGTCCTAGTGCCGGGCATCTTCCTCGGCATCGTGATGATGATGGCCTTGCCTTACCCCTACCTGAGCGTGCAGTTGCAGAACCGGCTGTGGTCGGACACGGCGCACAAGCAGATCCGCTTTGACAGCGCGGTACCAGAGGGCGAACTGCTCAAGCTCACCCTGCGCAACTGGCTGCTGATCGGCTGCACCCTGGGCTGGTATTACCCGCACGCAGCGATCAGCGAGGCCAGGCTGCGCTTGCGGTCGGTGTCGGTGTGGATCAAGCCAGAGGTGATGGGCGATCTACAAGACAAGCCCGCAGCGGCTACTTCCTGACCTTCAGCAAGAAGCACCCCGTCGCGTAAGACAAGCTGGGGTCGCCCGCCCTGAACATGTTGGCGATCACGGTGGGCAAGGGCACCTTGTTCAGCGCCTCGTGGCGCACCAGCTCGAAGCCGAGCTCGGCAAACATCTCTTCGTAGTCGTAGTGGCGCAGCCGGTTCTGGTAGTGCACCTTGTGGTTGTACTTGCTGAACTCCTTGTCGGAAAAGCTCAGGAAATTGAGCCTGGAGATGGATTTGTCCGTGTGGGCATAGTGATCCGAATAGTCGATCACGGCCGAGATCAGGCCGCCCGGCCTGATGATGCGCCTGAGTTCGCTGAAGATCTGCACCAGCGATTCCCGCGGTATGTGCTCCAGGGTGTTGGTGGACACACAGGCGTCAAATGTGTTGTCGTCGAAGTCTGTCCGGCTGGCGTCATAGGGCGCCTTGTAGGTGATGTTGTAGAGGTCGCGGATGTCGGTGAGCGAGTGAACCGGCTTGAACCAGCCACGTTTGAGGTGGGCGATCTTCCTGGCGGCTTCATTGAAGAGGTCGATGTCCAGCATGTTGACGATGTCGACCACGAACTGCCCGCGCGTGTAGTCCGACAGGTAGATGTTCTGAGCCAGATTCTTGCCGGCTCCGAACTCGATCACCAGGGGTCTGGGCAGGCTCGACAGGTTTTCCCGGTGAACCAGCCAGTTCTTGTTGATGTCAGGTATGTCCACGCGGGCCCGGCGTGTCACGTATTTCTGCAGCAGGAACAGGACGCTGTAGAGCGAATACATGTCAATGACGCGGAACGCGGACGACTTCAGTTTCCAGTGGATGTTCATGCTGTGTCCCATCGTCAGGATGTAGGGTCGAGCCAAGGCATGCGCGTGCGCAAAAGCGACGAGCAAGCTGCTGAACCTCTGTTGTGGACGGTGTCTGACTGCACGCCCGCAAAAGATGGGCGCAAAGAGAAAGACGCAGGCACCCGTTCCGGAGCGGGTGCTGGTGCGTCAACAGCAGTGAAGTGGGCACAGTGAAAAGTGCCTGTGGTGCTGGACTACGACGGACCAAGGATACGCTTTGATGCCCGCGGTGCCATCCCTAGAACGACACCCCTAACTGGCGCTGGCCTCACCCCAGTAGTGATACGAAACGAAGCGTGGCCCGGGCAGGTAGCGCGATTGCGTGGCCGCGCAGAAGCCCGCGTCCTGGAGCAGCCGGGGGATGTCACGATCAAGCATGCAGCCGCCAGCGAGCTTGCTCCAGTAGGGCTGCAGGCGGGTCTGCCAGCGCGCTACGTTGGCATCGGGCGCGCGCCCGTGCTCGGAAAACAGCAGCTTGCCGCCCGGTTTGAGCACGCGCCGCATCTCGGCCAGCGCGGCGGCTGGATCCGGGATGGTGCACAGCGTATAGGTGCACACCACGGTGTCGAAGCTGGCGTCGGCCACGGGCAGCTTCTCGGCAGACAGGCCGATGAGCTCGACGTTCAGGCCTGCTCGTGCGATGCGCTTGTCGGCCAGGTGGTGCATGCGCAAGGCCGGGTCCACGCCGACGATACGGGTCACGCGTGTCCGGTCATAAAAGGGAATGTTGAGGCCGGTGCCCATGCCCACTTCCAGAACCTGCCCATGCGCCTGCGGGATGATCTTTTCGCGTTGCCTGGCCACCGGGCGGATGCCACAGGCCATGTCGATCAGGTAGGGCAATACGTGCCGGTCGTACCAGCTTTCATGGATCATGGTCTACCACCCTTCAGCAAGGGCAGCAGGGCTTGCGCGAGCAGGGGTGCCATGTCGATGGCGTTGCTCTCGTGGGCGATGCAATCGGTGCTCCACACATGGCGCACGCCAGCGGCCTTGATGACCGCCAGCGCGTCGCCGGCAAACAGGGCGTGGGTGACGGCGACGTCCACAGACAGCGCGCCGGCTTGCAGCAGCAGGCGGGTGGCACCAGCGAGTGTGCGGCCGGAACTGGCCACATCGTCGAGCAGCACCACGGCTCGCTGATGCACATCGACCCTGGGCAAGGTGATCTCGACATCCTTGTCGCCGTGGCGTTCCTTGGTGCACACGCCATGGTCAAAGTGAAAGGCCTGGGCTGCGGCCTGGATCCATTGGGCGGATTCGGCGTCCGGGCCGATCAGCAAGGGCTTGTCATGGTGGCGTGCAATCAACTGGGCCAGCATGGGCGCGCCGGACAGGCTGATGGCGTGCTCCAGCTGAATCGCTTCCTTGAGCGTGGCGATGCGGTGCAGGTGGGGGTCTACCGTGATGACGGCATCAAACAGGTCGGCCAGGAATTGGCCCACCACTTTCTGGCTGACGATTTCACCGGGATGGAAGGCGATGTCCTGGCGCATATAGGCCAGGTAAGGGGCCACCAGTGTGATGTGGCGGGCGCCCAGTTCACGGGCCTGGCGCGACACCAGCAGCAACTCGATGAGTTTGTCGTTGGGGCGGTCCAGGCTGCGGTAGATCACGAGCTGACCGGGCAAGGCGCCGTGGGCATCCAACGGTAGCCGCAACCTCAGTTCATCGTCCGGGAAACGGTGAGTGGCCACGCACGCGGCTTGCATGCCGCATGCCTGGGCCAGGCGCTCGGCGGCTGCCTGTTCGTCGGCAAAGTAAAGCAGGAGAGCGCTCATGGTGGCAGTGTGTGGTCAGAACTCGACGAACAGGCTGGGCACCTCGGATGGCAGGCCCAGGGTGAAGCCGCTGCTGCGCTCGCAAGCCTGGCGGGCAAATTCGAGGTCGGCAGGATAGGCCGCGTACACACGGTACAGCGGTTCGCCCGCCTTCACAGGCTCGGCCAGCTTGCGCAGCAGATCCACGCCAGAGCCCTGCACCTTGGGCGCGCCCGCCAGACGGGCGATACGGGCCAGTTGCAGGTTGTCGATGCTGGTGACCACGCCATCGCCAGGTGCAAACACGTCGAAGCTCAGTGGTGCCAGTTCGGGCTGTTCGGGGTCGAAGGGCTTGGCGCCTTGTGCCTCGATGATGGCCATCATCTTGTTCAGTGCGCGACCAGAGTCCAGGATGTCGCGTGCGATCGCGTAGCCATCACCGCCGCGCACATCGGGGTCGAACTCCAGCATGCGGCCTGCCAGGCGCAGGGCCTTCTGGCGCAGGTCGGCCGGGGCGCGCGGGTCGTTGCGCAATACGCGCATCACATCGCGTGCTTCCAGCACGGGCCCGATGCCATTGCCCACGGGCTGTCGGCCATCGGTGACGACCACATCCAAGGTGAGGCCCAGGCGGTTGGCCACGAACTCGAAGAGCTTGCGCAGTCGCTGGGCTTCCGGCATACCCTTGACCTTGGCCGTCGGGCCAACCGGAATGTCCAGCAAGAGGTGCGTGGAGCCAGCGGCGATCTTCTTGGACAGGATGGAGGCCACCATCTGGCCAGGCGAGTCGATCGACAGGGGGCGCTCGACGGCAATCAGCACGTCATCGGCCGGCGACAGGTCGCTGCTGCCACCCCAGGCCAGGCAGGCGTGGTGCTCGCGGACGATGTCCCACAGGCGCTCGAATGGCGGCTCGACATTGGCCAGTACCTCCATGGTGTCGGCGGTACCGGCCGGCGAGGTGATGGCGCGAGAAGAGGTTTTGGGGCACACCATGCCGTGCGCCGCCACGATGGGCACCACCAGCATGGATGTGCGGTTGCCGGGGATGCCGCCGATGCAGTGTTTGTCCACTACAGGGTGTTCGCGCCAGTCGAGCTTGCGGCCAACGGAGGCCATGGCATCCGTGAGGTAGTAGACCTCTTCGCGATCAAGCTCGCCCTGGTTGGACGCCACCACGAAGGCGGTCAGTTCGATCTTGGAATAGCGGTGTTCGGCGATGTCGCGCACGATGGCGCGGAAGTCGTCCTGTGTCAGGCGTTCGCCAGCGATCTTGCGATGCAGTGCCGGGATGGAGGAGGGCGGCTCGGCCTGGCTGATGCGCGAGGGGTGCCCGCTTTCCACACCCAGTTGCACGAAGGCGTCTTCGGACACGCCCAACTCATCGACACCCACGATGCAGGGATCGTCCACCACATTGAGGCTGGCGAGGATGCGTTTGCCGTTGGCCCGAATCTCGACCTTGGACAGGGCCTGGAAACCCTCGGCACGGTAGATCGCGCAGTCCCGGTGCAGGTAGGCGACGTTTTCGCGGTAGGTGTCGATGGCCACCCGCTTGAGCTTGAGCAGCGGTGCGGCGGTGGTCTCTTTGGATTCGGTGTTCGTGACCATGGAGGGAACGGTTGTTTGACTCAATCGTACCCCCCACGGTAGGGCTGTCGTCAAGCCGGGATCAACTTCACCGTGAAACCTTGAGCGTTCTCGATGATCTTGATCAGACGATCGATATTGGGGTGCTTGCCGGGGTTGGCGCGGGAATCCGCGGTGTGCTCTGCATAGATATCCAGGCCTTCCTGGGCGGCGGCGGCGTTGATGCTGCCATGCTTGTCAGCCAGGGCGGCATACACGGCGAGCGAGCCGGCCTGACCGGGCTTGTTTTCGATGGTGGCAGACACGTTGCCGGCGGCATCGATCAGTTGCAGGGCGGCCAGGTGGGCCACGGGCGGGAGTTGTTTGAGGTTGTCGGCGAAAGCCATGTTGAGTCGCTCCTGGGGCAAGGGGCGCTATTTTGCCGCAGGTCGTGAGGCGCGTTCAGGCAGGCTGCGTCAGGGCTTGTGGCAGTTGTTGCCGTCTGGCCATGATGGCCGCCCAATCCAGGATCTCCAGGCTGCCATCCGGGTGCTCAACGAGGGCAGTGAGGCTCTCCACCCAGTCGCCATCGTTGCAATACAGGATGCCGCCGATGTCGCGCATCTCGGCATGGTGGATGTGGCCGCACACCAGGCCATCGACGCCGCGTTTGCGGGCTTCGCGGGCCAGGGCCTGCTCGAAGTCGCCCACATAGCTCACCGCCCGTTTGACCTTGAGCTTGAGGTATTTGGACAGTGACCAGTACGGCAGGCCCATGCGTGCCCGCCAGGAGTTGAGATGCCGGTTGAGCTTGAGCGTGAATTCGTAGAGCGTGTCGCCCAGCAAGGCGAGCCAGCGCGCGCACTGGATCACGCCGTCATACAGATCGCCATGGGTGACCCACAGCTGGCGGCCATCGGCGGTGGTGTGGATCCATTCTTCGGCCACCTCCACGCCGCCGAATGAATGCTCCAGGAACTTGCGTGCGAACTCGTCGTGGTTGCCCGGGATGAAAATCACGCGTGTGCCTTTGCGCGCCTTGCGCAGCAGCTTTTGCACCACGTCGTTGTGAGCCTGCGGCCAGTACCAGTTGCGGCGCAATTGCCAGCCGTCGATGATGTCGCCAACCAGGTAGAGCGTGTCGCACTCGACGTGCTTCAGGAAGTCCAGCAAGGCATCGGCCTGGCAGCCCGGGGTGCCCAGGTGCACGTCGGAGATCCACGCAGCGCGCACGCAATGGCTGGGCGATTTGTCCTCGTCGTTCGCCGAATGGCGGCGGCGTCCCGGGCTGGACAGCTGTCCAGCAGGCGATGTCAAGGCTCTCAGCAAAGGGGCGTTGATCCAGGGCCGCATGTGCCCATGTTGAGCAAGGCGTGTGACAGGCGCGCGACCGTACGGTGACGTTTTCGCTCAGATCAAGGGATGGTGCAAACGACTAGGCGGATGTCAGCAATCGGAGTAGCCTGAAAACATACCCACTTCACTCAAGGATCGCTCATGTCGCACTATCACGCCGTTGTCTGGGTGGACCATGCCCAGGCCCATGTCATGCACATCAGCCCAGATGATGTGGAAAAGTCGGTGGTGCACCCGGCGCGGCCGCACCAGCACCTGCATCACAAGCGCGGTTCGATCGGCAGTGGTCACGCCGCAGAAGATCGTGATTACTACCATGCGATCGTTGAAGCACTGGCCGGCGCGAGGGAAATCCTCATCGTCGGCCCCGGCAAGGCCAAGCTGGAGTTGCTCAAACACGCCCAGGGGCATGACCCGGAAATCGGGCAGTTGATCGTCGGCATCGAAACCGTCGATCACCCGACCGATGGCCAACTCGTGGCCTATGCCCGCAAGTACTTCGCCGCCAAGGACCGGATGCTCTGATCAGACCTTGATCAGGCATTGGATCAGGCGTTCGGCCTGGCCTTGTAGAACTGGATCGGTGCCGCCGGGATCTGGTTGAGCACCGACTTCTTGATCTTGCCCACCACATGCATTTCGCAGGGCTTGCAGTCAAAGCGCAGCGTGAGCTTTTCCTTGCCGTTGATCAACTGCAGGGGCTCGGCCCTGACCGTGCCCTGCACACCCGTCACACCCTTGGCCTGCTTGGGGCACAGGCTCAGCGAGAAGCGCACGCAGTGCTTGGTGATCATCAGGCTGACTTCGCCCAGCTCTTCGTGGCTTTCGTACGCGGCGTCAATCACCTTGACGCCGTGTCTGGCATAAAAGTCGCGCGCCTTCTGGTTGTACACATTGGCCAGGTAGCTCAAGGTGTCCTCAGGATAGGGCACGGGGGGCTCGACCGCCGGCGTGCGCTGGGGCCGGATGTAGGCTGCAGCGCGTGCCGCTTCGAGCGCGTTGATGGCGTCGCGGCGCAGGGTGTTCACGGCGGATGCGGGCACGAACCACGGCTGGCTGGTGGCGAGCGTCACATCGTTGGCCGAGAAGATGGTGGTACCCAGCTTGCCCAGGTTCTCGCGCAGGCTGGTTTCCGATTTCTCGACGTTCTGCGGGGCCTGCTTGTCGCAGGCCACCGAGGCTTCTCCCACGTTGCCGTTTTCGTCGGTCACGGCCAAGTGCAGGCCATCTGCGGTGTCACTCAAGCTCATCCACACGCCAATGCGGCGCTCGGATGACTTCTTGCTCAACTGGTTTTCCCAGGAGCGATCGCCATTGCGGTTGATGGCCACGCCGACCTTCAGGTCCTTGAGCGTGTCCATGGCCTCGTTGGGGTACACACGCCAGATGCGGCCGGCCTTGCCGATGGGCTCGACCACATTGAGCTTCATGCCAACGATGTCTTTGGTGAGCGTCAGGTAGTTGATGCCGTCACCATTGCTCATGCCCGAGGCTTGTTGTTCCTCGTTCAAGGCGATGTCGAACCACTTGTCGCCGACCTTGGCCACCTCGCCCAGTGGCAAGCCCAGGAACTTCGGTGATTCGAACGCGCCGATGTCTTCCTTGCGGCCATTGACGAAGTAATCGGTGGCTCCACGGTTGAAGTTGCGATCCGGATCGGGCTGGAAGTAGAAGGTGCATTCGCCCGAGGAGGACGGTTGCAGTTCGGGGCGCGCCTCCAGGATCTCGTCGAGCAACATGCGGTAGTGCGCCGTGATGTTCTTGACGTAGCCCATGTCCTTGTAACGGCCTTCGATCTTGAAGGAGCTCACGCCGGCATCGATCAGGGCATTGAGGTTGGCGCTCTGGTCGTTGTCCTTCATCGACAGCACGTGCTGTTCGAAGGCCACGACCTGACCCGCGCCGTCCATCACGTTGTAGGGCAGGCGGCAGGCTTGCGAGCAGTCACCCCGGTTGGCACTGCGGCCCGTGTGCGCGTGGCTGATGAAGCACTGGCCGCTGTAGGCCACGCACAGGGCGCCATGGATGAAGAACTCGATGGCGCAATGCGTGTTGGCCGAGATGTCGCGGATCTGATTGAGCGTGAGTTCACGCGCCAGCACGATCTGGCTGAAGCCGCTGTCTTGCAGGAACTTTGCCTTTTCAACCGTGCGGATGTCGGTCTGCGTGCTGGCATGCAGCTGGATGGGAGGCAGATCCAGCTCCAGGACGCCCATGTCCTGCACGATGAGGGCATCCACGCCCGCGTCATACAGCTCCCAGATCAGCTTGCGTGCCGGCTCCAGCTCGTCGTCGCGCAAGATGGTGTTGAGCGTGGTGAAGATCTTCGCGTTGTAGCGGTGGGCATGGGCGACCAGGCGGGCGATGTCCGAGACCTCGTTGCTGGCGTTGCTGCGCGCACCAAAGGACGGCCCACCGATGTAGACCGCGTCCGCGCCATGGTTGATGGCTTCGAAACCGATCTCGACGGTTCGGGCGGGGGCAAGCAGTTCAATTTCGTGGCGGGCGAGGGACATGTGGCAAGGCGCGAAAGAGCAAACCGCCGATACTATCGCCATGCGCTCAGGAAAAGGCAATTCCCCTGCAGATTCAACCCGTTCTGCCTCCCTTGAAAGCGGGATTCAGGGCGGTGGCGTTGCACCTGGTGCAAGCCGCTATGACCGGCTGGACGCGCTGCGCGGCTTCGCCCTGATCTGGATGGCGTGCTTCCACTTCTGTTTCGACCTGAGCAACTACCGCCTGCTGGATGCCAACTTCTACAGCGACCCGCTGTGGACCAACCAGCGCACCTGCATCCTGTCGCTCTTCCTGTTGTGTGCGGGCGCAGGGCAGGCCGTGGCTACCACCCAAGGGCAGAGCTGGCCACGCTTCTGGCGCCGTTGGGCACAGATCGTGGGCTGCGCCGCGCTGGTGAGCCTGGGCAGCTGGTTCATGTTTCCCAACAGCTTCATCTACTTTGGGGTGTTGCATGGCATGGCCGCGATGCTGATCGTGGCCAGGTTGACGGCGCCGCTGCGTGCCTGGTTGTGGCCTTTGGGCTTGCTGGCCATCGCCTTGCCGCATCTGGTGGCCGATCCCTTCTTCGATACGCGCCTGACCAACTGGGTAGGCCTGGTCACCCACAAGCCCATCACGGAAGACTATGTGCCCATCCTGCCCTGGTTGGGCGTGATGTGGTGGGGCCTGGCTGGCACGCAATGGATCCTGGCTCGTCGGCCTTGGCTGTTGTCCTGGGTTGATGCTTCGCCCGCGGGAAAACCCCTTGATTCCGGCGACAATGGCGGCCTGGCGCCTCTCATGCGCAAGCTCAGGCAAGGCCTGGCCTTGCTGGGGCGCTGGAGCCTGACTTTCTACATGGTGCATCAACCCGTGCTGATCGGCGGCCTGCTGGCGTGGATGACGCTGACGGGTCGGCCTGTGCCCTGATGCGCCATGCCTTGCTCTCGACTTCCGACACGCCAATGACATCTGCCATGACCCAAGACGAACTCAAGACCCTGGTGGGCCGCGCTGCCCTGGATTACGTGCAAGCTGGCAGCATCGTGGGTGTGGGTACCGGCTCGACCGTGGACAAGTTCATCGACGCCTTGGGCGAAGCCTTGAAGGCCGATCCCGCACGGGTGGCGGGTGCCGTGTCCAGCTCGGTTCGCAGCACGCAACGCCTGGAAGCGCTGGGCATCAAGGTGCTGCCCTCCGAGTCGGTGACCGCGCTGGGTGTCTATATTGACGGCGCTGACGAAATCGACCATCAAGGCAACATGATCAAGGGTGGCGGTGCGGCCCTGACGCGTGAAAAGATCGTCGCCGATCTGGCCGAGAAGTTCGTCTGCATTGCCGATGAATCCAAGCTGGTGCAAACACTCGGCAAGTTCCCGCTGCCTGTGGAAGTGATCCCCATGGCCGCGGCCCAGGTGATCCGCGCGTTCGCCAAGCTGGGCGGTACGGGCAAGGTGCGTGAAGGTGTGACCACCGACAACGGCAATGTGATCGTGGACGTGACCGGCCTGAGCATCACCGCACCTGCGCAGTTCGAGTCGGACATCAACCAGTTGCCCGGTGTGGTGACGGTGGGCGTGTTTGCGCGTAACAAAGCCTCGGTGTGCCTGTTGGGCACCTCGCAAGGCGTCAAGACGCTGAGCTTCTGAGCTTCTGAATTGCGCGTGATGCAGGCTGGCGCCCTCAGGCGCTGGCCTCGCTCAGCCGGCCTCGTTCAGATAGCGCCAGACACCTTCACCGGTTGCTCGGCCAGATGCCATGCTGGCTGTGAGCAGGTAGCCGCCCGTGGGGGCTTCCCAGTCCAGCATTTCGCCGCAGCAGAACACGCCTGGGCGAGCCTTGAGCATGCCATTGGCATCCAGTGACTCGAAGGTGACGCCACCGGCCGTGCTGATGGCCTCGTCAATGGGGCGCGCTCTGTACAAGGTCACAGGCAAAGCCTTGAGGCGTTCAGCCAGGATGGCCGGGTTGTTCAGTTCTTCCGGGCTCAGGAGTTCGTGCAACAAGGCCATCTTGATGCCTTGGATGCCCAGCCTGCTCTTGAGGTGGGTCGACAGGCTGCGCGGGCCTCTGGCACGTGTGGTCTCCGTCAGCACCTGCTGAGGCGAGTGCGATGGCAACAAATCCAGATGGATGGTGGCCTGGCCGGCGGCAGCGATCTGATCGCGGATGCGAGCCGAGAACGCGTAGATCAGACTACCTTCCACACCGGTGTCCGTCAGCACGAATTCACCCTGCTGGCGGATGAGCCCGTCCTGGGCATCATGAAACGCAATGACCACAGGTTTGATCGGCTGGCCGGCGAAACGCGTGCGCAGGTGATCGCTCCAGCCCTGAAGTTGCGGCCCGGTTGGCGCCACATCGAAACCGCAGTTGGACGGGCGCAGCGGGCTGATGGCTGCACCCACATCTGTCAGCCGCTCCACCCAGGCGCCATCCGAGCCGAGCCGGGCCCAACTGGCACCACCCAGCGCCAGCACGGTGGCCGTGGCGCCTTGCTGGACTTCGCCCTGGGGTGTGGCAAAGCGCAGGGTGCCGTCTTCAGCCCATCCCAGCCAGCGATGGCGCATGTGAAAGCGTACGCCCGCCTGCCTCAGGCGGTGAAGCCAGGCGCGAAGCAGCGGGGCGGCTTTCATGTCGGTGGGGAACACGCGGCCCGAGGTGCCCACGAAGGTGTCGATGCCCAACCCTTGTGCCCACGCGCGGAGCTGGTCCGGAGGGAAGCTCGCGATGATGGGTGCCAGATCGTTCTGCCGTTGGGCAAAACGCGTCATGAATGCGGGGAGTTCTTCGGAGTGCGTCAGGTTCAAGCCGCCACGGCCTGCCAGCAGGAACTTGCGCCCCACCGAGGGCATGGCGTCATACAGGTCGACACGGGCGCCTTTGCTGGCCAGCATCTCGGCGGCCATCAGGCCGGCCGGGCCGCCACCGATGATGGCAACGGACGAAGTCGATGGCGATGGCGATGGCGACGCGCTCGCGGGCGTCGCTTCTGGAATGGAGTGGGTCAAAGTCAGAACCGGAAGCCGGGGGGCGCAGAGCCAGCAGGTGCGTTGTTATTGGTGTCAGCGCCGGGAACGGTTTTGGTGGCCGGGGCCGATGCCGCTTTGGACGATGCCGGTGCGATGGGCGCCATGGGTGTGGCCTCAGGCTGACGGTAGTTCAGCGGCAATGCAGACTTGGCAGGGTAGCCCGCCGCATCGACATAGCTGGTCCATTCAGCCTGGTTGTAGCCCAGCAACTGCTTCTGGCCGATGCGGGCGGAAGGCAGCTGATCCGTGCCTTCCTGTTTAAGGTAGGCGCGTGCGTCGTCGGAGGTGCTGACCGTCTTTTCAACGAAGGGGACGCCGCGTTCCTTGAGCATCTGGCGCGCGGCGTCGCAAGCTGCGCACTTCGGGCCGGTGAACAGGCTCACGGGGTAGCGGGCGACCACGCGCTGCAACTCGTAAGGCAGGCCTTCGGTCGAAGCCGTAGCGCCATTGGCCTTGAGCGACTGCGCGGGCTTGTCGCTGGGCGCGCGGTCCGTGTAGGTGATGCGGCCATCAGGGCCGACCACCTTGTAGAGCGCCCAGGCCGGTGTGGCCATCTGGCAGGCCATCACGGCCAGCAGCAGGGAAAGTACAACGCGATGCATCTTGTTCCTGTCGAGTTGATCAGCTCATGCCCTGGTGCCGCAGCAGTGCGTCGATCTTCGGCTCGCGTCCACGGAAGGCCTTGAAGTTCTCCATGGCAGAGCGGCTGCCACCGGCTTCCAGGATGGATTCCAGGTAGCGGCGGCCCACTTCCGGATTGAGCACCCCAGTGGCCGGCGTGGCCGCTTCCTCGAAGGCGGCATAGGCATCTGCAGAGAGTACCTCAGCCCACTTGTAGCTGTAGTAGCCCGCGGCGTATCCACCTGCAAAGATGTGTGAAAAGCTGTGCTGGAAGCGGTTGAATGCAGGCGGGATGTTGACCGCTACCTCCCGGCGCACTTCGTCAATCACGCTTTGGACGTCGTTTTCGCGGCCCGGTTCGGCATGCAGGCGCATGTCGAACAGCGAGAACTCCACCTGGCGCAGGGTCTGCATGCCGCTCTGGAAGTTCTTGGCTGCGTTCATCTTGTCAAACAGCTCGCGGGGCAGATGGGCACCGGTATCCACATGGCTGGTGAGCTTCTGGACGACTTCCCACTCCCAGCAGAAGTTCTCCATGAACTGGCTGGGCAACTCCACGGCATCCCATTCCACACCACCGATGCCGGACACACCCAGGTCTTCGACCTTGGTCAGCATGTGGTGCAGGCCGTGGCCGAATTCGTGGAACAAGGTGGTGACGTCGTCGTGCGTGAGCAGGGCGGGCTTGTCGCCCACACCCTTGGCGAAGTTGCACACCAGGTGGGCCACAGGCGTCTGGGTGCTGCCGTTGTCGGGGCGCTTCCAGCGGCCGCGCACATCATCCATCCAGGCGCCTGGGCGCTTGCCGGTGCGGGCGTACGGGTCAAGGTAGAACTGGCCGATCAGCTTGCCGGCGCGTTCGATGCGGAAGAAGCGCACCGACTCATGCCACACAGGCGCCGAATCCGGCAGGATCTTCACGTCGAACAGCGACTCGATCAGGCCGAACAGGCCTTTGAGCACGGTGGGCTCGGTGAAGTACTGTTTGACCTCCTGGTCGCTGAAGGCATAGCGGGCTTCCTTGAGCTTTTCGCTCACGAAGGCCACGTCCCAGGCTTGCAGGTCGTCGATGCCGCATTCGGTTTTCGCGAACTCGCGCAGCTCGGCCATGTCTTTTTCGGCGAAGGGGTGGGCACGCTTGGCCAGATCACGCAGGAAGTCCATGACCTGCTGCGGGCTGTTGGCCATCTTGGGCACCAGCGACACGTCTGCAAAGGTCTTGTAGCCCAGCAGCACGGCCTCTTCCTGGCGCAGGGCCACGATTTCTTTCATCAGGCCGGTGTTGTCGCGCTCGGTGGGGCCGAATTCGGACGCACGCGTGCTGTAAGCACGGTACAAGGTTTCACGCAGGTGGCGATTGGTCGCGTACTGCATGACGGGCAGGTAGATCGGCATGTGCAAGGTCAGCTTGTGGCCTTCCTTGGCTTCGCCTTCTGCCATGGCGCGGGTCGCCTGAATGATGTCTTCGGGCACGCCAGCCAGCTCGTCTTCGCGCACATAGTGGGCGTAGGCGTCGGTGGCGTCCATCACGTGCTCGGAGAAGGCCTGCGAGCGTGCAGCCTGCAGTTCCTGGATCTCGGCAAAGCGCACCTTGGCTTCACCTTGCAGCTCGGCGCCGCCCAGCACGAAGGCACGCAGCGCGTTATCGAGCGCACGCTGGCGAGCGGGGCTCAGGCGCAACTCCGGGTCGGCCGTTTTTTGTGCGGCGTTCAAGGCCTTGTACTTGGCGTACAGGCGCTCATCGGCGCCCAGGCGCGTGTAGAACTCGGTGATGCGGGGCAGGTTGTCGTTGAAGGCGGCGCGCAACTCGGCCGTGTCGGCCACGGCGTTGAGGTGACCCACAGCGCCCCAGGCGCGGCCCAGGCGCTCGGTGCTCACGTCCAGCAGCAAGGACAGCGCGTCGTAGTCAGGCGGCACATCCGGGCCCACCACTTTGGCCAGCGCCGCTTCGGCTTCGGCCAGCAGGGTATCCAGTGCCGGGGTGACGTGCTCGGGCTTGATCTGATCAAACAGAGGCAGGCCGGTGATGTCAAGCAATGGGTTGGTGCTCATGGTGTCCTGATGTGGCGATGACGTACTGATGCGCAATGATGCTGCTTGAAACTCAGGCGCGGGCAGCGGCCTCGCGTTCTGCGGCTTCGATGGTGTTGACCAGCAACATGGTAATCGTCATCGGGCCGACACCGCCTGGTACAGGGGTAATCCAGCCGGCGACTTCCTTGACACCCGCGAAATCGACGTCACCGCACAACTTGCCTTCGTCGTCGCGGTTCATGCCCACGTCGATCACCACGGCGCCGGGCTTGACCATGTCGGCTGTCAGCACATTGCGCTTGCCCACGGCGGCCACCACCACGTCAGCCTGGCGGGTGTGGAAGGCCAGATCGGCCGTGCCGCTGTGGGTGACGGTGACGGTGGCGTTGGCGGCCAGCAGCATCATCGCCATGGGTTTGCCCACGATGTTGGAGCGACCGATCACCACGGCGTGCTTGCCGCGCAGGTCCTTCATGCCGATGGATTCCAGCATCTTCATGCAGCCATAAGGCGTGCAGGCCTTGAAGCCGGGCTCGCCCACCATCAAGGCACCGGCACTGGCCACGTGGAAGCCGTCCACGTCCTTGGCGGGCGAGATGGCCTCGATGACCTTGTGGTCGTCGATGTGCTTGGGCAGGGGCAATTGCACCAGGATGCCGTGGATGGACGGGTCGTTGTTCAGCGCTTCCACGCGGGCCAGCAGTTCGGCTTCGGTCATGCTGGCGTCGTATTTCTCCAGCACGGAGTTCAGGCCGCTGTCTTCACAGGCCTTGACCTTGTTGCGCACATAGACCTGGCTGGCAGGGTTGTCACCCACGAGGATCACGGCCAGACCGGGCTTGATGCCTTGGGCGGTCAGTTTGGCGGCGCGGGTGGCGACTTCGCCACGCAGTTGTTTGGACAGGGCGTTGCCGTCGATGAGTTGGGCTGGCATGAAATGCTCCGGGGGAAAGCGGTGGATTTCTGAAATCTAAATGAACAAGGCCGCCACAGGGGGTGAGGCGGCCTTGGGAGGTCCGTGTGTCAGCAGGGCCGCCGTGCAGCCCTCGGACAGATTACTTGGTGGGTGCGCCGCCGGCCGGGGCGTTGGCACCCAGCGCGATCTTGAGCAGGTCGGCCACGGTGTTGGCGTTGAGCTTTTCCATCACGTTGGCGCGGTGGGCTTCCACCGTCTTGATGCTGATGCCCAGGTCGTCGGCGATCTGCTTGTTCAGACGGCCGGCCACGATGCGCTCCAGCACCTGTGCTTCGCGTGTGGTCAGGCGGGACAGCAGCGCTTCGCGGCTGGCAGCTTCCTGGGATTGCGAGAAGGCGGTGCGGGCTTGATCCAGCATGCGCTCGACCAGGGCCACCAGGGCGTCTTCCTTGAAGGGCTTCTCGATGAAGTCCATCGCGCCCTTCTTCATGGTGTTCACGGCCATGGGCACGTCGCCGTGGCCGGTGATGAACACGATGGGCAGCGGGGACTTGCGCTCCAGGAGCTTGTCCTGCAGTTCCAGGCCGCTCATGCCATCCATGCGGATGTCAGCGATCAGGCAGGCTACTTCACGGGGGTCGAAGCGGGCGAGGAAGGACTCGGCAGAGTCGAAGCAACGGACGCGATAGTCCTTGCCTTCCAGCAGCCACTGCAACGAGTCGCGAACGGCCTCGTCGTCATCAACCACATACACAGTGCCTTTTTTGGGGATCAAGCTCATGGGTTATCGGCAAGTAAGTCGTTGGAAGGGGTGGTGACCGTATCTTCGAAATCCGTGCCACTACCACTGTCAATCGGCAGGGTGAATGTGAACCGACACCCTACCACCGTGTCCTCATTGTAGATGTTCTCGGCCTTGATGCGGCCATGATGTGACTCAATGATGGATCTGCATAGACTAAGGCCTATCCCTAAGCCTTCAGCCTTGGTGGAGTGGAAAGCCTCGAAAAGTCGGGCCAGGATCTCCTCTTTCATGCCAGGGCCGCCGTCGCTGACGGAGAACTCGACCACGGGGCCTTGCTCCTCGGTCTTTTTCTGCTGCACGCGCAGGTCGATGATGCGACGCGACTGTGGCATCTGTGACGAATCGATGGCTTCTGCTGCATTTTTGAGCAGGTTGAGCAGCACCTGTTCGATCAGGATCGGGTCCGCCATGAGGATGGGCAAGCGGTTGGCGATGGACGCATTGAGCGTCACGCGGCGGCGCTTCATCTCGAAAACGGCCAGTTCCAGCACGGCGTCGGTGATGTCGCGTACCTTGGAAGGTTGGCGTTGCGGCTCGCTGCGTTTCACGAACTGGCGGATGCGGTGGATGATCTGGCCGGCCCGTTGCGCCTGGCGCGAGGTCTTTTCCAGCGCACCGACAAGCTGTTCGGTGTCGATGCTGCCGGATTGCACGCGGCTGATCATGCCGCTGCAGTAGTTGGAGATGGCCGCCAGCGGCTGGTTCAGTTCATGTGCCACCGTGGAGGCCATTTCGCCCATCGTGATCAGGCGGCTGGTGAACTGTGATTTTTCGGCCTGACGGGCGGCGGCTTCTTCGGCCTGTTTGCGCGCCGTGATGTCGGTGGCAATCAGCATCTGCGCGAGGTGACCGTCCGTCCACTGCACATAGCGGGCGCGCACGTCGAACCATTTCTGGACGCTGTCCATGAAGACTTCGCGGGTGTCGCTGCCGGCGTTCGTCAAGGCCTGGGTGGGCAGGCCACCGAAATGGTCCACGGATTCATCGCCGTCGATGATCTCGTCGGGCATGATCTCGCCGCCCGTCAACTGGGTATGGGCATCCGGATTGGCGCCGAACCACAGTCGGTAGGAGCGGTTGGCAAACAGCAGTTCGCCGCGCTGCACCGACACCACGGACACGGCCGCATCCAGCCCTTCCAGCACGGTGGTGAAGCGCTCGTGGGCGGCGGTGAGCTGGTCGCGCACGCGCTTGGCTTCGGTGATGTTGGTGACCGAGGTCATCCAGCCGGTCTGGTCACCCTGGGCGTCGATCAGTGGTGAGACGTACATGCGGGCATCGAACTGGCTGCCGTCGCGCCGTTGCATCACCACCTCGATGCCGCCCATGGGGCTGCGGCCCAGCAGTTCCTGCTGGAACATGCGGTTGAACTCGTCCAGACGGTCCTTGGGCCAGTAGGGGTAGGGCGGCACGCAGCCGATCAGCTCTTCTTCCGAAAAGCCGGTCATGGCGCAAAAGGCCGGGTTCACGTAGGTGATGCGGCCTTCCAGGTCGATGGTGCGCATGCCGGTGAGCATGGAGTTTTCCATCGCCCGGCGGAAGTTGGTTTCCTGCACCAGGGTTTTCTGGATCTGGGAGCGCCGACGCATGTGGCGCAGGGTGCCCATCAGCGTCCAGACGGTCAGGGCCGACAGCGCCACCACCATCCAGAACAAGGTGTTGCCGATGAGGTTGGACGATGTCCTGAACCCCATGCCGCGCAGCATCAGGCCATTGCCGACCGGCGTGACGATGACGTCATAGATGAAGGTGGGCTTGACGGAGGTGCCGTTGTCGCCACCCACGGTGCTGGTGAGCATGTCGCCATCGGCCTGGATCAGCCCCATGGCATGTCGGCTGGCGACTTCACGCGGCACCAGATAGCGCAGCAGGGATTCCAGCGAGTATTCAGTCACCACCGTGCCGATGAAGCCACTGCGGTCCATCAGGGGCACGTGCACCTGGATGACCCGGCCACCGATCTGGTTGGCGTAAGGCTTGGAGTAGATGGGCTGGCCTCGGTCCCGCGCCAGCTTGAACGCACTTTGCGGCTCCTTGGCCATGTGCAGCGGGTCGTAGGTTTCGGTGCGGCCACCCAGCGGGTCCATGTCGATGGCCTGGCCGGGATCCAGGGGCAGGCTCAAGGTGGTGCGTGCCGCCTTGACGCTTTCGTCGGCCTGCACCCAGGAGACGCTGATCACTTCCGGGCGGGCGCGGACGAAATCACCCGCCTGCCGCATGAATTGTTCCGGCGTGACGGCCTTGATACTGATTTCGCGGCCCAGGCGAAGCAATTGCTCCTGGTTTTCAATCAGGCGCAGGCGAATCTGTTGCTGAACCACCTCAGTGTCGCGTTTCACCGACTCCTGCTCGCGCTCCAGTTCTTCATTGCGCAGATACCAGAACGCGGCAATGATCGCCGCCAGAAACAACAGCACGGAAACCAGCGGGCCCAGCGTGGCGTACCTGTCTTGCTGGGAGGGTGATTGCTTGCGCCACCAGCGCCAGAACAATCGGTTCGTCTGGCCGGGGGCTGCCATGGGCAATGTCGCCGGCGAGTTGGTGGATGAGGAAAATGGCATGACGGAATTATCGGTGTGGACTCCCACAATTTGAGTGCCCCGGTTCAGGCGTATATTTTCTGCACCATGCAATAAGCGCTGATGGCAGAGATCGCCAAAACGCTTTGGAGTGTCCAGGTTTGCAGCGTTTATCCACGTTCGCGAATCGTCGGCTTATGTCCATACTGTGAAATAAGCCTCATCAACAGGAGACAGAACCCATGTCTGCAATTGATCCAATTCCGTCCGCATCCATGGACATGGATCCCCAGGAAACCCGTGAATGGCTGGATGCCCTGAGTGGCGTCATCGAAACCGAGGGGCGCGCCCGTGCGCACGACCTGCTCGAAACACTGCTGGATCATGCCCGTCAGGCCGGCATCGACATGCCTTTTTCGGCCACGACGGCCTATGTGAACACCATCGCCCCGGAAGACGAAGCCCACTGCCCGGGCAATCTGGAGATGGAAGAGCGGCTGCGCGCCTACATGCGCTGGAACGCCATGGCCATGGTGGTGCGTGCCAACCGCCACAACCCGGCCGATGGCGGCGACCTGGGCGGCCACATTTCTTCCTTCGCCTCGCTGGCGACCATGCTGGGCTGCGGCTTCAACCACTTCTGGCATGCCGACACGCCCGATCACGGTGGTGACCTGCTCTATATACAAGGCCATTCGGCGCCCGGCATCTACGCCCGTGCCTTCCTGGAAGGTCGCATCACCGAGGAACAACTGGTCAACTTCCGCCAGGAGACCGGCGGCAAAGGCCTGCCCAGCTACCCGCATCCCAAGTTGATGCCAGAGTTCTGGCAGTTTCCCACGGTGTCGATGGGCTTGGGGCCGATCACGGCCATCTACCAGGCGCGCTTCCTGAAATACCTGCACGCTCGCGGTATTGCGGACACCTCCAAACGCAAGGTCTGGGTGTTCTGCGGGGACGGCGAGATGGACGAACCCGAATCGCTGGGTGCCATCGGCCTGGCCGCGCGCGAAAAGCTCGACAACCTGATCTTCGTCGTCAACTGCAATCTGCAGCGACTGGACGGCCCGGTGCGGGGCAACGGCAAGATCGTGCAGGAGCTCGAAGGCGAGTTCCGTGGCTCGGGCTGGAACGTGATCAAGCTGCTGTGGGGCTCGTACTGGGATCCGCTGCTGGCACGTGACAAGGACGGCACCCTGCGTCGCATCATGATGGAGATGGTCGACGGTGACTATCAGGCCTGCAAGGCCAATGATGGCGCTTTCGTGCGCAAGCATTTCTTCGGGCGTGATCCCAAGACCCTGGAGATGGTGGCCCGCCTGTCTGACGATGACATCTGGCGCCTCAACCGTGGCGGCCACGATCCACAGAAGGTGTATGCCGCCTATCACGCGGCCGTGAACCACACCGGCCAGCCCACCGTGCTGCTGATCAAGACTGTCAAGGGCTTTGGCATGGGCAAGAGCGGTGAAGGCAAGAACACCGCGCACCAGACCAAGAAGCTGACGGACGAGGACATCAAGGCCTTCCGCGATCGCTTCAACATCCCGGTGCCCGATGAGGACATCGCCAAGCTGCCATTCATCAAACCGGCCGACAACACGCCCGAGATGCAGTACCTGCATGCGCGCCGTGCGGCCCTGGGTGGCTACCTGCCTCAGCGCCGCCCCAAGGCAGAAGAAACACTGGCCGTGCCGGATCTCGGTGCATTTCAGACGGTGCTGGAGCCCACGGCCGAGGGGCGTGAAATCTCGACCACCCAGGCCTTCGTGCGCTGCCTGACCCCGCTGTTGCGCGACCCGGCGCTGGGCCCCCGCGTGGTGCCCATCCTGGTGGACGAGGCCCGCACCTTCGGCATGGAAGGCCTGTTCCGCCAGATTGGCATCTATGCGCCGGAAGGCCAGAAGTACACCCCGGTCGACCGCGATCAGGTGATGTACTACCGCGAAGACAAGTCCGGCCAGATCCTGCAGGAAGGCATCAACGAAGCAGGCGGCATGAGCTCGTGGATCGCGGCGGCCACGTCGTACTCGACGAACAACCGCGTGATGATCCCGTTCTATGTGTACTACTCGATGTTCGGCCTGCAGCGCATTGGCGATCTGGCCTGGGCGGCGGGTGACATGCAGGCGCGCGGCTTCCTGCTGGGCGGCACCTCAGGACGCACCACGCTGAACGGCGAAGGCCTGCAGCACGAAGACGGCCACAGCCAGTTGGTGGCGGGCACGATCCCGAACTGCCTGAGCTATGACCCGACCTTTGCACACGAAGTGGCCGTGATCATCCAGGATGGCCTCAAGCGCATGGTCGAGAAGCAGGAAAACGTCTTCTACTACCTGACCCTGCTCAACGAGAACTACGCCCAGCCCGGCCTGCGTGCCGGCACGGAAGAAGAGATCATCAAGGGCATGTACCTGCTGCAGGATGCAGACAAGGCGCACAAGCTGAGCGTGAATCTGCTGGGTGCCGGCTCCATCCTGCGTGAGTCCATGGCCGCCAAGGAACTGCTGGAGGCCGAGTGGGGCGTGGGCGCCAATGTGTGGAGCTGCCCGAGCTTCAACCAGCTGGCCCGCGAAGGCCAGGATGCAGAGCGCCACAACCTGCTGCACCCCACAGGTGAGCAGCGCGTGCCCTTTGTGACGGCCCAACTCGGTGGCCACGCGGGCCCTGTGGTCGCGTCGACCGACTATGTGAAGGCGCTGCCCGAGCAGATTCGTGCCTACATCCCCAAGGACCGCACCTACAAAGTGCTGGGCACTGACGGGTTCGGGCGCAGCGACTTCCGTTATCGCCTGCGTGAGCACTTCGAGATCAACCGCCACTACATCGTGGTGGCTGCACTGAAGGCGCTGGCTGAAGACGGTCAAGTGCCGCTGACCAAGGTCGCCGAGGCGATTGCCAAGTACGGCATCGACACCAACAAGATCAACCCGCTGTACGCCTGAGGCGGGGAAGGCAGATTCTCATGGCTGTGATTGAACTGACTGTGCCCGACATCGGCGATGTGAGCGATGCCGCGGTGATCGAATTGCTGGTCAAGCCCGGCGACACCATCAAGGCCGAGCAAAGCCTGATCACCATCGAGTCCGACAAGGCGTCGATGGAGGTGCCCTCGGCTGTGGGCGGCGTGCTCAAGGAATTGCGCGTTCGCCTGGGTGACAAGGTGAGCAAGGGCTCGCTGGTGGGCTTGCTGGA
>NZ_DASUIS010000155.1:0-9122 GCF_036279675.1 Aquabacterium sp. | reverse complement strand
TCATCGGCGGGCCGGACGGCCTTGATCCCGCCTTTCGCCAAGCGGCGCACGAGCGCATCCGCTTGTCCGACCTGACGCTGCCGCATGCCATGGTGCGTGTGCTGCTGGTCGAGCAGCTCTACCGCGCCTGGTCGATCAATGCCAACCATCCTTACCACCGCGAGTGAACGCGGTTTGATGCATGCCTGATTTCATTTACCTCGCTTCTCAAAGTCCGCGCCGGCGCCAGTTGCTGGAACAGTTGGGCGTGCGCCATGAATTGCTGCTGCCTGATGCGCACGAGGATGCGGAAAGCCTGGAAGCCGTGCTGCCCGGCGAGGCCCCCACGGCTTATGTACAACGCGTCACCCGGCTCAAGCTGGATGCCGCGCTGGCCCGCCTCAAGCGCCGTGGCTTGCCAGCTGCGCCGGTGCTTTGTTCGGACACCACGGTGGCGCTGGGGCGCACCATCTACGGCAAACCGTTGGACGTGCAGGACGCGAGGCGTATGCTGGGCGAACTGGCCGGGCGCACCCATCGCGTGCTGACCGCCGTGGCGGTGGGCACGGCACGGCGGCGTGGGCAGGTCCTGAGCGTGTCGCGCGTGACCTTGGCCGACATGAGCCGACAGCGGATCGCTGCCTACGTGGCCGGTGGCGAGCCCATGGGCAAGGCAGGCGCCTATGCGGTGCAGGGCAGGGCGGCAGCTTTCATTGCGCATATTTCGGGCAGCTACTCTGGCATCATGGGTTTGCCGGTCTACGAGACGGCACAATTGCTAAGTTCCTTCGGATTCAAAATCTAATTCAGCTTCAACCATGTGGCCCATCAGCTCAGACTTCTGGATGACAGCTTCGCCAACCGCGGGACACCGCGGCTCCAAACCTGCCTGCGCAGGCTTGGACAGGCCTAGGCCCCTCGGCGATGAGCGACACGAAGTGCGCGCAGCCTGGGGGGGGGCCTAGCATGCAAGAAGACATCCTGATCAACTGGTCGCCGCAAGAAACGCGCGTTGCGGTGGTGGAAAACGGTGCCGTACAGGAACTGCACGTCGAGCGCACCTACGAGCGTGGGTTGGTCGGCAATATCTATCTCGGCAAAGTGGCGCGGGTGCTACCGGGCATGCAATCGGCCTTCATCGACATCGGTCTGGAGCGCGCTGCCTTTCTGCACGTGGCCGACCTGCACCGCGAGGATGGGCAGGCCAAGCCTCACCCCCGCTCCGGTGAGGTTCAGGTGCCCATCGAAAAACGGGTGCACGAAGGCCAGACCCTGATGGTGCAGGTCATCAAGGACCCGATCGGCACCAAGGGTGCCCGCTTGTCCACGCAGGTCAGCGTGGCGGGGCGGCTGCTGGTGTTCCTGCCACAAGATGATCACCTGGGCATCTCGCAAAAGATCGGCTCGCCCGAGTTGCGTGACCATCTGCGTGAACGCATGCTGCGCCTGATCGGCGAGGCCGACAACCGCGAGGGCCGCACGCGTTCCGGTGGCTTCATCCTGCGCACCAACGCGGAAGATGCGACCGACGAGGAACTCGCCGCCGACATCGCCTACCTGCGCAAGACCTGGGCCACCATCCGGGAACTCGGGCTCAAGTCGCCGCCAGGCACGCTGCTGTACCAGGAGCTCAATCTGGCGCAGCGTGTGCTGCGCGATCTGGTCAATGAACTGGTGGCTTCCATCCGTGTGGATTCGCTGATCCAGTTCGATGCGCTCAAGGCCTTTGGCGAGGAGTTCACGCCCTCGGCCGTGGCCAAGCTGCATCACTACAAGGGCGAGCGCCCCATCTTCGATCTCTACAACATCGACACCGAGATTGAAAAGGCGCTGGCACGCCGCGTGGACCTGAAGTCCGGCGGCTACCTGATCGTCGACCAGACCGAGGCACTCACCACGGTGGATGTCAACACCGGCGGTTATGTGGGCGCGCGCAACTTCGACGACACCATCTTCAAGACCAACCTGGAAGCGGCCCAGGCCATTGCGCGGCAACTGCGCCTGCGCAATCTGGGCGGCATCATCATCGTGGACTTCATCGACATGCTGCGCGAGGACCATCGTGACAACGTGTTGTCGGAGTTCCGCAAGCAGTTGGCAAAGGACCGCACCAAGATCACCGTGAGCGGCTTCTCGCCGCTGGGCCTGGTCGAGATGACCCGCAAGCGCACCCGTGAGTCCCTGGCGCACATGCTGTGCGAGCCATGCCCCACCTGCGAGGGCAGGGGGCAGGTCAAGACGGCGCGCACCGTCTGCTACAACATCCTGCGCGAGATCCTGCGCGAAGCCCGGCAGTTCAATCCCAAGGAATTCCGGGTGGTGGCCAGCGCGACCGTGGTCGAGATGCTGCTGGACGAGGAAAGCCAGCATCTGGCGGGCTTGAGCGACTTCATTGGCAAGCCGGTGTCGCTGCAAGCCGAGCCATCCATGTCGCCGGAGCAGTACGACATCGTGCTGCTGTGAGGCGGGTGCGGCAAGCCGTGGTGCGGCCTTTTTCGCCGCGTTCGGCCAGATTTACATTGCTTGACACGCCACAGGCAGGGTTGAGCGGCTTTCCAAGGGAACTTCCCCTCAGGAGCGGGCACAATTCAGGTAGTTTGACTTTGCCTGTCTGAGTGACGCAACCCATGCAGCTTTCCGTTTCGCGTCGTTCTGCCCTTGGTGGCTTGTTCGGCGGGCTCGCCTTGACGGCGGGCGCTTCTCTGTGGCCCTTGAGCGAGGCGCAAGCCCAGTTTCGCGTCGAGATCTCCGGCGTGGGCGCCACCCAGATTCCTGTGGCCCTGGCGCGCTTCCGGGATGAGACCCGCTCACCCCAACCCGTATCGGCCATCATCAAGGCCGATCTGGAGCGCTCCGGCCTGTTCAAATTCATGGACGCCAGTGCAGACAAGCTGGATGAGACCACGCGCCCAGCGCTGGCAGATTGGCGCGGCAAGGGCGCCGATGCGCTGGTGATGGGCTCCGTGACACCGCTGGCAGATGGCCGTTTTGACGTGCGCTACCAGTTGTGGGACGTGCTCAAAGGCAAAGAGAACGGTGTTCGCAGCTTCCTGATCGGTGCGGGCGAGTTGCGCCAGGTGGCCCACCGCATCGCCGACGAAATCTACGAAAAGCTCACCGGTGACAAGGGCGCCTTTGCCTCGCGCATCGCCTACGTGAGCAAGGTGGGCAAGCAGCACATGCTGATGGTGGCGGATTCCGATGGCGAAGGTGCGCAGGCGGCGCTGACCATCGGCCAGCCCATCATTTCGCCAGCCTGGTCGCCCGATGGCGGTCGTCTCGCCTATGTGTCCTTCCTGACGGGCAAGGCCTCGGTTGTGATTCAGGATGTGGCCACGGGCCGCTACCGCACCGTGGCCGATTTCAAGGGCACCAACAGCGCGCCAGCCTGGTCACCCGATGGCAAGCAACTGGTGGTGACGCTCAGCCGGGATGGGGGCTCGCAGCTCTACGTGATCGGCGTGAATGGCGATGGCGTGCGCCGCCTGACGCAAAGCGGCGCCATCGACACCGAAGCCACCTGGTCGCCCGATGGGGCCAGCATCTATTTCGTCAGTGACCGCGGTGGCGCGCCCCAGATCTACAAGGTGCCAGCAGCCGGCGGGGCCGCGCAGCGCGTGACCTTCTCGGGCGCCTACAACATCAGCCCGGCCATCAGCCCGGACGGGCGCTGGATGACCTACATTGGCCAGGTGGACAATGGCGGTTACCGTGTGCACCTCATGGAGCTGTCCAGTGGCAATGTCAAGGTGCTGACCGACACCCGTGACGACGAAAGCCCCAGTTTTGCGCCCAACAGCAAGCTGATCATCTACGCCACGCGCACACAAGGTCGTGAAGTGCTGATGACCACCTCGCTGGATGGCCGTGTCAAGGCCAAGTTGCCTGTACCTCAAGCAGATCTGCGCGAGCCCGTGTGGGGGCCGATGCTGGCCGCCTTGCGTTGATCTGCCTGTTTTCCATCATTGAATCTTGAATCTCGAAGGAGCCTGTTATGCGCCCGATCTCTCACACCGTTTCCCGTTTCCTGCCTTCCCGCGCGCTGACCATTGGCGCCATGAGCGCCGCAGCCGTGCTGCTGGCGGCCTGCGGTTCTTCCGTGCCGCTCAACGACAATGCCAACAAGGGTCCTGCACCCATCTCGTCGGCCACGCCTGCCAACGGCGCCAATGGCTCAGGCATCGGCGGCAATGGTGGTTCGTCTTCCAACGTGGCCAATGTGGTGGTGACGCCGCCTGCCTCGACCAACGAAGCCATCGACCTGCCTCGCGTCATCTATTTCGACTTTGACAGCAATGTGGTCAAGGAAGAGTTCCGTCCTGCCATCGAAGGCCATGCCAAGCGTCTGGTGGCCGCCAAGAACAAGAAGATCGTCGTGGAAGGCCACACCGACGAGCGCGGTGGCCGCGAGTACAACCTGGCACTGGGCCAACGCCGTGCCGAGGCTGTTCAGAAGTCGCTGACGCTGCTGGGCGTGTCGGGTGATCAGGTCGAGGCTGTGAGCTTCGGTGAAGAGCGCCCCGCCGCACAAGGCAGCAATGAAGAAGCGTGGGCCAAGAACCGCCGCGCCGAAATCAAGGACCGTTGATCTTTTTGCTGAAAGAGGCCGCCCATGCGTTTTGCCCAACCTTTGTTCACCCAGTTGCGCCCCGTGGCGCTGGTGGTGGCTGCGCTGCTTGGCAGCATGAACGCAGCGCATGCCGGCCTCTTTGAAGACGATGAAGCGCGTCGCGCCATTCTGGAGTTGCGCACCCAGCGCACCCAGGATGTCGATGCGCTGAACGCGAAGATCGCCGCCTTGACGGCACAGGTCGACCAGCTCAAGCGCAGCCTGCTGGACATGAACGCCCAGATGGAGCAGTTGCGCACCGAGCAGGCGCGCCAGCGTGGCTCCGAAGAGGTGCTGGTGCGCGACGTGACCGAATTGCAGCGCAAGCAGAAGGATGTGCAGGGCGCACTCGACGAGCGTGTTCGCAAGCTGGAGCCTCAATCGGTGACGCAGGACGGCAAGACCTTCAAGGCCGACCCGGAAGAAAAGCGCCTGTTCGATGATGCGCTGGGCCGTTTGCGGGCCGCCGACTTTGCAGGCGGTGCTGCGGGCCTCAACGGCCTGTTGGCGCGTTACCCCACCACGGGTTACCGTGAGTCCGTGCTGTACTGGCTGGGCAATGCCCACTATGGCTTGCGTGACTACAAGGAATCCATCAACGCGTTCAAGCAGTTGCTGGATCGTGCGCCAGATCATGCACGAGCACCTGAAGCGCTGCTGTCCATCGCCAATTGCTTCAGCGAGCTCAAGGACATGGACTCTTCTCGCAAGGCGCTGGAACTGTTGATCAAGCAGTATCCGCAGACGGAAGCCGCACAGGCGGCGCGTGATCGTCTGCTGACCATGCCTGCGCCGGCCACAGACAAGAAGCGCAAGGCGCACAACTGAACGCACAGCCTGGCAAGTGGTGACTTCTCCTTCCAGCGAGGCGCTGCTGGCCGCCGCCAGCCAGCCTGATCCCGATCGTCGCTTTGGCGGTTTGCGGCGCCTGCACGGCGTGAGCGGCTACGAGCGCTTGCGCGCCGCTCGCATTGCCGTCATCGGTGTGGGCGGGGTGGGTTCCTGGACGGCGGAGGCCCTGGCGCGCAGTGGCGTGGCCCAGTTGACGCTCATTGATCTGGACAACATCGCCGAATCCAACGTGAACCGGCAGGTGCATGCCCAGGAGACCACGCTGGGTCAGGCCAAGGTGCTGGCCTTGAAGGAACGCATTGCCCTCATCCATGCGGATTGCCTGGTCAACGCCGTGGAAGAGTTCGTGGACGAAGCCAATGTGGATGCCTTGTTGCAGGCGCAGGACATTGATGGCGTGATCGATTGCTGTGACCAGGTGCGTGCCAAGGCCGCCGTGGCCGCCTGGGCCCAGGCCCATGGCAAGCCGGTGGTGGCCGTGGGCGCGGCTGGTGGCAAGACCCGCCCGCAACTGGTGGAAGTGGCCGATCTCTCCGAGGTCACGCATGACCCCTTGCTCTCCAGCTTGCGGCAGCGTTTGCGGCAGCGCCATGGCGGCGCGCGGCGCGGCAAGATGGGCCTGACCTGCGTGTTCTCGCGCGAAGCCGTGTTGCCGCCGCAGGACAGCTGCGATGCAGGCGAGGGCACTCGTGGTGACGGCTCGCTCAACTGCGCCGGCTTTGGCTCCAGTGTGACGGTGACGGCCACCTTCGGGATGGTGGCCGCGGCGCAGATGATCGAGGCGCTGCTGAAAAGCTGAAAATCTATGTTATAGTCGCAGGCTTTTCGGGGGTCGGTAGCTCAGTCGGTAGAGCAGCGGACTTTTAATCCGTTGGTCGCGAGTTCGAGTCTCGCCCGACCCACCAAAAAAATTTACGGACTTGGTTTGAAACGCAGAAAACTGTGTATATAATCTAAGTCTTCGCTAGATAATCAGTTCTAGCGGTCTTCGAAAGGAGATACCAGGTGCGGGCTCTTAGCTCAGTTGGTAGAGCAGCGGACTCTTAATCCGTTGGTCGAGTGTTCGAGTCACTCAGGGCCCACCAAACTTTTAAAAAGGACTTGTCGAAAGGCAAGTCCTTTTTTCTTGCCTGTCATCCCCCGTTTTTTCAGGCTTCACCTTGCGCCGGCCCTGCCGATAAAACGATGTCGACCGCATCCGTGGTCAGTTTGTCGTGAACTCGTCAAAGCGAGGGCGTTCATGGGGCATCCATCTTTTCTGCAGGTGTTGCTGAGGCCGGGCATGCGCCTCATGCGCGTCTTGCCATACCGAGCCAAACGCACGCTGCTGTACTTCATGCTGGTGGCGCCAGCCTTGGGCATGAGCTGGTGGGCGGCGTCTTTTGCCCCGGCCGAGCGGCAAGCGGGCATCTGGCTGACGGGCGGCGCGGTGGCCGCCCTGGCGCTCTACCTGGGTGGCAGCATGTTGCGCAATACACACGGCGCCATGCGCGTGCTGCAGGCTTCGGTGGCCCAACTGGCAGCTGGCGACTTTGCGACGCGAATCAGGTTGCGGGCCACGGACGAGCTTTACGACATGGGGCACTCGCTGGACCAGACCACGGGCTACATCTCGCAAATGGTGTCCGACATCCGCAGCAACTCGGCCATGGTGGCGCAGGCCGGCATCAAGCTGGCGGACGATACCCAGGCACTGGCCGATCGAACCGATGCACAGGCCAGGCGCCTGGAGCAGA
The DNA here is from genome assembly GCF_036279675.1 of Aquabacterium sp. Classification (GTDB taxonomy): domain Bacteria; phylum Pseudomonadota; class Gammaproteobacteria; order Burkholderiales; family Burkholderiaceae_C; genus Aquabacterium. The sequence continues at coordinate 1,946 of NZ_DASUIS010000155.1, read as the reverse complement.
CGGCTTCGCATGTGCGGGACATCAACCTCGCACTGAGCACCAGTGCCGCCAGTGCCATGGCCGTGGATCAGACCATGTCGGACGTGCGGCACATGGCCGAGGATGGCGGCGTGGCCGTCAACAGCGCCGTGGCGTCCGTGCTGGACATCCAGAGCAGTTCCCGCCGTGTGCAGGAGATCATCGGCGTGATCGAAGGTATCGCGTTTCAGACCAACATCCTTGCGCTCAATGCCGCGGTGGAGGCCGCGCGTGCCGGCGAGCAGGGGCGCGGCTTTGCCGTGGTGGCCTCGGAGGTGCGGTCGCTGGCGCAACGCAGCGCCACGGCTGCCAAAGAGATCCGTCAGCTCATCGGTGAATCAGTGCATCACGTCGAGACCGGCGTGGCACAGATCAATGGCACGCACGAGACGTTCGAGCGCATCGTCAACGGGATCCGCTCCGTGGCGGCCGAGGTGCGCAGCATTGCCGCTTCATCTCAGGAGCAGAGCGCCGCATTGGGTGAGGTGGCGCAGGCTGTGGCACAACTCGATGAGATCACGCAACAGAATGCGCGCATGGTGGAGCAGGCCTCACACAGCTCGACCCAGTTGAGCGAGCGTGCCCATCGCCTGGCAGAAGCCGTCGAGTCGTTCCGCCTGCGTCAAGGCAGTGCGGATGAGGCCATGGCGCTGGTGAACAAGGCGGTGCAACTCTACAAATCCCATGGCCTGCAGGCGCTGGACATGATCACCCGCGATGACAAGAGCTTTGTCGATCGCGACATGTACGTGTTTGCCTTTGACAGGCAGGGGCGCTATCGCGCGCTGGCCGGCAAGGTGGACAAGGTGGGCACGGCCGTGCGCGACAACCCGGGCGTGGACGGCGACCGCCTGGTGAGCGAGGCCTTTGACCGCGCCACGCATGGCGGTGGCTGGGTGGACTATGCCTTCACGAATCCCCAGACAGGCGTGGTCGACCTGAAGACCTCGTACGTCGAGCCGGTGGCCGATGACCTGCTGATCGGGTGTGGCGTCTACAAGGCGCGCGGGCAGACCGCGGCCGATCTGGTGGCGGCGCTCGCGCCCCGCGTCATCCGCTCAGAGCAGCGCCAGGTGCTGGGTGTGGCCTCGCGCAAGGTGCCCGGCAAGCGGCCTCAGGGCGCTTCCATCACCAACCTGAAGCCCACCAGCGTGTAGCGTGTGGCCTGGCTGTTCCAGTTGCGGTAGGTAGACCGAGCGTAAAGCGGCCAGGTGTGCCATGAGCCACCTCGACGGACCTTGACATGCCCGTCCGCGGGTCCTTGCGGGTCATCGATGGGGGAGTGGGCGTAGTACTGCTCGTCGTACCAGTCCGAGACCCATTCCCAGACATTGCCATGCATGTCGTACAGGCCGAAGGCATTGGCCTTGAACTGCCCGACGGGTGCGGTGAAGGGGAAGCCATCGTGTGCCGACGTGGCAAAAGCCTGCCACCTCGGCCAGTTGACGGCGGCGTCCTGATCAAAGACGTTGGCCACGTCGCGCAAGGATGCGGGATCATCGCCGCTGCTGAACTGGCCGCGTGAGCCGGCCCTGCAGGCGTATTCCCACTCTGCCTCGGTGGGCAGGCGGTAGCGTCGGCCTTCCGTGCTGCTCAGCCATCTGGCCATGGCATTGGCATCGTGCCAGCTCACGTTGACCACCGGGTGATCGTCCGTTTGCGCAAAGCCGGGTGATTGCCAGGAGTAGCGTGTGTCACGGCCCTCGAAGGCATCGCCGTTTCTGGAATGCGCGGGGTCGTACAGGGCGTTGTAGCCGTAGCCTCCGGTGCCGTCGGCGACCGATTCCGGCACATGGCCGGAGGCTTTCAGAAAGCGCCGGAACTGCCCGACCGTCACCTCGTATTGGCCCATGTAGAAGGCGCGGGTGATGCGGACCTTGTGGGCCGGTGCTTCGTCCTTGAGGTCGGCCAGCCTCTGCGCTTCGTAC
>NZ_DASUIS010000154.1:0-84893 GCF_036279675.1 Aquabacterium sp. | reverse complement strand
GTGTCCCTGATGGAGGCCCATCGCATCACGACCTTGCTGGTGGTGGACGGGCAGGGCGTGCTCGTGGGCGCCGTCAATACCAATGATCTGATGCGTGCGAAGGTGATCTGATGCGAGCCCTGGTTTCAACCATGAACTTCTCGGTGGCCCTGCGCCATCACGCCATGGGCATCCGCGCCGCGATCTTTGATGTGGACGGCGTGTTGACCGATGGCACGCTCTATATCAGCGAAGCCGGCGAGACGCTCAAGGCCTTCCATGCGCTGGATGGCCATGGCCTGAAGTTGCTGGCCCAGGGGGGCATCACGCCCATCGTGATCACCGGCCGCGACTCGCCAGCCGTGCGTCGGCGTCTGAAAGACCTGGGCGTGACGCAAGCCGTCTTCGGCTCGCATGACAAGCTCGCTGCGGCAGAGCCCATCCGCGCGTCTCTGGGCCTGCGCTGGGACCAGATCGCGGTGATGGGTGATGACTGGCCTGATCTGCCCTTGCTGGCGCGAGCCGGTCTGGCGGTGGCGCCCGCCAATGCGCACGCCGAGGTGAAGGCCATTGCCCACCACGTGAGCGCCCTGCGTGGAGGTGAAGGGGCTGCTCGTGAATGCTGTGATCTGCTGCTGTGGGCCACGGGCAAGTACGAAGGCTTGCTGCATGGGCACCTGCAAACGCTCGACACCACAGCCGATGGAGCTCGTTCATGAACCAGCGTTGGTGGCTGTGGCTGGAGCGTGCACAGGCCACGGTGCCGCTGCTCGCGGTGGCCGGCCTGGCAGGCTTCACCTGGTGGCTGGTGCAGTCCTCACCGAAGGATGGGGGCGGTGCGCGCCCTGCGCTGGCATCGTCATCGCCAGATTTCGTGCTGGACAAGGCCCGCGTGGCCCGGTTCAACGCGCAAGGCCGTATCGAGGCCGTGCTGGATGGCGAGCGCATGCGCCATTACCCCGACACCGATCGCCTGCAGATTGATCAACTGGTCCTGTCCGCGCGTGATGACAAGGGCGAAGGGCTCAAGGCCACCTCCCGTCTGGGCGAGGCTGATCACAAGGCCGAGGTCGTGACCCTCAGTGGCGGTGCGCGCGTGACAGCCCTGCCTGTGGCCGATCAAGCAGCCAGCCCCCGCAATCGCCCGGTGCACTTTGTGGGCGAGGTCTTGCGCATCGACACGCGTTCTCGCGTGGTGTCGTCAAGCGAGCCGGTGCTGTTGCAGCAGCAAGGCAGCGAGGTGCGCGCCCAGAACCTGCGCTATGACGATCACACCGGCATCACCGACCTGGGTGGCCGTGTGCACGGGCATTACGACGCACCATGAGTGGTGACACGCCCCGGTTGATCTTCATCACAGGTGCCTCCAGCGGCATCGGGCAGGCCCTGGCGGCTCGGTATGTACAGGCCGGCTGGCGTGTGGCCCTGGTGGCGCGCCGTGTGGCCGACATGCGCCAGTGGGCCCTTGCGCAAGGCTGGCCGGCCAGTCAATGGGCCGTCTACGAGGCCGATGTGCGTGACGAAGCCGCCATCGCGTCAGCCGCGCAAGCCTGCATTCAGACTCAGGGCCTGCCGGATGTGGTGGTCGCCAACGCGGGCATCAGCATCGGCGTGGACCTCAGCCTGGCCGAGGATCTGACCGTGTTGCGCGATCTGATGGACACCAATGTCATTGGCCTGGCGGCCACCTTTCAGCCCTTCATCTCGGCGATGAAGCTGCGCGGACACGGCACGCTCGTTGGTGTGGCCAGTGTGGCCGCGATCCGCGGCATGCCTGGCCACGCGGGCTATTGCGCGGCCAAGGCGGCGGTGGTGCAGATGTGCGAGACCTTGCGCGGCGAGCTGCGTGCACATGGCGTGCGTGTGGTGACGCTGGCGCCGGGCTACATCGACACGCCTTTGACACGTCCCAACCAGTACCCCATGCCTTTTCTGATGAAGGCAGAGACCTTTGCGGATCAGGCGTTCGAGGCCATCGGTCGGGGCGTGCGCTGGCGCGTCATCCCCTGGCAGATGGGCCTGGTGACCGTGCTGCTGCGGTGGATGCCGCGCTGGCTGTTCGATGCCATCGCGGGCTCACAACAACATCGCAAGAAGCAACGCCGTCAATGACGAGCGGTGGGCGGACGGTCAGTCGTGGCCGTGCCCGTGACCATGGCCTCGGCCACGTCCGTGACCGCGATCGTCGTCTCGGCGGTCGTCCCGGTCATGGTCACGACGATCCCAGTCGCGGCGATCATCGCGGTCGCGATAACCGTCGTCACGCACGAAGTACACAGGTTGACCGCAGGCGCGGTATTGGCCGCAATAGCGCGCCCAGTTCCTGGAGTGGCCGGGTGGCACGCGCATGTAGATCGGGCGCTGGTGCACCGCAACCGGGGCCTGCTGGATGATGACGGGTTGTGGATAGATCAGGGTGGGTTGCTGATCGCCGATATCGACACGACCGTAAAAGCCTGGCTGGGCCACACTGACGCTCACACCGACATTGGTGGAGCCCGCCCAGGCACTCTGGCTGGTGACGGTTGCCAGACCGATGAGGCACAAGGCGCGGCGGAGGGGGGAGTAAGACGATGACATGGGAGAGGTCCTGCTAGTTGGCGCGCAGATGTGCACGTCAAGCATTACATTGTGCCGCCCCAGTCCGGTGCAAGGTATCCACATGTGTCTGAGGGATGGACATGAAAAAAGGCGACGCCATGTGGCATCGCCTTCCTTGGTACTTCGGGATTTGTCAGGCCCGAGGGGTTCAGGCCTGCTTGTCCGATCAGTAGCCGCCGCCGTAGCCGCCGCCGTCGCCACCACGGCCACCGCCGTAGCCGCCACCGCCTTCACGACGGCCACCGCCGCCGTAGCCACCGCCGCCGCCTTCACGACGACCGCCGCCGTAGCCACCACCGCCGCCTTCACGACGGCCGCCGCCGAAGCCGCCACCGCCGTTGCCGCCGCCATTGCCACCACCGTAGGGGCTGCGGAAGCCAGCAGGACGCTCTTCACGTGGGCGAGCCTCGTTCACGACCACGGCGCGACCAGCCACTGGCTGACCATTCAGGCCGTTGATCGCAGCTTGCGCTTCAGCATCGGAGCCCATTTCGACGAAGCCGAAGCCCTTGGAGCGGCCGGTTTCGCGGTCCATCATGACCTTGGCGGAGCTCACGGCTCCATATTGCGAGAAAGCATCCTGCAGATCCTGATCGCGCACGCTGTAGGCGAGATTGCCCACGTAAAGTTTGTTGCCCACGAGAGAGCCCCTTTCAAAGTAACCATGTGGAGCTTCAACCCATCAGGACCCATTCCAACGACGGTGCCGCTTCCAGACACAGACCAGAACATTATGGGTGATGCAGCCACATTCATCCAGCTATTTCAACCCTTATTTATATAACCCTGTCAACCATCCGCATGCGGTGTTGCACTCTTTCCTCAAATTTCCCTAGGGGCTAGCCCCTATGATCAGCGGACATTGCGCGCAACATGACACCCCGGTGTCGACCTGTATTCAACATGGCGGATCCCCTCAATTTCCCTCCATCCGATCGTTTCGATCCGGCTCCACGTCGTCGTTTTGACTGGTGGCAGGCCCTGGTCAGGGTGCTGTCCAGCATCGAGGCGGTGCGGGATGGCCGGGCCATGTACGTGTTGCTGGCGGCTTTTTCCGGCGCCGGGCTGGCTTTGGCGACCGCCCAGGCCTCTTTCGGGCGTGGCGAGATGAACTGGGCGATCGGGCAGGGTGCCGCTGCCTTGTTCATTGCTTTTTATGGGTCGACGGCGGCCGGCTTGTTGTCGATGGACCGGGCCCTGGGGCGCCCCAGCCGGGACGTGGTGCAGGCCATCGAAGATGCGTTGGGCATCGGGCACCGGGTGTTGGTCGCGTTGCTGGCGATGGGCGTGCTGGGTGCGGGCATTGTCGCGGGCCTGCTCGGGCTTTACTGGTTGAGCGGTTTGCCCAAGGTCGGCCCCTGGATCTTCGTGCTGGTCGTGCCGGTCACGGTGCTGGTGATCGGGCTGGCCTTGATGGCTGCGGCCGTGGTGGTGGCGCCTCTGACAGGCCCGACCGTGTGGGCCGGTGCCTCATCGACAGAAAGCGTGCGCCTGCTGCTGCGCCTCATCCGCGAGCGTCTGCTTCAGGCTGCCGTGTTGATGGGCGGCTTGAGCCTGGCCACCGGGCTGGTCGGCGCGGCATGCAGCGTATTCGTGATGGTGGGTGGTCGCGTCATGGCCGAAGCCTCCATCTTCATGCTGGGTGTGGATGTCAATCCGCAGTTGCTGATGGCCGGTTTGTTCGGCTATGGCCTGCACAGCATCAACGCCACAGGCATTCCCAAGGAGGCCCTTCCCTATATTTCATCGGCCACGGTCGGTGGCGGCGTGGTGTTTGCGCTGGCCCTGGTCATGCCGACCCTGGTTTACCTGCGCGGCGTGTGCGAGGTCTATCTGGCCTTGATGGCGGCTGACAAGACAGAGTGAGCCGCGGGTCTTGTGGCGTTTCCGTTCAGAAGTGCGACAGGTAGCCCCCATCTACCGCCAGCGTCTGGCCGGTCACATAGCTGGCAGCGTGGCTGGCCAGGAAGACGGCCGCCCCAGCGATTTCGTCGGGGCGCCCCCAGCGGCCCAGTGAGGTGCGCCGGGACAGCCAGTCGGCCACGTCCTGGTTGTTGACCATCTCGGCATTGGCCTCGGTGGCGAAATAACCTGGTGCGACAGCATTGACGGTGATGCCGCGCGGCCCCAGTTCGGCGGCGAGGGCGCGCGTCGCGGCGTCCAGCCCGCCTTTGGCCACGGTGTAGGCCACGTCGCCGGCGCGCGAGATGGGCCCCGCAATCGAGGTGATGTTGATGATGCGGGCTCGACCCGCCGCCGTGGCACCGGTTGCCTGCATGCATTGCGCTGCCTCTCTGGCCAGCGCCAGGGGGGCCACGAGGTTGATGTCGAGCAGGCGGCGGATGTCGTCAAGCGCGAAGTCGTCGAGTGCCCGGCGGTCGCGCTGCCCGACGTTGTTGACCAGGATGTCGAGCTGTCCGGCCTGCTGCAGCAGGTCTGCCAGTGCCGTTGCGCGGGCCTGATCGTTGGCCACGTCAAAGGGGAGGGCACGGGCTGCCGAGGAGGCTGCCTCGCTCGACGCACCTGCGGCGCTGACCGCGGCGCCAATGCGCTCGGCGGCATCCTGCAGGGCCGTGGCATCGCGGCCGTTGAGCCAGACCTGGGCGCCAGCCAGCGCCAGCGCCTGGGCGATTTCGAAACCCAGGCCACGTGTGGCGCCGGTGACCAGGGCGACCCGGCCATCCAGTCTGAAAGGGTGAGTGCGCATGCTCATGTCATGATTGTGCCCCTCATGAAGAAGCGCACGTCCTCCACCTCGGTTTCTCCTTCTGCTGCTGGCCTGGTGGACGCCTGTCCCTGTGGTCGGCCCGCCACCTATGCCGACTGCTGTGGCCGCTATCACGCAGGGCCCCTGGCTTTGCAGGCGCCGGATCCCGAAGCCTTGATGCGCTCACGATACAGCGCGTTTGTGAAGGATGTAAGGGCTTACTTGCTGGAGACCTGGCATCCGTCCGAGCGGCCCGCCAGCATCGAGCCGCCCGAGGCGGGGCTCAGCTGGTTGGGCTTGGACGTGAAGCGCGCGCAGATGCTGGGTGAAGACCGCGGCACCGTCGAGTTCGTGGCCCGCAGCAAACTGGGCGGGCGGGCTTACCGTCTGCATGAAATCAGCGAGTTCGTGCGCGAGGGTGGCCGCTGGTTTTACCTGAGGGCGCAGGTTTGACCTGACGCAATCGCGCCGCACACAGTGGCGCGTGGGGCCCCCTCATGCAAGGGGTTGAACGAGGCGCGAAAGGGCTTCCCCGGGCGACAAAACGCGGGTGAGGCCCTATTGTTGAACCCATCGTCAATGCATGTAACGAAGTACATCATGTTGCCCGGACTCGAAAAGCTCAACCCCATCCAGATCATGATGGGGCTCATGGGTGTCTCTGCTGTTGTGGTCACCGCCCTGGAGGGCCTGGCCATCAGCAAACGCACGGACCGCGAACCCTACGACTGGCGGGCGTTCTGGACGACCGTGCGCATCAACCTCCTGCGCGTGCTGGTGGAGGCCATCCCGATGGGCGCGGTGATGGGTGTCGCCCTGCCTTTCGGCCAGTGGATGTACGAGCACCGTTTCTGGACGGTGCCCATGGACACCTGGTGGGGCTGGGTGGCCATGTTCTTCTGCACCGAGTTCTTCTATTACTGGCTGCACCGCGCTGGCCACCGCATCCGCTGGTACTGGGCGTCACACGCCATTCACCACACCGGCAACCAGTACAACCTGGCGGCGGCCTTCCGCCAGTCGATCACGGGCAAGATCTCGGGCGGCTTCGTGTTCTTTGCGCCGCAGTGCCTGTTCGGCTTTTCGCCTGACGCAGTGCTGATGTCCTACGGTGTTAACCTGGTCTACCAGTTCTGGATCCACACGGATCTGATCGGCAAGATCCCCTACATCGAAGGCATCTTCAACACGCCGTCGGCGCACCGCGTGCACCACGCCGCCAACGTCGAGTACCTGGATTGCAACTACGGCGGCACGATCCTCCTGTTTGATCGCCTGTTCGGCACCTATGTGCCCGAGAAGGATGGCGTGCCGATTCGCTACGGCCTGGTCAAGACCATGACCACCTACAGCGCGCTCAAGACCTGCCTGTTCGAGTGGGGCAACATCTTCAAGGATGTGGGCCGTGCACTGAAGGGGGGCCATCCGCTGCATGCGCTGGGCTATATGTTCGGCCCACCTGGCTGGGCCCCGAATGGCCAGGGCCTGACCACGGATCAGCTTCGCGCGCAGATGAAGCGCCTGACGGGCTCGGCCACGGGCGCACCGCCGGTGGAGTTGCTGGACAACTGGGCGGGTGTGCCCCCATTGGACCAGCCGGACGTCAACGAGTCGCCTGTTCCAGTTCGCTGATCCAGCGCATCGCCTGTTCGCGGCTGTCGCCGCACATCTCATGGCTGGGCTGGAGCGAGCCGCACACGGCGGGGCGCTCCGGTTTACCGAACAGCCGGCAGCGCAAGGCCTCATCCAGATGCGGGCAGGGCATGCCGGCCGGTTTGCCGTGAGGCAGTCCGGGCATCGGTGAGGAGATGGAGGGGGCGGTGCAGCAGGCAGCGCAACCGGGTCTGCAGTTCATGAGGCTCCCGAATCAGGGAGCTCGATTGTCTCGCATGAAGGCGCACATCCGGGTGTACCTTGCACGCTGACCCCGAGTGGCACGGGCTGCGGTCCGTGCTGTCGTACCGGGAAGGAGAAGCCCTGTTTTAGTTTTTGGGTGACGACAGCGAACTGTTGAAGTTTAAGAAAGCGCGTGCCGGGGCGCCATCCCTAACATCAAAAAATCAGGGCTGAAACGGGCGTTTGGCGGTATCAATTCGCGCCGATGGCTGAGTCAGGGTGGGTGAATCTCACGGGTTTTCCGCAGGTTGGCTGCTCGTGAGCCTGGCATGCCCCTTCATGCGGGCGTTTCTCACATGGTGAGCCGGCCCATATCACGACAGGGATCAGGCCTTTCAGTACAATGGAAGGTTGCCCAAAAATGAGGCAATTCCCCGAATACCAGCCCATGCAGCCAGCCCATGCTATATCCCCAAGAATTTGATGTCATCGTGGTCGGTGGTGGCCATGCTGGAACCGAGGCCGCGCTGGCGGCTGCCCGTATGGGCTGCGCCACCTTGCTGCTGAGTCACAACATCGAGACGTTGGGGCAGATGAGCTGCAACCCGTCGATCGGTGGCATCGGCAAGGGCCATCTGGTCAAGGAAGTGGATGCCCTGGGTGGGGCCATGGCCGCCGCCACCGACGAAGGCGGCATCCAGTTCCGCATCCTCAATTCGAGCAAGGGCCCGGCCGTGCGCGCCACCCGCGCGCAGGCCGACCGCATCCTGTACAAGGCCGCCATCCGCAAGCGTCTGGAAAACCAGCCCAATCTGTGGCTGTTCCAGCAAGCGGTGGACGACCTGATGGTGGAGGGTGATCGCGTGGTGGGGGCCGTGACCCAGGTGGGGATCCGGTTCCGCGCTCGCACCGTGGTGTTGACCGCCGGCACCTTTCTGGACGGCAAGATCCACGTGGGCCTGAACAATTACAGCGCAGGCCGGGCGGGGGATCCGCCGGCCGTGTCGCTGTCGGCGCGGCTGAAGGAATTGAAGCTGCCGCAAGGTCGCCTCAAGACCGGCACGCCACCACGCATCGATGGCCGCAGCATCGACTTCAGCAAGCTCAGCGAGCAACCCGGTGACGGGGTGGGCCTGGTCGGCAGTTGGGGAGAGTCTGCCCCGACCGGCCCCGAGGTGCCGGTGTTCAGCTTCCTGGGTACGCCCGATCAGCACCCGCGCCAGCTGCCTTGCTGGATCACGCACACCAACCAGCAGACGCACGACATCATCCGCTCGGGCTTCGACCGCAGCCCGATGTTCACGGGCGTGATCGAAGGGGTGGGGCCACGTTACTGCCCGTCCATCGAAGACAAGATCAACCGCTTCGCCGACAAGGACTCGCACCAGATCTTCCTGGAGCCGGAAGGCCTGACGACCAATGAGTTCTACCCCAATGGCATCAGCACCTCGCTGCCATTCGACATCCAGCTCAATGCGCTGCGCACCATGCCCGGCCTGGAGAGCGCCTACATCTTGCGGCCAGGCTACGCCATCGAGTACGACTACTTTGATCCGCGCGAGCTGAAGTCCACCTTCGAGACCAAGGCCATCCAGGGCTTGTTCTTCGCCGGGCAGATCAATGGCACCACTGGTTATGAAGAGGCGGCGGCGCAAGGCTTGTTCGCCGGCTTGAATGCCGCCTTGCAGGCTCAGGGCCGAGAAGCCTGGACGCCACGGCGTGACCAGGCCTATCTGGGTGTGTTGGTGGACGACCTGATCACCAAGGGTGTGACCGAGCCTTACCGCATGTTCACCAGCCGGGCGGAGTTCCGCTTGCAACTGCGTGAAGACAATGCTGACATGCGCCTGACAGAAATCGGCCGTGAACTGGGCCTGGTGGACGATGTGCGCTGGGCTGCTTTCAATCGCAAGCGCGATGCTGTTTCACGTGAAACAGAGCGACTGCGTTCGACCTGGGTTCGCCCGGCCACGCTGCCCGCTGCGGATGCCGAGCGCCTGTTGGGCAAGGCACTGGAGCGGGAGTACAACCTGGCTGACCTGTTGCGCCGCCCGGGTGTGGACTACGACAAGGTGTGTGAGGCGGGCGTGATCGCAGCCGAGCGGCAGGCCAGCCTGCGTGCCGAGGCCGGCAAGACTGCATCGACCGAGGGTGGTGTTTCACGTGAAACAGGCGCCGCTGTCGACAGGGTGGGGGTGCGTGCCGATCTGGGTGTGGCCCTGGCCGAAGCTGTGATCGAGCAGGTCGAGATCAGCATCAAGTACGCCGGCTACATCGACAAGCAGAATGACGAGGTCGAGCGTGCGGCGCACTTCGAGAACCTCAAGCTGCCGGCCGAACTGGATTACATGCAGGTGTCGGCCTTGAGCATCGAGGCGCGCCAGAAGTTGAGCAAACACAGGCCAGAGACCTTGGGGCAGGCATCCCGCATTTCGGGCATCACGCCAGCAGCCATTTCGTTGCTGCTGATCCACCTGAAAAAAGGGCGCTTCAAGGGCTTCGCGGCCAACGACAATGCCGGGTCTGATGCCGCCGCTTGAGCGGTGAGTTGGGGCCGCGGCCTCGTGCGGCAGCTCGCCCTCCCGGTTTGTGAGGGCGACATCAAGATGAATGCAAGGTGCTGACGCCAGACCTCTCGTGGACGGCGCAGACAGATTTTCTGGAGTGGGGATGTCTTCTCAACACAAGCGGGGTTCGCAGCGAGGTGGTGTGTCCACCGGTGCGATGGGCGCCAAGGCGGCTTTCGGTGGCGGCCAGACCGCTGCGCACAGGCCCAAGCCAGCGCCTGCCAGGCGGGCGGAGGCCTGGACTACCGAGCAGTGGGCCTCTGCCTTGCCGCCTGTTCTAGGTAGCCTGAACCTCGCTCTGAGCGCCGAGCAGCAGCAAAAACTGGCGGCCTACATGGTCTTGCTGTCGCACTGGAACAGCACCTTCAACCTCACGGCGCTGCGTGATCCGCAAGACATGCTGACCCATCACCTGACAGATTGCCTGACGGTGCTGGCGCCGCTGGGGCGCCATCTGGATCTGGTGCGGGCGGGCAGGGCGGCCGAGGCGGGAGCCATCCGTTTGCTGGATGTGGGCAGTGGCGGTGGTTTGCCCGGTGTGGTGTTGGCCATCTGTTGCCCGGACGTGCTGGTGACCTGTGTGGACACAGTGGGCAAGAAAGCGGCCTTCATCAAGCAGGTGGCGGCCGAATTGCGGCTGCCCAATCTGCGTGGTGAGCATGCGCGTGTGGAGCAACTCAAGGGCGCATTTGACCTGATCACCTCCCGCGCCTTTGCTTCGCTGCTGGACTTTGTCTCTCTGACTCGGGCCATCCTGGCTGATGGGGCAGTGTGGATGGCCATGAAGGGCAAGCACCCTGAGGATGAGTTGGCGCAGTTGCCAGCCGATGTGGAGGTGTTTCACGTGGAACAACTGCAGGTGCCTGGGTTGGATGCGGAACGCTGCTTGGTCTGGATGCGGCCCAAGGGCTGAGGTCTTCACGTCTCTTTTGGACGCGTGCGCGATGGTGAGGTGAGATGGTCATGCTTGCAGAGGGCGGTGCAACGGGGCGACGTCGGTGAGCGCCTGCTCCGCTCCTGACGCGGGGCGATACCGATCGCGGCCACGGCGTCCGCCTGAACACGCGCCTGCCCATGCTGCGAACCAGGACGCCGCGAATGGTCGCTTCTCAGCCGCTCACCGCCGCCACCCTGCGACACAGCGTGGTGCGCATGGGCTCACCAAGACCGAGCGTATGGCTGTTTGTCGTGCCGCCGCCCAATGCGTCCGGGACCTGATGAATTGGGTGGGCGGATGAAGCGACCATTCGCGGTGTCCTGTGCGTGACCAGCCTGGCTGGTGTTGAAGGGGTGATCCTGGCAGTACGCGGTGGTGCCCCGCGTCAGGAGCGGAATCCGACCACCCGGTTCATCAGGTCTTGCTCGGTCTCCGCATATATCCGGGCGGTAAAAATGCCCACGCAGACGCCCCTAGCCAAGGCGTCCAAACCACATCCGTGCTGCGGTGCATCAATCTTTCTCGCCATGTGGGGGATCCCCCGTCAACCACATGAGATGCTCAGGTGTTGTACATGGATTCGATACCGGGCAAGACAGGAGACTGACACATGAACACTCGCGTTTGGACAAAGATGGCGTTGGCCTCGGCCCTGTTGGTGGGGGGCGTGGTTGCACAGGCCCAGACGTCGAGTGGCAGTGTGGGCACTGCAGGGCAGGGTGGTGTGGGGCAACAGACGCGACCTGCGCCGGTTACCGGCAAGGTGGGCAATGACCCCGCTGCCGTTGCTTTGCGCCCCGCCGCACAAGCTCCAGCCCCCGTCACCTCCAAGGCCACCCAGGTCGCGCCGCCTGCCAACCCCAACGAGCCCCTGTTCTCGTCTGCTGCCGAAACCCCTGCGCGTGCTGTAGCGGCCACGTCTCCATCCGCACCCAAGCCCGCGGCAGACTCGGCCAAACGGCGCTTGCCCCACACCGACCGCACGGAGGGTGTGAAGAAGCCAGGCAAGACGAGCCCTCAGCCGCACGACAAAAAGGTGAGCGGCAAGCCGCGCCAAACCGCCAAGGGGGCAAGCAAGGAAACGGGGAAGGATGAAAGCGCCAAAGGCAGCAAGGATGCGCACAAGGGCAAGAAGAAGTCAGACAAGCAGGCAGGCACCGCATCAACGGTGAAGGGTGCCCACGCGGCCAGAACTGAATCCGGCAAGAAGACCGCAGCCTTGCCTGGCAGCCATCCGGCAGGCCATCAGAAGAAGCCCGCCAAGCCTCATGACAAGAAGGCTGGCAGCAAGGTTGCGGTGGCCCATAAGGCGACCGCCGGCAAGCATGCATCCGTCAAAGCCGACAGCAAGGCCGCCAGAAAGATGGCCCAGCAAACGTCGCCAAAGGGCGCCTCGAAGAAGGCCCATCAAGCCAAAGCAGAGCAAGCCGCCAGCCACAAAACTGCACACAGCCAGCAGGCCGTCGTGGCCAGGTCGGCGGCAGCCAAGGCATCTGCCCCGGCAGCCAGGAAGCCGGCCAAGGCCGCCCGCACCCACAAGGCCGCAGCCTGATCAAGAGGGCCGCGCCGAGGTTTCACGTGAATCAGCGTTGAGCAGCGGCACCCCACAGCAGCCTGCGCGCGACATGAATCCACGTGCATTGCTTGCCAGGCCTCGGCAGCAACACCGACTACAGAGATAATCAAGGCATGCCGCACATCTTCTGTATCGCGAACCAAAAGGGCGGGGTGGGCAAGACCACCACCACAGTCAACCTGGCAGCGGGCCTGGCCCTGATCGGCCAGCGCGTGCTGATCGTGGACCTGGACCCGCAAGGCAACGCCACCATGGGTTCGGGTGTGGACAAGCGCACCCTGACGCAAACTGTGTATGACGTGCTGCTGGAAGATGCCACCATCGCCGAAGCCCGTGCGCGCAGCCCCAAGGGCGGCTACGACGTCCTGGGCGCCAACCGCGAGCTGGCCGGTGCCGAAATCGAGCTGGTGACGCTGGAGCGCCGCGATCGCCGCCTGAAAACCGCGATCGAAGCCGCTGCGGCTGATTACGACTTCGTGCTGATCGACTGCCCGCCCTCGCTGAGCCTGCTCACGCTCAATGGCCTGACCTGTGCCCACGGCGTGATCGTGCCCATGCAGTGCGAGTACTTCGCACTCGAAGGCCTCACCGACCTGGTCAACACGGTCAAGCAAGTGCATGCCAATCTGAATGCGGAGCTGCAACTCATCGGCCTGTTGCGCGTCATGTTCGACCCACGCATCACGTTGCAACAGCAGGTGAGCGAACAGCTCAAATCGCACTTCGGCGACAAGGTGTTCGATGCCGTGATCCCGCGCAATGTGCGTCTGGCCGAGGCGCCCAGCTACGGTGTGCCGGGCGTGGTGTTCGATCCGTCCAGCAAGGGTGCTCAGGCCTTCGTGGCCTTTGCCGAAGAGCTGGTCAAGCGCGTGGCGCCCAACATCAAGATCAGCAAGGCCAAGAAGAAGGGTGCGGCCGCTGCCTCACCTTCAGCTGCCTGAGAGGTGCTCTTCCAGGCAGCGCAGCAAGGCCATCACATCCAGCGGTTTGGTCAGATAGGCCTTGAAGCCATGGGCGCGTGCCGCATGGATGCGGTCGGGCATGGCATCGGCTGACAAGGCCACGCGGGGGATCTCTCGCGTGCGCTCTTCCGCATCCAGCGCCTGTGCCAGATCCAGTCCGGTCATGTCACCGAGGTGCATGTCGATCAGCATCAGATCGGGATGGCTGCGGCGCGCCACATCCAGCGCCCGGGTGCCGTTCATGGCCACCAGCAGGCGCCAGTGCGGTCGCAGCTTGATCACCTGGTGGACCAGCGCCACATTGACCTCGTTGTCCTCCGCATACAGGATGGTGGCAGGGCGGGCGAACAGGTCGCCATCCGACAAAGGGATCTGGTCCGTGGGTTCGGGCTCGTGGTCAGCTGCCGGCAGCTGGATGCGCACGCAGGTGCCTTCGCCTTCCCGGCTGTGGATCTCGATGCGGCCGGCCATCAGCGAGACCAGCTTGTGCACGATCACCAGACCGATGCCCGTGCCTTCAATGCCGCTTTGCTCTACGCCCAGCCGGTTGAAGGGCTGAAACAGCTGCGCGCATTGATCGGGGTTCATGCCGATGCCGGTGTCCTGTACCTCGATCAGCACCTCGCTGCCCATGCGTCTCGCACTCAGTTGCACCAGGCCATGGGCGCGGTTGTACTTGATGGCGTTGCTCAACAGATTGACCAGCACCTGACGCAGGCGCACGCGATCAGCCATCGCATAGACGTGGCAACCCACGCCCTGCGTGTCGATGCGGATCTGGCTGTGGCGGGCTTGCGCGGCCACCATGTTGATGGCGTCGTCGGCGATCAGGTCGATGTCCTGCGCGGCAATGGACAAGGGCAGGTCGCCGGCTTCGATGCGAGACAGGTCCAGCACATCGCCCAGCATGGACAGCAGGTGCTGTCCGGCCTTTTCGATGAGGTTGACACGGCGGCGGTGCTCGTCGCCGAACACGCTGCTGCGGTCCATCTGCAGCAGTTGCGCAAAGCCGATGATGGCGTTGAGTGGGGTGCGCAGTTCATGGCTCATGCGTGAGAGGAACTCGCTCTTGGCATGGTTGGCGCGCTCGGCTGTCTGGGCCGTGATCACCGCTTCGTCATACAGCTTCTGCTCGGTCACGTCCTGCGTGTAGCCATACCAGGCGGTGCTGCCATCGGGGCCTTCCTTGGCAGCAATGGCCTGCCCAGCCATCCAGCGCAAGCCTTTTTTGGGCAGGATGGTGCGGTACTCGAAGTGCTGCAACTGGCCTTCTTCATCCGCGACCTCGCGGCTGAGCTTCATCACCAAAGGCAGGTCATCGGGGTGGACGCGTTCGTAGTGTGCCGACCAGTTCAAGCCCGTGGCTTCAGCGTCCAGCTCATACAGTTCAGCCGCGCGTTCGCTGATGTAGTGCAACTGGGCTTCGCCGCCGGGCGGCACCACGACCTTGAACAGGACGCCCGGGATGTGCTGGCTGAGGCCTTTGAGCAGGCCCTCCCGGGCGCGCAGACGCTTTTCAAGCTGGGCGTGGCGCACCTTGAGTGCGTCCAGCTCGGCCTGCACACGGGCGAGCTCTGAGTGCAGATGTGCCTCAGCAGCGCAAGGGGCTGGCGACTCGGCCGGGTGATCGTCCATGGTCTTCGATATCGGTGTGTGCGCAGGTGACTTGATGTGATGGATACCGCTTATTCACGCACCTGTCCACTCGCATGCGGGGTAGGCGGGGGCTGGGGACTTTGTTAACTTTTGCTAACGTGAATTTCTCACACTTTCAGCAGGAACCGTTTTCATGTCCAAACGCGCAGGCTTTCATGCCTTGAAACCTCTGGCGGCCTCGATCGGCATCGGCTTGTTCTTCTTCGGGCAGGCTCACGCGGCCACGGAAGTACGCGCCACAGCGTCGTACAACCTGGGTGGCGCAGGCGCCACGGTGCTGGATTCGGGCGTGTCCACCAGCAGCGTGGATGTGTTGACCTTTCCTGGCAATTACTACGGCGACTCGGCCGGTATCCATACCTACGGCAGCCCCGACGGTGACTTCGGCAGCCGCTCCTCCGGTACCGGCAACTATGACGTGACCGGCCTGTTCACGCTGACGCAGTCCATCACCAACACCTCGGCGGTGGCTCAGCATGCCGTCTTCAACTTCTACATCACGCCGGGCCTGCTGCAAAACCAGATCCGCTCCGATCTCGGCGGCAACGGCTACTACGTTGAAGCGGGCATCAACTTCAACATCCTGAGCAACGGCAGCTCGGTGTGGAACAGCAAGGCATCGCTGCGCACCGACGCCAGCGGCACCACCTACACCCAAAGTGGCGCCAACATCCTTACGCAATCCGACGCTACCACCTACACCATCTCCGGTGGCAGCTATTCGGTGGACCTGGGCGTGATCAACGCGGGCCAATCGATCAATCTGCAGTACACCCTGAGCACCTATGCCAATGGCAATGCGCCTGGCGCCGGGTATTTCACGGTGCCCGAGCAAACGGTGAACGTGCCCGAGCAGACCATCTTCCACCCAGAGCACACCTACGAACAGTGGGTGTCTGACGGTTACGGTGGGTATGGCGGCTATGGCGGCTACGGAGATGGTGGTTACGGCGGTTATGGTGGCTACGGTGGTGGTCACTGGGAAACCGTGACCGTGCCGGCTTACACGGAAGTGCTGCCTGCCCACACGGTCACCACGCCTTCGTACACGACTTACGGTCAATCCAGCGGTTCACACGCCAGCTCCGGCGACCCTTTCAGCATCGAATGGGATGGCTCCCCCTCATCGGTCTACGACGTGACGGGCAACTTCGCCAAGCCGCCAGGCAATCCCTTCGAGGTCAAGATGTCGGCTGTGCCCGAACCAGAGGCGCTGGCCATGGGCCTCGCGGGCGTGGGCGTGGTGGGCGCACTGGCGCGCCGTCGCCGCAAACCTCAGGCCTGATCGCTCAGGCCGTTATCAGTGATTCGAAGGCATCCACCAGCTCGGTGGTTTGCCCTTCGTGCGTGAAGGCCTGATAGCGCCGAGCCAGCGCTTGCGCAGCCTGCCGGTGAGCAGGCTGTTGCAGCATCTGCGTGAGCAAGGCCTTGTAGTCGGTCGGGCGAGGGCGTGCGGCCACATTGATGCCCGCACCGGCCTGCTCGACCCGCACTGCCATCAGAAACTGCTCGGCCTGCGTGGGCAGCATCAGCACCGGTACGCCGGCCAGGATGGCCTGTGCCAGCGTGGCTTCACCCGCATGGCAGATTGCGAGTCGCGACTGCGGCAAAGCCTGCCCCAGGTGCACAGGCCCCCTGGCATATCGAATGCGCGGCGAGCTCACAGGCTCGGGCTTGCCTGCGGCCACTTCCGGCAGATAGCACAAGGTGCGGCAGCCCATTTGATCGAGCGCCTGCAGCAAGGCCAGGTGATCGGGGTGGGTGCTGCGGATGTAGGCGAAGACGGTCGGGCCGTCGCCTTCAGGCCATTGGGGTGCTTCGCCACCCGAGGGCAGGAAGGTGGGGCCCAGATAACGCTGGCCTGCGGGCAGGGCGCCACGCCCATAGTGGTCCAGTTCGGGCCAGGTGCACAGCAAGGGCAGGTCGCCTCTGAAGATGTCAGCCAGCTTGTTCAAGGCCGGCGCCTGATAGCTGCGCAGCACCTCGTTGACCGTGCCCAGCACCTGTTGATCGTAGTGTTCGACACGGCCTGCAGCGATGGGCTCCCAGGTGCGAAACGGGGGCAGGGGGCTGGCATCAGGTGGCACGTAGAAACCGATGCCCACCGAGGCCACGGGGATGCCCAGCGTGCGTGCCGCGATGGTGGCCGTGGGTGCGTAATCGGCCACGATCACATCGGGCTGGCACATGGCCATCACGCCGCGCCAGCCTTCCACCAGCCCGGTCAGCGAGCCGGCCTTGAGGTAGCCATTGCCCATGACGATCTCACTGAGGCTGATCACCGGGTTGGGCAGGCCCATGGTCTGATGCAGCCAGATCGGGGCTTGCAGGATGCGGGCGCCTTGTGCGTTCAGATCGCCCAGCAGGGCCCGTGTGTGCACGATGTCGCGCAGCATGAGATCAACCTGATGGCCGCGGCGCACGAGCTCCTGCGCCAAGGGTTTGAAGCGCCCGGCGTGGCCCAGGCCACCGCCGAATTCCCAGCACAACAGAAAGCGGGCCATGTCTGCTTCGATCCCTTGTGAATCAGTCAATGTGAGCCTGCATTGTAGAAACACGCGCAAACAGCGGACAATCGCGCCCATGGTCACGAAAAAATCCAAAGGCCTGGGCATGGGCCTGGAGGCCTTGCTCGGCCCCAAAGTCAGCGATCAACCCAAGGCCTCGCCTGATGGCGCGCCCTCCGTATTGCGCCTCGATCTGATGCAGGCCGGCAAGTACCAGCCGCGCACACGCATGGACGAAGGCTCGCTCTACGAGCTGGCCGAGAGCATCAAGGCGCAGGGCATCATGCAGCCCATCCTGGTGCGACCCATCGGTGGTGGCCGCTACGAAATCATCGCCGGGGAACGCCGTTCGCGCGCCGCCAAGCTGGCCGGTCTGACGGAAGTGCCCGTGCTGGTCAAGGAAGTGCCGGACGAAGCCGCCGCCGCCATGGCCCTGATCGAGAACATCCAGCGCGAAGACCTCAACCCGCTGGAAGAAGCGCAAGGCCTGCAGCGCCTGACCAGCGAGTTCGGCCTCACGCATGAACAGGCCGCGCAGGCCGTGGGCCGCTCGCGCAGCGCCGCCTCCAACTTGCTGCGCCTGCTGAACCTGGCCGAGCCCGTGCAGGGCATGCTGATGGCCGGCGACATCGACATGGGCCACGCCCGTGCGCTGCTGCCGCTGGACAAGGCCGTGCAGATCACCACGGCCCACGAGATCGCCGCGAAGAAGCTCAATGTGCGCGAAGCCGAAAAGCTCGTGGCCAAGGTACAGGGCGCCGGCCGCCAGACACCGCTGCTGCGTGTGAAGTCCGAGAAGTCGCGTGATGTGGTCCGCCTGGAAGAAGAGCTGTCCGACATCCTGACCGCACAGGTCGAGATCGTCGTCAAGCGCAAGACCAAGCGCGGCGAGCAAGGCGAGATCACCATCCAGTTCGGCAGCCTCGACGAGCTCAATGGCCTGATCGACAAGCTGCGCGGCGGCGCGGCCGAGTAAGCGCCGGCCCCCCGCCGCCCCCGGAGCGCCCACAGGCATGCGTACGTGGCCTTTGCCGGCCTTGCTGACCTGGGCCCTGGCCTGGGCCCTGGCACTGGCCTTGCGGGCCGCCCAGGCCCCGCTGTGGGCCGTGCTGATGCTGCCCACGGCCTTGGGCGTGTGTGCCACCTGGCTGCCCTTTGTGGCGACGACCACCTGGCGGCGCGTGTTCGTGGCCGCAGGCTTTCCCATGAGCGTGATCGCACTGGGGCAGGGCGCAGGCCTGCCGGGCTGGCTCTGGCTGGCACCGCTGGCCTTGCTGCTGCTGGCCTACCCGGTGCACGCCTGGCGTGATGCACCGGTGTTCCCCACGCCGCGTGGTGCCTTGGCGGATCTGCCCGAACACGCGCCCTTGATGCCTGCGCCAGCCGGCGGTATGCCCAGAGTGCTGGACGCTGGCTGCGGCATGGGCGACGCCCTGATCGAACTGCACCAGGCCTATCCACAGGCCCGCATCGAGGGTATCGAGTGGAGCTGGCTGTGGCGCATCGTGGCGGCCCTGCGTTGCCCCTGGGCCACCGTGCGCCAGGGCGACATGTGGGGCCAGAGCTGGGCTGATGTCGAGCTGGTCTACCTGTTTCAGCGGCCAGAGACCATGCCCCGCGCCATGGCCAAGGCCCGTGCCGAGATGCGCCCGGGTTGCTGGCTCGTGAGCCTGGAGTTCGAAGCGGTCGACGAGCACGGTGTGGCCTGGAAGCCGCATGTGCGCTTGAGTTTGCATGGTTTACGCCCGATATGGGTGTATCGCATCGGGTGACGCGATCGGGTTTACCCGTCTACACTGTCCACCATTGAGTGAAAGCCCTGCAATGACGTTTACGCCTGACGATTTCCGCGCCACCTTGGGGCAGTTTGCCACCGGGGTCACGATCGTCACCGCACGCGATGTCGAGGGCAATCTGGTCGGGCTGACTGCCAACTCCTTCAATTCGGTGTCGCTGTCGCCCCCTCTGGTGCTGTGGAGCCTGTCGCGGCATTCCACCTCCATGCCGGGCTTTCTGTCTGCCGGGCACTACGCCATCAATGTGCTGGCCGCCGACCAGCGCCTGCTCGCCGAGCGCTTTGCCAAAAAGGGCATCGACCGCTTCGAGGGCACGCCCTGGCGCCCAGGTCTGACTGGCGCCCCCGTGATCGAAGGCGCTGTGGCCGTGTTCGAGTGCAGCCACCGCAGCCAGTACGACGAAGGTGATCACGTCATCTTCGTGGGCGAGGTGCAGCATTGCCGTCGCCGGGTGGGCGCCGCGCCGCTCTTGTTCCATGGCGGTCGTTTCTTCACCGACCTGCCGATCTGATCAGGCGTCGCCCTCGTCATTCACGGGGCCACCGCACTGGTCCAGCAGCTTGAGAAAGCGCGCCACGTCCAGGGGCTTGGTGAGGTATTCCACAAAGCCCCGTTCCTTGGCTTCGCTGATCTGATCCGGCATGGCGTCGGCCGACAGCGCAATACGCGGAATGCAGGCCGTCGCGCCCTGAGTGGCCAGCGCATCGGACACATCCAGCCCGCTCATGTCGCCCAGGTGCATGTCCAGCAACAGCAAGTCGGGCGGATGGGCCTGCGCCATGGCGATCGCCTGCTGGCCGCTGTAGGCCACTTCCAGGTGCCAGTGCGGGCGCATGCGCATCACCTGGCGCAGCAACTCCACGTTGATGACGTTGTCCTCGGCATACAGGACGGTGCGGTTGTGCAAGCCGAGTTCATCCAGCCCGCCAAAGCCGGAGCGGTGAACCTGATCGGCGCATTGCGCGTCCAGTGCCAGTGGTCGAGCCAGAGGCAGCCAGATCCGAAAGCTCGAACCCGTGCCCGGCGTGCTGCTGACTTCGATTCGGCCTTCCATCAGATCCAGCAGACGCTTGACGATGACCAGCCCGATGCCCGTGCCTTCGATGTTCGAACGCTCGGCCCCCAGGCGGTTGAAGGGCTCGAACAGATGCGAGATCTGCTCGGTGGTCATGCCCTGGCCGGTGTCGCTGACCGTGATGAGCACGCGGTCCTGCAGGGCCATGGCTTCGATCAGGGCCTGACCGCCCTGGCGGTTGTACTTGATGGCGTTGGACAGCAGGTTGACCAGCACCTGCCGCAAACGCACGCGATCGGCCTTGACGAACAGGCCTTCCTGCGGTGCGTTGTGGGCCAAGGTCAGTCCGGCATCGCGTGCCTGATTGCTGATCAGGGCCAGGGCCTCTTCCAGCACGCTGTTGACGGAGAGGGTCTCGATGGACATGGGCAGGCTGCCCGCTTCGATGCGCGACAGGTCCAGCACATCGGTCATCATGGCCAGCAGGTGCGCACCGGCCTTTTCGATGTGCTCGACCTTCTTGCGCTGCGTGTCGTTCAGCGGGTTGCGCGGGTCCACCCGCAGCAATTGCGCGAAGCCCAGCATGGCGTTGAGCGGTGTGCGCAACTCGTGGCTCATGCGTGAGAGGAACTCGGTCTTGGCCTTGCTGGCGCGCTCTGCGGCACGCGCGGCGCCCAAGGCCTCCTGCATGCGCAGGCGTTCGCTGATGTCTTCGACCACCGAGACCATCTGGACTGGTCGCCCTTTTTCATCCTTGAGCAGCACCACATTGAGCATCACGTGCACGATCTCGCCATCGGGGCGCACGTAGCGCTTTTCTCTTGCCAGGCGATCCTGCTGCCCGGCCAGCAAGGCCTCGGTGGTGGCCAGGTTGGCCGGCGCTTCATCGGGGTGGGAGATGTCCAGAAAGTGCAGGCCGATCAGGTCTTCACGGCGGCGCCCGGAGATCTCGGCGAAACGCTGGTTGACCTCGACGAAGCGACCGTCCAGTGTCAGGCGTGCGATACCGACGCCCGCAGCCTCGAAGATGGCGCGGTAATGCTGGTCGTCAGACAACTCGGCGAGGTTGTCGGGCCTGGAAGACAGGCCATCGGGCAAGGAGGGGCGGGCACCGGGGGCAAGGCTGGACATGGCAACAGCAGCTGTGACGGACACCACCGCATCGCCACTACATTGGGCCGACGGTGGTGTGGTTTCGGCTCAATGGCCCAACTGTCTCACACTTGATCGTCCCGGGCCAGCGGCGGGTTGTTCGTGTGACTTTGGTCTTGTCCGGACCACACCAGTTCGACCCGATTGCGGCCGTTGGCCTTGGCCGCGTAGAGCCCGCGGTCGGCCCGCTCCAGCGTTTCGTGCAGAGGCTCGCCGATGGGATGTTCGGTCAGCCCGGCCGAGAACGTGACGCGGATGCCGTTGCCGACCACCACCTGACGCAAGGCCGCCTGGAACCGCGCCAGCGATGCCTGAGCGCCTTGCAGCCCGGGGTCGGGCGCGGTGAGCATCAGCAGGAATTCCTCGCCGCCCCAGCGCGCCAGCACGTCGGTCTGGCGCAACTCCTTGCCAACGGCGTCGGCAAAGGCCTTGAGCACCATGTCGCCGGTCTGGTGTCCGAAATGATCATTGACCTGCTTGAAGTGGTCCAGATCGATCAGGGCCAGGCAGAAGCCTTCGCCGCTGCGTTGCTGGCGCTTCACCTGCTGTTCCATCAATTGCATCATGTGGCGACGGTTGTGCAGGCCGGTGAGCTCATCGCGCGTGGCCACTTCGTGCAACATGGACAGGGCATGACGCAGCTCCTGTTTCTGCTCCATCAGGCGCGTGCGCAGCTTGGCCACATGGGTGGCCACGGCAGACAGAACGGGCAGGGTGCTGGCGGCCAGCACGAACTTCATGATCTCGATGCGGGCATCCACGCGTTCGGGCTCGTGCGTGATCAGCCAGGCCATGGCCAGGCCCAGGCAGCACAGCGTGCTCACGCCCATGATGCGCACCTGCCGGGGTGTCAGGGTGATCATGCTGAACACCATCACCAGCGCGATCAACAGCAGCACGGCATTGCGCATGGGCCCCACGATCACGTAGGCGATCAGGATGGAGGCCATGGCAAAAAGGCACTGAGGCAAGTCCATGCCGGGGCTGCCCATGCGGGTGGACAAGCCGGTGCGGACCAGCAGGTAGAAGATGGGCACGCCCGTCCACATGAACACCACCAGCGGAATGGCCGACCGGGCGGGCACCATGTTGGCGTTGACCAGGTAGAGCAGGATGGCGGTGCTGGCCGCATAGCCGTACACCGCCAGCAGCGTCATCGTGACGCGTGCACGCAGCTTGGGATCCTGGCCGAAGATGACGTCGCCGAACTTGCTCATTTTGGCAACTCGCTCGCCTCGAGCGAGCTGGGCGATGCTTTTTTGTCCGTGACTTCGCCAGAAGTCGCGCTCATTCTGATGACCGTGCAATTTCTCCCCCCATCCTTGGCCTTATACAGCGCCCGGTCCGCACGTTCAATGCAGACATCCAGGGCTTCCGCCATGTTGTAGGCGGTCAGGCCAGCCGAAAACGTCGGCTTCAGATCCGGCAGGGAGGGCACCAGCGTGGCGTCGGCGAGCAGCATGCGTGCGCGCTCCAGCCCCACATTGGCCAACTCGGGGGAGGTGTCATTGAGCAACACCAGGAATTCTTCGCCGCCCCAGCGGGCCAGCACATCGGTATCGCGCAGGCCGCTTTGCACCACTTTCGCGAAGTTGCGCAGGACTTCGTCACCCACCGAATGGCCGTAGGTGTCGTTGATGCGCTTGAAGTGGTCGATGTCCAGCAGGGCCAGGCAGAAGCGGTGGTAGCCGGAGCGCTCCAGGCGCTTGCGATGCTGCCCCAGTACTTCGATCATGTGGCGGCGGTTGAACAGGCCGGTGAGTTCGTCGCGTGTGGCCAGCACCTGGATGCGCACCAGCGCATTGGCCAGTTCGTCCTTTTGCGCCTGCAGTTTGGCGCGCATGCTGCTGAGTTGCGCTGCCAGCCCCGAGATGGTGGGCACGATGGCCGCCGTCAGCACAAAGTGGGCGATTTCCAGCTTGAAGGGGTAGTTCAGCGGATCCGTGCGGATCTTGATCAGGATGGCGATGCCCATCAGCACCACCGTGTAGCCGCCCGCGATGATCGCGCCTTTTTGCTTCATGTTGAAGATGCCGAACACCAGCACGAGCGCCAGCAGCATCATGGTCGAGCCGTGCACCGGCCCCGTGACCGAGTAGGCCCCGACGATGATGGTCAGCGCCGACAGGATCTGCGGCAGGGTCATGGCCGGGTCATCGAAGCGCAGGTTCAGGCCCGTGCGCAGCACGAGGTACCAGACCACGATGTTGACCAGGATGACGCCGCTGAGCCGCTTGACGTCTTCCATCTCCATGTAGCCCACCCACCACGCATAGACCTGCAGGAAGCAGCACGCGATGAACACATTGGCCGCCATCAGCGAGCGCGTGATGCGCAGGCGCTGTTTGCGGTCTGTGGTCAACAGCAGGTCGTTGAGGCGGGAAATGAAGGGTGCGTACATGTTTGTGTCACGGCATCAGTGGGGCTTTCGGCGTATGCCCTCAGACCTTGAGGGATTTGTCGTGATTCAACCCATGGCCTGAATCTGCGGCCAGGCCATCGTTCGAATTTTTTGAACTGATGCATCAAGCGGCTTCATCCACCTTGGTGCACAGTTCAGCCACCATTTCACTATTGCGCAATGCGGCAGGAGCTAAAAGCAATGAAAACCGGACAAAACACCCCCATCCAGCGTTATGGCACCGTGGCCATCCTTCTGCACTGGGTGCTGGCGCTGGCCATCATCACCGCCTTTGTGGTCGGCCTGACTGTGGAAGACATGCCGCTGAGCCCCAGCAAGATCAAGCTCATCAACTGGCACAAGTGGGCCGGGGTGGGCATCCTGGCCTTGTCGGCCCTGCGCCTGGTGTGGCGCATCACGCACCGTCCTCCTGCCTTGCCCGGTGCGATCGAGCAGGCCATGCCCGGCTGGCAACGCACCGCCTACCACGGTACCCATCACCTGATGTACCTGCTGTTCTTCGTGGTGCCACTGCTGGGATGGGCCTACAGCTCGGCCAAGGGCTATCCCATCGTGTGGTTTGGCGTGCTGCCTCTGCCCGATCTGGTCGCCCCCAACAAGGAGCTGGCCGAGGTGCTGGAAGAAGCACACGGTGCGGCGGCGTTCGCGCTCATGGGGCTGGTTGGCCTGCACGTGGCTGCCGCACTCAAACATCAGTTCATCGACAAGGATGGCTTGTTGGACCGCATGCGTCCCGGCCGTTGATTGAGAAAGGGCATGACCATGTCTGCACCGTTGATTCGCTCGTCTGCTTCGTTCCTGTTGGGTGCCATGGCATTCGCAGGCCTGGTTGTTGCCCAGCCCGCCTTGGCGGCGGAGCAGGCCCTGGTGCCCGCCCAAAGCGAGGTCAGCTTCGTGGCCAGACAGCTGGGCGTGCCGCTGGACGGCAAGTTCAAGACTTTTTCGGCCCAGGCCGCCTTCGATCCCAAGTCACCGCAGACCAGCAAGATCGCCTTCACGGTGGACCTGGGCAGCGTGGCGGTCAATGCCGACGCCAATGCCGAGCTGGTCAAGCCGGACTGGTTCAACACGGTCAAGTTCCCCAAAGCCACGTTCCAGTCCTCGGCCATCAAGGCACTGGGCGCCGGACGTTTTGAAGTGGCCGGCAAGTTGGCCATCAAGGGCAATGCCCGCGATCTGGTCGTGCCCATGCAGTTGAGCCAGGCCGGTGGCCTGAGCACGGCCACGGGGGGCTTCACCCTCAAGCGCCTGGACTTCAAGGTGGGGGACGGTGAATGGGCCGACACCTCCATCGTGGCCAACGACGTGCAAGTGAAGTTCAAGCTCGTGCTGCAAGGCGTGCCTGCGCTGTAAGCCATCCACCTTTTCTTTTCTCCCACCCGCCCCACTGATCCCTACAGGAGCTCATCCATGAAACAAGTGACCCGACTGTTTGCCGCCACCTCGCTGGCCTTCGCCTTCGCCACCTCGGCCTTTGCCGCGCCCGAGACCTATGGTGTCGAGCCCAACCACACGTATGCCAACTTCTCGTACAGCCACATGGGCCTGTCGACGCAGATCAGCAAGTTCAGCAAGACCAGCGGCACCGTTGTGTACGACAAGGCCGCCAGGACCGGTTCTGTGGACGTCACCATCGACATGAAGTCCGTGGACACCGGCTCCACCCTGTTCAACGGCCACATCCAGGGCGCCGATTTCCTCGATACCGAGAAGTTCCCGACCGCCACCTTCAAGTCGACCAAGGTCGTGTTTGAAGGCGACAAGCCCGCCACCATCGAAGGCAACCTGACCATCAAGGGCATCACCAAGCCCGTGACCCTGAAGGTGAGCCACTTCGCCAACATGGAACACCCCATGGCCAAGAAGGACGCCATCGGTGCCAACGCCAGCACACAGATCAAGCGCACCGAGTTCAATGCCGGCAAGTACGCCCCGCTGGTGGGTGACGACGTGACCATCACGATCTCGCTGGAAGCGATCAAGCAGTAAGCCAGGCATGCCGTGCGTGCACGCCATCCGGGTGTGCACGCACTTTTTGTATGCAATCTGCACCATGTTTTGTATGCAATCTGGTGCAGTCTCCTAGGGAGGCGCCCCTTCAGTGCGCCATTTCAGTTCAAAAACGCGCGTTTTGAGCTGGCACACGCTTTGCGATATGAAACCTCCGTTGGCGCAGGCCAGATGGAGGTGAAGCATGAGCGTGATGTCCTTGCAGGCGCAGCGAGCGGCCACGATGGCCGGCCAGGCTGACCTGGAACTGCACCAGTTGGTCAAGCGGTATGGCACCGGTGTGCGGGCGCCCATGGCGGTGGACCAC
Organism: Aquabacterium sp.; assembly: GCF_036279675.1. Classification (GTDB taxonomy): domain Bacteria; phylum Pseudomonadota; class Gammaproteobacteria; order Burkholderiales; family Burkholderiaceae_C; genus Aquabacterium. The sequence continues at coordinate 58,863 of NZ_DASUIS010000154.1, read as the reverse complement.
ATCGGCCTGACGATCAAGGCTGGCGCCTATTGCTGTCTGCTGGGGCCCTCCGGCTGTGGCAAGACCTCCACCTTGCGCATGATTGCGGGCCACGAAGAGGTGAGCGCAGGCGACATCGTGCTGGGTGGCCGCAACATCACCTACTTGCCGGCTTCGGCTCGCGGCACGGCCATGATGTTCCAGAGCTATGCCTTGTTCCCGCACCTCAGCGCCGTGGACAACGTGGCCTTCAGCCTCAAGATGCGCGGTGTGGACAAGGCCACCCGCACCGACAAGGCGATGGACCTGCTGCAGCGTGTGTCGCTGGCGCACCTGGCCGAGCGCAAGCCGGCGGAGATGTCGGGTGGGCAGCAGCAACGTGTGGCGCTCGCGCGTGCCCTGATCACCGAACCGCGCGTGCTCCTGCTGGACGAGCCCCTGTCTGCGCTCGATCCTTTCCTGCGCATCAAGATGCGCGCCGAACTCAAGGCCTGGCAAAAGAGCCTGGGCATGACCTTCATCCACGTTACGCACTCGCAGGAAGAGGCCATGGCGTTGGCCGATCAGGTGGTGGTGATGAACGCCGGCCGCATCGAACAGGAAGGCAATCCCCACGAAGTCTTCAATGCCCCGCGCACCGAGTTCGTGGCGCGCTTCATCGGCGGCCACAACGTGATCCCGCATGAAGGCGGCCAGCTCGCCGTGCGCATCGACAAGACCGAACTGAGCCGCGAACACGTGCCTGTCGATGCTGCTGGCGGCCTCACGGCCACGGTCACCGGCGTCGAGTACCAGGGCACCTATGTGCTGATCACGCTGGCCTGCAGTGCCTTGCCTGATGACGGCGAGCTCAACGTGATGCTGAGCGAAGCCGTGTTCGACGCGTCCCCCTGGTCCGTCGGCGACACCGCCCGCGTGTTCTGGTGTCCGCAAGACGAGCATCGCCTCGCCGCCTGATGGCCGGGCTTCGTGCCCGCATGTCCTTTCCCTCGTTCCCCTCGCACCCCCACTGTTCTTATCTGGAGATACCCATGTCACAGCTTCCTGAAGACAGCTCTTTGACGGCCGGCCATCAGGCCGATGACGGCACCACCGTGAACGCGGATGGCCTGTCGCGTCGCACCATCCTCAAGTCCGGCCTGCTGGGTGCCACCGGCATCCTGGCAAGCGGCCATGCGCCGTTTGTGCGCGCTGACGAGAAGATCACGCTGCGCTACCTGGGCACCGCCGTGAACCAGGACAAGACGATTGCCGACAAGTTCGAGGCCGACACCGGCATCAAGATCCAGTACATCCCCGTCACGACCGATGACGTGACCAAGCGTGCGGTGACCGCGCCCAACAGCTTCGACCTGATCGACACCGAGTACTTCTCGCTCAAGAAGATCATCCCCACGGGCAACCTCAAGGGCATTGACGTCAAGCGGATCAAGAACGCCGACAAGATCACCTCGCTGTTCACCAAGGGCGAAGTGGCCGGCAAGAAGGTGGGCGACCAGGGCACCGCGCCCAAGAAGGTGATGTACCTCGAAGGTGAAAAAAGCAAGACCTTCGCCAAGGGCGCCACGCAGTTCATGACCCTGATCCCCACGGTCTACAACGCCGACACATTGGGCATCCGGCCTGATCTGATCAAGCGCCCGATCTCTTCGTGGGCCGAGCTGCTCAATCCCGAATTCAAGGGCAAGGCCGCCATCCTCAACATCCCCTCGATCGGCATCATGGACGCGGCCATGGTGGTGGAGGCCATGGGCCTGTACAAGTACCCTGACAAGGGCAACATGACCAAAAAGGAGATCGACCTGACGATCAAGACCCTGATTGAGGCCAAGAAGGCGGGACAGTTCCGCAGCCTGTGGAAAGACTTCAACGAGTCGGTCAACCTGATGGCCTCGGGCGAAGTGGTGATCCAGTCGATGTGGTCGCCAGCCGTGACCGCGGTGCGCACCAAGGGCATCGCCTGCACCTTCCAGCCCTTGAAGGAAGGCTACCGCGCCTGGGCGGCCGGCTTCGGCGTGCCCGCCACCTCATCGGGCAAGAAGCTCGATGCCACCTACGAGTTCATCAACTGGTTCCTCGATGGCTGGGCCGGTGCCTACCTCAACCGCCAGGGTTATTACAGCGCCGTGCTGGATACCGCCAAAGCCAGGATGGAAGCCTATGAATGGGCTTACTGGATGGAGGGCAAGCCTGCGTCACAGGACATCAAGTCGCCCAAGGGCGACGTACTGGCCAGGAAGGGCGAAGTGCGCGATGGCGGCAGCTACGAAACCCGCATGGGTGGCATCGCTTGCTGGAACGCGATCATGGACGAGAACACCTACATGGTGAGCAAGTGGAATGAATTCGTCGCCGCTTGATGGTGGATCCCCCCAACGAGCTTCAGTTTTGATCGGAGTATTGTCATGAACACCTCTTTCCCTTCTTCGTTGCGGCTGTCTGCCGTTTCCCTGGCTGCCTTGCTCGGCATGGCCGGCAGCGCACACGCCCAATTGCAGACCACGCTGTATGGCGCGCTGGGTCTGGATGTCATCTCGGCATCGCATGTCTACAACGGCAGCACCAGTGGCTCGGTCGTCAAGATCGATGACAACGCCATCGTCAACTCGCGCATCGGCATCAAGGGTGGTGAAGACCTGGGCGGTGGCCTCAAGGTGCTGTTTGACCTGGAGTCCTCCGTCAACCCCGATACCGGGTCGGCACGCAATGCCTTCTGGAACCGCAATGCCTGGGTGGGCGTCAGCGGCAGCATGGGTACGGTCAAGCTGGGCCATCAGTGGAACGTGTCGGATGACTACATGTGCAGCTACATCGTGTGTGGCTACTACGCGCCTTTCCTGATGAGCGGCTTCTACGCCCTGAGCGACTACTACGACAACGCCATCAAGTACACCTCGCCCAATGTCGGTGGCTTTGAAGGTGCGGCCTACTACAGCGCGGGCGAGAGGGCCGGCATGAAGTCCGCAGGCCAGAAGTTCCAGCTGGCGGGCAACTACAGCGCCGGCCCCCTGGGCGTGGGTGTGGTCGCCTTCTCCGAGAAGAACCCCAGCGGGGGCACGGATGGCAACACCATGTACGCCGTGGGGGCCAGCTATGACTTCGGTGCGGCCAAGGGGCGTGTTGCCCTGGCCACAGCCGATGTCAGGTACGGCACGCCCTTCAAGGCCAAGCTGATCGACCTGGGTGTGGATGTGCCCGTGAACGCCGCCCTCACCACGTCGCTGGACTACGTCAAGAAGGATGTCACCGACAGCCCCGATGACACCTACTTCGTGCGTGGCCGCGCCAGCTATGCCTTGTCCAAGCGCACCGCCTTGAACTTCAACCTCATCTACCTGAAGAACTCGGGTGCTGCCAACTTTGCCTTCATCACCGAAGGCCAGGGCTTTGCTGGTGAAGCTGGGCAGAAGCAGACCATCGTGACCGCCGGTATCACGCACTCGTTCTGAGCCACACCGACATCAGCCAGCATCGCGACGGAGCAGTCATGAAGAAAGCCTTGCCCTCCTGGATACAGGCCATGCCCATGGGCGCGGTCTTCACGCTGTTCTTCGCGATGCCGCTGTTGCTGATCGTGGCGGTGAGCTTCTGGCCGCAAAACGAGTACACGCTGGAGCCGGGCTTCACGCTCGACAACTACGTGTCCTTGTTCAGTGGTTGTTTTGGTGGTGGTGAAAGCGGCGAGCTGTGCACCACCTTCAAGACCTATCTGTCGACCTTGAAGTTCTGCGGCATCGTGTGGGCCATCACGCTGGTGCTGGGCTTCACCTTGTCTTACTTCGTGGCCTTTCATGTGCCCAGCCTGGGCGCACAGACCGTGCTGTTCACGATCATGACCATCCCGTTCTGGACCTCCAATGTGATCCGCATGATCTCGTGGATCCCGCTGCTGGGCCGACATGGCTGGATCAACCAGACCTTGCTGGATCTGGGCCTGATCAGGCAGCCGCTGGAGTGGCTGCTGTACTCGGATTTCTCGGTGGTGCTGGCCTTCGTGCACCTCAACACCACCTTCATGATGGTGCCCATCTTCAACTCGATGATGAAGATTGACCGATCCCTGCTGGAGGCCGCCAACGACTGTGGTGCCAATGCCTGGCAGACCCTGTGGAACGTGATCGTGCCCCTGTGTCGTACCGGCATCCTGATCGGCTCGATCTTCGTGATCACGCTGGTGATGGGGGACTTCGTCACCGTGGGTGTGATGGGCGGCCAGCAGATTGCCTCCGTGGGCAAGACCATCCAGGTGCAGACCTCCTACCTGCAGTTCCCGCTGGCCGCAGCCAATGCCGTGGTGCTGTTGGGCGTGGTGTTGTTGATCATCGTGGCGCTCAACCGGCTGGTTGACCTGCGCAAGGAGCTGTGAGATGAACAAGCGTGGCTTCTGGCCATTGGCCCTGGTCTTTGCGCTGTATGTGCTGTTTCTGTACGGCCCGGTCATCACCATCTTCGTGCTGAGTTTTCAAGGGCCGCAGGGGGGGCTGACCTTTCCCATGCGGGGGGCGTCGCTGCACTGGTACCACGAGCTGTTCAAGGGGCTTGGCGTGGTGGACATCGGCGCCGCCATTCAGCGCTCGCTGGGCCTGGGGCTGGTCGTGATGATGTTGACCGTGCTGTTCTCGCTGATGGCGGGCCTGGCCTTTCGCAAAGGCTTCAAGGGCAGCAGCGTGCTGTTCTACAGCTCGGTGGCCAGCCTCATCATGCCGTCCATCATCATCTCGCTGGGCATCGGCCTGCAGTTCCGTTTGTTCGACACCTTCATCAAAGGCTTGCTGGAGGCAGGGGGCTTCACTGCAACGCTGGAGAGCTATACCACCCTCATGGGCCTGTACACCTCAGGGCTGGGCGCCCACCTGACCTGGACGCTGCCCTTTGGCATGCTGATCATGTTTGCGGTGTTCAACCGCTTCAACCCGGCTTATGAAGAAGCCGCACGCGATCTGGGCGCCACGCCCTGGCAGACCTTGCGCCATGTCGTGCTGCCCTTGATTGGCCCCTCGCTGGTGGGTGTGGGCATGTTCGGTTTCACCTTGAGCTGGGATGAGATCGCCCGGTCGTCTCAGGCCATTGGCGACGTCAACACCCTGCCGCTTGAACTCCAGGGCCTGACCACCACCGTCACCACGCCGGCGATCTATGCTCTGGGCAGCATGACCACCCTGGTGTCCCTGTTCGTGATCCTCTGCGCCTTGAGCGCGGCTGGCCTGATGCGCCGCCGTGCCCAGGCGCGCCAGGCCGCCTCCTGATCGTTCCCTATGCCAAACAAGTCCAACACGCCAGACCAGCTTTCCAGCACCTCGGATGCGGTGGAGCGCACCACATCGGCGACCCTGTCCGATGAGGACATCCACCGCAAGATCATCGAGGCCATCGTGGACCAGCGCTTGCTGCCCGGCACCAAGCTCGTCGAGGACAAGCTGGGGCAGGTCTTCGGTGTGTCGCGCACGCGCATCCGCCAGGTGCTGATCAGGCTGGCGCAGGAGCAGGTGGTCACCATCCTGCCCAACAAGGGGGCCAGCATCGCCGAGCCCAGCGTGGAAGAGTCCCGCGAGGTGTTCGAGGCGCGCAGCGTCATCGAGGCGGTGCTGGTCAGGCGCTTCATCGAACGGGCCAGGCCTGCCGATCTCAAGGCGCTGGCCGCTTGCATCGAGGCTGAGGAGGCCGCACGCCAGGCGGGTGATCACGCCATGGCCCTGCGGCATTCCGGGCAGTTCCATCTCTTGCTGGCTCAGGCCGCCGGCCATCGCACTTTCGAAGCTTTCCTGCGCAAGCTCGTGTCGAGAACCAGCCTGATCCTCATGAGTTACGCGCCCGTCGAGCGGCATCGGCCGCCAGCACTGGGCGCTTCACCCGTGCGTTGGGTTCAGGCCTGCCGGTGTGACGAGCACCGCCAGTTGCTGACGGCCCTGAAGGCCGCCGTGAAAGGCAAGAAGCCGGTTGACGAGGCGGTGGACATCATGACGACCCACCTCTCGCACATCGAAGCGGGCTTGTGCTTCAACCAGCCAGCTGCCTCAGGTTCGGATCCCTGGGCGAGCTGGGACGTTTGAGGGGAGGGCGCGCGCCATGCCGGATGTCTTGCTGATCAACCCCAATACCCGTCTGGCCCTGACTTCTCAACTGGTAGCGCAGATAGACGCCATGCAATTGGTTCCCGGTTTGCGGCTGCATGGGGCCACCGCTTCTTTCGGTGATGACTACATCGCCTCCGAGCGCAGCTATGTCGTGGCCGCGCATGCCGTGGTGGACATCTGGCAGGCCCATCTGGCCTTGTACGGCCGCCCGGATGCGGTGCTGGTGGCCTGCTTTGGCGACCCTGGCGTGTGGGCCCTGCGCGAAATGGACCGTGTACCCGTGATGGGCCTGGCCGAGGCCGCCATGCGCGAAGCTGACGAGCTCGGGCCCTTTGGCATCGTGACCGGTGGTGCGGCCTGGGGTCCCATGCTGGAGCGCCTGGCTAGAGGCATGCGACTGGGCGGCCACGACCACCTGCGCGCGGTTCGCACGGTGGACGCCAGCGGCGGCATGTTGTCGGCTCAGCCAGCGGTGGGGCGGCCTTTGTTGACGCGGGCCTGTCAGGCCCTGCTGGAAGATGATCGTGCGCAGTCGCCTGACAAGCCCCTGGCCAGCGTGATCGTGGGCGGTGCGGCCCTGGCCGGTTGGGCCGCACAGATGCAGGCTGACAGCCCCGACGTGCCACTCATCGACAGTGTGGAAGCCGGCGCCAGGTGGTTGCAGCGGGTGCTCTGAGCACCCGTACTCACAAGGGTGCAGATGCGGTGTCTTGCGGCCGCTGGGCTCGCAGATGGCGCAGCAGCACCGTGCGCAACTCGTCCTGCCTGAAGGGCTTGGCCAGGTGTTCGTTCATGCCCGCGGCCAGGCAGCGTTCGCGGTCGCTGTTCATGGCGTTGGCCGTCAGGGCCACCACGGGCACGGGTGGGCGACCGTGGTTGTGTTCCCAGGTGCGCAGCCGGCGCGTGGCCTCGATGCCATCGAGCTCGGGCATCTGGCAGTCCATCAGGACCACGTCATAAGGGTGGTCGGCGCGTTCCAGCTCGGCCAATGCCTCCAGCCCGTTTTCAACCCTCGTGACCTGCACGCCCAGGTTGGCCAGGGTGGCCTCGGCCACGATGGCGTTGACCGGGTTGTCTTCGGCCAGCAGCACATGGCCGCCCTTGTTGGCGGCCGCGGCGATGGCCGGTGGTGCCTGCGGGCCGATTTCAGCGGCCTGCTGGTCGCTGAGGTCCAGGTCGACCTTCTCCACCTGCGTGGCGGGCAGCGGCACGGTCATGGTGAAGGTCGAGCCTTTGTCGAGCGCGCTCGCGCACACGATGTCGCCACCCATGGCGCGCGCGATCTCGCGTGAGATGGTCAGGCCCAGGCCGGTGCCCTTGTGCTTGCGACCGAAGCTGCCGTCCACCTGGTGGAAGGCTTCGAAAATCAGCGGCAGGTGCTGCGGGGAGATGCCCACGCCCGTGTCTTCAATCTCGAACCGGACGAGGCCGCTTTCCTGGCGCGACACGGTCACCCGCACCTCGCCGCTGTCGGTGAACTTGATGGCGTTGCCCACCAGGTTGTGCAACACCTGGCGCAGCCTGGCTGCGTCACCCTTGACCCAGCATGGCGCGGGCAAGTCCAGTGTCGTGCGCAGCTTCAGGCCCTTTTCCGTGGCGGTGATCTTCAGCACCGACAGCACGTCGTGGATGACGCCCAGCAGCTCGAAGGACGAGGTGCTGATCTGCAGCTTGCCGGCTTCGATGCGGGAGAAGTCCAGCACGTCGTTGATGATGCCCAGCAGGTGCTCGCCCGTGCGTTCGATCAGCTCGATCTGCTGTCGGGAGTCGGCCAGCACGCCTGGCTTGGCCGGCAGGCGGTTGTGAACCAGCCTGGCCAGGCCGAGGATGCCGTGCAGCGGTGTGCGCATCTCGTGGCTCATGGTGGCCAGGAACTGGTCCTTGACGGCGCTGTGGCGTTGCGCGAGCTTGAGCGCCTCGGCCCTTTCACGGGCGATGCGGTCCGTGGTGAAGCGCAGCCAGAGCAGCTCGGTGATGCGACGCTCGCTGCGCCGGCTTTCGAACATCATCAGCCCGAGCAGCGCCAGCAGCCCGAAGCCGCCAAACGTGCCGTAGGCGTCCTGACGTGTGAACAGCATCAGTGCAGCCGGCAGCAGGATGGGGACGTTCATCAGGGCATTGGGCTTGATGTCGGCCTGCAGCGTGAAGGAGCACACACAGCAGGCGCCCACCAGCGTGGCGACCACCACCACCGTGGTGATCAGGTCCTGCACCGGCATGAACACGCCGGCCAGGCCCCAGATGAGGCCATGCACCCCGCAAGCCAGGTTGAGGCTCTTGAGCCAGTAAACGCTGGCGCGGTTGCGCGACCCGACATAGGTGCTCAGGTGAATCACCCGCAGCACGGCAATCAGCACACTCAGACCCGCCCAGATCATGGCTTTCTCTCGGCCGACCTGTGCCGCCACGACCAGGCTCAGCGCCAAGGCGAACAGCGCGCTGAATATCGCCACCGGCAAGGTGGCGGCAAACAGCATGCGGATCCGCTCGGCCCGGATCAGTCGGGCCAATTCCGGATCGTCTGGCGAGACGCGCGCCCGATCAGGATCGGGCAGCATCAGGGCGTGGCAGTTGAAACGCATTCGGCTTATATCGTCGCCTGTTGCACGGGACTTGAGTGGTGGTTCGCGGCCTAAAACAAAGGCCTCGGTTTCTACCGAGGCCTGGCCAAGCACACATGAATATGGGGTCTGATGTTGAAGTTAAGGCGCGAGGTCTGTCAATCCGCCAGCCAAATGGTTGGTGTAACGAAACGTGTTGCCTGGGGCTCAAGCCTCGTTTTGAGGAATGTTCAGCCGTTCGCAAACGCGCATGGTGGCCAGCTGGAAGGCCTGGAAGTGCAGGCCGACCTGGTGAGCGACAGGCTCCAGTTCGTGCCAGACTTCATCGGGGTTGCTGCCACTGGTGGGGTTGAGCAGCAGTGCATCCACGGCGGCGCCGATGGTCAGCAGCTTCTGCACGGCAGGGCGCTCCTGTGGCCATTGCTCGGGCGAGTTGGGGCGTGCACGCACGCTGTCGGACACATCGCGGTGCAGACCCCATGACTGGCACAGCGCGGCACCCAGGGCCGAATGGCTCACGCCGAAGGCTTCGATTTCGGCTGCGCACAGCAGGGACTCGTCGCTTTGTTCGTTGAGCTCCTGGTAGCGCTGGCGGTCGTAGGCATACAGCACGGCACGGCCCGTTTCGGCAAACAGGCCTGCGGTGTGAGCCTGCCAGGGGTCGACGTCGAGCTGGCGGGCGATGCGGCCCATGGCCAGGCCACGGATGCCGGCGCGGTCCCAGATCTTTTGCAGCAGCGGGCTGGGCGGGAAGGCGCCACGCAGGCCGATTTCATAGGTAAGGCCGGCCACCTGGGCCATGCCCAGATAGCGGATGCCCTCGTGCACGGTCTCGACGCGTTTGAGCAGGCCGAACAGGGCCGAGTTCACGGTGCGGACCACGGCCGAGGACAAGGCCATGTCGGTTTCGATCAACGCAGCGAGCTGGTCGATCGAGCTGTCCTCTTCTGCCATCAGCAAGGACAGTTTGACCAGCGTGCTGGGGCAGGCCGGCAGGTCGATGTTGAGGTTGCGAAGCTGGGGGGCGATGCTCATGACTGACTCTCATCCTATGGTGCGAGATCAGTCTAGGCTTTTGCGCCTCGTGGGAAAAGCGGAAGTGCCTTGTTTAGGCGAGGCTTTCCGGCCTTTTCCCGTGAAATTTCACCGCGGCATTCAGCGCGTCACGAATCGGCGACGGGGGATGCGTGAAGCCTGCGAGGTCAGACCGTTGGTGCGGCGGAACTCGCTGGGCGGCATGCCCTTCCAGCGGCGGAAGGCTTCGATGAAGGTCGTCACATCCGCATAGCCCAGGCGCTCGGCGATTTCACCGTGTGTCAGGCTGGCCGAGGCCATGAGCTCTTCCGCGAGGGTGGAGCGCACCTCTTCCAGCAAGGCGCGGAAGGTGGCGCCTTCGGCCGTGAGGTGGCGGCGCAGCGTGCGCGAGGTGATCTTCATCTCGGCCGCGATCTCTTCCATGTCGGGGATGTGGCCGGGGGTGCGCATCAGGCGGTCGCGCACGGCCGCAGCCACGCCGGTGCGTGTCTTGCGGGCGTCCACGAGCTTGCGGCACATCTGTTCGCACAGGGCGGCCGTGTGCGGGTCGGCCTGGGGCAGGCGCTCGTGCATCAGCGAGGTGTCGAACAGGGCGCAGTCGCGGGCCTGGCTGAACAGCGGGCGGATGCCAAACAGATTGGTATAGGCCTCCACCATCTCGGGCGAGGGCTCGGGGCGGCGCATGTGGATGGCGCGGAAGGGCAGGGGATGGCCCAGGATTTCGCGCTGCAGGGTGATCACGGCGGCGCGGTCGCGGTCCAGGATGAACTGGCGCACGTCCGGGGGCAGGTGGTCGCTGTGGAAGGAGGACTGGATCAGGTCGCCGACTTGCTCGATGTCGTTGATGGTCAACGAGAAGGTCAGATTCAGCATGCGCGAGGCCATGCTGATGCCCGAGCCCAGGGTCGGGGAGCTCATCACCGCGTAGCCCCACAGCCCGTAGGTGGTGACGTGATAGCGGGAGCCGGCCTGCAGACCCAGGGTGGGGATGTGGGGCAGGGCGTTGATCAGGTTGCGGATGAGCTGGACTTCCTGATGGGCTTCGATCTCGCCTTTGGGGTCGTCCAGCAGGGCGCGGGTGATGCCGGTATGACGCAGCATGTTGTCCATGCTCACGCCATGATCAGAACCGAGTTGGGACAGGACCCGGGCTGTGGCAATGCCTCGCCGGAAGTCCCAGATGGATTTGGCAGATGCTTTGACGCTCATGATGTGTTCCACGCTCCCCGCGCGATTTGACAAAGCATTATGTCGGTCTGGGTTACATGTGTGTCCTCAAATCTGTCATCTACCATGACATTTTTTCAAACTAGGGATATCATTTTCGGACAATCACCAATCCCTTGAGGTATTCGCCTTCAGGGAAGGTGATCGTGGTGGGGTGATCAGGGGTGGCTTCCAGGCGTTTGAGCAGGTAGCCATCCACACCAGCGTCCATGCCGGCACCCGCCACGATCTTGTGGAACAGCTCACCGCCGATGCCGCCCGAGCACGAAAAAGTCAACAGCAGGCCACCCGGGTTGAGCAGCTTGAAGGCCAGGCGGTTGATGTCCTTGTAGGCGCGCGAAGCGCGGTCCGCATGGGCGGCGCTGGGTGCGAACTTGGGCGGGTCCAGCACGATGGCGTCGAAGGTGCGGCCCTCCTTGATGAACTGGCGCAGGCTGCCGTTCACGTCGGCGTCCAGGGCGGTGTGAGCGCTCGCTTCGTAGCCATTGAGCGTCACGTGGGCGCTGGCGCGGGCCAGGGCGGGGCCCGAGGAGTCCACGCTGGTCACGTCGGTGGCGCCGCCTTCGAGTGCCGCCACGCTGAAGCCGCCGGTGTAGCTGTAGCAGTTCAGAACTGTCTTGCACTTGAACTGCCTGACCAGCCTGGCGAACAGGCCGCGGTTGTCGCGCTGGTCCAGGTAGTAGCCGGTCTTGTGGCCCTCGGCCACGTCCAGGGTCAGCTTCCAGCCGTTTTCGTGGATGGTGACTTCGGTCGAGCGGCGCGCCCCATCGGTCGTTTCCGGATGGCGCAACCAGCCCTTGACCGGCTCCAGGCCTTCCAGATTGCGCACACCGGAGTCCGAACGTTCGTACAGATAAGGGCAGCCGGTGATGGCCACCAGGGCGTCGGCAATCACGTCCTTCCAGCGCTCCATGCCGGCGCTCAGGAACTGGGCGCTCAGCAGGTCGCCGTACTGGTCCACGATCAGGCCGGGCAGGCCATCGGCTTCGCCGTGGATCAGGCGGATGCCGTCGGAATCGATGGCCAGTCGCTGACGCAAGGCCACGGCTTCCTGGATGCGGCGCTGGAAGAAAGCGGCGTCAATGCGTTCGGCCTCGTCAAAGCTCCAGGCGCGCACGCGGATCTGGGAACTGGGGCTGAAAGCCGCCCAGGCCAGGAACTGGCCATCGTGCGCCTGCACGCGAACGGTTTCGCCGGCGTCTCCACCGCCCTTGGCGATGCTGCCCTGGAAGACCCAGGGATGACGACGCAACAGGGAGCGCTCTTTGCCTTCGCGCAGGGTGATGACTTTCATGCTTCTTCTCTTTCTGGCCGCAATGTGTTTTTGGTCGAGGGCGACATTGTCCGCCTTGTCGGCCTCGCATGACCAGACCACGCGAGGCCGCGCTTGGCCCCCCGCGACCGGTGGGGCAGGATTTCACTGAGGCGGCAGGCAGGCGCGACAGCGGCGGTGTATCTTGTAGTTGTGACGAAATGTGTGTGATGCTGACCGTTCCTGTGTCGGCCCAACATGAGGATGGGTATGTCGCTGGGGGCTTTGCCTGCGTTGAAAGTGGATGTCGCCGAACCCGGCGAGACGCACACGAGCCCGTCATCGGTCGACCAGGTGGCCTTGATCGCCGAAGTGCTGGCCTTGCGCGGCCAGTTGAAGGCGCAGCAGGCCGAGAACGCACGACTGGAAGGCCTGCTGCAGGCACGCCCGGCCGAGCAGCGATTCGAGACCATCCTCGACAGCATGCCCGGGGCCGTGGCCTATTGGGACGCCCAGCTCATCCTGCGCTATTGCAACCGACGCTTGCAGGCCCATTGGGGGCACAAGGCCCACCAGCTGATCGGCCGCCACATGAGCGATCTGTTGTCGCTCGAAGGCTATCAGCGCACCTTGCCCTTTGTGGAGGCCGCCTTGAGTGGCCGCGAGATCTCAGGCGAGCACCACGAACGCCAGGGCCTGATCGCCCAGGTCAGCTACACGCCGGACGTGGTCGATGGCCGCGTGCGTGGCTTTGTGGTGATGGCCATGGACATCACCGAGCTCAAGGAGGCCAAGGCTGCGGCCGAGCAGGCCAGCAAGGCCAAGAGCGAGTTCCTGGCGAGCATGAGCCACGAGATCCGCACACCGCTTAACGCCGTGCTGGGCTTTGCGCAGATCGGCGCATTGCGCTTTGATGCGCACGAGGCCGCGGGCCACTTCAAGCACATCCTGCAAGCCGGGCAGCATCTGCTGGGCCTGATCAACGACATCCTGGATTTCTCGAAGATCGAAGCGGGCAAGCTCGACCTGCAGATCGGCGAGATGAGCCTGAGCCATTGCATCGAGCAGGCGCTGGATCTGGTGCGTGAACAGGCCAGGCTCAAAGGCCTGAAGCTCGATGTCGCGCGCATGGCCGACGTGCCCGAGCATTGGCGTGCCGATGCCCTGCGCGTCGGGCAGATCCTCATCAACCTGTTGACCAATGCCGTCAAATTCACCGAGCGTGGTGAGGTGCAACTGGCGGTCAGTGCAGACCGCGAGGGCCTGCATCTGGTCGTGCAGGACACTGGCGTGGGCATGGATGCGGCCTTGATGGCCCGCCTGTTCGATCCCTTTGTGCAGGGCGACGGCAGCTCCACGCGCCGGGCCGGTGGCACGGGCCTGGGTCTGTCCATCTGCAAGCGCCTGGTGGACCTGATGGGCGGCCGCATCGGCGTGCACAGCGCACCCGGGCAAGGCGCGCGCTTCGAGGTCTGCCTGCCCTTGCCAGCGGTCGGCGACGAACCCGACCATGTCGACGAAGCCGAACCCGGGCCCTGGGATGCCTATGGCTTGCGCGGCCTGCGGGTGCTGGTGGCCGAGGACCACCAGGTCAACCAGTTGTTGATGGAGCAGTTGCTGCTCAATGCGGGCGTGCGCCTGACCATGGTCGACAACGGGCAGGAGGCGGTGGATGCCGTGAAGCAGGCCGGCCCCGGCGCTTTCGACCTGCTGCTGTGCGACATCGAGATGCCGGTGATGGACGGTTACGAGGCCACGGCCACGGTGCGAGAGATCGATCCAGGTCTGCCAGTGTTGGGCCTGACGGCGCACGCCTTCGACGAGGCCAGGGTGCGCGGCCTGAACGTGGGCATGCGCGACTACATCACCAAGCCCTATGTGTACGAAGAGCTGATGGGCCTGATGGCCCGCCATGCGCGGCGCGCCGCCGCCTGATCGATCAGGGCTTGTCGCGCTGGCGTCTGGCGCGTGGGTGCGCCGCGTCATACACCTTGGCCAGATGCTGGAAATCCAGCTTGGTATAGACCTGCGTGGTGCTGATGTGGGCGTGGCCCAGCAGCTCCTGCACGGCCCGCAGATCGCTGCTCGATTGCAGCAGGTGGCTGGCAAAGCTGTGGCGCAGCATGTGGGGGTGCACATGTGTGGGCAGGCCGGCCTGCTGGGCCAGCTGTTTGAGCCGGTTGCGCAACTGCATGGGCGTGAGGCGCCGGCCCAGGCGGCTGATGAACAGGGCCTCGCACTGTGGTGGCGTGAGCGCGGCGCGCATGTCCAGCCAGGCAGCCAGTGCCTTCATGGCGGCCTGCCCCACGGGCACGATGCGACGTTTGCTGCCTTTGCCCAATACATGGGCTTCGCCGGCCTGCATGTCGATCCAGCCCTTGGCCTCGTTGCTGGCCGTCACGTCCAGCCCCAGCAGTTCGGCGCTGCGCAGGCCGCTGCTGTAGAGCAGCTCGATCATGGCGTGGTCACGTGCGTGCAGCCAGGGCGCCTCGTGGTCCCGGCGCGTCTGGGCGGCGGGTGAGGCCGCGTTGTCATCGGCCTCGGGCTGGTGATCGGCCAGTGCCACGGCGTGGTCCACCGACAGGGCCTTGGGCAGGGGCTTGGCGGCCTTGGGTGGCTTGATGCCATCCACCGGGTTGACCTGCACCACGCCTTCGCGGCCCAGCCACTTGAACAGGCCGCGCCAGCCAGCCAGCGTGATGGCGATGCTGCGCGGCCCCAGGCCTTGGCCATGCAACCTGGCCGTCCAGCCACGCACATGGTGAGGGCGCACGTCGGTCAAGCCGAGCTGGTGCTGATCGCACAGGGCCAGCAGGCGCTTGAAGGCGTCGCCGTACATGGCCAGGGTGCGCTCGGCCAGGCGCCGTTGCACGCGCAGGTGATCGACGTGTCGATCAACGAGACGGCGGTCGGGAGAATCCGGTGCGGGCGCGTTCAAGGTCGGATGGGCGGGGTGTGGCGGCCCATCATTGTTGATCGAAACGCCCGGGCGCGGCTGGTCAGCGCAGGCGATAGCTGACCAGCAGGTCCTTGAGCATCCATCCCCACATGCGGGGCTGTCGCAACAACTGGCCCAGCGCGTAAGGCAGCCAGGCCGTGCCAAACGGCACATAGAAGCGCACAGGGACACCCAGCTCTCGCGCCACCGCCATCACCTCGTGGCGGGGCAGGCCGCACAGCAGCTCCAGTTCGCAAGGCGTGCCGGCTTGCTGCAGGCGTTGCAGGGCCTGGCGCACCAGCTGGGCATCGTGGCTGGCCACGGCAACCTCCACGGCGCGCCCGGCCAGTTGATCGATCACGGCCATGAAGCCCGCGCTCTGGTCCATGTTCGGCTTGTCTGGGCAAGCCCATTGGCCTTTGACCACGCGCACCCGCACACCGTGAGCGATGGCCCATTCGGCATCACGCACGCTGCGCACCCATCTGCCGGGTATGGTCAGGCCCAACCTGGGGTGCTCGTCGCGCAAGGCCTCCATGAGGCGCAGGGTGGGGGCGGCGGTTTCGGGGCCATGTGAATCGAAGTGCAGCCATTGCCCGTGTTGCCGTGCCAGCCGCGCGAGCATGCCGATCCGGTTGAGGTCGTACAGCATGGGCGGTGCCTTGATGGACACGTAGGCGGGGTGCTTCAGCGTGGTGGCGGCGTCGATGGCGGCCAGGTCATGGCCGGCAATGAGGTCGGGCGCGTCGTCATCGCTGTTGAAGTAGCCGATCGTGGCGCGCAGGCCTTGTGCTTCGAGTTGCCGTGCCAGTGTCAGGGCGTCGTCCAGATGAGGGCCCGGCACGTAGGCGCGGCTGGCCGCCCTCAGCAAAGGGGTGGCCGCAGACTGGATGAGGTCACGTAACTTCCTGAGCATCACCATGCGCTGCATCATGCCCGGGTTGCCGGCGCCTGGCGAGCCGTGCGTGCATCGCCTGTGACATATCTTGAGCCAGGGCAAGCTGGCCGCGCAGGCGCCAGGGGAAGAAGCGGATGTTGACGTAGTCGCGCAAGCTCGTCGTCCAGAACGCAGTCCAGGGGGCCGGGCTGCCCAGGAACTCGTAGGCCTTCAGGCCGCGCTGTGCGGCGTCGGCGATGGTGTGCATCATCAGCAGATTGCCGGGGCTGCAGGGTGAAAAGGCCGCGTCGTAGCCGATCTTGAGCAGCCAGATGCTGTGGTCCCACTCCAGCGCGATCTGCATGCCCACGGCCTGGCCGCCCACGCGCATGAAGGCCAGGCGCAGCAGGCCCGCCTGCATGGCGGCATGGGCATGGGCCCGGTGAAAAGGGCCGAGCTGCGGGTCCAGCGCCAAGGCGGTGCCGGCCTGGCCTTTCCAGCTGCGGGCTTCCACCGCGTAGGCTTCGTCCAGCAGGTGGTCGAGTTGGGCTGCGGTGGTCTGGCTGTGGATCTCGAAGCGCAGGCCGCCGAGTTTCTCGGCGTGGCGTTCGGCCCGGCGGAAGTCGGAGCGCCGGCCGGCGTTGAACTTCTGGCGTGGGTCGGCCCAGCTGGCGTCCAGGTCGATATACGGTGAACCGATGGCCGGGCGGATCAGCGTCATGCCGCGTCCGGCAAAGGCCTGCCTGAGGGCCGTCACGCTGGGCGAATCGGCCGGCACGCGAGGCAGGCACACGGCGCGGGATTGCCGGGCCAGCGCCTGGGCCATGTCGGCCAGTTCGGGCGCGCTGTCCCAGCTCAGGTCCATGGGCTCGCGGGTCTCGAACGCGCCGGGCAGGGTCAGGCGCCAGGGGCGTGGCGCACTGTAAGCCAGGGCGGGCAAGCCGGCTTGACCTGGGGCCTGGCGCTCCGGCGGGGTCAGGCAGCGCCAGGCGCTGTCCAGCCAGGTCGCATGCTGCGTGGGCAGCCGCCGACCTTGATGGGCCATCGGGGCTCAGTCCACCAGGCGGGTGAGCGCGGCGCTGGCAATGTCACCCACCTGCAGCAGGAAGTCCACGCCCATGTCGGCGCTGTAGCGGGTCGGGTCGGGCGAGCCCAGCACCAGCAGGCCGAAACACTCGCCGTGGTGGTGCAGGGGGATCAGGGCCAGCGAGGTGATGCTGGCGCTGTCTTCCAGCCACTTGCTGGCTTCGAAGCCCGAGTTCAGGCCGCAGTAGGGCATGTTCAGGCTGCTGGCAAAGCTGCGGGCGTCATCGCTGATGGCCTGGGTGACCGACAGCTCGGCCAGGCCTTCGCGCAGCGTCAGGTTGGGCGTGGCCCAGATGCGCACGGCTGCCTGCGGGATCAGGAACTCGTGGCGCAGGCGGTCGAGCATGACGTCGGCCAGCGTGGTGTCGTCATGCGCCAGCAGCACGGCGCGCACCCAGCGGTGCAGGCGCTCGGCGATGGCCTCGTTTTCCTGGCCGTTGCGGATCATGTCCATGATCCGGCGCTCCAGCCCGCGGATCTTGTCGCGCAGCATCTCCATCTGGCGCTCCTGCAGCGAGACGGCGCGCTGACCGTGCGGGCTGGTGAGCTGGATGGAGGCCAGCACCTGGGCGTTGCGTTCGAAGAAACCGGGTGTGTGCACCAGGTAGTTGACGATCTCGTCTTCGGTGATGCCTTGCAAGGTCATGTTCTCGTGTGGGTGTTCGTTCAGAGTGCGGGCACGTCGATTTCGCCGTCGAAAACCTTGACGGCCGGGCCGGTCATCATCACGTGCGAGCCGGGGCCTTCCCAGCTGATGGTCAGGCGGCCGCCGGGCATGTCCACATCCACGGTCTGGTCCAGCCAGCCCAGGCGGATGCCGGCCACCACATTGGCGCAGGCGCCCGAGCCACAGGCCAGGGTCTCGCCCGAGCCGCGCTCGAACACCCGCAGGCGCACATGGTTGCGACTGACCACTTCCATGAAGCCGGCGTTCACGCGGCGCGGGAAGCGCTCATGGCCTTCGATCTGGGGGCCGAGCTCTTCAACCGGGGCGTGTTCGACGCTGTCGACCCGCATCATGGCGTGGGGGTTGCCCATGGACACCACGGCCACTTCCACCGGGTGGTTGGCCAGCTGGATGGGCCACAGCTCGCAGCCATTGACCATGCGCGGCGTCAGGCCGTTGGGGTTGAAGGGCACCTCTTCGGGGATCAGGAAGGGCTCGCCCATGTCCACCGTCACGCGGCCATCAGGTTGCAGATGCGGCTCGATGACGGCCTTCATGGTCTGCACGCGGATGGTTTCCTTGTCGGTCAGGCCCGTGTCGTACACGAAGCGGGCGAAGCAGCGCGCGCCATTGCCGCACTGTTCCACCTCGCCGCCGTCGGCGTTCATGATCCGGTAGGTGAAGTCCGTCCCGTTGGCGGGGTTGCCTTTTTCGACGATCAGGATCTGGTCGGCGCCGATGCCAAAGCGTCGGTCGGCCAGAAAGCGGTATTGGGCCGCGCTCAATGGCAGCGGCCCATGGGTGGCGTCGAGCACGACAAAGTCGTTGCCCGCACCATGCATCTTGGTAAAGCGCAGCTTCATGAAGGCGGATTATCCGCCGCTTGAGCCCGCCTTGTCAGGCCAAGTTGTCACTCCTGTGCGATCAGGCGACGCCGTTGGCATCCAGATGGAAGCGCTGGACCGATTTGGACAGGTCCATGGCTTGCTGGCGCAGGCTGTCTGCCGCCGCGGCCGACTGTTCCACCAGCGCGGCGTTTTGCTGGGTCATGTGATCCAGTTGCGTCACCGACTGGCTGACCTGGCCGATGCCCTGGGATTGCTGGCGGGTGGCGTCCGCGATCTCTCCCATGGCCTGGGTCACACGGCGGATCGAATCCACGATCTCGTTCATGACCTCGCCGGCCTCGCGCACCTTCTGCGAGCCCACTTCCACGCGTTCGGTGGACTGGCCGATCAGGCCTTTGATTTCCTTGGCGGCGTCCGCGCTGCGCTTGGCCAGCGAACGCACTTCGCCGGCCACCACGGCGAAACCACGCCCTTGCTCACCCGCACGGGCGGCTTCCACGGCGGCGTTGAGCGCGAGGATGTTGGTCTGGAAGGCGATGCCGTCGATCACGCCGATGATGTCGGAGATCTGGCGGGCGGCGGCGCTGATGTCCTGCATCTGCGTGACCACGCTTTCGACCACCTGGCCGCCTTGCTCGGCGCGCTGGCTGGCGGTGTCGGCCAGCGCATTGGCCACGTGGGCCGATTCGGCCGAGTGCTCCACCGTCTTGCTGAGCTGGTCCATGGACGAGGCCGTGTCCTGCAGGTTGGCGGCGGTCTGTTCGGTGCGTTGGGAGAGGTCCTGGTTGCCCGCGGCGATCTCGGTGGAGGCCGTCAGCATGCTTTCGGACGATTCGCGCACCGAGGCCACCATCTCGCGCAGGCCGTTCTGCATGTGGGCCATCGAGCTCATCAGGCGTCCGATTTCATCCTTGCCGTTGACGTCGATGTGCTGGGTGAGGTCACCGTGCGAGATGGACTGGGTGATGGCCTCGGCGCGGCGCAAAGGCGCCGTGATCGACAGGATGGTCAGCCCCATGAGCGGCAGAAACACGATGCCTGGCGACATGAGCAGGCCCCACAGCCACATGATGGCATGGGTGGCGGCTGTGCCGGCCTTGGCGCGGCGTGCCTCGGCTACTTGCGTGATGGCAGCGTTGAGCTTGCCGGTGATGGCTTCCACGGCATCGGCTTCAGCGCGTGCCGGCTCGCTGGACTGGTAGGCCTCGGCTGCCGATGTGATGGCGGCCGAGGTGATCAGGTCCAGCGTGGGCTCCAGGCCCTTGCCATAGCTGTTGAGCTTGCCTTCCAGGGCGGTGGCCTGTTGCCTGATCTCGGCCGTGGGCGCGGCTTCGGCCAGGACTTTGGTGGTCTGGATGGTGGTGGCCAGGGCGGCCTTCCAGGCCTTGAACTGTTCGGCTGCGGTCACCGAGTCGCCCGTGGCGATGATGGTGGTTTTTTCGCGGCCGCGCAGTTCATTGAGGTTCAGCGCCAGCGTCGTCATGCGCTGCGTGGCGGTGAATTCCTGGCTGGCAAATGAGTCCAGCTCGCCCTTGAGGGAGAGCAGCTGCCAGCTCATGGCGCCTCCCACACTGCAACCAATGCCTACGACGAGGGCCATGCAGGCCAGCAAGCGCGACCGGATCGAAAAACCACGCAACCAAATGATCCAAGCCATTTACTGGCACTCCTCAACCAGATGAAGCGAGGCAGGGGCCCTCGCTGCAGACAACCTGGGTGAGTTATCGGCCTGCCGCGCACCAACTTGAGGCGCCAGCGTGATCCGAATGGCTCAGTAAAAACCCGCTTCGCCTTCGGGCCGGGTCTTGAATCGCTTGTGCACCCACAGGTATTGCGCGGGTTGCTTGAGGATCTCGCCCTCGATGAACCGGTTCATGCGGGCCGTGTCGGACTCCGCGTCCTTGGTGGGGAAGTTGTCCAGCGGGGCCATGAAGCGCACGCGCCAGCCGCGACCGCCGGGCAGCAGTTCGGCGATCACCGGTTGCACCACCATGTTCATCATCCGGGCCATGCGTGAAGGCGCCAGCAAGGTGGCGGCCGGCACGCCGAAGAAGGGCACGAACGCGGCATCTTTAGCCCCGAAATCCATGTCGGGCAGGTTGAAGAAGCCGCGCCCGTCCTTGATGGCGCGCAGCAGGGGCTTGACCGAATCGCTGCGAGGGAAGATCTCGGCGTTGCCGAAGCGCAGGCGGCCGCGCTTCATGAGCTTGTCCATCAGCGGGTGGCTTTGTGTCTGGTAGATCGAGGCGCCCGGGCGCTTCTGGCACAACAGGATGGCGGCGCCGGCCACGTCCAGCCCGACGAAGTGCGGGCACAGCCACATGGTGGGGCGGCCGCTGGTCTGCATCTCGCGCTCGGCCAGGTCGATGTCGCCTTCCACGTGGATCAGGCGTTTGATGCGCTCGTGCGAGGCCCACCAGAGCACGGCGCGGTCCAGCAGGCTTTGCGTCAGCCACCCGAAATGCGCACGCAGCAAGGCTTCGCGTTCGGCGGCCGGCATCTGCGGAAAGCACAGTTCCAGGTTGCGCAGGCCCACGCGGCGGCGGGATGTCGCCAGCTTGAAGAGCAGGGCGCCCATGCCGCGCGCGATCGCCGCCAGCACCGGCAAGGGCAGGAAGTGCAGCAGCCACAGGATGGCCAGCGCCAGCCGGATGCCGCCTTCTTTCAGCGCGTTGGGCATCGTCATCAGGTCTGGGCCTCGCTGCCGCCGGCGGCCGAGGTCAGGATCTCGGACCGGGGTTGCTTGTAGCGGTTGTAGCCCCACAGGTACTGCTCGGGTGCTTGCATGATCAGGTCTTCCATCAGCCGGTTCACGGCGGCCGCGGATTGTGCCGCATCACCCGCGGCCAGGATTTGTTCGACATCAGGCGCCACACGGGTGGCGTGCACGATGTAGTCACAGCCTTTTTGCAGCCGGGCGACCGGGCCCAGCCGCTCGCCACGCAGCAGCACCACCGCGCAGCCCGTTTGCGCGACCAGCTTGGCGGCCATGGTCATGGTGTAGGCACTGCGGCCAAAGAAGTCCGTCCACACGCCCATGCCCTCGGGCGGCACCTGATCGGGCAGCAGGCCCACGGTTTCGCCCTTCTTGAGTGCGCGCAGCATCTGGCGCACGCCGCTGAGCGTGGCGGGGCTGGTCTGCATGCCGGGGCGGTTGCGCGACTCGCGCATCATCTCGGCCAGCCAGGCCTGCTTGGCCGGGCGGTACAGCGCGGTGATGGGCTTGAGGCTGCCGAAATGCTCGGCGTAAGCCTGCGCCGTGATCTCGAAGCAACCCAGATGTGGTGTCAGCAGCAGCAGGCCACGGCCCTCTGCCAGGGCTTGGGACACGGCTTGCGCGTTCGCCCATTGCACCGTCTTGCCCAGGGCCTGCTCGCGGGGGCGGCCCCACAGGCGAGGCAATTCGCCCACCATCTTGCCAGCGTGCGCCACGGCTGACCAGCGCTGCCACACGCCCATCCCTACGGCCTGAGTGTGGGCCTTCAAACGCCTGCGGTACGAAGGCGACAGCAGGTAGGCCAGCCAGCCCAGCAGACTGCCGATCGGGTGCAGCACGGCCAGGGGCCAGCGGGACAGCAGTGAAAACAGACGGACCATGAAAGGGTTGCGTTCAGGGAACAAATGGGGCCATAAAACCCTACATCTTCGCAGATACCACTAGCCGATCAGGCCGGAGTATTCGCTACACTGCACCCATCGCCGAGTTAACAGGACAACTTGCGGGGCGATTCACAAATGCCGCTAAAGCGTTCGCCGCTGCGAAGAGAACCCAAAAGGATCGCTCACCAGCCCCGGCGACGCCGAGGTCTAGGGTCTTTTTTGGAGCACACATCGTGGCAAACGATTTTCTTTTTACTTCTGAATCCGTATCGGAAGGTCACCCCGACAAGGTGGCTGACCAGATCTCCGATGCCATCCTCGACGCCATCCTGGCGCAGGATCCGGTCTCTCGCGTGGCCGCTGAAACCCTGACCAACACCGGTCTGGTCGTTCTCGCGGGCGAAATCACCACGCAAGCCAACGTGGACTACATCCAGGTCGCGCGTGACACCATCAAGCGCATCGGCTACGACAACACCGAGTACGGCATCGACTACAAGGGTTGCGCCGTGCTGGTGGCGTACGACAAGCAGTCCAACGACATCGCCCAGGGCGTGGACCGCGCCTCCGACGACTACCTCAACATCGGCGCTGGCGACCAGGGCCTGATGTTCGGCTACGCCTGTGACGAGACGCCCGAGCTGATGCCCGCGCCGATCTACTACGCTCACCGTCTGGTGGAGCGTCAGGCTCAGCTGCGCAAGGACGGCCGCCTGCCTTTCCTGCGCCCCGATGCCAAGAGCCAGGTCACGATGCGCTATGTGGACGGCAAGCCCCACAGCATCGACACCGTGGTGCTGTCCACCCAGCACAGCCCCGACCAGTCGGAAAACGCCACGACCATGAAGGCCTCGTTCACCGAAGCCATCATCGAAGAGATCATCAAGCCTGTCCTGCCCAAGGAATGGCTGAAGGAAACCCGTTTCCTGATCAACCCGACCGGCCGTTTCGTGATCGGTGGCCCGCAAGGTGACTGTGGCCTGACCGGCCGCAAGATCATCGTGGACACCTACGGTGGTGCCTGCCCTCACGGCGGTGGCGCCTTCTCGGGCAAGGATCCCACGAAGGTGGACCGCTCCGCCGCCTACGCGGCCCGCTACGTTGCCAAGAACGTGGTGGCAGCCGGTCTGGCCAAGCAGTGCCAGGTGCAGGTGGCCTACGCCATTGGTGTGGCCAAGCCCATGAACATCACGGTCTACACCGAAGGCACGGGCGTCATCCCTGACGACAAGCTGTCTGCGCTGGTGGCCGAGCACTTCGACTTGCGTCCCAAGGGCATCATCCAGATGCTGGACCTGCTGCGCCCGATCTATCAGAAGACGGCCGCTTACGGTCACTTCGGTCGCGAAGAGCCGGAGTTTACCTGGGAACGTACGGACAAGGCCCAGGTGCTGCGGGACGCAGCAGGCCTGAAGGGCTGAGGCCTGCGAAGCAGGGCTCCCTGGGCCTTGCGGGGAGCGGCCGACAGGCCGCGAGCCACAAGGCCGCTCTCCAGCTACGGTCGGCTGAACCAAAGGCGTATCCTCAACGGCTACGCCTTTTTTCTTGGCCTGAAAGAACATGAGCAACACCACCTCCAAGGGCGCGCTGGCCTGGCTGGCCATCATCGGCATCGGCTTGATCTGGTCTTACATCGGCGCGTTTGATCCCGCCGTCTGGTTGATGGAGGTGTTTCCCGTCTTCATCGCCGTGCCTCTGCTGGCCTGGACGCGCCCGACCTTTCGCCTGACCACGCTGGTCTACGTCCTCATCCTGGTCCACGCCATCATCCTGATGGTCGGCGGGCACTACACCTACGCGCGCGTGCCGCTGGGCTTCTGGATGCAGGAGGCATTTCACTTCACCCGCAATCACTACGATCGCATCGGGCACCTGGCACAGGGCTTCATCCCGGCCATGGTCGCGCGCGAAATACTGCTGCGCAAGACGCCGCTGCCACGAGGCGGCTGGCTGTTCTTCCTGGTGAGCAGTGTGTGCCTGGCCATCAGTGCCATGTACGAGTTCATCGAGTGGGGGGCGGCCGTGAGCCTGGGGCAGGGCGCCGACGAGTTCCTGGCCACACAGGGTGACCCGTTTGACACCCAGTCCGACATGCTGATGGCCTGGATCGGCTCGATGCTGGCCCAGGTGCTGCTCGCGCGCTGGCATGACCGGCAGCTTGCCGGCCTGAGCTCGCTCCAGGCGCGCTAACTGTCGATCAGGCGCGAGCGCCGCCCGTGCGGAACACGTTCACCGCCGCAGACAGGCGTTGCGCCTGGTCTCGCATGCTGGCTGCCGCAGCGGCTGACTCTTCAACCAGTGCGGCGTTCTGCTGTGTCATCTGGTCGAGTTGCACCACGGCCTGATTGACCTGGCTGATGCCATCGCTTTGCTCCGATGCCGAGGCGCTGATGTCGCTCATCATGTCGGTCACGCGCTGGATGGCCCCGACGATCTCGTTCATGGCCTGGCCGGCTTCGCTCACCAGCTGTGCGCCGGAATCGACGCGGTCACCCGAGGCGGCAATCAGGCTCTTGATTTCGCGGGCGGCATTGGCCGAGCGCTGCGCCAGATTGCGCACTTCGCTGGCCACCACGGCAAAGCCCCGGCCTTGCTCGCCCGCACGGGCGGCTTCGACCGCGGCATTGAGCGCCAGGATGTTGGTCTGGAAGGCGATGCCGTCGATCACGCCGATGATGTCGTTGATCTTGCGCGAGGACGCGGCGATGTCCTGCATGGTCGACACCACCTGGCTGACCACCTGTCCGCCACGCTGCGCGGCATCGCTGGCCGAGCAGGCGAGTTGATTGGCCTGTTGCGCCGCCTGAGCCGATTGCTGAACCGTGCCGGTCAGCTGTTCCATGGAGGAGGCTGTTTCCTGCAGGCTGGAGGCGGTCTGCTCCGTGCGGTTGGACAGATCCTGGTTGCCGGTGGCGATTTCTGCCGATGCGGTGGTGATGCCTTCGGTGCTTTCGCGCACGTCATGCACGAGCGTCGCCAGCGAGTGGGTCATCTTCTGCAGGGCCTGCATCAGCTCACCGAACTCCGCGCCGTAACCCGTGTTGATGCGCACGGACAGATCGCCCTGGGCGATGTGCGAGGCCACGTTGACGGCTTCCTGCAAAGGCGTCTTGATCGAGCGGATCAGGAAGTGCGCCCCGATCGAGACACCTGTCAGCACGAGCAAGACCAGCATGGCGGCCAGGCCGGTGGTTGCTCGGCGGTCGGCCGCGATCACGGCACGCTTTTCCGTGGCACTTTCTTCCTGCATGGTGGCGAACTTGCGCAGGGCATCCGTGTAGGCTGCCGCGCCTGGGACGAACACCTCCATCGCCATGGTGCGGGCCTGCTCCAGCTGGCCTTGTGCCTTGAGTGCCTTGATCGACTTGTCCGTTGCCAGGACGGCCTGGCGCAATTCGCCAATTTTGTCGAGCTGGCGCTTGTCGTCGTCGCTCAGAGGCAGCTCTTTCAGGGCCTTCTGGATCTCGGTGATCTTCGTGATGGCATCCGAAATCGGCTTGGCGAAGGTTTGCGCCACCAGCGGGTCCGAACTCACCGCCGAGGCCACCACTCTGGCCATGGCCACGCTGCTCAAGGTTGCCCACTCGTGCGCGGCGTGCAACTTGATGTCGTTGAGCTTGAGCGCTTCATCGGCGGCCCTTTGCTGCCCCACGGCACGCCAGCCTGCAAACCCGACGATGCCGAGCAGGCCGATGACCAGGGCGATGACCGTTGCCCACAATTTGCCTGCAATGCCCAAATCTCGGAACATGTGGCTGTCCTTTCGTTCATGGAGACAATCCCCAGGTCGTTATCGTCCCCCGGGGGTGGAACTGAAGGAGGCTCAAGCCCGACAAAATGTCTCAATACCCTTCAATTTGTGGGACCGATGCGGGCTGGGTGGCCCTAGGATCATGTTTTACAGGTGCCGCGTCCGTCAGGGCGCCCTGATCCACGCCCTATGCTCAGGAAGATTCCGATCCAGCAACTGCGAATAGGCATGTTTGTCCACGAGGTCTGCGGCTCGTGGCTGGATCACCCTTTCTGGCGTTCCTCCTTCAAGGTCCAGGACGCGCGCCAGCTCAAGCAGCTGGCCGTGGTCAGGGAAGTGATCATCGATACCGCCAAGGGGCTGGACGTGGATGCGCCCAGCGCGCCCATGGAGCTGATGGACGACATCGAAGTGAGCGCGGCCGCGCCTGTCGTGGAGGTCATGGACCTGCCCGAGGATGAAGCGCCTCTGGCCTTGAGCGTGAGCTTCCAGCAGGAGCTGGTAAGGGCCTCGCGCATCGTCGAGCAATCGCGTGGCGCGATGAAGTCCATGTTCAACGATGCCCGCCTGGGCAAGGCCGTTGACACCGAACATTGCCTGCCCCTGGTGGACGACATCACCCAGTCGGTGTCGCGCAACCCGGGTGCCATCGTCAGCCTGGCGCGTCTCAAGACCAGCGACGACTACACCTACATGCATTCCGTGGCCGTGTGCGCCCTGATGGTGTCACTGGCCAAGCACCTGCATCTCAACGAAGCCGATACGCGTGAAGCAGGCCTGGCTGGGCTGGTGCACGACCTGGGCAAGGCCTTGATGCCGCTGGAGGTGCTCAACAAGCCAGGTGCCCTGACGCCCGCCGAGTTCGCCATCATGAAGGGGCACCCGGAAGCCGGGCACCGCATGCTGGTGGAGGGCAATGGTGTGGGACCCATCCCGCTGGATGTCTGCCTGCACCATCACGAGAAGGTCAACGGCAAAGGCTATCCACATGGCCTCAAGGGCGACGAGATCAGCCTGTTTTCCAAGATGGGCGCCGTGTGCGATGTGTACGACGCCATCACCTCCAACCGGCCCTACAAGGCAGGCTGGGATCCGGCCGAGTCCATCCAGAAGATGGCGCAGTGGGCCAAGGATGGCCACTTTGACGAGCGCATCTTTCAGGCTTTCGTCAAGAGCATCGGCATCTACCCGACGGGTTCGCTCGTCAAGCTCAAGTCAGGCAGGCTGGGTGTGGTGGTGGAGCAGGGCAGCAAGTCCCTGTTGAGCCCGATGGTGCGGGTCTTCTTCTCCACCAAGTCCAATGAGCCGATCACGCCTCAGCTGATCGATCTGGGCGATGGCAGTACCACCGACCAGATCATCTCGCGCGAATCGCCCGCGACCTGGGGCTTCAAGAACATCGATCAGTTCTGGATGCCACAGGCTTGAGTGCGGGCGGGGCGCTCGATCAGAACAGATCGATCACGCCCATGCCGGCGGGCAGCACTTCCGGTCCGGTCGGATTCCAGTTGCCCACCAGTACACCATCTCGTGTGACCGTCACCTTACCGCTGACTTGCTCCGGCACCTTCGCATTGAAGGTGGTGGTGCCATTGAGCACATAGGTGTGGCCGTTGAGCACATACCGAAGCTGCTGGAAGTTGGTTGACCCGTTCTCGGTTTGCGCATCGAACGTGCTCACGATGCTGCCTGACACAAAGGTCATGGTGCGCGTGGTGTTCGCACGCATCAGCACCGCGCCTTGTACAGGCGTGAAGGTGTTCGTGCTCGAGCCCGACATCTGTCCGACCGTGCTGACGGCAAACACGCCCTTGCCTTGAATGCTTTCTTGCACATCCGTCAGGGGCAGAAGCTGGGTACGGCTGTTGAGCGTCACTGTATTGCCATCGCCGGACACGGTGTAGTTGAAGTCGGCCAGGGCCTTGCCGGAGAAGGTTTCGCCATCGGTCAGGCATTGGTCGAAGGTGATGCCAATCTGGTGAGGCGCGTTGACGCTCACGGGCTCGCCACCCGCGATGGCTTTGTTGCCGTCCAGGCTGACTTCGCTGGCGCTGCCCGTGCTGCAGATCTGGCCTGGTGGCAGCATCACCGCCAGTTCCATGTCGGCTGCGTACGAGGGTGCCATCGCCAGAGAGATGGTGTTGATCGGGGCCACAAAGAGTTCGGCCAGGCGGCGCTTCTGCTCGTTGCTGTCATTGGCCAGCACGGTCAGCGTGGTCGACTCGCTGGTGATGCTGTGGCCGGCGGTGTCCGTGATTTTCACGCTGTAGACCGCGCCGTTGTCTGCGGTGCCCACCTTGGAGAAGAACAGCCGTGGCGTGTTCTGTCCTGCGAGAGGGACGCCGTTGCGCAGCCACTGGTAGCTGAGCGTACCGATGCCGCGTGCGTTGACGATCAGCATCAGTGCTTCGCCTTCGTAGGCCGTTTGCGTGGCGAACAGGTTCTGGGTGATCTCGGGGTTGACCGAGAAGCTCTTGAGCACCAGGCACTGGGTCAGCTTGATGTCCGTGGTATTGGGTGTGGCCAGGGCCGGGGCTGACTCGATGTCGTCATAACGAGCCGTGATCGAGGCCATGCCGCCCTTCTTCATCGGCACGCGGAAGGTGCCATCGGCTTTGATGGTGACTTCAGCCACGCCGCTGTAGTCCATGCCATCGGACCACACTGTGGTGCCGACAGGTGGCGCGCTGTTGTTGGGGCTCTTGACGCAGCCTTCGACGTAGATGGTTTCTTCAATGGGGGCGTCGCAGTTCCAGCTGCTGAAGTGGCTGACCTTGCCCTCGTAGTAAGTGCCATCGGCTGACAGCGTGGCTTCACCCTCGTGCACCCACAGTCCCGTGGTTTCGTCCAGGTAGTACAGCCAGATGGTCTTGGGGACGGCGGTGGCGCGGGTCTTGACCGGCACACGGATGGTGGCCGTGGCACCCTTGGCCAGTTGCAGCTTGCGCCCGCTGGCGTCGGTCAATTGAACGTTGACCGCACCAAAGCTCTCGATGGCTTGTGTACCGGTGGCCGTGCGCGACATGAAGCTGCCAGGCATGGACGAAGGCTGGCGGGCCGGGTCGATGGGGGTGATGGCCACGTTCACGTTGCCGGTGATCGCGTTGCCCGTCTGGGCGTCCACCACGCCGTTGGCAGGCAAGGTGACCTGGGCGGTCGTGCCGGGCACGGAGACGGTGCCGCCACTCGATACGGGCAGGCTGCCTTGTGCCGCCACGGGTGTCAGCAGGAGTTTGACGGCAGCCGTGCCCAGGTTGGGGACATCCACGCGGGCCACGCTGGTGGCGTAGCCGGACTTCGTGTACTGCAGCGTGAGGCCCTTGCCGGGCACTTGCGTGAGGGTCACCGTGAGCTGACCGCTGGCATCCGTGGTGTAGCTCTGACCATTGACCGTGACCGACACGTTCGGCAGCGTCTTGCCCGTGTTGCTGTCAAAGGCCTGCGCCTTGAGCATGCCATCGACGATCGTGGGTTGCTCGACCGTGGATGGTTGGCCCGTTGCCGGATCACCACCGCCGCCACCACCGCAAGCTTGCAGCACCAATGCCATGAGCACGGCGCAGCCACGCCCCGTCCAAGAACGTATCGTCATCTTCTTTCTCCCTGACCGATTTGTTGATTCGGTCGGCCTCAGGCCGACTCGCGGCGGGAGTTTAGATGCGCACAGAGGTGAAATCGCGCCTCTTTCGGGGGGATCCTGTTACCAGGTATTACTGCGTCGACAAGCTCAAGCCCGCATGTTCGCGCAGCGGATGGAAGTGCACCAGCGGGTGGCGCTCGGCCGTCAGGCGCAGGTCATACGCCGAGGTCATCATGTAGGCCAGGGTGTCGGCAGCGTCCAGCGCCAGCTTGGAGGCGTTCTCGTCGCAGAACTTCTTCATGGCTTCTGGCGTGTCGGCCGTGATCCAGCGTGCGCCCACAAAGCGGCAGGGCATCAGGCGGATGTCGACGCCGTATTCGGCCTTCAGGCGGTGCTGCACCACTTCAAACTGCAGCTGACCGACGGCGCCCAGCAGCATCGAGCCACCGGATTCAGGTCGGAACACCTGGATGGCGCCTTCTTCACCCAGTTGCAGCAGGCCGGCTTGCAGCTGCTTGCTCTTCATGGGGTTGGCCAGTTCGACCGTCTGGAACAGTTCGGGCGCGAAGAAGGGCAGGCCGGTGTACTGCAGGTTGATGCCATCGGTGATGGTGTCGCCCAGTTGCACGCCGCCGTGCGTGGTGAAGCCGATGATGTCGCCCGCATAGGCTTCATCGACGGCTTCACGGCGCTGCGACAGGAAGGTCACCACCGAGGTGGGGCGCAGTTCCTTGGCCGAGCGTTGCACCTTGAGCTTCATGCCGGGCTCGTACTTGCCGGAGCACACGCGCACGAAGGCGATGCGGTCACGGTGGGACGGGTCCATATTGGCCTGCACCTTGAAGACCACGCCGGAGAAGTTTTCCATCTCGGGCAGGATTTCCTTGTGCGAGCCGTCCTTTTCGGTCGACAGGCGAGGGCGGGGCGAGGGGGCCAGGTCCACCAGGGCGTCCAGCACCTCCTGCACGCCGAAATTGTTCACGGCCGAGCCGAAGAACACCGGTGTCTGCTTGGCGGCCAGGAACTGTTCCAGATCGAAAGCGGGCGCGGCTTCGGCCATCAGCTCCATGTTCTGCTCGGCCAGCTCCCAGTCGTGGCCGAAGCGGGCGTGCAGCTTGTCGCGCTCTTCGAGCGACACGACTTCGTCTTCATCGCTGCGCTTGTCGGCGCCCGCATCGAACAGGCGCATGGACTTGGTGCGCAGGTTGACGATGCCGCCGAACTGCTTGCCCTGGCCCACGGGCCAGGTCATGGGCACGCAGGGCATGCCGAGTTCCTGTTCGACTTCATCGAGCAGCTCCAGCGGGTCGCGGCCTTCGCGGTCCATCTTGTTCACAAAGGTGATGATGGGCGTGTCACGCTGGCGGCAGACCTCGATCAGGCGCTTGGTTTGCGCTTCCACACCGTTGGCCGCGTCGATCACCATCAGGGCCGAGTCCACTGCCGTCAGCACGCGGTAGGTGTCTTCCGAGAAGTCCTTGTGGCCCGGGGTGTCCAGCAGGTTGACCACGTGTTCGCGGTACAGCATCTGCATCACCGATGAAGCCACCGAGATGCCGCGCTGCTTTTCGATTTCCATCCAGTCGGAGGTGGCGTGGCGCGAGGCCTTGCGGGCCTTGACCGAACCGGCGATGTGGATGGCGCCCGAGAACAGCAGCAGCTTTTCCGTCAGCGTGGTCTTACCCGCGTCAGGGTGGGAAATGATCGCAAACGTGCGACGGCGGCTGGTTTCGGGGGCGTAGGGAGAAGTAGACACGACAAAAGCTCCGGGCGAACCCGACATGCTAGCTGATTAGGTCGCTTCAGGCAGCCCGACGGCCGGCTGGTATCAGATTCGCCGCTTTTGCGATGCAAAATGACCGTGACAAGTTAGGGATTGTTCACCGGGGGGCGTTCCTCGAAACTCAAAGGCTGCCATGCAAGATCAGCGTAGTCACGACCACATCATGGGATCTGTTCCACCGCCACCCCTTGGCACCTTCAAAGTCCTGCTAGTGGACGACCACGACCTGGTGCGGGTTGGTCTGCGGACCGTCCTCAACGAAGTCGAGGACATGAAAATCCACTGGCTTGAGGCCGACAACCTGCATGACGCCATGCGGCTGTATGGCGCCGAGCCAGACGTCTCCCTGGTCCTGCTGGATCTGAACATGGCCGATTGCAAGGGCCTGCAGGGCTTGCGTCAGTTCATCGAGGCCTACCCGCAGGCCCGCGTGGCCGTCATGAGCGGCACGCAGGATGAATTCGTCATCGGTCAGGCCAAGGGGCTGGGTGCCGTGGGTTATCTGCCCAAAGCCTATTCGCCTTCGCTCACACGCTCCAGCATCGTCGGCCTGCTGACCGAATACTCGTATGCCGCTGCCGTGGCGGCACCAGCGGGCGCATCGGCGGCACGTTTTCCCCGTGCGCCTTCTGCTTCCAGCTATGACCGCGTGGCCGAACTGGGCCCCCGTCACCTGGAAATCCTGGAGCTGGTGTTGTCAGGTTGCTCCAACCAGGAAATCAGCAACTCCACCAAGCTGTCGCTGGGAACGGTCAAGAACTACGTCTCGACCATCCTGCTGGCGCTGGACGTGAAGTCGCGATCGCACCTCATCAGCCTGTTCCGCTGAAGCGCACAGGCCCGCTGTGAGCTACCGCATTGCCCAGGACGCGGGGCTGAGCGCGCCCGAGTTCATTTCCGAATCAACCAGCCAGCAGCGCAATGACCTGCTGCTGGCCCAGGTGCACGCGCTCTACAGCACCAGCTGGTTCACCTCGGCGGGCGCCATCGTCACGGCGATGACATTCTGGGTGGCTTATCTGGTCTACACCGGCGATCGCCGCGTACTGATCTGGGCCGTGATGGTGCATGGCACGCAGGCGCTGCGCCTGCTCAACGGCTGGGCCTATCAGAAGGACGACCGCGCCTGGCAGCGCATGCCCGTGTGGCGCCGTCGCTTCATGGGCGGCCTGCTGGTGTCGGCGCTGGTGTGGGGCTCGGTGCCCTGGTTCGTGCTGCCCACGCAGGATCTGGCCATGGTCTGCCTGATGATGCTGGTGATGTTGGGCATGGGCTCGGCGGCCATCGGCGCCATCGTGGCGTATCGGCCAGCCATCTGGACCTGGATGATCCCCCTGCTGGCGCCCCTGCCGGCCTTGCTCTTGTGGCACCAGGGGCCGCTGCACAACGCGCTGGCCATTTTCTCGGTGGCTTACCTGGGCGTGAACCTGGTGTTCGCCTTCGGGCAGAACGAGCTGCTGCTCAAGGCACTCAAGGCCCAGTTCGACAATGCCGAGCTGGTCTCCCAGTTGCGCCATCAGATGACGCTGGCGGCCCAGGCCGACAAGGAAAAGAGCCGTTTCGTGGCCTCCGCCAGCCATGACCTGCGCCAGCCCATGCACGCGTTGGGCCTGTTTGCCAGCGCCCTGGAAAAGCGCCTGGCGGGCACCTCGGAGGCACCGCTGGTCGGCAACCTGAACCGCTGCATCGAGTCGCTGGACCGTTCCTTCAACGCCATGCTGGACATCTCCAAGCTGGACGCCGGGGTGGTGGAGCCACAGCTGCAATCCTTCCCGATCCGCGACGTGTTCCGCCGCCTGCACATGCACTTTGCCGGTCAGGCCGAAGGCGCCGGGTTGCACCTGCGCTTCAAGCCCGGTGGCAAGCACGTGACGAGCGACCCGCAACTGCTGGAGCGCATCCTCAGCAACCTGATCCAGAACGCCATCAAGTACACCCGCGAGGGCGGCATCGTGGTGGTGGCGCGCACCCATGGCACCGACGTCCACATCGAGGTCTGGGACACCGGCATCGGCATCCCCGAGGCCGAGCTGCCCCGCGTGTTCGACGAGTTCTACCAGCTGCACAACCCCGAGCGGGACCGCAACCGGGGCCTGGGCATGGGCCTGGCCATCGTCAAACGCCTGGCCTTGCTGCTCAACCACCCGCTGACCGTGGCCTCCACCGTGGGCAAGGGCACCATGATCCGTCTGGCGGTGCCGCAGACCGATCTGAACGCGCTGCACGGCATGAACCTGGAAGCCGAGACGGTGCCCTCACCCATCGGCAACGCCCGCACGCTGCTGTTCATCGACGACGAAGAAAACATCCGCGAAAGCATGGCCTTGCTGCTGCGCGAGTGGGATTACGAGGTCCTGGTGGCCGGCAACATCAACGAAGCCTGCATGCTGGCCGCCAACCACCCCGAGCCCATCCATGCGGTTTTGTCGGATTTGAGGTTGCGCAACGGGGAGGATGGCCTGCAGGCCATCAATGCCGTGCGCCATGTCCTGGGCTACCAGATCCCTGCCGTGCTGGTCACGGGCGACACGTCGCCAGAGCAGGTGAAACGGGTGCATGACAGCGGCCACAGGGTGCTGTTCAAGCCCGTGTTGCCCAAGGAGCTGTTTTCCATGTTGCGGCAATTGTCCTGAGCTGATGCCACTGGTCCGGGGGGTAACCCACCCCTAGGGCTTGGGGGATCGTCACCTAGGTCACTTGCCGAGGTGTGCACTATTTCATAGTCTGCACGTTTGTGTCTGCGTAATTCGAGGGAGCCGGGATGCCGCGGCGATCACAGTTTCATCACGCTGGAAGGCCTGCTGGCCTCCTGTCCACCCTGACCCTGGCCGTGCTCATGCTCGCCGGTGGTTCAGCCTCGGCTCAGTCCGACAAACCAGGGGATCAGGATGGCGCCGCCACCGCGCAGGCGCTCACCCGCTTGCGCGAGGCCACCCAGCCGCGCACCCTCAGCGCCGAGGGCCAGACCCTGCTGGACCGCGATGTCATCAAGCTCGATGGCTATGCGTATTGCGGACAGGCCACCAGCCTGGCCGAGCAAGGCGAGTTCCGCCAGAGCATCCGGGCCGCCAGCAAGGCACTGTTCCTGGGCGAGCGCGACAAGAAGCCCGATCTGCAAGCCCTGGCGCACCGCGACCTGGCGCTGGCCTACCTGTACGCCGGCAAGATCGATGAGGCCGACCAGTACGCCCGCAGCGCGCTGCAGTTCCCAGGTGCCAGCCCGGAACAGGTGCTCGCGCCCGCCCACAAGATCCTGGGTGACGTGGCTGCCCGCCGTGGCAACCAGGCCGGTGCCATCAGCGAATACAACGAAGCCCTGAAGACGGCCAGCGAGCGTTACCGCCCGCAGATCCTCGTCTCCCTGGCCAACGCGCTGAACGCATCGGGCCAGCCCAAGCAGGCGCTGGAACAACTCAACGCCATTCCCGCCGAGGCCCGTGACGCTCTCGGCAGCTTCTACCTGCGCAGCCGCGCCGCCGCCCTGCTGGCCGACGACCAGCCGGAAGCCGCCCTGGCCGTGTACGACCAGATTGCCACCGGCGACCGCACGGCCGATTCAGAATACCAGCGCCTGTGGGCCCTGGTGGGCGTGGGCCGGGTGCACCTCAAGCGTGGTGACAAGCCCCAGGCGCTGGCCGCCTTCCTGAAAGCCACCACCCTGGCCAATGGCTTGCGCGCCAAGTTCCACAGCGAAGAGATCCGCACCGGCCTGTTTGGCGACATGCAGGCCGTGTATGACCAGGCTCTGGCCCTGGCGGTCGAGCAAAAGGACTTCCAGACCGCCTGGAACCTGTCCGAAGACTCGCGTTCACGCCAGTTGCTGGATTCGGTGCGTGGTCGCACGGACGATGCCCTGGGTGGCCGTGTCAGCCTGGCGCAGTTGCAAGGCATGCTGCGCCCTGGCGAGAGCGTGCTGGAGTACCACGCCGTGGGCGACCAGCTCGTGGTCTGGGTGATCCGCAAGGACAGCTTTGAAGGCCAGGCCTTGCCCTTGCCTCAAGCCGGGCTGGCCAAGGATGTGGATGACTTCCGCCGCAGCATCATCGAGCGCAAGCGCGATGTCGACACGCTGGGCCAGGGCCTGTACGCCAAGCTGATCGCCCCGGCGAAGCTGGGCGATACCAGGCGCCTGTTCATCGTGCCACACGGCCCGCTGCATTACCTGCCCTTCCAGGCCTTGCACGATGGCCAGGGCTACCTGATTGCCCGCTCGGCCATCACCGTGTGGCCTTCCGCTTCGGTGGGTGGCCGCCTCTGGGCGCGGCCTGATCGCGCCGTGAGCGCCCTGCTGGCCTTCGGCAACCCCGCCACGCCAGAGAACGTGCCGCTGCCCGGTGCCGAACGCGAGGTCAAGGAAGTCTCCGACCTGTTCAAGCAAAAGCAGATCTTCGTGCAGCGTGATGCCACCAAGGGCACATTCAAGCTGCGCGCCAACCAGTCGGCCGTGCTGCATGTGGCGGCTCACGCCGAAGTGGACGACGTGGATCCGCTGTTCTCGCGCATCCTGCTGGCCAATGATGGCCAGGACCGTGGTCTGCTCGAAGCCCGCGAGGTCTATGGCCTGGACATGCACAGCGTGAGCCTGGTCACCCTCTCGGCCTGCGAAAGCGGCCTGGGCAAGGTGCTCAAGGGTGACGAGATCGTCGGCTTCACCCGCTCCTTCCTGTCGGCCGGTGCCAGCAGCATGGTGGCCTCCTTGTGGCCCGTGGCGGACGAATCCACCGAAGCCCTGATGACCCGCATGTACCAGTCCATGTCCGAAGGCACCGACCTGATGGACGCCATGCGCAACGCGCAGATGGACGTGCAGAAGAAGCGCCGCTTTGCTCACCCCTTCTTCTGGGCCCCCTTCAACGTGATCGGCAATGGCCGCATGCAACTAGGAAGCTGAGATGTCACGCGCAGCCCATTCCCTTCCCCTGGCGGCCATTCCGCTGACTCTGCTGTTTGCACTGGCCCCTTTGAGCCAGGCTGTGGCCCAGGTGGCTTCAGCCGCTCCTGCGCCACGCGCCGGCGACATCCTGCATGAAGTGCCCACGCCTTCCACCATGCCAGCCCTGCCTGACGCCTCGCCCTTGAATGCAGCGGCGCCGGCAGCCAAGGCCCCTGCCGTCAACTTCGTGCTCAAACGCTTCGACGTGCGCGGCGCCACGGTGTTGACACCTCAGCAGATTCAGGCTCTGGCCGAGCCTTATGTCGGCCAGACCCTGGGTGAGACCGAGCTGTCGGCCTTGATCGGTGCACTGCGCAAGCGCTATGAAGACAAGGGCTATGGCCTGGCCTCCATCGGCTTCCCGTCGCAGGACGTGAGCCAGGGCGTGCTCAAGGTGGATGTGGTCGAGCCCAAGCTGGCGCGTGTCCAGATCCCGCTGGGTGCCGACGCGCCGGTCACGGCAGACCGTGTCAACGGCCTGATGGGCTTCTTTGATCTGCATGCGGGTGGCCTGCTCAACACCGCCTCGCTGGAGCGCGTGATGTTCGCGCTCAACGACATGCCCGGCGTGCAGGCCAAGGCCGCGCTGTCGCCTTCGGGGGACGAAGGCATCTACAACCTGTCCATCCAGGTGACCCCACGTCGCAGCTGGGATGCTTCCCTGTCCGTGGACAACCACGGTGTGGGTTACGCCGGTCGTTGGCGTGGCACGGGCCTGCTGCGCCTGAACAACCCCTTGGGCATGGGCGACAACCTGGACTTGCAGACCATGCTGAGCAATGCCGGTGGCGTCAAGGTCGGTCGGGTGGCTTACGAACTGCCAGTGGGCTACACGCCGGCGCGTGTGTCCGTGGCCTATGCCAAGGTGGATTACACACTGGGTGGGCAATATGCCGATCAGGACGCGCACGGCTCCGCTGATGTGGCGGAAGCCAACCTGAGCTATCCCCTGATGCGTTCGCGCAGCCGCACCTTGATGGCGCGTATCGGTTATGAATCGAAAGGCCTGACCGATTACCTGCAAGGCAATGAGCTCTTCACCTCGAAGAAGCACATCAACGCCGTGCTGGGTGGCCTGAACTACGAATCGCGTGACGCCTGGATGGGCGGTGGCTTCAACGGCTTGTCTGCGCAGTTCCATTGGGGTCGTCTGCGTCTGGATTCGGAGCTCGATCAGCTCATTGAAGCGCTCCAGGGTGACCAGGGCAAGGCTGGCAGCTTTGGCAAGGTCGAGCTGCAATGGTCTCGCTTGCAGGCCATTTCCCGCAAGGTGTCGCTCTACGGCAGCCTGAGCCAGCAGATGTCCACGCGCAATATGGACCCTGCCGAGAAGATGACCCTGGGTGGCCCGCGTGGCGTGCGCGCTTACCCGACAGCCGAAGGCGCGTCGGATGAGGCCACCTTGTTCAACGGTGAGCTGCGCTACTGGATCGA
This sequence comes from Aquabacterium sp., assembly GCF_036279675.1. Taxonomy (GTDB): domain Bacteria; phylum Pseudomonadota; class Gammaproteobacteria; order Burkholderiales; family Burkholderiaceae_C; genus Aquabacterium. The sequence continues at coordinate 21,238 of NZ_DASUIS010000154.1, read as the reverse complement.
TCGCAACTGGACCGTGTTTGCCTTGTACGACTGGGCCAAGGGCCACCGCAACCGCGAGGTGTCGCCTGCATCGTTCAGCGCCAATGACGTTCAGTTGCGCGCAGCTGGCTTGGGTGTGGCGGCGAACTTCCCCGATGTGGTGACCCTCAAGGCCACCGTGGCCTGGCGTGGCACCCGTCTGCCCGAGACCGCACCTGGCAACGACAAGGCTCGCGTGTTCGTGCAAGCCCTGCACTCATTCTGATTCAAGAGGCATCGTGATGCAGACGAATTCCGTTTCCCAATCTCGCCGCCTGGCTCGCTTGAAGCCTTTGGCCGTGGCTTTGCTGTCGGCTGGCTTTGTGAGCCACGCTGTGGCAGCCGCTGGTGTGCCCAACTTGAACTGTGTGGCCGGTACCTGCAACGCCATCACCACCGAGGGCACCACCACCACCATGGGTCAGACCTCGAAGATCGCCGTTTACGAGACCTTCGATTTCAGTCTGGCCAAGGGCAACACGCTGATCAACAAAGGCACCAAGGGTGACCTCACGCTGATTCGCGTGACCGAGAACCCCGACAGCTTTGGTTCCGGTGCGCGCAGCTTTGTGGACGGCTCGGTGTTCTCCGAGCCCACCTTCGTGCTGGTCAACCCCTGGGGTATCTCCGTCAGTGGTCAGATCGTGTCGCCGTTCGGCAGCATCGTCCTGTCGGGCAAGGATCTGGATCCCAGCCTGACGCAAGACGGCTACGCCGGCCTGATGAAGGATGGCGCTCACCTCATCTTCAACACCAATATCGGTGGTGGCTATGGTGATCCGACCGTGTCGATCAACTCCGGCGCCACGCTGCAGGCCTCTGCTGACGGCGGCAGCATCTTCCTGATCGGTGACCGGGTGAGCAACTCCGGCCTGATCACGGCCGGTGCGGGTGGTCAGATCCATTTGCTGGCGGCCGGCTCGACCGACGTGCAACTGGGTGACAGCGGATTCATCACGCTGGTGGCGGCCACAGACGGTGAAGGCGGCTTTCGCCGTTCTGTCTTCAACGACGGCACGATCCAGACATCCGGCGGCACGGTGACCATGGTGGCTCATGGAACCCAGTCGTCCGTCGAGCACAATGGGCTGGTCGAAGTGGGCAGCGCCACCGGCAATGGCGGTGCCATCACCCTGTCTGCTCAAACTGTCAACGTGCGGGCTGGTGAAGGCAATGATACGGGCGCCAAGCTGATGGCCCAGGGTGCCACGGGTGGCGGCAGCATCGAGATCAACACCGCGACGGTGGCGGGCTCTTCCGAATCCTCCAGCTCGATCACGGTTGAAAACGGGGCGCAACTGTCTGTCAATGCCATTGACAAGGGCGATGGCGGCACGATTCGCCTGTCCACCTATGCCGGTCTGCCTGATCAGGAGGTTCGTGACGGCTTCAATCAGGGCACGCTGGATGTCTACGGTGCCCTGAGCGCGCGTGGTGGCGCCAACGGTGGCAACGGCGGTGTGGTGGAAATGGCCGCCAACGTCGTACGTACACGCTATGAGGGTCGGGGTGCCGTGACGGTTGACGTGGCGGCAGGTGGGCCTGCCGGTGCAGGTGGCCTGTGGTCCTTGTACTCCCCCGGAATCACCATCGGTCGCCAGTTGATCGGCCCCAACAATGATCCGGGCAGCACCTACGTGCACCAGGACGAGATCAACGCGGTGCTCAACAGCGGTGCCAAGGTGAGCATGTCGACCTCGTATCAGAACGATCCTGCTGTACGTGGCCGTAACCTGGTGATCGAAGCCGGTACGCAACTGGTGCGCACCGCTGGCCTGGGCGACAACGCCTTGTTCCTCCAGTCCAGCCAGGACATCGTGGTAGGCCAGGGGACCACCATCGCCTCCACCACCGGCAAGATGAACGTGCTCATGGTGGCCGATGCCGACGGTGACGGCGTGGGCAGTGTTCGCCTGGACGGCTTCCGCTCCCTGGATGGCAATCTCATCACCCTAGGCACGGGCCGGGTTCGTGCCCAGGCGGCCGAGGGCGATGCCCCGGTCACCATCAACACCAATGGTGGTGACGTGACCATCACGGGCGCGCAAGGATCGGTGGACACCCTGTCATCCAAGCCGGTGACCGATTTCGCCGGTGTCGAGATGACCGGTACCGTGATCAACACCGTGGGCAGTGATGGTTCTCGCGGCAATGTGCTGATCAAGGGTGCCGGTGGTGGCGCAGACGGCGAGTTCCTGGGGAACAACGGCGTCTACATCGACACCTCCGACATCACGGCCGGCTTCACCAGCATCATCGGCTACAGCGCCGGCACCAGCGGTGTCAGCCTGAGCGACACCACGATCTCGACGGCCAACCAGATGATCTCGATCAATGGCTGGTCGACCTCCGGTGGTTTCGGTGCGCCGACCGGTGTTGACATCGGGTCGGGCGTGGTGATCAACATGGGTCAAGGCAGCGCCAAGATCCTGGGTCTGGCCGAGGGCGAAGGTGCCACCGGCGTGCGCATTGTCGACCTGCTGCTGACCACGGCGCCACCCTCTGCGGGTACCACCTCCACCTTCACCCTGGTGGGCGAGTCGCGTGGCTCGACCAACCCGGGCATCAAGGTGGAAACCGAAGCGCCTGGTATCCAGATGCGGTCACAGGACGGCCCTGCCGCCGCTTCTGCTGACGTCGTGATCGGTGCCAAGGCGGATGACAGCCAGGCCAGGAACGCCCTGGATCTGGGTTTCCCGAACTGGAACACCATCGGGCGCATCAACATCCGTCCTGCAGGCGTGGCCATCAATACGGACCAGTTCAGTGTCAGCGAGGCCTTGAACACCGCCATTCGTGTGGGCACCGGAAACGGTGCGCCTGGCGCCAACTTTGTGGTGAACCCGGCGTGGTTCGTGGCGCCTGGTGCCACGGCTGACAACCCGGATGTCACCCGCGTGGTGATCGGCTCCAGTGGCCACACGGGTCAGATCTCGGTGGATGCCAATGCGCTGAGCGCTGCCGGCCCCGTCACGCTGCAGAACCAGGGCGAAGGCTCTCAGGGCATTGTCCTGGGCGCCCAGGCCATGGCCAAGCAGACGCTCAATCTGGTGACCGCAGGCCCCATTTCCCAGACCGGCCCGCTCGACGTCAGCGTGCTCAACATCATCCCTGGCGCGCAGACCGTCGTGCAGTTGAACAACCCGGGCAACCGCATCGGCAAACAAAATGTGGCCGGAGGTGCGGGCTCCACCGTGTTGTTGCAGGCACAGCCTTCCGCCTTGAACCCGGCAGGTATCGCGGGTTACAGCAGCGTCAACACTTACTTCCAGCAGATGGACATCAGCGCCTCCGTGCCTGATATTCCCCGTCCGTTTGAAGGCCCGGATGCCTTGAGCGAGTTGCGCACCGATGTGTACGTCAAGGGCCAGTTCGGCAAGCCGCAGATTTGCACCCCGGCCAATACGAGCGGTGCGGCCACGGGTGGGGCGTCCAGCGACATCGAGCCACTGTCGCAGGAATGGACCAAGGTCCGCCGTGGCGCCCAGCTGACAAACTGCTCGGGCGTACAGGCTGACAGCAACTGCTCAGCCTTCTGATCCAGGCGCAGGAGCCAGGGGAATGTGGTGCCACCCGCAACACGCCCCCCTAGTTTCTGCGCTGCGTCAGGATCACATGACTTTTGGCAGGTGTGAGGCCTGTCCGGCGAACCTACAGTGCGTACCATCGTCTGATGAAGCATTGAAAACGAGTCGGAACACACCATGGCCCTGATTGATGTCGATACCCTCCTGACCCCGGTTGGCGAAAGCGAGCCCTGTGGTCCGGACCTGGAATACGACAGCGCCTTTCTGGCTCTGGAGGACGCCGCGCGCGGCAAGCCCGAGCAACAGTTCGGTGACACCATCATCCCGGCTGAGGATCCCGACTGGCGCAAGGTCCAGACCCTGTCCGGCGAATTGATGACCCGCACCAAGGACGTGCGCGTGGCGGTTCACCTGCTCCGCTCGTCTACCCGCCTGCAAGGCCTGGCCGCCGCCGCCGACGGTCTGCGCCTGATCCACGGCCTGCTGACGCAGTACTGGGATCACGTGCACCCGATGCTGGATGCCGACGACGACAACGACCCCACCATGCGCCTCAATGCGCTGGCCCCCCTGGTCGATGGCGCCAGCTTCCTGGCGGATATCCGCAAGTCGGGCCTGGGCGCAGGCCGCAGCGGCATCACCGGGCGTGATTTCGAACTGGCCGCGGGCAAGGCCCAGCCCAATGAAGGTGAAAGTGTCACCCCGCCAGCCGGCATCAACCAGGCCTTGCTGGAAGCCGAAGGTCAACAGGCCGGCTTGCTGTCGGCGCTGTCCGGCATGGTCGATACCGTGACCGCCATCGACGCCGTCGTGACCGAAAAGGCCACGATTTCCGGCCCCGAATTCCGCCCCTTGCGCGTGCTGCTGCAAACCATCAGCGACGCGGCCAAGGTGGCATCCGGTGCGCGCACCGGTGCAGACAATGCGGCGACAGCAGATGTGGGCGGCGATGCCGCCATGGCGACCGGCGGCGCCGCCCACATGGCTGTGGCCACCACGGCAGGCGTGCTGCGCACCCGCGACGACGCCGTGCAGGCCCTCGAAAAAGTCTGCGAATGGATCGAGCTCAATGAGCCCTCCAACCCCGCACCCCTGCTCATCCGCCGCGCCCAGCGCTTGATGAGCAAGAACTTCATGGACATCATCCGGGATCTCGTGCCCGATGGTGTCGACACGATCTCCAAGCTGGCCGGCGTTCCCAACGACCAGTATTGACAGAGCGTGTGATCCGTTTTCAATGCCAGTGAAACCCAAGGAACCAGGAGCGAAGCATGGCCACCAGTAGTCAAAAATTCATTGCCCGTAACCGCGCTCCGCGCGTGCAGATCGAGTACGACGTCGAGCTCTACGGCGCCGAGAAGAAGGTGCAACTGCCCTTCGTGATGGGCGTGCTCTCCGACCTGTCGGGCAAGCCTTCCGAGCCGCTGGCACCCGTGGCCGACCGCAAGTTCCTGGACTTCGACGTCGACAACTTCGACGCCCGCATGAAGTCGATGAAGCCCCGCGTGGCCTTCCAGGTGCCCAACACCCTGACCGGTGAAGGCAATCTGGCCATCGACCTGACCTTTGAAAGCATGGACGACTTCTCGCCTGCTGCCGTGGCCGCCAAGGTCGATGGCTTGAAGCAGCTGCTCGAAGCCCGTCAGCAACTGGCCAATCTGGTCACCTACATGGACGGCAAGACCGGCGCTGAAGAGCTGCTGGCCAAGGTCCTGAACGACGAAGCCCTGCTGAAGTCGCTGGCAGCCGCCAAGAAGCCCGAAGACGGCGCTCAATAAGAAAAGCCTTAGCTAGGAGTTGACGACATGTCCGAAGCACAAGTTCAAAGCGCTGCCCTGCAGGGCGTCGAGTACCAGGGTGGTGATTTCGCCTCCCTGCTCAACAAGGAATTCAAGCCCCAGAACGACAACGCCAAGTCGGCCGTTGAACAAGCCGTTCTGACCCTGGCCCAGCAAGCCCTGTCCCAGACCAAGCTGATCAGCAGCGACGTCATCGGCTCGATCGAAGCCATGATCGCCGCGCTGGACGCCAAGATGTCCGAGCAGGTCAACAAGATCCTGCACCACCCCGAGTTCCAGCAGCTGGAATCGGCCTGGCGCGGTCTGAGCTACCTGGTCAACAACACCGAAACCGACGAAATGCTGAAGATCCGCGTCTTCAACATCTCGAAGAACGACGTGGGCAAGACCCTCAAGAAGTTCAAGGGCACCGCCTGGGATCAAAGCCCGCTGTTCAAGAAGGTGTACGAAGAGGAATACGGCCAGTTCGGTGGCGAGCCCTTCGGTTGCCTGGTGGGCGATTACTTCTTCGACCACACGCCGCCTGACGTCGAGTGGCTGGGTGAAATGGCCAAGGTCTGCGCCGCAGCCCACACGCCCTTCATCGCCGCACCTGGCCCCGGCCTGATGGGCATGGAGTCGTGGCAGGAGCTGGCCAACCCGCGTGACCTGACCAAGATCTTCACCACGCCCGAGTACGCCGCCTGGCGCTCGCTGCGCGAGTCGGACGACGCTCGCTACATCGGTCTGGCCATGCCCCGTTTCCTGGGTCGCCAGCCCTACGGTGCCAAGACCAACCCCGTGGAAGCCTTCGACTTCGAAGAAGACACGGCCGGCGCCGACCACACCAAGTACACCTGGGTGAACTCGGCCTACGCCATGGCCGTGAACATCAACCGCTCGTTCAAGATGTATGGCTGGTGCTCGCGCATCCGTGGCATCGAGTCCGGCGGTGCGGTGGAAGGTCTGCCCACGCACACCTTCCCGACCGATGACGGTGGCGTCGACATGAAGTGCCCCACCGAAATCGCCATCAGCGACCGCCGCGAGGCCGAGCTGGCCAAGAACGGCTTCATGCCTCTGGTGCACAAGAAGAACTCGGACTTCGCCGCGTTCATCGGTGCCCAGTCGCTGCAAAAGCCTGCCGAGTACGATGATCCGGATGCGTCGGCCAACGCCAACCTGGCGGCCCGCCTGCCCTACCTGTTTGCCACCTGCCGCTTCGCGCACTACCTCAAGTGCATCGTGCGCGACAAGATCGGCTCCTTCAAGGAGCGCGGTGAAGTTCAGCGCTGGCTGCAGGACTGGATCATGAACTACGTGGACGGAGACCCCGCTCACTCCTCCGAGGAAACCAAGGCTCGTCGCCCGCTGGCTGCCGCTGAAGTGGTGGTCGAGGACGTCGAAGGCAACCCCGGTTACTACACATCGAAGTTCTTCCTGCGTCCGCATTACCAGCTGGAAGGGCTGACCGTGTCGCTGCGTCTGGTTTCGAAACTGCCTTCACAAAAGGCCGCCTGATCAGGCCGATCACCTGACCTGGACGCCAGAAACAAGCGTTCCATAGGGCCGAGTTCTGCTTGGCCCGGCTTCAACACGCCGGTGGTGCGGGGTACTGACCCATCTCTGCACCGATTTCCCCCCGGTTCATTCATTTCAAATCGGGTCGCTCAACTTAATGGAGAAGCATCATGGCAGTGGACATGTTCATCAAGATTGGTGATATCAAGGGTGAGTCGAAAGACGACAAGCACGCCGACGAAATCGACGTGCTGGCCTGGAGCTGGGGCCTGTCCCAGTCGGGCTCTGCACACCATGGCTCCGGCGCTGGCGCTGGCAAGGTCAATGTGCAGGACATCTCGCTGACCAAGTGGGTGGATTCCAGCTCGACCGCTCTGATCGTGGCCGCCTGCAAGGGCACCCACATCAAGGAAGCCAAGCTGACCGTGCGCAAGGCCGGTGACAAGCCCCTTGAGTACATCAAGATCACCCTGACCGACGTGCTCGTGTCGTCGGTGCAGACCGGTGGTTCGGGTGGCGAAGACCGTCTGACGGAAAACGTCGTCCTGAACTTCGCCAAGTTCAAGGTCGAGTACACCATCCAGTCCAAGGAAGGCGGCGCTGGCGCCACTTCCACGGCTGCATGGGACATCCCCGCCAACAAGCCACAAGGCTGATCCAGAGACTGAACGAGGCAGGAGCACACCATGTCCCTTTCCGACATGTTCCTCAAGATCGAGGGCACCCGTCAGGGCCCGATCAAGGGCGATTCGAACGTGCCCGGTCACATCGACGAAGTCGATGTCATCGGCTGGAACTGGGGCATGGATGTCTCCGCCGCGTCTTTCGGCAACGCGTCTGCCCGCACCACCATGCAGGAGCTGGTCATCCGCAAGCGAGTGGACCGTGCGTCCACCGCGCTGATGTCCGCATTGCGTGCCAACGAGCCCTTGAAAAAGGTGACCTTGTCGGTGCGCAAGGCAGGTGGTGAAGCGGCGGTGGATTACCTCAAGATCACGGTCGAGAAGGCGCGCGTCATGTCGCACAAGATCGGCTCCGTGGGCGACGACAAGCCCGAAGTCGTGGAGGAACTGCGTATTGCCTTCTTCAAGGTCAACGTGCAGTATCAGCCCCAGACTGGAACGGGCGGCGGTGGCGGTGCCACCACCTTTGAAACCGAAATCACCCCAGCCTGATCGCTGGAGGAACCTGACACATGAACACGGTGGAAGCGGCCGAGCAGGCACTCAAACAAGGCGACCTCAAGCAGGCCCTGCAGTACCTGCAGGATGGCGTGCGTGCACAGCCTTCGCACCCCAAGTTGCGCATCTTCCTGTTCCAGTTGCTGGCCGTCGATGGCCAGTGGACACGGGCGATGAACCAGCTGAGCGTGTGCGGCGAGCTGGATGCCGGCACGCTGGCCATGGTCAACACTTACCGCGAGGCCATCAAGTGCGAAGCCTTGCGTGATGCCGTGTTCAACGGCCAGACCACACCGATGGTCTTTGGCCAACCTCAAGCCTGGGTGGCGCACCTGGTGGAGGCCGTACAGGCCGATGCCCGTGGTGACCACGCCCTGGCCACGCACCTGCGCGAGCAGGCCCTGGAAGCCGCACCCACGGTGAGTGGCGCGCTCAACGGCGAGCCCTTCGAGTGGGTGGCCGATGCCGACTCGCGCCTGGGGCCGGTGCTGGAAGTCATCATCAACGGCAAGTACGGCTGGTTGCCCTTCTCGTCGGTGGCCTCGATCACCTTCGAGCCGCCCAGCGACCTGCGCGACATGGTCTGGTTGCCCGCCGCGCTGGAGTTCCCCAATGGCGGCGGCACCGTGGCACTCGTGCCCACGCGTTACGCCCCGATGCCCGAAGGCGCCGACAACCTGGTGAGGCTGTCTCGCCGTACCGACTGGCTCGAGATGTCGCCCGGTCAGTACCGTGGCGTGGGCCAGCGTCTGCTGACAACGGACCAGACCGAAGTCGGTTTGCTGGATGTACGCACCATGACGCTGAATGTGGCGTCGGTGGCGGCGTCCGACCAGGCTGCGGCCTGATCCATCGCCCTGGCAGGAAGTCGTCAGCAGCATGGCCACGAACGATTTGCGTGACCGCCTCCAGCCCGCCTTGCTGGACAGGCTGACCGACGACAACCCCGAGAACACGCACGATGCGGATGACCGCCGCGTGCTCAACAAGAACCAGCTGCGCCAGGCCGTGCTGCGTGACCTGAGCTGGTTGCTCAATGCCGTGCAGCCCTTGGGCAAGCAGGCCGATGAGGCACCTTACGCGGCCGAGTCGGTGCTGAACTATGGGTTGCCGCCCATGTCGGGCCAGTTGGCGTCGAAAGTGGATGTGCCCAGCGTGGAGCAATCCTTGCGCGATGCCATCCTGCGCTTCGAGCCGCGCATCCTGGAGCATTCATTGGTCGTCAAGGCTGTGGATGGTGGTGCCATGCTGGACGCCCACAACATCATCGAATTCGAGATCCGTGGCTTTCTGTGGGCGCAGCCCATTCCGCTGGAGCTGCTCTTGCGCACCCAGCTGGATCTGGAAGCCGGCCAGGTCAAGGTGCGTGATGGCAGCCCATCCACCATCGATGGAGGACGCCGCTGATGGATCCCGGACTGCTCAAGCTCTACAACCAGGAGCTGGCTCATCTGCGTGAAGTCGGGGCCGAGTTCGCGCGCGAGTTCCCCAAGATCGCCTCTCGCCTGACCATGGACGGCCTGGAAGTGGCCGATCCTTATGTCGAGCGTCTGCTTGAAGGTTTTGCCTTCATGGCCGCGCGCACCCAGCTCAAGCTGGATGCCGAGTACCCGCGCTTCATCCAGCACCTGCTGGAAACCGTCTACCCGAACTTCCTCTCGCCGGTGCCCGCCATGATGGTGGCGCGCCTGCAGCCTGATCTGGCGGACCCGGCCTTGGCCAAGGGCTTCACGGTGCCGCGCCAGTCCACGGTGACCAGCGAGGTGACGCGTGGCCAGGGCACGCGCTGCACTTTCCGCACCGCTCATGAGGTCACCCTGTGGCCCATCGAGCTGGTCAATGTGCAGTACTTCAGCCATGCGCCGGATCTGCCGCTGGCGCAATTGCCGGTGGCCCGTCAGGTGCGCGGTGGCTTGCGTTTGCGCCTGCGTGTGCAGGGCGGCTTGCAGGCCAGCCAGTTGCCGGTGGACGCGTTGTCCTTCTATATCAGCGCACCTGACGAAACCGCCTTGCGCCTGCATGAACTGTTGACCACGGCCACACTGGGCACGTGGTTGCCGGTGGATGCGGCCCAGGCCCGCGCGCAATGGGCGCATGCCGACAGCCTGCAGCAGCAAGGCTTTGACGACGACCAGGCCCTGCTGCCCGAGACCCTGCGTGGCTTCTCCGGGCACCGCATCCTCCAGGAGTTTGCGGCCATGCCGCAGCGCCTGATGTTTGTTGAGCTGTCGCAACTGCGTCATCGTGTGCAGCGCATCAAGGGCAACGAGTTCGAGGTCGTCATCCTGTTCTCCAAGGGCGACGCCTCGCTGGAATCGTTGGTGGACGCTGGCAGCCTGTCGTTGTACTGCACGCCCGCCATCAACCTGTTCCCCAAGCGCCTGGACCGCATCGCCCTGACGGCCTCGCAGCCCGAGCATCATGTGGTGCCCGATCGCACGCGGCCGATGGACTTCGAGGTCTACAGCATCGAGTCCATCACAGGCTATGGCACGGGGCGTGTGGCCGAGCAGGACTTCCATCCCCTGTACGCCGCGTTCCACACCGAAAGCAGCGCGCATCCCGCCTATTACACGGTGCGTCGCGAGCCACGCATGCTGTCTCAGCGCCAGCGTGAGCAGGGTACGCGCTCGTCCTACATCGGCAGCGAAGTCTTCGTGTCGCTGGTGGACCCGGCCAATGCACCCTACCCGGAAGAGCTGCGGCAACTGGCCGTCTCGGCCCTGGTGAGCAACCGCGATCTGCCCATGCTTCTGCCGGGCGCAGGCCAGCGGGATGCAAGCACCGGCTCACAGGCCTGGGCGCTGGATGCCACCGGGCCCGTCAAGGGCGTGCAATGCCTGCGCGGGCCCACGTCGGTGGTGCAGCGCCTGGTGCGTGGCGATCTGGGCTGGTCCCTGATCAGCCAGTTGACGCTCAACTACCTGTCCATCGCGGGTGAAGACCCGCAAAAAGCCGCTGCCGCCCTGCGCAGCCTGCTGAGCCTGCATGGCCCTGAAGGTGATGCCAGCTGGCGCAAGCAGGTGGACAGCATCCGCTCGGTCACGGCGCGCCAGGTGGCCAGGCGCCTGCCGGGCCCTGGGCGTCTGGCCTTTGGTTCGGGCGTGCAGATCGATCTGGAGCTCGATGACATGGGCCTGCAAGGCACCAGCACCGTGCTGATGGGCAGCGTGCTGGAGCACTTCTTTGCGCGCCAGGCGGCTATCAACAGCTTCACCGAAACACGGCTGCGCACACCTTCGCGCGGCATGGTCATGCAATGGTCGCCCCGTGTGGGGCAGACGGCCATCGTCTGAGGGTGCCCGCGATGAGCCCCGCAGACGAACCTTTCTTTGACGATCTGGCGCCACCATCGGTGATGCTGCCTTCGCGTGCGCCCACCGAGGCCGCACCGAAAGACCAGGAGGCGCTTCAACAACTGTGGGGGCAACTGGCTCAGGCGCCCTATGCCCATGACCTGTTCCAGGTGCTGCGCCGCATCCAGGCGCACAACCCGCAATCGCCCCGACTGGGTGACGCCTTGCGCCCTCGCGATGAGGCTGCACGTGTAGGCCAGGATCCGGAGCTCGACTTCGCGCCCGCCAACCTGCATTCGTTCCAGGCTGCCGATGGCCAGGTGCCCCGCATCGGCCAGCGCAGCTTCGGTCTGTTCGGCCCCATGGGCCCGATGCCGCTGCACCTGACCGAGTACGTGCGTGAGCGTGCCCGCAGCCATGGTGACCCCACCATGATGCGTTTCGCCGATGTGTTCCACCATCGCGCGGCGCTGCTGTTCTTCAAGGCCTGGGCGCAGTCGCGACCTGTGGTGCACCGCGATCGCCCGTGGGACGATGATTTCTCGCGCTGGGTGAGCGCCTTGTTCGGCCAGGCCGGCAAGCCCTTTGCACAACGTGATGCCATCCCGGACGATGCCAAGCGCTTGCACGCCGCCGCACTCGCGCGCGGGCCGCGCAATGCCGAAGGCCTGATCAAGATTCTGAAGAGCTACTTCGGTGTGCCGGTCAGCATCGAGTCTTCGGTGGGCCATTGGCTCGACCTGCAGGACGAAGACCGCAGCCGCCTGCTGCCCAGCACCGCACCAGGCCGCAACACGGCGCTGGGCCAACGCGCCGTGCTCGGCAAGCGCGTGTGGGATCGGCAATCCAACTTCCGTCTGCGCATCGGGCCACTGAGCTACGAGCAGTACCGCCGCTTCCTGCCAGGCCAGCCGGCGCGCACTGCACTGCGCGACTGGCTGCGGCAGTATCTGGGCTTCAGCCTGTCTTGCGAGACCCGCCTGGTGCTGCAGGGCAGCGAAGTGCCTGCCTTGCAGCTCAAGCCACGCCCTCGTACCAGCACCGCCACAGGCGCGCAGCTGGGCCTCAACGCCTGGCTGGGCCGCAAGGGCCCGCACCCTGATCGCGCCGACATGCGCCTGCGGCTTGAAACGCCCACGCCTTGAACTGAACACCGAACCGAATCCACAAGGAGCCTCCCATGTCTGAAATCAGCCGCACCGCCCTATTCGGCAAGCTCAATCCGCTGGCCTACAAGGCCATCGAAGGCGCCACGGTCTTTTGCAAGATGCGCGGCAATCCCTATGTGGAGTTGCAGCACTGGTTTGCGCAGATCCTGAACAACCCGGATTCCGACCTGCACCGCATCATCAAGGCCTACGAGCTCGACACCTCGACGCTGGCAGCTGATCTGACGGCTTCGCTGGACCGCCTGCCCCGCGGTGCGTCCTCGATCTCCGACCTGTCCACTTTCGTGGAAAACGCCGTGGAGCGCGGCTGGGTCTATGGCTCGTTGATGTTCGGAGACCGCCAGGTGCGCACCGGCTATCTGGTGATCGGCATGCTCAAGACGCCGACCTTGCGCAACGCCCTGGTGGCCATCTCGCGCCAGTTCGAACGCATCCGCATCGACGACCTGACCGAGCGCTTCGCCGAGCTGCTGTCGGCCTCGCCCGAAGCCGCGCAAAGCGCATCTGAAAGCGGTGCGGCACCGGGTGAAGCCAGCGATGCGATCTCGCCGGCCGCCATGGGCAAGCAGGAGGCCCTCAAGCGCTTCACGACTGACCTCACCGAGCAGGCTCGCAGCGGCAAGATGGACCCCATCGTGGGCCGTGACGATGAGATCCGCCAGGTGGTCGACATCCTGATGCGCCGCCGTCAGAACAACCCCATCCTCATCGGCGAAGCCGGTGTGGGCAAGACCGCCGTGGTCGAAGGCTTTGCCCAGCGCATTGCGCGTGGCGATGTGCCGCCCTCGCTCAAGGACGTGGAGCTGCGCTCGCTGGACGTGGGCCTGCTGCAAGCCGGTGCCAGCATGAAGGGCGAGTTCGAACAGCGCCTGCGTTCGGTGATTGACGAGGTGCAAGCCTCGCCCAAACCCATCATCCTGTTCATCGATGAAACCCACACCCTGGTGGGCGCAGGTGGCGCCGCCGGTACGGGCGATGCCGCCAACCTGCTCAAGCCCGCGCTGGCCCGTGGTCAGCTGCGCACCATCGGTGCAACCACCTTTGCCGAGTACAAGAAGCACATCGAGAAGGACCCCGCGCTGACTCGCCGCTTCCAGAGCGTGACCGTGGACGAGCCCGACGAGCCCAAGGCCCTGCTGATGATGCGCGGCGTGGCGTCGACCATGGAGAAGCACCACAAGGTCCAGATCCTCGATGAGGCGCTGGAAGCCGCCGTCAAGCTCTCGCACCGCTACATTCCGGCGCGCCAGCTGCCCGACAAATCCGTCAGCCTGCTGGACACCGCCTGCGCTCGCGTCGCGGTGAGCCTGCACGCCACCCCGGCTGAAGTGGACGACAGCCGCAAGCGCATCGAAGCCCTGGAGACCGAGCTGGCCATCATCGGCCGCGAGACCGCCATCGGCGTGGACACCGTGGCCCGCGAGGCCCATGTCAAGGAGCTGCTGGCCGCCGAACACACCCGCCTGGACGCACTGGACAAACGCTGGGAGGCCGAGAAGGGCCTGGTCGATCGCCTGCTGGGCCTGCGCGCCAAGCTGCGCGGTGTCATCGAGCCGGTGGAAGGCACGAGCAGCCAGCTGGAGCAAAAGGGTGAAACCGCGGCTGCCGCCGAACAGCATCCCACGCTGACCGAAGCCGAGCGCGCCGATGCCCTGGCCGAACTCAAGCAGGTGCAAAGCGAGCTGACCGCGCTGCAAGGCGAAACCCCGCTGATCCTGCCGACGGTGGATTACCAGGCCGTGGCCAGCGTGGTGGGTGACTGGACGGGCATCCCCGTGGGTCGCATGGCTGCCAACGAGATCGAGACCATCCTCAATCTGCCCAAGGCATTGGCACAACGCGTGGTGGGCCAGGATCACGCCATGGAGATGATCTCCAAGCGTATCCAGACCTCGCGCGCTGGCCTGGACAACCCCAACAAGCCGATCGGCGTGTTCATGCTGGCGGGTACCTCCGGCGTCGGCAAGACCGAAACCGCGCTGGCCCTGGCCGAAGCCCTGTATGGCGGTGAGCAGAACCTCATCACCATCAACATGAGCGAGTACCAGGAGGCGCACACCGTGTCCACGCTCAAGGGCGCGCCTCCGGGCTATGTGGGTTACGGCGAAGGTGGTGTGCTGACCGAGGCCGTGCGCCGTCGCCCCTACAGCGTGGTGCTGCTCGATGAAGTCGAGAAGGCCCACCACGATGTGCACGAGATCTTCTTCCAGGTCTTCGACAAGGGCTGGATGGAAGACGGCGAAGGCCGCGTCATCGACTTCAAGAACACCTTGATCCTGCTGACCACCAACGCCGGCACCGACACCATCGCCAGCCTGTGCAGCGACCCCGAGCTGATGCCCAACCCCGAAGGCATGGCCAAGGCCTTGCGCGAGCCGCTGCTCAAGATCTTCCCGCCTGCGCTGCTGGGCCGTCTGGTCACGATCCCCTACTACCCATTGAGCGACGAGGTCCTGGCGATGATCGTCAAGCTGCAGCTCAACCGCATCAAGAAGCGCGTGGAAGAGCGCTACAAGATCCCCTTCAGCTTCAGCGACGAGGTCATCAAGCTGGTGGTGTCACGCTGTACCGAAAGCGAATCCGGTGGCCGCATGATCGACGCCATCCTGACCAACACCATGCTGCCCGACATCAGCCGCGAGTTCCTCAACCGCATGCTGGAAGGCAAGGCCATCACGCAGGCGCGTGTGGACGTGCTCAACAACGACTTCTCCTACCATTTCGATTGATCCCTCCTGCCAGAGGAGTACCTGTTCATGAGCCAAGCCAGCGCCCCCCAGGAAGTCAGTTTTGACGACGCCCTCCAGATGGCGATCCAGATGCACCGCAACAACCAGCTCGAAGGCGCGGTGCAGCTGTACCAGCGCCTGCTGGAGGCAATCCCGGATCACCCGGATGTGCTGCATCTTCAGGGCATGGCCCTGCACCAGATGGGCCAGTCCGACGAGGGTGTGGGCCTGATCGAACGCGCCATCGAGGTTCAGCCGAACTTCCCGGGCTTCTTCAACAACCTCGGCAACATCTACATGAGCCGAGGCGAGGTGGGCAAGGCGCTGGGGGCCTATCAACAGGCCACCGAACTGGCGCCCGACAACGCCGATCTGCACAACAACCTCGGTGCCCTGTACAAGGCGCAGCGCCAGTTCGACGAGGCCCATGCTTCGTACGAGCGCGCCATGCAGCTCGATCCTCGTCACGTGAGCGCGCACAACAACATGGGCTTGCTCTATGCCGAAAAGGGCGATCGTGCTGGCGCCATCACCTACTACATCAAGGCGCTGGAACTGCTGCCCGGGGATTCGTCTGCGCGCCGCCTGCTGGGCACCACCTACTACGCCATGGGCCGCATCGCGGATGCCGGCGAGGTCTATCGCCAATGGCTGGAACAAGAGCCTGACCACCCCACGGCCCGCCACATGTATGCCGCCTGCACGGGCGATGGTGTGCCGGATCGCGCACCGGATGATTACGTCGAACAAGCCTTCGACCACTTTGCCGAGAGCTTCGAGTCGGTGCTCAACGAGCGCCTGAACTACCAGGCTCCCCAACTCTGCGCCGAGATGATGGCCCGCCATCTGCCACCGCCGCAGCAACAGTTCGTGATGCTGGATGCCGGTTGTGGCACCGGCCTGTGCGGCCCGCTGATGGCACCCTGGGCGAAGGTGCTGGCCGGGGTGGATCTCTCCAAGGGCATGCTCGATCGCGCGCAGACCAAGGGCGTCTACCGTGATCTGTACAAGGCCGAGCTGACCGAGTTCCTCACGCTCTCACCCCGCCAGTGGGATGTGGTGCTGTCGGCAGACACGCTGTGCTACTTCGGTGACCTGGCCAAGGTCATCCAGGAGGCAGCAGGCTCGCTCAAGCCCGGCGGCACGCTGATCTTCACGGTCGAGGCCTTGCCCGATGAGGCCGGCCTGCCGCATCAGATCCAGCCTCACGGCCGGTATGCCCACCACCGCCAGCATCTGATCGAGGTGCTGAGCGCCGCAGGCCTGAGCGTGCTGGACATGGATGCCGTCGTCCTGCGCGAAGAAGGTGGCAAGCCGGTGAACGGCTGGCTGGTCGGCGCGCGACAGCTGTCCTGACCCTTCGGGCATCCATCTTTTTCAACCCTCCAACACACCACGACCATGGCACAAGATCGCGTCGTCTTCATCCCCTGGAACACCGCTCAGGCTGGCAACTTCATCAACGAATCGCTGGCCAACAACACGGGCGGCACCCACCACAAACGCAAGTGGACCGTGGTGTGCCTGGATTCGGCGGACGACCTCAGCGACATCGGCGTGGGCCTGGGCACTCGCCTTCATATTGCAGGCCATGGTGCCACGGGCGATCCACAGATCCATCCCGATGCCCGTGGTGCGGCACCGCTGAGCTACGTCGAGGTCGCTGATGCCTTGATTGCCAAGGGCCTGAAGAAGAGCTATCTGGGCACCATCGTGACCGACGTCTGCTACAGCGCCTTGGGTGCCAAACCTTTCGCCAGGCTGCTGGCCAAGGAGCTCTATGGCCGTGGCTTCAAGGCCATCTGCGTCATGGGCTACAAGGGGCCCCTGGGCGCGGTCTACAACACCGAGCTGGGCGGCAGCAAGTACAAGCACCGTGTCGTGGACGTGGAAGATGCCAACGGCAGGGTCATCGACACGGTCAAGTCCAAGACCATGCAGGTGCGCTTCTTCGGCTTCAACGCCTGATCACACAGGTTCCCATTCGACGCGGTGGTCCTTCACCGCGTAGTAGTTGGCCGTGAAGCGCAGGATGCAGCGATAGGCAAAGCGCCGCACGTCCTGCGCGGTCACGCCTGTGCCCTGGTAGTGGCCGGCGCCGGTGATGTCGACATAGCGTGTGCGGGCCAGGGTGCTGGGGATGACGCGCATGATGCTGGTGCCATACCCCTGCGCGCCTCCCAGGCTGTCTGCGCCGTAGATCCCCGGGCCACAGTGGGTGGTGGCGCCCACGTCCCACTGGAAGAAGTTGTTCACCCAGGCCTGCTCGTTGCCATTGAAGCCCGTTACCTGATTCAGGAAGCCCGCCGTGGTGCCGTGATACAGGCTCAACATGCCGGGGATCGGGGCAACACGCCCGGCGACAAAAGTCTCCACATTGGCCGCCACGGCGGCACTCCACCAGGCCGGCATGTTCAGCACGGCCTGGATCACTTCACCTTCGCCTTGTTGATCGTTGAACCAGCGACGGAAGTGTGCGTAGTCATCGAACCCGATGTCGGCGTGCAGCGCGGCGAAGAAGCGCCCGGAGCGGTCCACCCACATCCTTGCGCTGCCATCGCCTTGGAAGCGGGCGGCGTGTTCACCCATCAGGTCGGCCTCGACCTCCAGTGCGCGGTCATCCAGCACCATGCCCATGGTGTGGGCGGCCGTGGCTCTGCCGCATTGCTGTTGCAGCACGTGCGTCAGTTCGTGCCCGAGCATCTGCTGCCCCTTGTGCGAGAAAGGATCAAACCAGCCAGGCGCAAAGTGAATGTGGTGGCCCGAGGCAAAGGCATACACGCCCAGCGCCAGGGCTTGCGCCGAATCCATGTGGATGCGGACGTGCGACAGATCCGTGTTGAAGAAGCCCTGCATCTTGTTCAACAGCCAGCCTGGCAGCGGGGTGCCAGCATCCTGCCCGTGTGGGGCGTGGCCGCGGTCAGGCAATGAGGGCAAGGTGACCGAGGGGTGATGAGGTTCAAGGTTCATGACGTGTCCCGTGGTTGATGATGTGTGGGTGCCGTTCTTCGACTGGCGGCGTGGCGCCAATGATCCTGTGAGCGCCGTCTTTTCGCGCATGACTTTGGTCGATCCGGCCCGGGGCTGGTGACTTTGGTCGCGTGGCTGAACTGACGCATGCACGCTGCGTTTCCCTTGATCTTGGGATGGACGGCAGCCTGGCCCGACTGGACGATCGAGTGACATCTCAATCAGGAGCCCCGCATGATCAAAGTGCTCAAGCCCGGTGTGTCCGGCCCCATCGTGTCGCAGTGGCAGACCTTTCTGCGCGGGCAGGGGTATCTGATCAACGCCACGGGCATGTATGACCAGCCCACGGTCGATGCCACCATCGCGTTTCAGAAGAAGTACAAGCTGGATGTGGACGGCAAGGTCGGCAACCAGACCTATGGCAAGGCCGCCATGCTGGGCTTCGAGATCGTGGAGTTTGCCGAGTCCGACCAGGGCTACCCCGCGCTGCCGGCCTTCGCACCTCTGACCTCGACGGTGGCCCGCCAGGCGCTGTTCGGCCCGCTGGCGTTTGCGCCGGCGCCTACTGCCAGCAATCCCGAAGCCATCAAGATCACCAATGACTGGGCGACGAAGAACCTGGTGACGGTGAAGATCCCCCAGTTGGTCAAGCCACCCATCGCAGGGGCGCCATCCAGCTCCTCCATGACCTTCCACAAGAAGGGCGCTGAACAGCTCAAGGCACTGTGGGCCGAATGGCAAAAGCGCAAGCTGATGCCCCTGGTGCTGTCATACGAGGGTGCGTACAACCCCCGCTTCGTGCGCGGCAAGGCGGAAGAGCAGGTGCTCTCCAACCACGCCTTTGCAACGGCCTTCGACATCAACGCCGCCTACAACCGCCTGGGCGCGCAGCCGGCCACATCCGGCAGCCCTGGTTGCGTGTACGAACTGGTGCCCATTGCCCACCAGTTCGGCTTCTACTGGGGCGGGCACTTCAGCCGCCGCGATGGCATGCACTTCGAGCTGGCCAAGCTGCTTTGAGCCCACGGTCAAAGTAACAACCGCTTGCAATATCCCCTAGCAGGAGGGGGCGGTGGCGGTGCCCCGGGCACCGAAAATGGGCACACATATACCTAAAACCACACAGGTGAGTTGCTCCCATGAACCTTCCCCTGCCTGGAGGCCTCGCCGGGCTGGGCGCTGATCTCGTTTCGCGCCTCAAGGCGTGCCTGACGATAGGTCAGGCCACGCGCCTCATCCAGCTTGAAACGCCGCTGTCCTCCGGCACCCTGGTGGTCGAGCGCTTCACCTTGACCGAAGGTGTGCACGCAGACGAACCCTTGTGGGCCGAGGTAGATTGCATCAGCACCAACGCCAGCCTGGAGCTCAAGGCCTTGACCGGCGAGCAGGTGACCTTGCGCGTGATGCAGGCCGATGGCAGCTGGCGCAACTGGCACGGCTATGTGGCGCAAGCGGCCCAGCTGGGCAGTGATGGTGGTGCCGGTGCGTATCGCCTGCAACTGGCGGCCTTCACGCACTGGCTCAAGCAACGCCGCGATACCCGCATCTTTCAAGATGCCACCAGCGCCGACATCATCAGCGCCGTGTTGCAGGCCTACCCGCAAGCGCGCTTCAAGCTCGATGTGGCCGATCCGGGCCCCGTGCACGAGATCACCACCCAATACCGAGAAACCGATTGGCAGTTCATCACCCGCCTCATGGCCCGCGAGGGCTGGAGCTGGGTGATCGAGCACGACGGCAGCACCGAAGGCGTGCTGGCCGGTGCCCGTGCGGCCAAACACACCTTGCACATCGTCGATCAGAACGCCTCGCGGCCTGATATGGGCGCGCTGCGTTACAGCCGTCCTGACATGCGCGGCGCGGGCGGCGCTGGCGCCTCCGGCCTGGTGGCCATGGTGGCGCAGGTGTTTGGCCTGGCCCATGGCACGGCCCAGGACACCATCACCGCCTGGAGCGTGGGCCAGCAGGTGGGCCCCAACGCCGTCACCCTGGCCGCCTGGGATGAACGCCAACTGGCAGGCGTGAGCGCCACGGGCGGTGCCACGATCGAGCTGGGCAAGGTGCCCACCCTGGAGCACTATGCTGGTCAAGGCCAACGCCGCTTTGCAGACGGCCGCGTGGGCACACCCCAGCCCGCCAGCAGCCAGGCTGCACAGGCTCGCAGCGAAGCGCTGATGGCGGCCCACCAGCTGGCGCAGCAATACGCCTATGGCCAAAGCGCTGTGCGTGGCCTCAAGCCAGGTGCGAACTTCCAGATCACCGAGCACAGCCTGTATGGCGGGCTTGGCGCATTGCCTGGTGTGGGCGCAGGCAGCAGCAATGCCTTCTGCACCCTGAGCATCACCCACGAAGCCGCCAACAATCTGGGCCACGAAGCCGCGCAGATCATGCGCCGCACCGAGGTCGAGCAAGGCAGCTACCGCAACCGCTTCGATGCCGTGCCGGCCAGTGCCCGCATCGTGCCCATGCCGGTTGAGGTGCCCACCGCGCCCGGCCTGCAGACCGCCATCGTGGTGGCCGCCGAAGGTGAGCCGCTCACCACCGACCGAGACAACCGCATCCGCATCCAGTTTGGCTGGCAGCGTGGCACCTCACCACTGGCTGGTGCCCTCAACGCCCCCAGCACCCTGGCAGGCGCCGACACCGGCCATGCCCCTGGCAACGCCCAGAGCGGCACCTGGGTGCGCGTGGCCCAAGGCGTGGCCGGCCCCAACTGGGGTGCCGTGTTCACACCCCGTGCCGGCACCGAAGTGCTGGTGGACTTTGTGGATGGCGACATCGATCGCCCCGTCGTGGTCGGCCAGTTGCACAACGGCCAGCACGATCTGCCCTGGCCTGCTGGCGTGGATTCAGGTGCCAACCACCCGGGCACCGTATCGGGCTGGCACCACCCCCACCTGGACGGCCAGGGCGCCAACCAATGGCTGGTGGATGACGCCACCGGCCAGCTGCGCATGCGCCTGGCCAGCCACAGCAGCCAGACAGGCTGGAACGAGCTCACGCTGGGCCGCATCATCCAGCAAAGCGGGCAGGGCGGGCAGGGCCATGC
>NZ_DASUIS010000153.1:0-9748 GCF_036279675.1 Aquabacterium sp. | reverse complement strand
TCATTGACCAGGCGCATGGCTTTCAGATTGCCCTCACGCCGAACGGCCCGGGTGAACTGGTTCTCGACCTGGGCGCGGCCCTCGTTGGCCTGCCTGATCAGCATGAGGATGGCCTGCATCACGTCCAGCGGCTCGAAGCCGGCGATGACGACGGGCAAATGATGACGCTCGGCGAAGACCTCGTAAGGCTGTGAGCCGATGATGGTGGACACATGGGCCGGCCCCACCAGGCCATCGAGCGCCACAGGCTCTGGCTGATCGAGGATGGCGTGCATGGCTGCAGGGGTGAGCACATGGTTGCACAACACGCTGAAGTTGCGCAGGCCTTCCCGCTGGGCGATCTGTATCGCGACGGCCGTGGCCGGTGTGGTGGTCTCGAAGCCGATGGCGAAGAACACCACCTCGCGCTCAGGGTGCTGGCGGGCCAGTTGCAAGGCATCGTCCACGGCATAGACCATGCGCACATCTGCACCCAGGGCGCGCGCCTTCATCAGGCTCAGGCCCTTGGATGCCGGCACGCGCAAGGTGTCGCCATAACTGGCCAGGATGAGGCCCGGCCTTTGCGCCAGCGCGAGGGCCATGTCGATGCGCCCAATGGGCAGCACGCACACCGGGCAGCCAGGGCCGTGGATCATCTGCACCTGTGGCGGCAGCAGGTCCAGCACGCCATAGCGTGCCAGGGCGTGGGTGTGCCCGCCGCAGAACTCCATGAAGCGGTAGTGGCGGTCAGCTTGAACGGCTTCGGCGATGGCGCGCGCAAGTGCCTGCGCCATGGCCGGGTCACGGAACTCGTTGACGTACTTCATGAGGTCGCCTGGTTCTGTTGCAATTGCTCGAACAAGGCCAGTGTCTGCCGGGCTTCAGCCTCATCCAGCAAGGTCAGGGCGTAACCCGCGTGCACGATCACGTAGTCGCCTGCCTTCACCGCATCGAGCAAGGCCAGGGACACCTGCTTGCGCACGCCCCCCATGTCCACGGTGCCATGGCCTTGGGCATCGATATCGATCACACGGGCGGGGAGGGCGAGGCACATGGGGTTTGCTTGAGCAGTCTTTGTCGGGCGACCCAGGCCTGCCCGAGGCTCAGGCCGCCGTCACCACAGGGGTATTGTGCCGGGCGCCAGACGCGCAGGCCCTGGACGATCAAGCCGGCGTACAAGGTATCGTCCAACAGGCGGTTGGCCAGGCAGCCGCCGGAAAGCACGACCGTGTTCACACCATGGCGCGCACACGCCTGTGCGGCCCAGTCGGCCATGGCCGTGGCGATGGTGGCGTGGAACACAGCGGCGGCTTGTGCCGCGTCACGTTGATCGGCCAGCCAGTTCATCAAGGGCCGCCAGTCGAGCTGCAGATCATCGGTGATGCGCCAGCCATCGGTCAGGGCGGCCACTGGCCAGCAAGTGGTGGCCAGACTTTCCAGCCGCATGGCGGCCTCGGCCTCATAACGCGACTGGGTATAGGGCGCCAGCAGGTTCAGCAGCCCTGCTGCGGCGTCAAACAGCCGGCCCAGGCTGGTGGTCACCGGATGGCGCTGGCTGCCTTGAGACAACCATTGCTGCAGCATGGGCGCCTGCTGCATGGCAGTGAATCGGCGGCTGACTTCGTCGGTGCGGCCCAGCGCCTGCAGGACAGACGCTGCCATGCGCCAGGGCTCCCGTGCCGCCGCATCGCCGCCGGCCATGGCCAGGGGCCACAGGTGGCCGATGCGCCGTGCCTCGTCTTCCTGAACCAGCAACAACTCGCCGCCCCACACCATGCCGTCGCTGCCCAGGCCGTGGCCGTCCAGTGCCAGCCCGATCACGGGTTCATGGACGCCTTTTTCTTCAGCATGTTCGGCCAGTACGGCCGCCACGTGGGCATGATGGTGCTGTACCTGGATCAAGGGCAGGGGCTGTATGCCCGATGCCGTGGAGGCGCGCGTGTGCGCCATGTGCGCCGCCAGGATGGTGCTGAAGAAGTCCGGGTGCAGATCGCAGGCCAGGGCGTCGGGCTGGGTGCGCAGCCAGCCGGGCCAGATGTCGGCCATGCGCGTGAAGGCCACGCGGGTATCCACCGCATCCAGATCGCCGATGTGCGGCGAGACCATGGCGCGGTCGCCTTGCGTGATGCACAGGGTGTTTTTCAACAACGCCCCCATCGACAGCACGGAGGGCGGCAGGCTGCCTTCTTCCAGCCCTTTGCCGACCCTTGTAGGCAGGGCCACAGGCGTGGGGGCATAGCCACGGCTGCGTCGCATGAAACAGGCCGAGCCATCAGGGCGCACACGCAACACCGAGTCGTCGTTGCGCGCGAGGATGTCCCGGTCATGCAGCAGCCAGCCGTCGGCGATTTCGGCGAGTTCCAGCGTCGCTGTCTCGTTGTCGATGACCAGGGGCGAGCCACCGGCATTGCCACTGGTTACCACCAGCACCATGTCATGGGGCGCCGTCAGCCAGGCGGTGCCAGCGGGTTGGCCGATGGCTTCGTGGAAGAGCAGATAGTGCAGGGGCGTGTAGGGCAGCATCACGCCCAACCAGGCCAGATCAGGGGCGATGCCGCTCAGCTCCTGGCGGGCGCGCTCGCTTTGCGATAACAGGACAATCGGGCGTTCGGGTGACTGCAGCCAGCGTTGCTCGTGAGGCGTCATGCTGGCCCAGGGCGGTATGGAAGCCGGATTGGCCAGCATCACGGCCAGAGGCTTGCCTTCCCGACGCTTGCGTTGACGCAACCGGGCTACCGCGGCGGCCTGCCTGGCGTCACACACCAGGTGAAAGCCCCCTAGCCCCTTGACGGCCAGGATGCCGCCCTCCTGCAGCAGCTTGAGCGCCGATGCAATGGGCTGCTCGTGGTCGGCGCTGCCGTCGGTCTGGGTGAGCCAGACCTTGGGGCCGCATTCCGGGCAGGTGTTGGTCTGGTGGTGGAAGCGTCGGTCGGCACCATTGCCATATTCGGCATCACAAGCCGGGCAGGGCAGGAAGCGGGCCAGGCTGGTGTGGCCGCGGTCAAACGGCAGGCTGCGCGTGACGGTGTAGCGCGGGCCACATTGCGGGCAGTTGATGAAGGGATGGCGCCAGCGCCGGTTGCCCGGATCGAACATCTCGGCCAGGCAACGAGGGCACACACCCAGATCCGCGCCGATGGTGGTGGCGTGCCCCAGGGCGTTGCTGACACTGGCCTGGATTTCGAATGGCTTGCCTGGCGCGGAGGGCGGTGCATCGCCGGCATTCACGCTCAGCACATCCACCTGCTCGACCTTGGCGGGTGGCGGCGCCTGCCACAGGCGCGCCTGCAGGGTGTCCAGCAAATGCCCATCCCCATGCATGTCGATCTCGACGCCGAAGCTGGTGTTGCGCACCCAGCCGATCAGGCCCAGCGAGGTGGCCTGCTGCCAGACCCAGGGGCGGAAACCCACGCCCTGGACCAGCCCGCGCACGGCTAGGCGGCGGTGCATTGCTGCTCCAGCCAGCCCATCCAGTCATCGAAACCCTGGCCGGTGGTGGCCGAGAGCTGGATGACGGCGGCGCCGGGATTGACTTGACGAATGAAGCCCAGGGCCTTGTCCATGTCGAATCGCAGGTGCGGCAGCAGGTCGCACTTGTTGAGCAGGATCAGGCCAGCGGCCTGGAACATGTCGGGGTATTTGAGGGGCTTGTCTTCCCCCTCGGTGACGGAGAACACCAGGACCTTGGCCTTTTCGCCCAGGTCAAACGCGGCGGGGCACACCAGGTTGCCGACGTTTTCAATCATCAGCACGCCGTGGTCGAGTGGGGGCAGCGCATGCAGGGCGTCGTGCACCATGCGGGCATCGAGGTGGCAGCCCTTGCCCGTGTTGATCTGGACGGCCTGTACGCCCGTGGCACGGATGCGTTCGGCATCGAAACTGGTTTGCTGGTCGCCTTCGATCACGGCGACGGGGCGCTTGTCTTTCAGTCGAGACACGGTTTCGACCAGCAGGGTGGTTTTGCCCGAGCCAGGGCTGGACACCAGATTGAGCGCCAGGGTGTGGTGCGAGGCCAGGTGCTCGCGGATGTGATCGGCCACATGGTTGTTACCGGCCAGGATGTCCTGCTCCAGTTGCAGCACGCGGGTGTGCATGGCGGCTGGGCCCGGGGCATGGCTGTGACCATGAATGTGGTCATGCATGGAGTCATGCCCCTCCCCGGGATGGGGCGCATGGTGTTGCGCAGATTCACAGCCGCAGATGGTGCACATGGGGTGATCCTGATCCTTGCCGGAGCCAGATGCAAGCGTATCTCAGTTCGTCGTGAGGTCGATGACAGACGGATGACTTGTTTTGTTGTCAATCACGCTAAATTGGCGGGATGGCATTGTCGTCAACAAGGAGCAGGCATGAGCGATTTTCCCCAGGACATCTACACCGAACCCAGCAACGTCGATGTCGATACCCTGAAAAACCTGGGGCCCTTGCGTGGCATGGCCGGCGTCTGGCAAGGCACACGCGGGCTGGACGTCAAGCCCAAGGCGGACGGCGCCAGGAAGCAGGCCTATGTCGAGCGCATCGAACTGCAGCCGATCGACCCTCAGACCAATGGCCCCCAACTGTTCTACGGGCTGCGCTATCACACCCACGTGACCAAGCCGGATCAGGTCAAGACGTATCACGATCAGGTGGGGTACTGGCTGTGGGAGCCCGCCACGGGCACTGTCATCCACACCCTGACCATTCCCCGCGCCCAGACCGTGATGGCCGTGGGCAAGGCCACGGCCGATGCGAGCACCTTCGAGCTGGTGGCCACGCGTGGGCAACTGGATTACGGTATCTGCTCGACGCCGTTCCTGGAGCATGCGTTCAAGACGGTCGAGTTCCGCATCCAGGTCACGATCAATCCCGATGGCACCTGGTCATACGACGAGGACACCGTGCTGGAGATCCGTGGACAGGCCGAGCCTTTCCACCATCGTGATCGCAACACGCTGAGCAAGCTCGCGGAGCCCACGCCCAACCCACTGGCGCAGGCGCTTTACAGCCAGGCTGGCTGATGGCCTTGGGCTTGGCTGGTCAGTGTCCAACGGGAATGGCTGGCAGGGCCTCGTAGCCAAACTGAAAGGGCACCACACGGTAGCCCTTGACCAGCCCGCCTTGGGCAGGCCTCAGCCCCAGGCGTTCGAAGTCAGACGCGCTGAGAGGTTGTATCCTGGCCGCGTCGCGTGAACGGCTGAACACGCCATGACGCCACTGGTAGACCTCACCCAGCTTTTCTTCGTAGCTGTACGCGTGGTGGTGGTCGTCGTAGTAGTCGTCAAAGCGGTTGCGACCCAGGTAGAGCGCATTGGAGCCCTCG
Source organism: Aquabacterium sp. (assembly GCF_036279675.1). Taxonomy (GTDB): domain Bacteria; phylum Pseudomonadota; class Gammaproteobacteria; order Burkholderiales; family Burkholderiaceae_C; genus Aquabacterium. Next base: position 4,467 of record NZ_DASUIS010000153.1, on the reverse strand, counting down.
TAGCCCGTCTTGTGATGCGTGTTGGCATCCGTGTTGACGATATAGGCCCAGTCCCCGGGGACGAAATTCCGGGGTGCCACGTTGTACTGGATCTTCATCAGCTTGCCCGGGCGGCCCTGCTCGCGCGGGTCGAAGTCTTCTTCGAAGAACCACATGTCGCCAGGTTCGATGTTGACCAGCGGATCCCCGTCTTGCCAGACACGGCGCAGCACCATGGTGGACAGATTGGCATTCGCGCGTACCCGGTGGTAGTAGTCGGTGACACCCTGCAGCAACACCAGTTTGGTCGCGGTGTAGCAGCCTATGGCGTATTGGCGTTGATGCGTGAAGGCGTCGAGCAAGGCCTCCTGCAGCGGCTTGTGGCGCCATGGGGTGCCATCGTGCCAGTAGCGCTTGTTCCAACTGGCGGCACCGCCATCCGGCCAGACCCAGTGCAAGTGCTCTGTCCAGGCAACGATGGTCTGGCGCAGTTCGACCTGGTCCTTCAGGGCTTGTACATCGCAAGCGGCTGCACTGAATACCGTGAGGCGCCCCCGTTGCATCAGGGCCAGTGCGATCTCCTTGCGCGACACGGTTCGCACTTGTATGTCGGGGCGACCCAGTTGTGGGAGCGACAGGGTCTCTTCGCCGACGTCGTAGCCAGCGCGTTCGTGGAAGTCCAAAGTGCTGTGGTCGCCCTCAGGGCTTGCCAGGGTATAGGTGATCTGGCCGGACGTGGTGTCCGTGGTGACACGGTAAAGCCGGTCGGGGATGCCCAGTTCTTGCAGGTAGCGCGTCATGCCCAGGCGGATGGCCGCACTCAGGCTCTGGTCGCACGAAAACTGAATGCCCTCGGACGACGCCAGGGTGATGCCGGGAGCAAGGCTCAGGGCAAGCGCGAGACTGGCAAGTCGTCGCTTGCCAACGTGACGGCTGAGCGACGAACGTATGTGGAGGAAGAGGCGCAAAAAGGGAGTCCTGCGTTGCAAGGGAGAAATAAGGGCTGGGCAGCTCCTGGCGATTGTGCCCTTTGCTGGCCGACCAGGCAGCGCTGGGTTCGCACCATCGGTGCCGCCGCAGCTCGAGCAAAGGGCATGCAGGTGACTCACGTGGAAGCCGATGCAACGGGGAGCGACCTTTTCATGGAGGTCGGCATTCGTTGGCTATTTCATGCCCTCACAGCTGAAAACCGATGACACGAACCAGGCCCTCCAGAAGCTCTCGGGCGGCCGATGGAGGCTGAGAGCGCGCAGGCTGGCTCTCGTTGGCCAGGCGCAAGGCCCACTGGGTCAACCAGGTAATGCTCTGTTCATCATAGAAGGCGGTGTTCAACTCGAAATTGAGAAAGAGGCTGCGCGCATCCAGGTTGGCTGAGCCACACCACGCCATGTCGTCGTCCACGATGACCGCCTTGGCATGCAGCATGCGCGGGTACAACATCACCTCGGCACCTGCCGCCATCAAGGCTCGAAGGGAGGGTGCACGTGCAACGTCAGCGAGTCGGTGATTGGATCGGGCAGGCAGCACCAGGGTGAGTTGAACGCCTCGGCGGCAGGCCAGGCACCAGGCTGACAGCAAGGCATCGTCTGGCACGAAGTAGGGTGAGACCAGCACGATGCGGCGTTCGGCACGATAGGCGGCTGCCAGCAACAGGGCATGGATGGTGTCGTCGGCATGATCCGGGCCGCTCGGGATCCACTGCATCAAACCGCCGCTTGCAGGGCCTGCAGGATGGCAGACGGGCACATCGACGAAACTGATTTCGCCGCTGGCCACCTGCCAGTCCTGTTGGTAAAGGTCATGAGCCTGCCGGGCCATCGGGCCGCTGATCACAAAGCTGATGTCGTTCCAGGCGGGGCTGTGGTCCTGTCTGACGAAGTACTCGCTGGCCAGGTTGCGGCCGCCGCTCCAGACATGTTGCCCGTCGATCACCACCAGCTTGCGGTGGTTGCGCAGGTTGACGCGCCCCCGGCGGATATTGTGCAGCACGGGCATGAAGAACTGCACCGCCACGCCGTGTTGCTTGAGCGTGCGCACGAGCGAGCGAGGTGTCGACCAGGAGCCCAGGTCATCCAGCAGCAGACGAACCTTGACACCACGGCTCGCCGCCAACGTGAGCTCTTTGGTCAGGGCGTTGGCGACCTCATCGTGACCCAGGATGAAGGTGCAGATGTCGATCTGGCGCCGAGCCTGGCGAATCAGGTCAAGCAGCACATTCAAGGCCGTCTGCCCGTCTGCCTGAAAGCTCACGGTGTCGTTGCGTGTGGCCGCAGGCAGTGCCAGGGCCTGCCCGAGTTCGATGGCCCAGTGGGGCGCTTCTCCATCCTGTTGCGTGAGCGCCTGTCTCAGTCGAGCGTGAGGGCGAGGTACCTTGCGCACGCCGAAGAGCAGGTAAAGCGGTATGCCGACATAGGGCAGCAGGGCAATGGTCAGCACCCAGGCCAGGGCGGCGGAAGGGTGCCGGTGTTCCCGGCTCAATCGGGTGGAGGTCAGGTAGATCAGCAAGCCGGCCAACACGAACGCGCCATGCTCCAGGCCCGACAAAGGCCAGTGAACATGGGCGGGCAGGAGATGCATGTTGTGCGCGCTTTCCGAACTCAAAGTGCCTGGATCTGCACGTCGCCCAGGAGCCGCTGGATGTCTGCGGGCTGGCTCAATGCGGTGCCGGATGTCAACAAGGCGGCGGCACCTGCGGCCATGGCGTGGCGCAAAGCCTGGGCCAGGTCATGTTGCTGGTCCAGGGCCCACACCAGACCAGCCAGAAAGCTGTCTCCCGCGCCAATGGTGCTGGCCACATCGACTTTCAGCGCGTGGGCGCGCCAGGCTTGTTCGGCGGTGACCAGCAGGGCGCCATCTTCACCAAGAGACAGCGCCACCATGTGGGCCTGCCCTTGCAGGATCAGGCCGCGAGCCGCTGCACACCAATCCGATTCGGATACCAGGGGCAGCCCCGTGAGGTCTCGCAGTTCCCTCAGGCTGGGTTTGACCAGGTGGATGCCGGCCTGAAGCGCCGCACTCAGGGCAGCGCCTGATGTGTCGAGCACGAACAGGCTGCCTTGGGCACGTGCCTGGGTGGCCATCCGGGCATAGACATCATCCGGTACGCCAGGGGGCAGGCTGCCGCTGGCGATCACATACTTCGCTGGTTGTGGCTGGCTCAGGGCTGCCAGGCAGGCCTGCCATTCGGCTTCGCTCAGGGCAGGCCCCGGCAGCACGAATCGGAAATCCTGCCCGCTGGCACCTTCGTGAACGGTGAAGCTCTCACGGGTCTCGTTGGCAATGTTGATGGCTTGCGCGGGGATCTGTTCCTGGGCCAGCAACGCCTGCAGGATGCGACCGGTGACGCCGCCACAGGTGTAAAGCGCACGCACATCGGCGCCCAGTCGATGCAGCACCCGCGCGACGTTGATGCCGCCTCCACCGGGGTGCGTCTGTGCCGGTTCGCAGCGCAGCTTGTGGCCGGGGATGACGCGATCGATCGATGTGAACACATCGACCGCCGGGTTCATGGTCAAGGTCAGGATGTTGGTCATGAGGCCACAGTTTAGGCACCGTTGGCCTGTTCCTGACCGCTTGCCAACAAGCTTATTTGCCGACCTGTGGTTTGACGTCGAGGTCTGGCCGTGTGGCCATCAGCAGTTCATTGGTCACGGGGCCGCGCAGGGTACATGCCATGCGAGTCATGGCCGCGTCTTTTTCATAGGTCTCGATCTGCAGCACGCGCTCGATCGTGCCGGGCCGGGATTCGGCGCCGCCAGGTGTGTCGATCTTCTGCCAGCCGGCCTCCGGTTGAGCCAGGTCCCACTGCTCGGAGCGCGCATAGACATCGCCTTCTTGCTGCAGTCGGGCGTTGTCCCATAGTTGAGATTGCATGGACTTGAGCACCTTGTCCAACGGTAAGCGCAGGATGAAGCCCCAGGAGATGACGGCCTCATCACCACCCAGGTTCAGGTGCTCGTCAAAGTAGCCAAAGGCCTCCAGGCCGCTGACCTTGATGGTGGGCGTGAACCTGCGCAGGCTGCGGTCGACATCAGCGCGGTCTGCCACCTTGAACGTCGCCACCGCGCCGTTCTTGACGAGGTAAGGCGTAGCCGAGAACGCGCTGGCCTGGCGGTTCAGCGCCTGGAAGAAGCTGCTGTCGCAGCGCGACAGTTCAGCCAGGATGTTGTCGGGTGCGGACGCTGCCGCAGCCATGGCCGAACTGGCAAACACCAGCGGCAACAGAAATACGAATCTCATCGGGGGCCTGTTTGACTTGTTGGTAAGTCCACCTTGGTGAACCAGCAAGGAGTGTGCCCAAGCCCATGAGTGCCATCAACCCGCGTTCCGGGTGGCGGTGTCGATTTCTGCAAACAGTTCTTTGGCCACCAGCAACGCATTCACGGCTGCCGGGAAGCCCGCATACACGGCCATTTGCATGATCACCTCGACCACTTCCTGGCGGGTGCAGCCCACGTTCAAGGCGCCCTGGATATGGGCTTTGAGCTC
>NZ_DASUIS010000152.1:0-8616 GCF_036279675.1 Aquabacterium sp. | reverse complement strand
ATCATGCTGAAAATGAGCGTCAGACCGGAGCTGAGCATGAACAGCAGCAGCCCGTAGCTGAGCCCGTTGAGGGCAAAGACAAAAAACGTTTCCATGACAGGCCCGCAAAGGTCGTTTCGCCAGCCACCGCCGGCACCACGATCAGGTCAAAAAAAGGGCATGCGGAACGCCATGGCGCCCCCGCATGCCCTCAGCGTCATCAGGACGGACGCTTCATCTGGCACGACGTGGGCGTGCTGGCCACGTACGCGTCAAACTGCTTGACCGGCACGAAGGTCATGCCAGTACCTTCGACGTTGTACGGGTTCTTCGCATCGGTCGGCGCCCACTTCGCCAGGAACAAGGTTTGCTGCAGTTGGTGGTCGGTCTTGCGCATCTCGACCTCACCGTTGAAGGTCTTGAACTTCAAGCCCTCCATCGCGTACGCCACCTTGACCGGATCGGTCGACTTGGCATTGGCCATGGCAATCGTCAGCATCTGCAGGCCAGAGTAGGTGGCGGCAGAGTAGTAGTCGTCGTTGAAGCGCTTCTTGAACTCGGCCACCAACTGGCCATTCAGACCACCCAGGTTGTAGTGGCCATAGCCGATCTGGTAGACGCGGCCATTGGCCGTCTTGCCCAAGGCGGTGGGTGTTCCACCGAAGTTGGCGTAGTAGGTGTAGAACTTGGCGGTCAGGCCGGCGTCGTTGGCGGCCTTGACCAGCAGCGCCAGGTCAGAGCCCCAGTTGCCTGTGATGACGGTGTCGGCACCCGATGCCTTGATCTTGGCCACATAGGGCGCAAAGTCACGCACTTGGGCCAGCGGGTGCAGGTCGTCGCCCACCACCTGGATGTCCGGACGCTTGCGCTTGAGGTTCTCCTTCGCGAACTTGGAGACCTGGTGGCCGTGCGCGTAGTTCTGGTTGATCAGGTAGACCTTCTGAACGTCCTTCTGATCCTTGATGAAAGTGGTCAGCGCCTCCATCTTCATGGAGGTGTCGGCATCCAGACGGAAGTGCCAGTAGCTGCACTTGCTGTTGGTCAGATCAGGGTCCACCGCAGCATAGTTCAGGTAGACGATTTCCTTGCCGGGGTTGCGCTCGTTGTACTTGTTGACCCCATCCACCAGCGCCAGCGCGGAACCCGATCCCAGCCCCTGCACGACGTAGCGGATGCCCTGGTCGGCTGCCGACTTCAAGGCATTGAGCGATTCAGCCGGGCTGAGCTTGTTGTCAATGCTCACGATCTCGAACTTCACGCCGGCCGGGTTGTTGGCATTGATCTTCTCGGCCACGAACTGGAAGCTCTTGACCTGGTTCTGGCCGACGCTGGCCATCAGACCGGACAGCGGATCGATCCAGGCGATCTTGACTGTTTCACCCTTCTGGGCCAACGCCGCGCCAGCGGACAGGCTGGCAGCTACCAGAAAGCTCAGCGTGCGAACTTGGGGAACATGGAAGCGCATTGATATCTCCGTGTCGTGATGAACCTGATCGTGGCCAATTTACCCCCCTGACTTGAGGGAGGCCGTCAGGGATGACCCGCACATTCCGGGTAGTGCGCGTAAATGAACAAATCCCGTGCGCATGCGCGCAACAGCGCACATGACACGCAAAAAAAGGCGCTCCAAATGGAGCGCCCTGTGTGCTTCACACAACGATCAAGCCGTAGGCAGCTTGTGGTCTTTGAACTTCTCGCGCAACTGCAGCTTGGAGATCTTGCCGGTGGCCGTGTGCGGGATCTCTTCCACGAACACCACGTCATCAGGCGTCTGCCAGTTGGGGATCTTGCCCTTGTAGAAAGCGATCAGCTCTTCCTTGCTGACTTCGGCTCCAGGCTTCTTGACCACCACCATCAGCGGACGCTCGTCCCACTTGGGGTGATGGCAGGCGATGGCGGCAGCCTCCTGCACGGCGGGGTGAGCCATCAGCGCGTTTTCCAGGTCGATGGAGCTGATCCACTCGCCACCGGACTTGATCACGTCCTTGGAACGGTCGGTGATCTGCATGTAGCCATCGGGGTCGATGGTGGCCACGTCGCCCGTGGGGAACCAGCCGTCATGCAGCGGCGACTTGTCGATGTTGAAGTAGCTGCTGATGACCCAGTGGCCGCGCACTTCCAGATCGCCAGCGGACTTGCCATCCCAGGGCAGCACCTTGCCTTCGGCGTCCACGATGCGCATGTCGATGCCATAGACCGACTTGCCCTGCTTTTCCAGCAGCTTCTGCTTGTCTTCCGTCGACCAGTCGGCGTGCTTGGACTTCAGACGACCCAGCGTACCCAGCGGCGACAGTTCGGTCATGCCCCAGGCGTGGATCACTTCGACGTTGTAGTCGTTCTCGAAAGTGCGGATCATCGCGGGCGGGCAGGCTGCGCCACCAATGATGGTGCTCTTGAAGGTGCTGAACTTCAGGTTGTTGGTCTTGACATGGTTCAGCAGGCCCAACCAGATGGTGGGCACGCCAGCGCTCATGGTGACCTTCTCTTCTTCGAAGAGGTTGTACAGCGAAGCGCCATCCAGATGGTGACCCGGGAACACCAGCTTGCAACCAACCATGGCAGCCGTGTAAGGCAGGCCCCAGGCATTGACGTGGAACATGGGCACCACAGGCAGCACGGTGTCCGTGGCCTTCAGGCTCATGGCGTCAGGCAGGGCAGCGGCGAACGCGTGCAGCACGGTCGAGCGGTGCGAGTACACGGCGCCCTTGGGGTTGCCGGTCGTGCCCGAGGTGTAGCAGATGGAAGCCGCGGTGTTCTCGTCGAACGAAGGCCAGTTGTAGTTGCCGTCTTCGGCCGCGATCAGGTCTTCGTAGCAATGCAGGTTGGGCAGCGCACACTCACGCGGCATGTTCTCGCGCGCGCACATCAGCACCACGTGTTTGAGCGTAGGCAGCGAAGGCGCCAGCTTCTCGACCAGCGGGAAGATGTTCAGGTCAACGAAGATGACCTTGTCTTGCGCATCGTTGGCAATCCAGGCCACCTGTTGCGGGAACAGGCGCGGGTTGATGGTGTGGCAGACGCGCTGCGAGCCCGAGACCGCGTAGTAGATCTCCATGTGGCGGTAGCCGTTCCAGGCCAGCGTGCCCACGCGGTCGCCCGCCTCCAGGCCCAGACGGTCAAGTGCCTGAGCCAGCTTGCGCGAGCGCAGTTCGACCTCGGTCCAGTTGGTGCGGTGCATGTCGCCTTCCACACGCTTGGACACGATCTCCACGTCGCCATTGTGGCGTGCTGCATGCGTCAGCAGCGAGGAGATCATCAAGGGCATGTGCATCATTTGGCCCATCAGGCTCATAGGAACTACCTCCGAACAAAGAGTGAAACGCAATTGACCAGCCAGGCCAAAACAGGAAACAGGCCGACTCAGATCGGCGGCCAGATCTTAGACCGAGCAGACCGGAAACCACATGAGCAACCATCAAGGGATAACCCTAGGATCCCCCTATTCCAGCATGGGTCTCGCTCAATCCAGGAAACGCGCGAAGCCAGATACAGGCTCCCGATCCGACAGTAAAGTATTGTCGATCGCATCCGGATCCGCATACCCCAGGGCCATCCCCACTACCACCATCTCGGTCTCGTCATCCAGTTCCAGATGGGCGCTGACGATGCGGTGGTACTGGTTGAACGCCGCTTGTGGACAGGTATCCAGGCCGCGTGCGCGCGCCGCGATCATGACGGTCTGCTGGAACATGCCGCAATCCATCCAGCTGCCTCGGCCCAAGCTGCGATCGATGGTGAAGATCAGCCCGACGGGCGCATCGAAGAAGGCGTAGTTGCGGCCCTGCTGCGCGTGCATGCGCGCCTTCTCTTCGCGGCCGATCTCCAGCAAACCGTACAGGTCGAGCCCGACCTGTCGGCGCCGATCGGCATAGGGCGGTTCCCACTTCGCAGGGTAATAGCCCTCTTCCGTCTTGTGCTGTGCCGCCTGAGCGGGGTCGTTGTACGCGGCCATGATCTTGTCGACCAGGCCTTGACGACTGGCACCCGTCAGCACATGCACACGCCAGGGCTGGGTGTTGCTGCCCGACGGTGAGCGCGACGCGACACGCAGGATCTCCTCGATCAGCTTACGCGGCACAGGCTTGGTCAGGAACCGCCTGATCGAGCGCCGCGACGTGATGGCGTGATCCACGGCAGCGATCGACTCGGGCGTGATCACATCCGGCTCACGCGGCACCGACTTCGGGTGGGGCATCTCAATCTGCCTTGGGCTTGACCTGCAGGGCTTGCAGCGCCTTCACGAAAGGCTCAGGCAAGGGCACGGGGCGACGCGTGCTGCGGTCCACATACACATGCACGAAGTGCCCCACCGCCGCCGACATCGGCTCGCCTTCATCGAACAGGCCGATCTCGTAGCGCACGCTGCTTTTGCCGATATGGGCCACGCGGATGCCGGCATCCACGTTCTTCGGGAACTCGAGAGAGGCAAAGTAGTTGCAATGCGTCTCGATGACCAGGCCGATGACGTCGCCCTGGTGGATGTCCAGCACGCCCGCCTCGATCAGGTAACGGTTCACGGCCGTATCGAAGTAGCTGTAGTAGGTCACGTTGTTGACGTGCCCGTAGATGTCGTTGTCCATCCAGCGGGTGGTGATGGTGCTGAAGTGGGCGTAAGCCGCCCGCTCTTGCGCTTGAGGTCTTTCCATGAATGGGCTCTGCAGAACTGACAAATCGAATTGCATGATAGCCAAGCCGGCCCCTTGCCAGCATCTGCGCAGACGGTTTGACCGAGCCGAATCGCACGGCTACATTACTGACCCACCAGTCAGTTATTTTGGAAGTCACCGCCTTGAGCCGCGTACCCTCGCCTGCTTCTGCCCTGCCCGTACCTGCGGACAAACCGGACGCCAGCGGGTCTTCGTGCCCGATCGCGGCAGCCGTGGCGGCTTTGGCCCCCAAGGTGCGCCAGCGGCGCAAGGCCGCCCGTCCGCACGAGTTGCTGGAAGCGGCCATGAACCTGTTCGTCGAAAAGGGCCTGGCGGCCACGCGAGCTGAGGAAGTCGCGAAGCTGGCCGGTGTATCGAAAGGCACGCTGTACCTCTACTACCCCAGCAAGGACGAGCTCTTCAAGGCAGTGGTTCGCGCCTACCTCACACAGGTCATCGTGGAAGGTGAAGAGTTGCTGGAGCAATTTGACGGCAGCACATCGGATGCCCTGCACCTGCTGGCCCACACATGGTGGTCGCGGGTGGGCTCGTCCAAGGCATCCGGGCTGCTGGTGCTGATCATGGCCGAGGCCGCCAACTTTCCGGAGCTGGCACAGTTTTATGTGGACGAGGTGGTCGCGCCCAGCCATGCCTTGCTGGCACGCGCCGTGCAGCGTGGCATCGACCGCCAGGAGTTCCGGAACATGGACGTGACCTCGGTCGTCCATGCGCTGATTGCCCCGCTGCAGTTCCTCATCCTGTATCGCCAGTGCACATCGGTCTGCACGGCCAACCCGGTACCGCTCGATCCGGAGCGTTTCATGACGACCCAGATCGAATTGCTGCTGAGAGGCCTCGAGGTCCGGCCCGGCACCGCACAACACCAAGAGACATGAGCAACAAAACCAAGTGGATCGCCCTGGCAGCCGGTGTGCTGGTTCTGGGTGGTGGCATCGGCCGCGCCATCGTGCACAAGAAGGCACAGCAAAGCGAACTGGCGCAGAGTTCTGCCAGCGCGCAGGCGCCCCAGATGACACTGACGTCACGCGAGGTCATGACCATCCAGCCGACTCCACTGACACACACCATCGCCATCTCGGGCAGCCTGAGCGCCCAGCGCTCGGCCATCGTCAAGGCCAAGGTGGCCGCCGAGCTGCTGAGCCTGAAAGTGCGTGAGGGTGACCATGTCAAGGCCGATCAGGTCATCGGCAAGCTCGACCCCCAGGAGTTCGACACCAGGCTGCAACAGGCCCGCCAGCAAGCTGCCACAGCCAAGGCCCAGTGGCAGATCGCCCAGCAGAACCTCGACAACAACCAGGCGCTCATTGCGCAAGGCTTCATCTCGCGCAATGCGCTGGACACCTCGCTGTCCAATGCCGCTGGTACCAAAGCGGCCTACGAGGCCGCACAGGCCGCCGTCGACCTGGCCAGCAAGGCCTTGAAGGACAGCACCGTGCGCGCGCCGATTGCCGGGCAGATCTCGCAGCGCTTCGTGCAAGCGGGCGAACGCGTGGCCGTGGATGGCCGCATCGTGGAAGTGGTGGACTTGAACAGCCTGGAGTTGCAGGCCCCACTCTCGCCGCAGGACGTCACGCAAGTGCGCGTAGGCAGCCCCGCCACTCTCCATCTTGACGGCTTGAGCGAAGCCGTCACTGCCCGCATTGCCCGCATCAACCCCAGCGCCACAGCCGACACCCGCTCGGTCATGGTCTACCTGGCCTTGCCCAGCCACCCTGCCCTGCGCCAGGGCCTGTTTGCCCAGGGCGAGATCATGCTGGCGCAACGCGACGCGCTCGCGGTACCCTTGAGCGCCATCACCAGGGAATCGGGCCGTGACCAGGTGCTGCGCGTCAGCCAGGGCAAGGTGAGCAGGGTCAACGTGAAACTGGGCACGCACAGCGGCAAGAGCCCCGATGGGCAGCCCATGCAGGAGGTGGTCGAAGGCCTGCAGGCTGGCGACATGATCGTGCGCAACGCCAGCGGCACCGTGCATGACGGCCAGGCCGTCAAGCTCGAACAGCCCGCCGCAGCCACGCGCTGATAGCCGTCAGGAAACGCACCGCATGTGGTTCACCCGCCTGTCCATCAACAACCCGGTGCTGGCCACCATGGTCATGCTGGCCCTGGTCGTGCTCGGTCTGTTCTCTTATCAGCGCCTCAAGGTCGATCAGTTCCCCGACATCGAACTGCCCACGCTGGCCATCCAGCTGGACTACCCCGGCGCCTCGCCCGAGATCATCGAATCGGAAGTCACCCGCAAGGTCGAAGAAGCCGTCAACACGGTGGCGGGCATCAACCAGTTGTACTCGCGCTCCTATGAAGGCAGCTCGGTCGTCATCGTGCAGTTCAATCTGGACGTCGATGGGCGCCGCGCTGCCGATGACGTGCGCGAAAAGCTCTCGGCCATCCGCCCCACCCTGCGCGATGAAGTGAAGGAGCCGCGCGTCCTGCGCTTTGACCCGGCCAACCGCCCGATCTTCTCGCTGGCACTGACCTCGCCGGATGCCTCGCAAAGCGAGCAGGCCTTGAGCACCTACGCCGACCAGATCCTGCGCAAGCGACTGGAAAACGTGCGCGGCGTCGGCTCGGTCAACCTGGTGGGCGCGCTCAAGCGCCAGATCAACGTCTACCTCAAGCCACAAGCGCTGCAGGCGCTGGGCCTGCGTGCCGAACAGGTGGCCAACGCCGTGCGCCTGGAAAATCAGGACCAGCCGGCCGGCAGCGTGCGCACCAAGGAGCAAGACCGCGTCGTGCAGATCGATGCGCGCCTGAAGACCGTGCGCGACTTCGAGCGCCTCATCATCACCACGCGCGCCAACCAGCCCATCCGCCTCAGCCAGGTCGCCGATGTGATCGATGGTCCGCAGGAGCTGGACACACTGGCCCTGTACAACGGCAAGCGCACGCTCGCACTGGAAGTCCTCAAGGCACAGGGCGAGAACACGCTGGATGTGGCCAAAGGCCTGCGCGAGGTGGTCACCCAGGTACAAAAGGAACTGCCACCGGGCATGAAGGTCGACATCATCCGCGACAACAGCCGCCCCATCGCCGTGAGCGTGTCCACCGTGCGCGAAACGCTGATCGAAGGCGCCGTGCTGACCGTGGGCATCGTGTTCCTCTTCCTGAACTCCTGGCGCTCCACCGTCATCACCGGCCTCACACTGCCGATCTCCATCATCGGCACCTTCCTGTTCATGTATGCCTTCGGCTTCTCCATCAACATGATCACGCTGATGGCCCTGAGCCTGTGCGTGGGCCTGCTGATCGACGATGCCATCGTGGTGCGCGAGAACATCGTGCGGCACGTGCAGATGGGCAAATCCGCGCTGGACTCGTCCATGGACGGCACCAGAGAGATCGGCCTGGCCGTGCTGGCCACCACCTTGTCCATCGTGGCGGTGTTCCTGCCCATCGGCTTCATGGGCGGCATCATCGGCAAGTTCTTCCACGAGTTCGGCATCACCATCGTGGCGGCCGTGATGATCTCCATGTTCGTGAGCTTCACGCTGGACCCGATGCTGTCGAGCATCTGGCATGACCCCGCCATTCACCGCCAGGGTGACGTCACCACGTCTGCATCCTGGTATGAGCGCAGCATCGGCCGCATGACGGGCGCGGTGGAACGCTGGGCCGACTCGCTGGGCGAGGCCTACCAGCACCTGCTGTCCTGGGCGCTGGACCACCCCTGGTGGACCATGCTGCTCGCAGCCGGCAGCCTGGTTGGCAGCCTGGCCCTGATGCCCTTGATGGGCACCGAGTTCGTGCCCAAGGCCGATTACTCCGAGACCTTCGTCAACTTCTATACGCCGGCCGGCACCTCGCTGGAAGCCACGGAGGCCCGCACGCATGATGTCGAAGCGCTGATCCGCCACATGCCCGAAGTCAGCTACACGCTGTCCACCATCAACACGGGCTTTTCATTGGGGCGCAACCAGGTCAGCATCTATGTGCGCCTGAAGGATCGGCATCAACGTCAACGCAGCGTGGACCA
>NZ_DASUIS010000151.1:0-6787 GCF_036279675.1 Aquabacterium sp. | reverse complement strand
CTACCAGCCTTGACGGCCAGCACGGCCGCCTCCTGCACACCAGGCTGAGCCAGCAACCGGGCTTCGATTTCGCCTGGCTCGATGCGGAAGCCCCGCACCTTGATCTGGTGATCCTGCCGCCCCAGATAGTCGATGCGACCGTCTTCGCGCCAACGGGCCAGATCCCCGGTCTTGTAGAGTCTCGCGTCCACGTCCTGGCTGAACGGATCGGGCACAAAGCGCTCTGCCGTCAAGGTGGGGCGATGGAGATAGCCACGCGCGACGCCATCGCCGCCGATGTGGATCTCGCCGGTAGCCCCGATGGGCACGGGCCGGCCGAACTTGTCGAGGATATGGATGTGGGCCCCGCCAAGTGGCCGCCCGATCGACACGGCCACGCCTGCATCGACCTTGTCCAGTTCATCGGGATCGCAGATTTCCAGCGTCGCGCACACAGAGGCCTCTGTAGGCCCATACGCATTCACGAAACGGCACCCCCGCGCATACTGCCTGGCCAAAGCGGCCGGGCAGGCGTCGCCACCAGCAATCAAGGTCCGCAGGCTGTTGGCAGCCTCACCCAGGGGCCAGGCGTTCATCACGGCCGGCGACAACAACACATGGGTGATCCCATGGCGCTGAAGTGTTTGCTGAAGCGGTGGGCCTGGCAGCACGTCAGCCTGATCGGCCAGATGCAAACTGCCGCCAACACACAGCGCCATCATCCACTCCCAGGCAGACGCGTCAAAGCTGGTCGAGGCAAACTGCAGGACGCGGCTGTGTTCATCCAGCGCGAGCACCGAGACAGAAGCGGCCAGCAACTGGCACAGCCCACGATGCTCGACCATCACGCCCTTGGGTTGACCGGTTGAGCCCGAGGTGTAGATCACATAGGCCAGGTGGCGCCCCGCCTCATGGCCATTCGATGGCTTCAAAGGTGTGGCTGGTGAGGTGTGCCAGGGCGTGACCGCATCCAGGTTCACCACTACAGCCTGAGCCGCGGCCTCCAGCGCCCGAACCCGCTCGTGGGTTTGCGCGCTGGTCAGGATGACCGCCGGTCTGGCATCCCCGAGCATGTAGGCGATCCGCTCCACGGGGTAGCTGGCGTCCACCGGCACGTAGGCACCGCCGGCCTTCAGGCTGGCCAGCAAGCCAAGGATGACTTGCGGCCCACGGTCCACCACGATGGCCACCAGCGTATCGGCCTCGACCCCAAGCGATTGCAGGTAGGCAGCCAGGCCATCGGCCTGTGCATCCAGTTGGGCATAAGACCACTGCTGGTCACCGTAGCGCATGGCCAGCGCATCTGGACGCATGCGGGCCTGTGCTTCAAACAGGGCGTGCACTTGGTGAACTTCAGGCGCCATGCCGAGTTCCGGGACCTGACGCTTGCCGCTGACACTGAACGTGTCCAGCAGCAGCCGTTTTTCGACCGCGGGCAACACCTCCAGTTGCGTCAGGCTAGGGGAGTGCCCGCCATCCGGCTCGGCTTGCAGCGCCTGCGTCAGCGAAGTCAGCGCCGTTTCCATGTACGCGTTGATGCGCCCTGCATCAGCGGGCCATCGCGTCTGGGTGCTCAAGCCAAAGCCGGTGCCATAGTCATCAACCGAGATGCTCAGCGGGTAGTTCGTGCGCTCCAGGCTGGCCACCACGCGCACGCCATCCAACTGGCCCAGGCTAGCCTGTTCTGCGGCGCTGTGCCGGTAGTTCAGAACGGCGTTGAACAAGGGCTCGTCGCCTTGCACGCCACTGCATCGCTGCGCCATGGCCAGGGACGATTGCTCGAATCGGATGAGTTCGACCAGATCCCGCTGTGTGGCCCGAACCAGTTCGCCAGGGCTTTGCGCGCGCAGATCAACCCGCACGGGCAAGGTGTTGACGAACACCCCCAGGCCTTGATGGGCGCGCGCATGGCCGCTGGCCTCACCCTGCATGCGGCCAGACAGCACGCTGCCAAACACCACGTCGCTCTGTCCCGCGCAACGCCCGGCCACCAAGGCCCACGCCACGTGAACGATGGCAGCAGGGCTGACACCCAACTGGCGAGCAGCCGCGCGTAAACCAAGCGCGATCTCAGGCTTCAATGGTTGCCGGGCCTCCTGCAAGGCCTGGCCGCCACCGTGAACATCGGCCATATCGAACAAGGTGCAGGGCTGCTCGACCGAAGCGAGCCGCTGCGTGAAGTAGCGGCTCGCTTCCTCGTCGGTGCCTCGTTGCAGGCTGCGCCAGACGAAATCGCGGTAGGGCACCACCTCTGGCAACATGGCCGACTGGCCACGCATGCAGGCCTGCACCTCCTGCAACACCACCTCCAGCGAGACGTGGTCACAGACCATGTGATGCACGTTCAAGGACAGCATCCATTTGTCGGCATCGATGTGCCCCGCGACCAGGCGGATCAAGGGCGCCTTGCCCATGTCCATGCGCATGTGGGCCATCGACATCAAGGACAGGAACTCTTCACGCCGTGTGTCGCCATCCTGCATCGCGCTGGAGAACTCGAACTGCTCCAGGCTCAGGCTGGCCTGGCGCCAGACCACCTGCATGGGTTTGGCCAAACCGCTCCAGTACACGGCAGTGCGCAGGACGTCGTGCCGATTCACGACCTCTTGCAGGGCACTGACGAAGGATTGCAGCCGGTCGTGCGCATCGAACTCCAGCACCAATGGCAGGATGTAGGCATCGCCCGCCTCGGGGTTCAACAGTCGGTGGAACAACATCCCTGCCTGAAGCGGGACCAGCGGATAGATGTCCTGGATGTTGCTGATGCCACCGGGTACTTGGGCCGCCAGGTGATCCACCTCCGCTTGCGAGAGCGTGGCCAGAGGCAGCATATCCGGGGTGATGGCGGCACAACCCACCTCGATCAGATTGGCTGGCACCGTGGCCACGGCGGGGCCCACGAGCTCGCCCATCGCCTCGATTCGCGCAGCCATGTCGGCCAGATCGGCCGCGGCGTACACGTTGCGCACGTCCACCACATGACCATGGGCGCGCAGCTTGTCCAGCATCTGAACAATCAGCAGGGAGTGCCCGCCCAGGTCAAAGAAGTTGTCGTGGCGCTGGATCGCCGGCGCGGCCAGCAACTCACGCCAGATGCTGGCGAGCAGCTCTTCGAGCTCCCCTTGGGGGCTGTCGCCCGCCGAGGCGTCCTCACTGCATGCCAGGGAGGCAGGAAGCCTGGACTTGTCCAGCTTGCCATTGGCGGTCAAGGGCAGGGCATCCAGCACATGGAACACGCTGGGCACCATGTAGGCCGGCAAGGCTACCCGCATGGCTGCGCGCAAATCCTCAGCGCGCAGTGCGTCATCGTCCGGGCCTCGTGCGGTCGGTGCTGGCGTGACATACGCCACCAGCCTGGGTTGCTGAGCCTGGTCCTGCTCGATCAGGACAACCGCTTCGCGCACCGAAGGCAGCGAAAGCAGATGCGACTGAATCTCTCCCAATTCGATGCGGAAGCCGCGCAGTTTGACCTGCTGGTCATTTCGGCCGAGGTACACCAGGCTGCCATCGGCGGTCCAGCGCGCCAGATCGCCTGTCTTGTACAGGCGGCCGCCATGCGGCGAGAAGGGATCTGGCACAAATCGCTCGGCTGTGAGCTCAGGCCGGTGGAGGTAGCCCAAGGCCACGCCCGCCCCGCCGATGTGGATCTCGCCGACCACGCCCACACCAACCGGCTGCATGCGCGCATTGAGCACATACACCTGGGCATTCGGCAGAGGCTTGCCTATGGGTACGGCGCCCGCTTCATCAGGTGTGCACTCGTGGCTGGTCGCGCACACCGTGGCCTCGGTGGGGCCATACAAGTTGACCAGACGCCGGCCCATCTCGGGCCGCGCCCAGCGTTGGGCCAGTCCACTCGGGCAGGCCTCGCCACCCACGCACAAGACCTGCAAGGCATCCAGCCCATCGTGCGAGGGCATCATGCTCACGGCCACAGGGGGCAACAAGGCATGGGTGATGGCGTGGTCACGCAAGGTGCCGTAGAGCGCCGGGCCGGGCAGCAAATCCTCTCGATGCGCCAACACCAGGCAGGCGCCCGAGCCCCAGGCCAGCAGGCATTCCCAGATGCTGGCGTCAAAGCTGATCGAGCCGAATTGCAGAACCCGACTCTGGCTCGTCACACCCAGGGACGCTTGCTGACGTCTGGCCAGGTTGACCAGGCCGGCATGGCTGACCATCACGCCCTTGGGCGTGCCGGTGGAGCCGGAGGTGTAGATCACATAAGCGGGATCCTCATCCGATGCGCCATCACCAGGTTCGAGCGTGTGGGTATTGCAGGCGCTCAACAGCGTTGCATCCGCGTCCACCAACAGCAATCTGGCCTCGGTTGCGGGCAAAGAAGGCGCCGTGCCGGCATCCGTGACGATGAACTGCGCACCACTGTCCTGAAGCATGTGGGCCATGCGCGCTGCAGGATAGCTGGGATCTACAGGCACATAGGCCGCACCCGATTTCAGGATGGCGAGCAGCCCGGTGATCAAATCGGGGCTGCGGGGCAGGCAAAGCGCCACGATGCTGCCACGGCCTGCGCCCATGTGGCGGAGATGGTGCGCCCACTGATTGGCGCGTTGGTCCAGCTCGCCATAACTCAGGATCTCGCCCTGCATCTCGATGGCGGCGGCGTCTGGTTGCTGCATCGCCCACTCGGTGACAAGCTGCGGCACCCGCACACCCCGGGCAAGGGGCTCGGTGGTCTGGTTGAAGCGGCGCAGCACGAGGTCCAATTCGTCATCGGGCCAGACCTTGAGCGACAGCGCGCTCACATCTGTCGTGCCAGCCAGGGCCGCCACCATGGATGTCAGCGCCGTTTCCAGCATGCGCGCCAGACGCTTGGCACCGACATGTGCGGGTACCTGCGCCTTCAGCTTGAACTGCCCGCCAGCCTCGTCGATGGACATCACCAGCGGATAGTTGCTCCGCTCCTGCGCGCTCAGCAGCTCGATGCCGGGCGCCAGTTCCAGGTCGTCGAGGGGCGCATCATCTTGCTTGTGCCGGAAGTTCAGCACCGCGGTGAACAGGGGCGTACCTGCCGGCAGATCGCTGCACCGCTGCGCGAGCGACAAGGGCGCGTGTTCACACGCACTCAGGCTCAGCAAGTCACCTTGCACCTGCATCACAGCCTGGCGCGCCGTGCAATGCTGCAAGGCCAGCCGCAGGGGCAGCGTGTTGATGAAGGCGCCAACGGTTTCCGCTGCGCCCTCACCGGCATGCAGACGGCCGCTGAGCACCGTACCGAACACGACATCATCTCGCCCGCTGGCTTGCGCCACCACCAGGGCCCAGGCAGCATGAAACACGGCTGCGGTGGCCACACCATGGCGCCGCGCCTGCTCGGTCACGCTGCGCGACAGCCTGTTGCTGATGCTCAAGCTGGCTTCTTCAGACGCACTGCCGTCACCATGCACGTCCAGCAGTCCGAAAGGCGCTGTGGGCTCGTCCACGCCAGCAAGATAGCGGGTAAAGAAATTTGCTGCATCGCTGCGCTCGGCCTTGGCCAGCACACGGGCCACAAAGCCGCGATAAGGCACAGCCGGCGGCAAGGCCACATGCGGCGCACTCATGAAGAGTCGCAACTCGCTCAGTACACGCTGCAAGGAGTAGTTGTCGTCCACCAGGTGATGCAGGTAGACCAAGGCATACCAGGCGTCGCCGTCCTGCGCTGTTTCAACGCGAACCAGGGGGGCTCGGTTGAGCGCCATGTGCAGGTTTTCCGGCTGCATGCGCGCCTGCAAGCACGCCAGCACATCATCCTCACCCTGCAAGGGCAGGTGATCTACCGGCAGCGTTGCGCTTCTCAACACCACCTGAACGGGGCGAGGCAAGCCCTCCCAGCAGACGGCCGTCCGCAAGGCATCGTGGCGGTCGATCACCTGCTGGAAGGCTGTCAGCATGGTATCGAGCTGCGCGCGTGAGGCGGTGCGTACCAACATCGGCATGATGTAGGCGTCCCCCATGCCTGACGCTGATTGAAGCGCCACCACGTGGTGGTACAGCATGCCCTCCTGCAATGGTGTCAGGGGGTAGATGTCCTGCACCAGCCGCGCATCGCCGCAGGTGTCGGCCACGACGCGGTCGATCTGCGCCTGGCTGAGCGAGATCAGGGGCAACATGGCCGGCGTGATGTGGGCGCATTCTGAGGGAATCAGATTGACGGGCACCGCTGGCTCGGACACGTCGCGGCGAACCAGGGCGTCTGCCAGTTCCGCCAAGGTGCGTGTTTCAAACACCGTGCGCATGTCCACATGCCAGCCCATGGGGCGCAGGCGCTCGGCCATCCTGATCACGAGCAGGGAGTGCCCCCCCAGATCAAAGAAGTTGTCGAAGCGGCCGACCTGAGGTGCCTGCAGGAGGTCCTGCCAGATGCTGGCCAGGGCTGCCTCCAGTTCGTTGTCTGGCGGTGCATACACATGGTGCACGAAGGCCGTTTCATCCGGCAGCGGCAGGGCCTTGCGGTCCAGCTTGCCGTTGGCACTCAGGGGCCAGGTCGGCAGCACCACCAGGGCGTTGGGCACCATGTGCTCGGGCAGCACGCCACGCAAGACGGTTCTGAGTTGCCCGGGCAGCACACGCTGCAGGAACGCGATGTCAGGGGAGGGGGCACTGGGCGCAGTGGCCGGCGTGACATACGCTACCAGCCGTTGATCGCCTTGTGCAGCAGGCGAAGAGGTGCGCACAGCCAGCACCACCGCCTCCTTGACTTCAGGCTGCCGGGTGAGGTGGTACTCGATTTCACCGAGTTCGATGCGCAAGCCACGAATCTTGACCTGGTGATCGGTCCGCCCCAGGTACTCGATGGCGCCGTCGGCGC
>NZ_DASUIS010000150.1:0-72176 GCF_036279675.1 Aquabacterium sp. | reverse complement strand
CGACACGAAGGTGTAACCCTTTTCGCGAGCTGCGAATTCGGGCTCTTGCACCATGTTGGTGTAGTGCTTCATGCCTTCGCCGCGAGCGTAAGCGTGGGCGAACTGGAAGGTGTTGAACCAGTTGATGTGGATACCAGCCAGGGTGATGAACTGGTACTTGTAGCCCAGAGCCGACAGCTCTTCCTGGAACGAAGCGATTTGCGAGTCGTTCAGGTTCTTCTTCCAGTTGAAGGAAGGCGAGCAGTTGTACGACAGCAGCTTGCCAGGGCAAGCAGCGTGCACGGCTTGAGCGAATTCACGAGCGAAGCCGATGTCAGGCACGCCGGTTTCACACCAGACCAGGTCAGCGTAAGGAGCGTAAGCAACGCCACGGCTGATGGATTGCTCCAGGCCGTTCTTCACGCGGTAGAAGCCTTCTTGAGTGCGTTCGCCAGTCAGGAAAGGCTTGTCGTTTTCGTCGTAGTCGCTGGTCAGCAGGTTGGCGGCTTCAGCATCGGTACGAGCCAGAACGATGGTGGGCACGCCCATCACGTCAGCAGCGAAACGAGCAGCGATCAGCTTTTCGATGGCTTCGCGGGTAGGAACCAGCACCTTGCCACCCATGTGACCGCACTTCTTCACAGCAGCCAGCTGGTCTTCGAAGTGAACGCCAGCAGCACCTGCGGCGATCATGTTCTTCATCAGTTCGAAAGCGTTCAGAACGCCACCGAAACCGGCTTCAGCGTCAGCAACGATAGGCAGGAAGTAGTCAACGAAGCCTTCGTCGCCGGGGTTGATGCCACGCGACCATTGGATTTCGTCAGCACGCTTGAACGTGTTGTTGATACGACGAACCATCGTGGGGACGGAGTCGTAGGCGTACAGCGACTGGTCGGGGTACATGGTTTCGGAGGTGTTGCCGTCAGCAGCAACTTGCCAGCCCGACAGGTACACGGCTTCCAGACCAGCCTTGGCCTGTTGCATGGCTTGACCAGCGGTGATCGCGCCGAAAGCGTTCACGTAGCCCTTCTTGGCGCCGCCGTTGACCTTTTCCCACAGCTTTTCAGCGCCGTTCTTGGCCAGGGTGTACTCAGGCTGCAGGCTGCCGCGCAGGCGCACAACGTCAGCAGCGGAGTAACCGCGCTTGACCAGCTTCCAGCGGGGGTTTTCGGCCCAGTCTTTTTCCAGGGCAGCGATTTGCTGTTCACGTGTGAGTTTCGTCATGACGAGATCTCCGGGGGTTGGTAGGGAAGTACTTGAAAACCCGCGATTCTACGTTGGTTTGGGCCAGCTTGCAAAGACTTATGTCTTATATAAGACCAGACCCTTCATACGCGGGGGACGAGTGCGCGAAAGAATGCGCACGCGATTGACGCAAAAAGACAACAAAGTCGCACGAACACGACGACCGATAACGCCCCCCCGGCAGCGCAAGGGCTAGCCCGGAGCCGATTTGTCACTTTTTGCGAGCAAAGTTGGTGCCATTGGGGCCCTCGCCGCATCCACATCAAAACCCCGAGAAGGTGCACCATGGCCGAGGGCCCGCACCGAGCCTCGACAAGGAGAACAACATGGACTTGAACCTCGACGCCTTCTGGATGCCCTTCACGGCCAACCGCGACTTCAAACAGGCACCGCGCCTGCTGAGCAAGGCCAAGGACATGCATTACTGGACGCCGGAAGGCCGCCAGATCCTGGATGGCACGGCCGGCCTGTGGTGCGTCAACGCAGGGCACAGCCGCCCGCGCATCGTGGAGGCCATCGCCCGACAGGCAGGCGAAATGGACTTTGCCCCGCCCTTCCAGATGGGGCACCCGCTGGCCTTCCAGCTCGCAGATCGCCTGCAGAAGTACGTACCCGAAGGCCTCAATCGCGTGTTCTTCACCAACTCCGGCTCGGAATCGGTCGAGACGGCACTGAAGATCGCCCTGGCCTACCACCGCCTGCGCGGCGAGTCGCATCGCACGCGCCTGATCGGTCGCGAACGTGGTTATCACGGCGTCAACTTCGCGGGCACGGCGCTCGGGGGCATGGGGCCCAACCGCAAGATGTTCGGCTCCAGCCTCTCGGGCGTGGATCACCTGCGGCACACGCATGATCTGGCACGCAACGCCTTCACCAAAGGCCAGCCCGAGCATGGCGCCGAACTGGCAGATGACCTGGAGCGCCTGGTCGCACTGCACGACGCCTCCACCATCGCGGCCGTGATCGTGGAGCCCATGGCCGGCTCCACAGGCGTGCTGCTGCCCCCGAAAGGCTATCTGCAACGCCTGCGCGACATCTGCGACAAGTACGGCATCCTGCTGATCTTTGACGAAGTGATCACCGGTTTCGGCCGCCTGGGCGCACCGTTTGCGGCGCAGGTCTATGGCGTCACACCCGACATGATCACCGCCGCCAAAGGCATCACCAATGGCACGATCCCCATGGGCGCCGTGTTCGTGAAGCAAGGCATCCACGACACCTTCATGCAAGCGCCAGCGGGCATCGAACTGCCGCACGGCTACACCTACTCCGGCCACCCCATGGCCTGCGCCGCGGCCCTGGCCACACTGGACACCTACGACGAGGAGGGCCTGCTCACACGCGGCCAGGCCATGCACGCCAAGATGGAAGCGGCGGTACACAGCCTCAAGGGGCTGCCCAACGTCGTGGACATCCGCAACACCGGCATGGTCGGCGCCATCGAGTTCGCACCACGGGCTGGCGCCGCGCCTGGCCGCCGGGCTTTCGAGGTCTTCCTGGGCTGCTGGGAAGAAGGCGTGCTGCTGAGAGCGGCGGGCGACAACATCGCCATCTCGCCACCACTGATCATCAACGACAGCCAGATCGATCAGATCGTGTCGACGCTGGAGAAGGTGATCAAGCGCGTCGCCTGATTCGACAGGCCCTCAACAGGCGCGAACGCAGCCAAACAAAAAGCCGCCATGCTCACGCAGGCGGCTTTTCTTTCAATGAGCAAGACGCCTCGAAAGGCGCCCTGCCCGATACTTCAGATCAGTGTTGCTTGGCGAATGCAGCCAGACCGGTGGTCACTTCGGCCTTGGCGGCATCGATGCCATCCCAGCCGGTGACCTTCACCCACTTGCCGGGTTCCAGATCCTTGTAGTGCTCGAAGAAGTGCTTGATCTGCGACACCAGCAGCACAGGCAGGTCTTCCAGCTTCTGGATGTCCTTGTACATGGCGCAGATCTTTTCGGTCGGCACGGCCACCAGCTTGGAGTCGCCGCCAGCTTCGTCTTCCATCTTCAGGATGCCCAGAGGACGGCAAGGGATGACCACGCCAGGCTGCAGGGGGAACGGCGTCACGACCAGCACGTCGACGGGGTCACCGTCAGCGGCAATGGTCTGAGGCACGTAGCCGTAGTTGCAGGGGTAGTGCATGGCCGTACCCATGAAACGGTCGACGAAGACGGCGCCGGTTTCGTGGTCGATCTCGTACTTGATCGGATCAGCGTTAGCGGGGATTTCGATGATGACGTTGAAGACGTCAGGCGCCTTGGCGCCAGCAGGAACGTTGAGCAGGCTCATGATGAATGGATCACAAGTGAGTAAATATGTGGGCGTCGGCAAGTGTAGGCGATGCCGGTACCTTATTGACCACAGAAGGAAGGCTCATGGGCGTCTCTGGTGCGACAAGCTGCCGCCAAGTGCAGCAAACCGCCAGAAAGTAAACTTTTTGACATTCGCGCAGCACTTTTGCTGCACCGCACAAAAAGTACTTGCAAAGTTTTTCCGGATGCCTATACTGAGAATCATGTTGCAGCGCAACAAAGGTTCAAGGACCACCAAGCCAACTGCAATTCAACCCATCAACACGTACGGAGAATCGTCATGCTGACCGCTGAACAACTGCTGGCCACCCAGAAAGCCAACCTCGCCACCCTGTTCGACCTGGGCCAAAAGGCTTTCGAAGGTGTTGAAAAGGTTCTGGAACTGAACCTGCAAGTTGCCAAGGCCACGCTGGACGAAGCCGCCGAGCACACCAAGGCTGTGCTGGCTGTGAAGGACGCTCAAGAATTGCTGGCTCTGCAAGCAAGCCTGCTGCAACCTTCCGCTGAAAAGGCCGCTGCCTACAGCCGTCACCTGTACGACATCGCTTCGTCCACCAGCTCTGAAGTGAGCAAGCTGGCCGAATCGCAAATCGCCGAAGCTCAGAAGAAGTTCGCTTCCGTGGTGGACAACGCCGTGAAGAACGCACCTGCCGGCTCTGAAAACGCCGTCGTGCTGGTGAAGTCGGCTGTTGCCGCCGCCAACAACGCTTTTGACTCCGTGCAAAAGGCTGCCAAGCAAGCTGCTGACGTCGCCGAAGCCAACTTCCAGGCCATCACCAACACCGCTGTGAAGGCCACGCAAGCTGCTTCGACCAAGTCGCGCAAGGCTGCCTGAGAACGGATAGTCAGGGGCCCGTTCGAGTGGGATTACAAAACTTTGCAGGTTTGTGAGCCCGGTCAGCTTGAACTTTGGCCCCGGAACCAAATCTGAGAGATGTCGCTCTGGACAAGCGACACTCCCTGAAAGGTTGTCTCCTCGGTACCTCCTGAACCTTTTCTAAGGTACCTTTCAAGCCCGATGGTTCGCCATCGGGCTTTTTTTCTGTCCGCACGATTTCAGGCTTGCGCTTTCTTATCATGGCGACATGATCCCCTGGCTGGAACCCGACACCCCCTTCCCTGACACGGCCACGGCGCTGGGTCCTGAAACGGACGCGCCAGGCTTGCTGGCTGCCGGCGCGGATCTGTCGCCACAACGCCTGGAAGCGGCCTATCGGCGCGGCATCTTCCCGTGGTTCAGCCAGGGGCAGCCGGTCATGTGGTGGACAACCGATCCACGCATGGTGCTGCCTGTCAGCGAGTTCAAGCTTCATCGCTCCTTGCGCAAGACCATCGCGAAGTTCCTGCGCTCGCCCGGCTGCGAAATCCGCATCGACGGCGCCTTTGACGAGGTGATGCTGGCCTGTGCAGGCACGCCCAGAGACGGCCAGGACGGGACCTGGATCGTGCCCGGCATCCGCGAGGTCTACGGACAGTGGCACCGCCAGGGACGCGTCCACTCCTTTGAAACCTGGATAGATGGCGAACTGGTGGGCGGCCTGTATGGCGTCAGCATCGGCCGCATGTTCTACGGTGAATCCATGTTCGCCTGGCGCACGGATGCCTCCAAGATTGCCCTGGCCGCGCTGGTGTGTTTCTGCAAGGAAAACGACATCACGTTAATCGACTGCCAGCAGCAAACCAGCCACCTCGCCTCCCTGGGTGCGAGGGCCATTTCACGAGGTGATTTCGAGTCCCATTTGCGGGGGGTGGTCGATCAAAATCCACCCGCCGTTTGGGCCTATGATGATGCTTTCTGGTCTCACCTCGAGCGCAGCGCCTGACACACACGTGACGCACCTCAAAGATCTTCCACTGGCGTCCTTGCAGTTCTATGCAACGGCCCCCTATCCGTGCAGCTACCTTGACAACAAGGCCGCTCGCTCGCAGGTGGCCACGCCCAGTCACATGATCAATGCGGACGTGTACTCCGGCCTGGTCAGCAATGGCTTTCGCCGCAGCGGCATGTTCACGTACCGCCCCTATTGCGATGGCTGCCGGGCCTGCGTGCCCCTGCGCATCCCGGTAGAGCGCTTCGAGCCCAGCCGCAGCCAGAAGCGCGCCTGGAAAGCACACCAGAACCTGGAAGCACGCGTGCTGAGGCTGTGCTTCACACCCGAACACTATCAGCTGTATTTGCGCTACCAGGCCGGCAGGCACAAAGGTGGCGGCATGGACCACGACTCGGTCGACCAGTACACCCAGTTCCTGCTGCAAAGCCGTGTGAACTCCCGGCTGGTGGAGTTCCGCGAGCCACCACTGCCAGGCGAAGCGCAAGGCAAGCTGAAAATCGTGTCCATCCTGGACATCCTCAACGATGGGCTGTCAGCGGTCTACACCTTCTACGAGCCCGAGCCCCACACGAGCTACGGCACGTACAACATCATGTGGCAGATCCAGCAGGCCCATGACCTGGGGCTGGCCAATCTCTACCTGGGCTACTGGATTGCCGAGAGTCAGAAGATGGCCTACAAGGCGCAGTTCCTGCCACACCAGGTGCTGGTTGGCGGTCAATGGCGCGACCAGACCAGCTACCCGGCGGCAGGCTGAACGAGCAAAGCCCGTTCCGAGCCGGCCTCAACCCGTCAGGGCTTGAGCGTGACCTGACCGTTGACGGTCACCGACAGCACACCCTTCCCTGGTTCCACGGGCAGCGGCGCATCCGCCATTTCGGCGCGCATGGCCATGGCCTTGGCCAGATACGGACGCGGCTCAAAGCCCGGATCGGTCGACGAAACCGTCACATCACCCAGGGTGTAGCCCTTCATGCCGAAGTCTGTCGCGATCTGCGAGGCGCGTGTCTTGAAGCGGGCAATCGCCTGACTGGTCAGCGTTGACTCGTACTGCTCGCGCAAGGCGCGCGACAGGCCATAACTGACGTTGATCACATTGAGCTGGTTGATGCGCCCGGTGGTCTGGGTGATGCGGGCCACATCCGTTCCCTCCAGGATCAGTTGCGCAAAACCTTGCCAGCCGTTCACGCGCCCCGAATTGTTGTAACGGGGCTGCACCGAAAACGTACCGGTGCGCACCTCCATGCCTTGCGGGTGCGCCGACTTGCGTGCCTCGGCCAACGCCGCTTCCATCGCCTGCTTCAAGCCAGCCTGCACGTCGGCCGCCTGGCTGCCTTCTCGCGTCGCCTGCAGGGTGACGATCAGCAGATCCTGCGTGACCTCCTGCGTGACGCCAGCGGAGAAACGAACCACGTTCTGCTGCGCTTCTGCCTCGGCATGCACGGCGCAAGCGCCCATGGCCAGCGCACTGGCCAGCAAGGATCCCCTCAAGGTGCGGGACAGACCGGAACGGGACGAAAACGCTTGTCGCATCAATGACCTTCTTTCTAAGTGGCACCCAGCCGAGATGGCGGGCACCTCAACTTAACGCACATCGACGGTTCGACGACGACAAAGATCCACACCACGCAAAGGGCTTGACGAGGTGTTCATACGGTCGCAATATTTGTAACAGCTGGTCAGCGCACCGGTTTTCGTGCGCATAAACTGCGCACAATCCGCGTCTGTTACAAATGCCGAGGAATGCAGAGATGACCTCTACGACTCCCAACCAGCGTCCCGACCGCGTGCTCGTGGTCGATGACGATGCGCGCATCCGCGATCTGCTGCGCCGCTACCTGAGCCAGGAGGGTTTCGAAGTCCTGCTGGCCGAAGATGCCAAGGCGCTCAACCGCCTGCTGACGCGTGAAACCGTCGATCTGATCGTGCTGGACCTGATGCTGCCTGGCGAAGACGGCCTCTCGATCTGCCGCCGCCTGCGTGCCGCCAATGACGTCACCCCCATCATCATGCTGACTGCCAAGGTCGAGGATGTGGACCGCATCGTGGGCCTGGAAGTGGGCGCCGACGACTACCTGCCCAAGCCGTTCAACCCGCGCGAACTGCTGGCCCGCATCCATGCGGTGCTGCGCCGTCGCCCGGCCCAGGAAGCCCCTGGCGCCCCCGCCAAGGAAGCCCAGACCGTGCAGTTCGGCCCCTTCGAGTTCGACCTGGCCCTGCGCCGTCTGAGCAAGGAAGGCGAGCCCATCTCCCTGACCACCGGCGAGTTCTCGATGCTCAAGGCCCTGGTGCGCCACCCGCGCCAGCCCCTGTCGCGCGACAAGCTGGCTCAGTTGGCACGTGGCCGCGAATTCGAACCGTTTGACCGCAGCCTTGACGTGCAGATCTCGCGTCTGCGCAAGATGATCGAGCCCGATCCGGCACAACCTCGCTACATCCAGACCGTCTGGGGTGTAGGTTATGTGTTCGTGCCGGATGGTGGGGCTTGATGAATGCCTAGAAAGCGTTTCGCCCTCAGTCTGTTCTGGCGGACGTTCATCCTGCTGGGTCTGCTGCTCACCGCCGGTATCGTCGCGTGGGTGCAGACCTTCAAGGCGCTGGAGTTCGAGCCCCGCTCGGTGCAAGCCGCACAACAGATCGCCAGCCTGGTGAACCTGTCGCGGGCGGCACTGCGCTATGCCGACAGCATCAACCGCGTCACCCTGATCAAGACCCTCTTCGATCAGGAATCGATCGCGCTCAAGCCGCACGAGCCGTCCGACCGCTACGAGCCATTCGAAGTCAACCGCTTCACGCAGGCGATCGGGAAAGAGCTGCGCTCTCGCCTGGGGCCGACCACGATCGTGGCCAGCAGCGTCAACGGCGTACAAGGCCTGTGGGTGGGCTTCCAGATCGAGAAGGACAACTACTGGCTGCAGGCGGATGGCAACCGCGTCGCGCCCATGACCGGGCGAACGTGGTTCATCTGGGTGGGCATCGCGCTGATCGCGACCATGCTGGGTTCGGCCGTGATCGCGCGCCTGATCAACCAGCCGCTCAAGGAGCTGTCGTTTGCCGCCAGCCGAATACGCGAGGGCGAGTACGACTCGGTGCTGGATGAATCCATGATCACCCGCGAGATCCGCGAGGTGAACCAGGGCTTCAACCGCATGGCGCGCGAGTTGGCCAAGGTCGACGAAGACCGCGCGGTGATGCTGGCCGGCATTTCGCATGACCTGCGCACGCCACTGGCCCGCCTGCGCCTGGAGGCCGAGATGAGCGTGGTGGACGAAGAGGCCAAGCGCAACATCGCCGCCGACATCGACCAGCTCGACGCCATCATCGACAAGTTCATGGACTACGCCCGCCCGGGCAATGTCGAACTGATGCCGGTGCATGTGTCGTCGGTGGTGGACAAATCGATCAGCCAGTTCCGCGACACCAAGCGCATCCGCATCACGGCCAAGCTGCCCATCGACACCAAGGTGATGGCAGACGAAACCGAACTCAGCCGCGTGCTGACCAACCTGTTCGAGAATGCGCGCCGTTATGGCCGCAACACCTACACAGGCGTGACCAATGTGGACGTGAGCTACACGCGCTCAGGCTCGTGGGTGATCCTCAGCGTGCGGGACCATGGCCCGGGCGTGGCGGCGGAAAAGCTGTCTCAGCTGACCACGCCCTTCTTCCGGGGTGATGCGGCGCGTACGGCTGCCACAGGTGCCGGCCTCGGCCTGGCCATCGTGGAGAAGGCATTGCAGCGCATGGGTGGCGGTTTCGAGATCGCCAACGCACCGGGCGGTGGCCTGGTTGCGCACATCAAGCTCAAGCGCGCGCCCTGATCAGGGCTTGAGCAACAGGCAGACGGCGCGTGCCTCGATGGCACGCCCCTCTCCTACCGGGCCCATCTTCTCGGCCGTCTTGGCCTTCACATTCACGGCATCAGGCGCCAGATCCAGGGCCTGCGCAATACGCTCGCGCATCAGCGGAATGTGAGGCGCCATCTTGGGCGCCTGGGCCACGATGGTGGTGTCCACATTGCCAATCTGCCAGCCCTCGGCCATCACGCGCCGCGCGGCCTCCTTGAGCAGCACGATGGAATCGGCGCCCTTGAACTGCGGGTCGGTATCCGGGAAGTGCCGGCCGATGTCGCCCATGCCTGCCGCGCCCAACAACGCGTCCGTGATGGCGTGCAGCAAGGCATCGGCATCCGAGTGCCCGAGCAAACCGTGCGTGTGAGGAATGGTGACGCCGCCCAGGATCAATGGACGACCTGTGACCAGGGCATGGGTATCCCACCCCTCTCCGACGCGAATGACTGGCAAGGACATGTTGGTGACGCTTCAAATGTGAATGACGCAGCCCGTATTGTCCTGCGGAATGAAGCGCGCCCATGCGCCAGTCCTGCTGGCGTCAGGCCTTGAGGGGGCTGCCCGCCTCGCCATGAATGCACCAACATGGTTCGGCAACATTCGCACCAGTGGCGCCAGGCACCAAGTTTGCGCACCACATTGCACTGTGGATGCACGAAATCAAACCAAACCGCCCCAAATTCAGGCACGCATATTGCTTACTTATGGTGCGTATTGACCCAGGACGCAGCATGCGATTCATTTCGGTGCGGCGTCGTGTTCTTTTTGAAAGTCAAAGAATGGACCAACTCAAACAAGGCGCGGATGCGCTGTTTATCCTTCTGGGCGCCGTGATGGTGCTGGCGATGCACGCGGGCTTCGCCTTTCTTGAACTCGGCACCGTGCGTGGCAAGAACCAGGTGAACGCCCTGGTCAAGATCCTGGTGGATTTCTGCGTATCGACCCTCGTCTACTTCTTCGTGGGCTACACGATCGCTTATGGCGTCGACTTTTTCGTGGGTGCAGGCACCCTGGCTCAGAACAACGGTTATGCCCTGGTCAAGTTCTTCTTCCTGCTGACCTTTGCGGCGGCCATCCCCGCCATCATCTCGGGCGGCATTGCCGAGCGCGCCAAGTTCGGCCCTCAACTGATCGCCACGGCGGTGATCGTGGGCGTGTTCTACCCCCTGTGCGAAGGCGCCGTGTGGAACAACAAGTTCGGCTTCGAGGATTGGCTGCAGAACCTGACCGGCGGCCAGTTGCATGACTTCGCCGGCTCCGTGGTGGTTCACGCCTTTGGTGGCTGGATCGCCCTGCCTGCCGTGCTGATCCTGGGGGCCCGCCGCAACCGCTACCGCAAGGATGGCGCCATGTCGGCTCACCCGCCTTCGAGCATCCCCTTCCTCGCTTTGGGTTCCTGGATCCTGGCGGTGGGCTGGTTCGGCTTCAATGTGATGAGCGCCCAGACGATCGACAAGATCTCCGGCCTGGTGGCCGTGAACTCGCTGATGGCCCTGGTGGGCGGCACCCTGGTGGCCGTGCTGATGGGCAAGAATGACCCCGGCTTTGCCTACAACGGCCCCCTCGCTGGCCTGGTGGCCGTCTGCGCTGGCTCGGACATCATGCACCCCGCCGGCGCGCTGGTGGTGGGTGCGATTGCCGGCGCTATCTTCGTGATCATGTTCACCCTGGTCCAGAACAAGTGGAAGATCGACGACGTGCTGGGTGTCTGGCCCCTGCACGGTCTGTGCGGCACCTGGGGCGGCATCGCAGCCGGCATCTTTGGCCAGACGGCACTGGGTGGCGCAGGCGGCGTCAACATGGGTGCCCAGATCGTGGGCACCCTGTGCGTGTTGGCGCTGGCGCTGGTGACCGGTGTGCTGGTCTACGGCATCCTGAACAAGGTGATGGGCTTGCGCCTGTCGCACGAGGAAGAATACGAAGGCGCCGACCTGTCCCTGCACCGCATCAAGGCCACGCCGGAACAGGAAGTCTCCTGGTAATCGGACAACCACGACCCTTTTGCACGCAAGCCCGGCCCCCAGCCGGGCTTTTTTCATGGCGCGATCATGCTCACGAACTGGACATATTGGCCGAAATGGCTAAAATGGCCATCAGCATCGAAACAGAGGCAATCATGACCGCGCTAACTTTGCGTAATCCTCGTGGCGAGGATGTCCCGGTGACCGAGTTTTCAGCCACTGAAGCCAAAAACAGTTTTGGCCGCGTGCTGGATGCCGCGTCCAGCCAGGGCATGGTGGCCATCACCAAACGGGATCGCACCACGGCTGTGGTGCTGTCCCTGGATGCGTATCAGGCCCTGCTGGGTGCGCAAGCCAAACCGCTGGACACGCTCAGCCACGAGTTTGATGCCCTGCTGCAACGCATGCAGGCTCCCGCCTCACGCGATGCCATGATGGATGCGTTTGATGCCGATCCGGCCGAACTGGGCCAGGCCGCCGTGGCGGCAGCCAAGCCTGCACGTGCCGCCTCACGCCACAGCTGAAGCACGGTCCACCACGGTCAGTTGATCATCACTGACAGCCCTCGTCACGATGGGCGCAGGTCTGCGCATCGCTTTCAAGCACGGTGCGGGACAACCACATACAAACTCAGAGAGACAGCCCGTGGCCAAAACTGCCCACGTTCCCCGACTTTTTGTTCTGGCCGGCACCAATGGCGCAGGCAAGAGCAGCATTGGCGGCGCCACCATCCGGTCACGCGGCGGGGAGTACTTCAACCCGGATGAAGCCGCGGCCCGCATTCGCCAGGCCCAACCACACCTGAGTGCCACGCAGGCCAACAGCGCGGCCTGGCACGAAGGCAAGCGCCTGCTGCAACATGCCATTGCCAAGGGCCTGGACTACAACTTCGAGACCACGCTGGGCGGCAAGAGCTTTGCCGCCTTGCTCAAGCAGGCGGCCGCCGGTGGCTTTGAAGTCCGCATCTGGTATGTGGGGTTGGCCAGCCCGGAACACCACCTGGCACGCGTCAAGGCACGCGTCAAAAAGGGTGGGCACGATATCCCCGAAGCCGATATCCGTCGGCGCTTCGATCAAAGCCGCCTGCAGTTGATCGAGCTGTTGCCGCATCTGGCTGAACTGCGCGTCTACGACAACAGCGACGAAGCCGACCCGCATCAAGGCAAGGCCCCGAAACCCAGGCTCGTGCTGCACTGGGTTCAAGGTCAGGCCACAGGCGCGCGCAAGGTCCAGGCCAGCGTGCTGGTGCCCGCTTCGGCTCAAGCCTTGATGGCCACGCCGGAATGGGCCAAACCCGTGGTGATGGCGGCCCTCAAGCTGCAATCAGACGCGCAGACGGTGCCCGACACCGAGGCATTCAAGGACGCGTCGACAGCAAGCGTTCGGCCAAAGCGAAATCGCCCGGCCAAGTGACCTTGAAGTTGTCATACGCCCCCGGGATCAGCCTGGGTTGATGCCCCAGGATCTCGACGGCGCTGGCCTCATCGGTGATGGCGGCAGCCGTTGCCGGATCCGACAGGGCCAACAACAAGGCTGGCCGCAACAGGCCCAGGCGGAACATCTGCGGCGTCTGCGCGGCCCACTTGCCTGCACGGTCCACGGTGCCTTGAACCCGGGCCTCGCCCTGATCACCCACGGCCGCCGACTTCAAGGTGTCAGCCAAGGGCAAGGCCAGCAAGCCCCCCACCTCATCGTCTTCGCAGGCGTCAATCAGGCGATCGACCCAATCGGGCTGGATCAGGCAGCGGGCCGCATCGTGCACCAGCACCCAGTCATGGGGCTGCGCGCCCCGCACCAGCAACTCGTTGAGGCCATTGGCCACGCTTTCGGCACGTGAGGCCCCGCCCACACGCGCCACCCAGCCCTTGGCACCCTCGAAGCCGGGCACGTGTTGGCCGAACACGGCGTCATCAGGTGACAGCACCACCAGTGTGGCCTCGATGCGTGCCACGGCACCCAGGGCCGCCAGCGTGTGCGCCACCACAGCCTGCCCCGCCACGGGGTGATACTGCTTGGGGCCGCCAACGCCCGCCCGCTCCCCTACCCCCGCACATGGGACAAGGGCGTAACAACGTGCTTTGAATTCGTGAGAAGCAATCGTGAGTGACATGGGGGGATTGTCGCCCACCTAAAATGCACGACTGAATCTGGATCACACGCCCGGCCACCCTCGTGACCGGGCGCTTTGTCATTTCTGCGCCATGCTGCCTGCCCTGCCCCTGCCTTCCATTGCTCCCGGCAAACGCTACACCGTTCCCCGCCCAGCGGGTTCGGGCGATGCGCTGCTGCTGGCTCGTTTTGCCCAAAGCCGCAAGGCCCAGGGGCAGATCACGGCGGTGATGACGGCCGACCCGGCAGACGCCCAACGCCTGCTCGATGAGATCGCCTTCTTCGTGCCGGACCTGCGCTGCGCCATCTTCCCGGACTGGGAAACGCTGCCCTACGACACGTTCTCGCCGCACCAGGACTTGATCTCGGAGCGCCTGGCCACGCTGTGGCGCATTCAGCAAGGCGTCAAGACGGACACGGGTGTGGACGTCGTGCTCTTGCCCGCCACCACGGCGCTCACCCGCCTGTCGCCCCCCTCTTTCCTGGCGGCCTACACCTTCCATTTCAAACAGAAGCAGAAGCTCAATGAAGCCGCGCTGAAGTCACAGTTGACGCTGGCGGGCTACACGCATGTGAGCCAGGTGGTGTCGCCTGGTGAGTACGCCGTGCGCGGCGGCCTGATCGACCTTTACCCGATGGGCTCGCTGGTGCCCTACCGTGTGGACCTGTTTGGTGACGAGATCGACTCCATCCGCACCTTCGATCCGGACTCGCAACGCAGCCTCTACCCCGTGCCCGAAGTTCGCCTGCTGCCAGGCCGCGAGTTCCCGATGGACGAAGCGGCACGTGGCGCCTTCCGCAGCCGCTGGCGCGAACGCATCGAGGGCGACCCGACCAAGTCCCGCATCTACAAGGACATCGGCAGCGGCGTGGCCACGGCGGGCATCGAGTACTACCTGCCCCTGTTCTTCGACGAAACCTCCACGCTGTTCCACCACCTGGGCGAACAGGCCGTGATCGTGATGCACGGCGAGGTGGACGAGGCCCTGAAGCGCTTCTGGACCGAAACCAGAGAGCGCCACCGCTTCCTGCAGCACGACCCCGAGCGCCCTCTGCTGCCACCCGAAGACCTCTTCCTCAAGGTAGAAGACTTCTTCACCCTGGCCAATGCGCATGCCCAACTGGCCGTGCGCGGCACCGAGCCTACAGAGTGGGCCCGCCCCTTACCTGACCTGAGTGTGGAGCGCGGTGGCCAGGACCCGCTGCGCAAGCTCGAACAACACATCGGCAAGACCGACCAGATCGGCCAGCGCGTGCTGGTCGTGGCCGAGAGCGCAGGCCGCCGCGAAAGCCTGATGGAGTTGCTGCGCGACCACCGCATCAACCTGCCCAGCATCGACACGCTGCAGGCCTTTGTGGACAGCGACCATCGCCATGCGATCACGGCCGCCCCCCTGGCTGCCGGCTTCATCTGGAACGACCCGGCCAACGCCAAGGCTGGCATCCAGTTCGTCACCGAAACCGAGCTGTTCGACGCCACGCCCACCACGCGCCGGCGCCGCAAGTCCGAGCAGGTCACCGATCTGGATTCGCTCATCAAGGACCTGAGCGAGCTGAATGTGGGCGACCCTGTGGTGCACAGCAACCACGGCATCGGCCGCTACCAGGGCCTGATCAACCTCGATCTGGGCGATGGCCCTTCCGAGTTCCTGCACCTGGAATACGCCGACAAGGCCGTGCTGTATGTACCGGTGTCGCAACTGCACCTGATCAGCCGCTACACCGGCGTCAGCGCAGACGAAGCACCGCTGCACAAGCTGGGCTCGCCCCAATGGGACAAGGCCAAGCGCAAGGCCGCCGAGCAGGTACGCGACACCGCTGCCGAACTGCTCAATCTGTATGCACGTCGTGCCGCACGTGAAGGCTTTGCCTTCCGCTTCTCGGCGCAGGATTACGAAGCTTTCGCCGCCAGCTTCGGCTTTGAAGAAACGGCCGATCAGCGCGCCGCCATCCACGCCGTCATCCAGGACATGATCAGCCCTCGCCCCATGGACCGCCTGGTCTGCGGTGACGTGGGCTTCGGCAAGACCGAAGTGGCCTTGCGTGCGGCGTTTGTGGCCGTCACCGGTGGCAAACAGGTCGTGCTGCTGGCGCCCACCACCTTGCTGGCCGAACAGCATTACCAGAACATCTCCGACCGCTTCTCGCAGTGGCCCGTGAAGGTGGCCGAGATGTCGCGCTTCCGCTCGGCCAAGGAAATCAAGGCCGCCATGCAGGGCCTGGCAGACGGCACGATCGACATCGTCATCGGCACGCACAAACTGCTGAGCGACACGGTCAAGTTCAAACGCCTGGGCCTGCTGATCATCGACGAAGAACACCGCTTCGGGGTGCGCCACAAGGAAGCCATCAAGGCCATGCGCGCCGACATCGACGTGCTCACGCTCACGGCCACCCCCATCCCGCGTACGCTGGGCATGGCGATGGAAGGCCTGCGTGATCTGTCCGTCATCGCCACCGCCCCACAACGCCGCCTGGCCATCAAGACTTTCGTGAGATCCGAAAGCAGCAACACCATCCGAGAGGCCGTGCTGCGTGAGTTGAAGCGTGGCGGCCAGGTCTACTTCCTGCACAACGAAGTGGAGACCATCGAGAACCGGCGTGACAAGCTCACCGAACTCATCCCCGAAGCCCGCATCGCCATCGCCCACGGCCAGATGCCCGAGCGCGAGCTGGAACGCGTGATGCGCGACTTCGTGGCCCAGCGCCACAACGTGCTGCTGTGCTCGACCATCATCGAAACCGGCATCGACGTGCCCTCGGCCAACACCATCGTGATCAGCCGCGCCGACAAGTTCGGCCTGGCGCAGTTGCACCAGTTGCGTGGCCGCGTGGGCCGCTCCCACCACCAGGCTTATGCCTATCTGATGGTGCCCGACATCGAAGGGCTGACCAAGCAGGCCGCCCAACGCCTGGACGCCATCCAGAACATGGAAGAGCTGGGTTCCGGCTTCTACCTGGCCATGCACGATCTGGAGATCCGCGGCGCCGGTGAGGTGCTGGGCGACAACCAGAGCGGCAACATGATGGAAGTGGGCTTCCAGCTCTACAACGAGATGCTGGGCGAAGCCGTGCGCGCGCTCAAGTCAGGCAAGGAACCCGACCTGCTGTCGCCATCGGGCCTGTTTGGCAGCAACACCGACATCAACCTGCATGCGCCCGCCCTGCTGCCTGACGCCTACTGCGGCGATGTGCATGTGCGACTGAGCCTGTACAAGCGCCTGGCCACCGCCGATTCGCTCGACAAGATCGAGACCATGCTGGAAGAAATCGTGGACCGCTTCGGCAAGCTGCCCCCACAGGCCCAGGCCCTGTTCGACACGCACAAGCTGCGCCTGCAGGCCAAGCCTTATGGCGTGATCAAGATCGACGCCGCACCCGGCATCATCAACATCACCTTCCGCCCCAACCCGCCCGTGGAGCCCCTGCGCATCATCGAGCTGGTGCAGAAGAACAAGCAGATCAAACTGGCTGGCAACGACAAGCTGCGGATTGAAAAAGCGCTGTCGGATCCGAAGGACCGCGCCCAGTACGTGCGCGATCTGCTGCGAACCTTAGGGCAACCCATCAAAAACTGATGCCAAAGGCTGTTGGATACTTTTTCGTGGAGAACAGCCATGAAAAGTCGAAACCAGCCCCATATATTTGCGGCCAGGCCGGCCGCACCGCGCCCCACTGGATCCAGCCAGCTTGAACGGCAGATTGCCATCACCCTGTACCACCAGTCGAATTTCACCGAACTGGAACGTTACGCCCGAGACCTGAGCACACGCTACCCCAACGACGGCTTTGGCTGGAAGTTACTGGGGGCGGCGCTCCAGCAACTCGGTCGCACGTCGGAAGCACTGTGGCCCATGCAACAGGCCGCTTCGCTGGCGCCGATGGACTGGGAAGCCTTCAACAATCTGGGCAGCACACACAGGGCCATGGGTAACATGGCCTACGCGGATGCCTGCTACCGACGCGCCATCGAACTCAAGCCGGACTTTGCGGAGGCCATCAGCAACCTCGCAGAGGTCGTCCGCGGGCAGGGCAATCAG
This sequence comes from Aquabacterium sp., assembly GCF_036279675.1. Classification (GTDB taxonomy): domain Bacteria; phylum Pseudomonadota; class Gammaproteobacteria; order Burkholderiales; family Burkholderiaceae_C; genus Aquabacterium. The sequence continues at coordinate 54,850 of NZ_DASUIS010000150.1, read as the reverse complement.
GCCGAGGCACTGACCCTGTTCCAGCGGCTTCTTGAACTCCGCCCGGACGACGGCTACGCCCAGCACATGGTCGACATGCGGCGCAACCACACGACACCCCAGGCACCGGCCCTGTACGTCACCAAGGTCTTCAACGACTACGCCGACAACTTTGACAAGCACCTTCAAGGCGAGTTGCACTATGAAGTGCCCGCGCACCTGACCGAATTGATCCAGGCGCATGCGGCGCCGCCAGCAGAGAAATGGGATGTCCTGGATCTGGGGTGCGGCACCGGTTTGGTCGCAGCCAGCATCGCGCCGCTGACCAGAAAGCTCGTCGGGGTGGACCTGTCCAGCCGGATGCTGGACAAGGCCCGATCCAGAAGCCTCTATCAGCGACTGGAGTGCGCCGAGATCCACAGCATGCTGCAGGCAGAACCCGAGGCCAGCTACGACCTCATCACCTGTGCGGACGTGTTCATCTACATTGGCAAACTGGATGAACTCATCGGACAAGCCAGACGGGTACTGCGCCCGCAAGGCTTGCTGGCCTTTTCCATCGAGGCGCTGAGCAACGACGATGGGCAAACGGATTCAGCCACGGACGATACCCCGTATCGCCTTGAGCGAACCGGCCGCTACAGCCAGTCTCCTGCGTACATGTCGGCGCTGGCGCAAGGCCATGGCTTCGAGATCGTGGCCATGCAGCCGACCGTGCTCAGGTTGGAAGGCGCCACACCAGTCAAAGGCTATCTGGGCCTCTGGCGGCGCTGACTCCCAGGATCGCGACGCCCACCGCTTCAGCCACCTCGATGCCATCAACCCCGGCGGACATGATGCCGCCTGCATACCCCGCACCTTCACCGGCGGGATACAGGCCCTTGACATTGAGGCTCTGGTAGTCGCGACCACGCGTGATGCGCAATGGCGATGAAGTGCGCGTTTCAACACCCGTGAGCATGGCGTCAGGCATGGAGAAGCCCTTGATCTGCTTTTCGAACGCAGGCAGGGCTTCGCGGATGGCGGCCAGGGCGTAGTCCGGCAGGCTGCCGTTACCCGGCTGCGCCAGATCGGTCAGCGTCACGCCGGGCTTGTAGGACGGCATCACGTTGCCCAGCACCTTGCTGCGCTGCCCCTTGATGAAGTCACCCACGAGTTGCCCGGGCGCCATGTAGCCGCCCTCGCCCAGCTCATACGCACGCGACTCCCAGAAGCGTTGAAAGGCGATGCCATCGAGCGGGTTCACAGGACCTTCGTGCAGACCATCCTGTCGATAGTCCTGCGGCGAGATGCCCACCACGATGCCCGCGTTGGCGTTGCGCTCGTTGCGCGAATACTGGCTCATGCCATTGGTGACCACACGGTTCGGTTCAGACGTGGCCGCCACCACCGTGCCGCCTGGGCACATGCAGAAGCTGTAGACCGCACGGCCGTTGCTGGCATGGTGGACCAGCTTGTAATCCGCCGCGCCCAGGATCTCGTTACCTGCGTTGGGACCGAAGCGCGCCTTGTCGATGATGCTTTGCGGATGCTCCACGCGGTAACCGATCGAAAACGGCTTGGCCTCCATGTAGACGCCGCGCTCATGCAGCATCTTGAAGGTGTCGCGCGCACTGTGTCCCAGCGCCAGCACCACATGATCAGCCTCGATCTGCTGGCCGCCTTCCAGGGTCACGCCACGCACCTGCCCCTGGTCGATCATCACGTCCGTGACGTGGTGCTGAAAGCGAATCTCGCCGCCCAGCGCCTCGATATCGGCGCGCATCTTCTCGACCATGCTCACCAGCCGGAAGGTGCCGATGTGAGGCTTGGCCACGTACAGGATCTCTTCAGGTGCACCAGCCTTGACGAACTCGGTCAGCACCTTGCGTGTCAGATGACGTGGATCGCTGATCTGGCTGTAGAGCTTGCCGTCCGAGAAGGTGCCGGCACCGCCTTCGCCAAACTGCACATTGGATTCCGGGTTGAGCTCGCTTTGACGCCACAGCCCCCAGGTGTCCTTGGTGCGCTGACGCACCTCCTTGCCGCGCTCCAGCACGATCGGGCGCAAACCCATCTGCGCCAGGATCAAGGCCGCGAAGATCCCGCAGGGGCCGAAGCCAATCACGATGGGGCGCTTTTCCTGGCGGAAGTCGGCTGGCGCATGGCCCAGGAACTTGTAGCTGGTGTCCGGCGTCGGACGGATGTGCTGATCCTGGCCCAGACGCTTGAACAGCCCCTGCTCGACGTCACTGCTGGTGAAAGCGCAGTCCACGGTGTAGATCAGCACGATGGCCGTCTTCTTGCGCGCGTCGTAGCTGCGCTTGAAAACAGTGAAGTTCTGGAGTTGTGCGTCCTTGATCCCCAGTCGCTTGACGATGGCAGGACGCAAGTCGCCCTCGGCGTGGTTCAGGGGCAGGCGCAGTTCGGTGATTCGCAGCATAGGCGCGGATTATCTCAAAGCATGTGCCGCTGCACGTCCTCCAGCGCCATCAACAAACTCGCACGCTCCGTGTCGGCCACCACTTTCCAATCCCGATCCGTCAACGCCCCCTCCAGGGCCCACAACAGGTTCAGGCTGGCCTGGGGGCAAACCGCCTTGGTGCGGGCATAGGCGACCACGGCGCCCAGGCGTCGCAAATCCTCGTCGTGCACGATACCGGCCTTGGCCAGCATCTCCTGGCTCTTGGGCCCGAGGTTTCTCATCATGGAAACGGACGAATCGACCGCGCCGGCAGCCTGAGCTTCAGGCGTGACAGGCGTATCAAGCCGTACAGACTTTCTCGCCCGCGAAGCCGGCATCTTCCTGTTTTGCTGCCGCACCGCGCAGTCGTAAGCCAACCTGGCCCAGGTCGCCATGTGCGCGGGCTCGTCATAAGCCTCGGGCGGTGCCTCGCAGTAGCGCAACGAGGCCGTGCGCCCCTTGGATTCATAACTGAAACGCGCCAGGCCGCGCTGCGCAAACAGAGGCTCGGACTCGTCGTCTACCTTGAAATACAAGGTGTCCTCGATCAGGATGGCGAACATCAGCCCGTCCCGGTAGACCCCGAAGCCGCCAAACATGCGCCGGGCCTGAACCGGCGCCCAGGCCGCCATCAACTCCACGATGAAGTTGGCAAATTCCTGTTTGCGAATGGAAGAAGTGGCGCCAGACATGTCGCCAGCATATGCGCGAGCTGCAAGGCGGGGATAATCCCCCCTTTTCGCCAGCCTTGCGCCACACCGATCGCGCCAGACCGTACCGCCATGTCCGCCACAGAATTCGCCCCCGGCCTCGTCATCCAAGGTTTCACGCCTGCTCTGAGCCTGTCGTCTTTCAAGGCCATCGCCTTCGACATGGACTCCACGCTCATCAGCATCGAGTGCATCGATGAAATCGCCGATGCCGTGGGCAAGAAGGCCGAAGTGGCCGCCATCACCGAAGCGGCGATGCGAGGCGAAATCACGGATTTCAAGGACAGCCTGCGCCGCCGCGTGGCCCTGCTCAAGGGCGTGCCGGCTGAAGCCCTGCAAGAGGTCTACACGCAGCGCCTGAAGATCAACCCGGGCGCGCCCGAGTTGATCAACGCCGCCAAGGCCGCGGGCCTGCAGACCCTGCTGGTCTCCGGCGGCTTCACCTACTTCGCAGATCGGGTCAAGGAGCGCCTGGGCATGCACGAGGCCCACTCCAACACCCTGGCCATCGAAGGCGGCCTGCTGACAGGTGAGGTGCTGGGCGACATCGTCGACGGCGAGGCCAAGAAGCAGCACCTGCTGGCACTGTGCGCCCGCATTGGCTGCGACCCCAGGCAATCGATCGCCGTGGGCGACGGTGCCAACGATCTGTTGATGATGGGGGTCTCGGGCCTGAGCGTGGCCTACCACGCCAAGCCCAAGGTGCGCGAACAAGCCATGATCGCCATCAACGAAGGCGGACTGGATCGCGTGCTGGAGGTCGTTCGCTGAAGGACCTCCTCGGACAGGATCAGGCCTTGGGCTTGTCCATGATGACAATGCCATCCTCGTCGGCATACAGCCAGTCACCGGGGCGCACCCAGACGCCCTGGATCTGCACGGCGATGTCCTTCTGACCTTCGTTGCGCTTTTCGGTGGGCAAAGGCATCAGGCCCAGCGCACGGATGCCTACATCGCACTCGGCCAGTTCGGCGGAATCACGGACGCAACCATCCACGATCACGCCAGCCCAGCCATTCTTCGCTGCGGCCTTGCCGAGGTTGCCGCCGACCAGCGCGCGACGCACCGAGGCCCCACCGTCCACCACCAGCACGCGGCCCAGGCCCGGCGAGTCAACAGCCGCCTTGACCAGGGTGTTGTCCTCGAAACATTTCACCGTGGCCACCTGGCCCGAAAACTTGATGCGCTTGCCATAGTCCTTGAACACAGGTGGCAGCACGCGAAATGCGCCATCGCTGTCGTTCTTGTGCTCGTCGCACAGGTCGCAAGTTGCAAAATTGGTCGCCATCGACATCTCCGTCCAGATCACAAATTATTGCCCGCCGGGCTCAAGCAGCCCGTTCATGCCACAATCGCGCAGACCTTATCTGCCACGGCCTGTGGGTTTGCCGGGTCATTCTATCGCCTCCGTTCTGACGTACAGAGCCTAACCCCTCGTATTCAACGCAATGCCCCGCCGCCGTATCGCCCTGGTCACTCCGATACTCCCGATGCCCTACGATCAAACTCGAGGGCGTTTTATTTACGAAACCGCCAAATCACTGTCCAAACTGGCGGACGTGAAGGTATTTCTGCCCCAGGCTCGCTACCCCAAGCTGTCGATGCTGCGCCCCCGCACCTACGTGTACGGCGACCTGTCGGACAACTACAGCCTGCCTGATCTGGATGTCGATGCCTTCTCGTACCCAGCCCTGCCCGTGGTATCACGCGGGCTCAATGGTGTGGTCATCAGTCGCCAATTGACACCCAGAATTCGCGCCTTCAAACCGGACATTGTCATTGGTTACTGGGTATATCCGGACGGCCATGCCGCATTACGCAGTGCACGCGCACTGGGCGTGCCTTGCGTGATTGGCGCCCTGGGTTCGGACATTCACGTCCGTCAGGGCATCAATACCATGATGACACGGCATACCCTGAAACACTGTGACTCGGTGATTGTGGTCAGCGATGCCATGCGCCATTATGCGGCGGACAAATACGGCACCAATCCGGACAAGATTCACGTCATCGTCAATGGCTTCAATACCGAAGTATTTCAATTGCGTGACAAGTCAACCGCTCGCGGCGCATTGAATATTCCTCAGAATTCGGAGGTCATTGCCTATGTGGGCCGTTTCATCGAAGCCAAAGGCCTGATCGAACTGGTGACATCTTTCGGGGATATGGCCCGAACGCGCCCCAATTTGCGTCTTGCCCTGATAGGTTCAGGTGTACTGGAAGATCGACTGAAAGCCTTGCTGAGCGAAAAACAATTGCTGGACAAGGTTTTTCTGCCGGGCGGATTGCAACCGGTTCAGGTCGCGCAATGGCTTGCCGCCAGTGACGTGCTCACCCTGCCCAGCTGGTCTGAAGGGTATCCAAACGTTGTGGTGGAGGGGGTGGCCTGCGGTCGTCCCGTGGTGGCCACCGACGTCGGCGGCACCCGAGAAATTCTCCACAAAAACAATGGCATTCTCATTCCACCGAAGAATGTCGAAGCACTGACCCAGGCTCTCAAGCAGGCGCTGGATACGCCCTGGGATCATCAGGCGATTGCCAGCGGCATACGCCGTAGCTGGGATGACGTCGCCAGCGAAACCCTGAACGTGTGCGAACAACTGATCCAGAGGAGCCATCGGAAATAGTGCTTTTGGCCGTTCACGCCATGCCTCCATCGGCAATTGAATCAAGTTGCATCAATTAGCCCCCATCCCGGGGATTGCGCATCGTGAAACAAGGCGGCAAAACCACAAAACAATTTGTGAGTTAATGCGCACCCGGTCCGAAATCCAATAGATGTAATTCTCGAAATGCGGGGGTATTCCCTCCCAGTTCTCGAGATCAACCCCAACACCTCCGATACGACTGCATACAAATGCGTGCGAGCAGCGATCGAAATCTTGAATAAAGTTCGCTTCATTGATGAACGTCGTGTCCACCCGAGAGGTACACCTTGAAACTGTTGTCCAGCACCACCCAGATTGGGTCCATCGAGAAACTGTCCCCCTCCACGCTCCAGGAGCGTCTGAAGTTCATCAATAGCTGCATCGCCGTCATGAGCCTGAGCGCAGCTGTTGTGGGCTGCGGTGGCGGAGGCGGCGCCGACTCCACCAGCACAGCGGCTCTGAACACAGCCACACAGCCCAGCACCTCGGCAGGCGTGCCTGACCCCGTTCCTGCTCCGGCCCCAGCTCCCGCACCGGCGCCAGCGCCTGCACCTGCTCCGGCCCCAGCTCCCGCGCCAGCACCTGCTCCCGCTCCCGCCCCTGCTCCTGCGCCAGCCCCCGCCCCGGCCCCAGCTCCCGCGCCAGCGCCAGCACCTGCTCCAGCCCCCGCGCCAGCTCCGGCGCCCGCCCCTGCTCCAGCCCCCGCGCCTGCAACGCAGCCCCTGGCTACCAACCCGATGCAGTCTCGTGCGTTGCCCAATCTGACACGCATCGAAACACCGACCGCCTGGGATCACAAGGCTGAGTACCCCAGCCGCTCTGCTTGCGGCGCTACAGAGGGCCTGACCTTTGAAGTTGGCCCCGGCAAGGCCTACACAACACCGCGTGACGTGCCATGGATCAGGCTGTTGCCTTGTGACGTGGTCAAGATCTACTACCGTCCCGCAGCCTACAAGGACATCATCTTCATTGGTGCCCGTGGCGAGAAGAACAAGTACATCACCATCATGGGTGTCCCTGGCCCCAATGGCGAGCGCCCCGTGTTCGACGGCGCTGGCGCCATCTCACCACCAGCAACCGGCACCGGCATGTCCTCGGTGTTCGATGGCTTCGGCATGATCATCATCAGCCGCCCCATCAACATCGGCAACGGCCTGACCTCGGCCACCTACGGCTACAAGCCAGGCTACCTGCACATCAAGGGCCTGACGGTTCAGAACGTGCGCACACCGGCCACCTATACATCGCTGTCCGGCACGGTCAAGACCTATGCGTCCTTTACCTCAGGCATCTACGTGGCCCCTGCTGAGCACCTGGCCATCACCGACTGCGAACTGGCCAACAGCGGTATCGGCTTGTTCCTGAAGTCTGACCAGGACTACATGGCACCGGCTCCTGACTACCTGGGTAATGCTCGTCAATCGCGCAATATCCTGGTGCGCAACAACTACTTCCACGACAACGGCATTGACGGCAACACCAGCCTGCACAACGCTTACACGGAAGCGATCGGTACCATCTACGAGCACAACTACTTCGGCCGTCCCAAGGGCACGTCCGCAGACAACATCAAGGACCGCTCGGCCGGCATCATCTTCCGCAACAACTTCATCGACAGCGCGATGCACAACATCTCGCTGCGCGATCCGGAGTCGAACGGCCCCTATGAAGCAATTCAGAAGGACGCCCAGGGCGAAGATCTGGTGAAGTACGCCTTCATCTACAACAACGTGTTCGTCCAGCGCCTGATCGGTGGCAACGGCGGCATCGTGATCGGTCACGGTGATGGCGACTTCGGCTTCCAGAAGCAGTACCGCTACGGCAAGATCTTCTTCTACAGCAACCGTGTGATCTCGAAGTACGACTACCAGATGTACGGTCGTGATGGCGCACCTCTGTTCGAGATGCTCAACTACAACCGTGGCACCGTGGTCAACGCGCTGAACAACCTGATGTACGCCACCTCGGCCACGACAACAGGTACGGCAGCCAACTTCTCGCTGTTCTTCTGGAGTGGTGTGGCGAACTTCCCGACCTTTGTTGACAGCTCAACCAGCACGGTCAAGCCTGCCAACTGGATCAACAAGTACATCGAAGCGATGCCCAACTATGGCAACTATGCATCGTCGCCCAACAACCCCAACCTGTACACCGGCACCAAGTACAACGGCACTGGCCACGATGGGCTGACCAAGCAGACCAACGATCCTGGTTTCAACAACTTCGCTGCTGGCGACTACTCCCTGAAGCCCAGCTCGCCCTTCTACTCCCTGAAGGCGCCGCTGCCGACCGAAGTGACGACACGCTCGCTGACCCCTGCAGGCGAACCAGTGACAAGCCCCTTCACTGCCCCCGCATTGCCCTGACAGGCACAAACAGGCAGACAGGCTGAGTCTCTCAGCCTCTCCGCGAGGAGACCCGACCGAACACCTTGTTCGAGGGTCTCCTCGTTTACTTTGGGGGTCTCCACTTCAACAAGCGGCAGGTTTCGCCGATTAATATCGAGAGGATTACCCTTATCATCGCCGGCTGTCCGAATCGGATGGCCGGCTTACGCCTTGAAGCGCCAACAATAGGGGAGTAAACGACTTGCTGTTCAATTCCGTCGAGTTTCTATTTCTCTTCCTCCCGATTGTTCTGGCGGTTTATTTCTGCCTCCCCCATCGCGGACAAAATGCCTTCCTCGTGCTCGCCAGCTGCGTTTTCTACGCCTGCTGGGATTGGCGCTTCCTGGCTCCGCTGTTGTGCACCACCTCGCTGGACTACTGGATTTCCACCCAGCTGGAAAACAGCCGCGACCCGGTCCAGCGCAAGAAGCTGGTCACCATCAGCGTGGTGGCGAACCTCGCCCTGCTGGGCTTCTTCAAGTACTTCAACTTCTTCGTACAGTCGATGCAAGCCGTGCTGATCCAGCTTGGCTTCCAGCCCGATCTGCAGACGCTCAACATCGTCCTGCCTGTCGCGATCTCCTTCTACACATTCCAGGCGTTGTCCTACACGATCGACGTCTATCGGGGTGAATTGCACCCCACGCGCTCATTCTGGGATTTCTTCCTGGCCGTGCTCTATTTCCCGCACCTCGTGGCAGGCCCCATTCAGCGGGCTTCCCTGCTGCTGCCGCAGGTGGTCCACCCGCGCAAGTTCAATCCGCAACAGGTTGTGGAAGGCCTGCACCTGATGGCCTGGGGCTTCTTCAAGAAGGTCTTCATCGCCGACAACCTATCGCCCATCGTGGACCGGGTGTTCAGCTCACCCAACCCGACTGGTGGTGACACCTTGATTGGCGTGCTGGCCTTCACCTTCCAGATCTATGGCGACTTCTCCGGCTACACGGACATCGCCCGGGGCATTGCCAAGCTGATGGGCTTCGAATTCACCTTGAACTTCAATCTGCCCTATGTTTCCATGAATCCATCGGAGTTCTGGCGTCGCTGGCACATCAGCCTGTCGAACTGGCTGCGCGACTATCTCTACAAGCCCCTGGGTGGCAACCGTCAGGGCAAGTGGATGACCAACCGCAATCTGATGATCACGATGCTGCTCGGGGGGCTGTGGCACGGCGCAGCATGGAACTTCGTCCTGTGGGGCTTCTATCACGGCGCCATCCTGGTGATTCATCGCATCTCGGCCCCGTTTCTGGCGCGCGTGGATGGCCCGGCCCAGCCCGTCAAACCACTGTGGATTGCCATCAAGTGGGCCTCGATGTTCGCGATGACCTGTTACGGCTGGCTGCTGTTCCGCGCCACCTCCATGGAGCAGATCCTGCACATGAGCGCAGCGCTGATGAACCCGCTGGAAGGCCTGGACACGGCCACCTTGAAAACCATCGGATGGATCGTGTCGCCACTGGTCCTGGTTCAGTTGATCCAGTGGCGCACGCATGAACTGTTCTTCCTCAACCCGGTTCGCGTGCACGCAGCGGTTCGCACCGTGGCCTATGCCAGCATGCTCTACATGATCCTGTTCCTCGGCGGCAAGGCGCAGTCCTTCGTTTACTTCCAGTTCTGACAAGGCCGCAGCAAGCATGAAACGCATACTGAGCTGTCTGTTTTACGGTGCTTTGGGCCTGGCCACCATGGAGATGGCCGCCCGCATCGACGACGCCATCAACGAAGACGCGCCACTGTGGAAGCCTTACACGATCTCGTCGGTGTTCCAGCCCAGCCCATTCGGCCGCGAAGGCAAGCCGAATGCAAGGTTTGGCAAATGGACGATGAATGAATGGGGCTACCGCGGCCCCTCGCCGCAGGCAGGGCGCATCAATGTGGTCACGTTCGGCGCATCCGAGACCTTCGGCATCTACGAAAGCCCCGATCACGAATACCCCCGCGTGCTGGAGACCCGCCTCAATGAGGCTGCAGGCGCACAACGCTACAACGTCATCAACCTGGCCATCCCCGGCGTGCGCATTGGCCGATGGGGCTACCTGGACCGTGGCATCAAGCAGTTCAAGGCCAAGGTCGTGGTGATCTATCCCAGCCCGGCCAACTACATCGGCAGCGAAAAGCCCCTGTGCGATCAACCCAGCAGCCCGGTTCCTGATCAGATTGGCATCAAGGATCGCATTCGCCTCACCGGCAAGGTAGAACAGTTGAGCAAGAAGGTCCTGCCGCCCAGCATCATGACGATGTGGCGACAGCATGACATTGCCAAGTCCGTGCAAGGCATCACCGTGGTGGACAAGGTGCCCGAGAGCAACATCCAGTCGTTCAAGACCGATCTGGCGTGCGCCGTGCGCACCGCCCATCAGGCTGGCGCCCAGGTGCTGCTGGCCACCCACGCCACCTACTTCGGCACGACCTTGCGCGACAGTGACAGACCCATGATGACGGCCTGGCGGCGCTTCTATCCCGAACTCAAGGAAGAAGGCTTCATCGATCTGGAGCAGCGCACCAACGCTGCCATCAAGGAGCTGGCACAAGAAATGGATCTGGAGATGGTGGACGTCGACAAGGCCATCCCGCCTGGCCCGGACAACTTCGCAGACTTCGTGCACTTCACGGACGCGGGTGCAGCCCGCATGGCCCAGTTGCTGGCGCCGCACGTCCTCAAACTGACCAGCGCCCCCGCAGCACCCTGACCGCGCCATGAGCCAAGCACCCTCCAACCCCATCCAGACGGCAGAGCCTCAAGCCGCCCAGCTGTTCAAGGCACTGCGAGGCAGCCGCATCCCAGGGCTGGACTTCCTGCGCGCGATTTCCGTGCTCCTGGTACTGGTTGACCACTCCGGCATGACCTGGCTGGGCCCCATCGCACTCTTCAACGGCGGCATCGGGGTGGAAATCTTCTTCGTACTCAGCGGCTTCCTGATCACCTGGATGCTGCTGCATGAACTGGACAAGCATCAGGACATCAACCTGATGGACTTCTACCGACGTCGTGCCGCACGTCTGCTGCCGGCCTTCTATGCCTACGTGCTGCTGGGCATCACCTACCTGACCTTGCGCCATCTGCCCGTCCCCTGGGAAGCCGTGGTCGCCGCTTGCTTTTACGTGCTGAACTATTACCAGGGCCTGACGGGTGCCGCCACGCACTTCCTGTCGCCGTGCTGGTCGCTGGCCGTCGAAGAGCAGTTCTACCTGTTGTGGCCCTTTGCCTTGCTGGCACTGTTCCGCCACCGAATCCGCATGGTGCCCTTCATGTGCACCGTGATCGTGGCGGTATGGCTGTGCCGCCCCATCCTGATGTGGGTGTTCGACGTACCGGATGCCTATCTCTATCGAGCCCTGGAGACACGTGCCGATCACCTGGCCGTGGGCTGCGTGCTCGCCATGCTCTTGCGCCAGCAGTTCTGGCTGGAGGTCAGTGCCCGTCTGGCCAGACGCAAATGGGTGCTGCCCGCCCTGGCAGTGCTGCTCATCACATCGGCCACCTTGCAGCAGATTCAAGCCTACAAGTACAGCCTGGGTTATGCACTGGAACCCCTGCTGATCGGCTTCATGATCCCGCTGGTCATCCTGCGCTCGTCTGACAACAACTGGTTTGCCAGGCTGGCCAATTTCCGCACGATCGTGACGATCGGCCAGATCTCATACGGCATGTACCTGGTGCATCCGCTGCTGATGTACCCGATCCGCATGGCAGTGGAACGCGCCACAGGCCTCAGCGTGCTGGGCGTGGGCGTATCGATCGTGGCCGTGATCGTGTTTGCCTATGTGTCATTCACCTGGTTCGAAACCCCGGTGAGAGCCCGCCTGCGCGGCAAGGCTCACTGAGCTCAGGCGCGGCGCAAGCTGCGGAAGAAGTCGACCAGCTGGACCACGTTGTGGCGCCACTGGCGTTCCGCAGCGATGTAGGCACGCGCTGCCTTGCCCACGCGCTGCAAGGCTTCGGTATCCTGGCTGCGCTCCAGCACGGCTCTCACGGCGTCATCCAGCTGACCAGCCTTGAAGAACCAGCCGGTTTCATCCGCCTTGAGGACTTCCTTCACCGGCTCGAAATCCGGTGCGATCGGCGCGATGCCGCACGCCATGAATTCAAACAACTTCACGGGCGAGGTGTAGTCGCCTGCGCTGGGCAGCACCGCCATGTCCATGGCGGCCAGCAGGCCCGGCACGTCGTCGTGCGCCACGCGACCCGTCATGATCACCTGCTTGTCCAGGCCGCGTGACTTCACATAGGCCTGCAGCTCGGGGAATGTCGGGCCATCGCCCACCAGCAGGAGCTTGAGGTGCGGCGCATCCTTGAGCTTGTCGGCAATCTGGTGAACGAACTGGTCGATGGCGTGCCAAGGCAGGAAGGCACCCAGATAGCCGCAGACCACATGTCCATCCAGCCCCCACTTGGCGCGTGCAGCAGCACGCTGCTCCGGCGTGAAGCTGAATTTGGCGATATTGGCTGCGTTGGGCGTGATAATCGTTGGAGCCAATTTGCCATGCGACGCCAGAGCGCGGTCACGGAAAATGGTCGACACGAATACCAGACCGTCGGCATTATTGAATACCCAACGCTCGATGGCCGCCGAGAGTTTCTGGAAAAACAGTGGGCGAACCCGCACCACATAGGCGGAATCGTTCACCTCCAGAATCACCGGCAAACCCCTGAGTTTGCCCAGCAGCACCGTCGAGAACAGGAAGAGCGAATACCGCTCGTAAATGAAATTGACGTCTGGATTGCGCGACAGGTAGCGCCACACGCGCCAGCCTGACACCAGGTTGTAGCCCACCTCGGCCAGCTCGAACAGCGGCTCGGGGAACTTGGCCACGAGGCTCATGAGCGTGGTGGCCTGCGCCGTAGGCGACATGGCCTTGGGCGAGCTGTAAGGATCAGCACCCGGCAGGGAAATGATGTCCACCGCCACGCCTTCGGCGCGCAGGGCATCGGTGATACCGCGAATATGAACCCCTTCTACGGCTTTCCCCTGGGTTCGATGGTGATAAAGAACACGCGTGACGTGCCGAGAAAGCTTTTCAGAAGGCATATTCAACTCCCGAGCCAGTGTAACATAGGCGTTTCCCGACAAATGCCGGCATTTGGGCCCGCATTCACAGGTGTTACGGACTTATTGCCCGCCCGATCCATGAATTTGATTTCGTCTCAAGCCATGCGAATTCTCCACGTTGTGGACTCACTCGAATTTGGCGGGCTTGAGCGCGTCGTGACCGATCTGGCCATCGCGCAAATGCAGGCGGGTCATCACGTCGAGATCTTCAGCATCAATGCCACCAAGGGCTTCGCGCCTGAACTGGAGGCCGCCGGCATCAAGGTCATGATCGGCAACAAGCAAGGCACCCTGGACCGTCAGGTGATCAAGGCCTTGCGCCGCGCCTGCCTGTCCCCCCGGGTGGATGTGGTGCATGCACACAACTTCATGCCAGGGTATTACGTGGCCACTGCGTTGACCCTGGCCGTGAACGCCCCCGCTTTTGTCGGCAGCTGTCATGACATGGGCACCCGACTGAAAGAGCGCAAGCTGCGCTGGCTGTTCCGCTTTGCCCTGTCGCGCATGGCCGGCGTGGCCATGGTCGGCAAGCAGGTGCATGACCGCTATGTGCTGGGCGGCATGGTCCCACCGCAAAAGGCCACCACCGTGCTCAATGGCATCCCGGTGGCCAAGTTTGCGCAGTCGAGCGAACGACGCGAGGATGCACGCCAACGCCTGTCGCTGGCGGCCGATGACCTGGTGGTGGGCTGCGTGGGTCGACTGGTGGCGCTCAAGAACCACCGTGTCCTGCTGGAAACCGTGCCGGCGCTCGCTGCACGCCACCCCAGGCTCAAGGTCGTCATCGTTGGCTACGGGGAAGAAGAAACGCGTTTGCGAGAACAAGCCAGGCAACTGGGCATTGAAGATCGGGTGCTGATCACGGGCCAGCGCTCCGATGTGGCCGAACTGCTGCCAGGCTTTGACGTGTTCACGCTGCCATCCCAGACGGAAGGCGTGTCGATTGCCCTGCTGGAGGCCTGCGCTACAGGCCTGCCCATCGTGGCCACGCGCGTGGGCGGCAACCCCGAGATCATTCGCGATGGCACAACGGGCCTGCTGGTGGAGCCCAGCGATGTGGCTGCCCTGCAAGGCGCGCTGGACGAGTTGCTGTCACACCCGGAACGGCGGCAGTTGCTTGGCAACAATGCCAGACTGTGGGTAAGCCAGCACGCCTCCACGGAATCGCTGCGCCACGAATACGACCAGTTCTACCGTCGAGCCATCGACCCGAAAAGCCATCGAACGAAATGAGCGACATCGAAGTCACCGTCATCACGCCCATGTACAACGCACGGGCCTGGCTGGAAGGCCACATCGCGAGCACGCGTGCACAGACCTTGCGGAACTTCGAACACATCATCATCGATGACTGCTCGACGGACGACAGCGTGGCTGTGGCACAGCAACTGACCGCTGGCGATGATCGCTACAAGATCGTGCGCGCGCCCAAGAACGGTGGTCCTGCCGCAGCCCGCAACATCGGCATCGCACAAGCCAAGGGGCGCTATCTGGCCTTTCTGGATGCCGATGACCTCTGGTTGCCGCAAAAGCTGGAGCGCCAGCTGGCCTTCATGAAGCGGACCGGCTACGCCTTCACCTACCACGACTACTGCCACATCAGCCATGATGGAAGCAAGATCGGCAAGCGCATCGAAGGCGTGGACACCATGGACATCCGCGCACTGCATGTGCGCCGCAAGGGTACCTGCGGTTGCCTGTCGGTCATGATCGACCACCAGCAGTTGCCCGACTTCAAGTTCCCCGATATCGAGCGCTCACTGCCGGAAGACTTCCTGGCCTGGCTATGGGTCATGAAGCAAGGCCAGATCGGCCACCGCCTGCCAGAGGATCTCGCCAGATACCGGCTGGTGCCTGCCAGCCGCTCGGCCAACAAGTTTGCGGCCGCGTTTGCCGTGTGGAATCTCTACTACCGCGTGGAGAAGCTGCCACTCATCAAGGCAACCTGGTGGTGGCTGCACTACGCCTGGAACACCAAGCGCCTGCACAAGGAATCGAGCCCCGAACAGCAGGCCTGAGCAGCCTGCCAGCATCAGGACCTCAGTGTGAAGCCAGCTTCGACAGGAAGTCCTGATACACGCGGGAATTCATGAAGTTCGGCGCGGCTGTCCTGGCGCCGTAGATGCTGATGTGGGCGCCGTCCCAGCTGTAAGGCACACCGTTGGCGGTCAAGTCGGACGGCTGACCATCGAGCTGGAACATGGAGGCGCGGTCCACGAACACCGCATTGGGCAGTTGCTGCGCCAGGGCCTGCAATCTGGCGTTGGCACTGGACGCCTCCTTGTCGACCGTGGTGGGAATACGCGAGAGATCGAAATCGGCCTTGTGGAGCAGGCTCTTCTTGTAGACCACCATCACGTTGGCGCCAAACTGCTTGGGACTGCTCATCAGGACGACCACACGCACCTTGGTGGCAGCCTGACGCACCAGCGCCTGCACTTCATCGAACTTGCCCTGCGCCAGCACATCACCCCAGTCACCCGAGAAGACAGCGAAGTCGTACTCGGCCAGATGGCTCTGGAGGTACTGCCGATTGAACAGGCACTGCCTGTAGGCCCGGCTGGCCAGCGTACCCGTGTAGCCCTCACCGGCAGCCGGATAGCACCAGTTCGTGGTGACGGCGTGAATCGCCAAGCCCGCCTGCTTGCCCACGGCATCCCACAAGGGCTCGTACTGCCCCGCAAACGAGTCGCCAAACAGCACGCCCTTGCGCCCAGCGGTCTTGTCGCCCAACCAGCACTCAAGGCCCTGTGCACCTTGGCTCAGCTCGCTGTTGGAATCAATGCTGTAGAAGCACCAGCCGTTATCGGACTTCGGCAGATCGATGTCCTTCATCGTGAGCGACGCAGGCATTCTGGCCGGATAACCCTTGTTGAAGTGCCCGATCAGGCCCACGGTCACGAACATGGCACTGCCTATCGCCGACAAGAGGAAGATCTGTTGCCGACCGAATCGGCGCCGGTTTCTGAAGGGCGCCTCGACGTACTTCCAGCTCACATAGGCCAGCAAGACAGACGCCAGTGACAGCGCCGCGAAGACCTCTGCGCCCGGCTCGACACCCAGGCTGCGCTGACGTGCAAAGGCAAACAATGGTTGATGCCACAGGTAGGCGCTGTAGCTGAGCAAACCAACGAACACGAAAGCCCGGTTGCCAACAAAGCGCCCCACCAGGGTCTGCCCGGAAGCAAACAGGATGATCAGCGCGGTACCCAAGGTGGGCACCAGCGTGTACAGACTCGGCGACGGCGTGCGCTTGTCAAACAGGAAAATGGCCGAGACCAGCATCGCCAAGCCCAATGCACTGCCCGCCTCGGCAAGCCAGGCACTGAAGACCGGCTTGCGATCACCAGACAGCCAGATACCGATCAGCGCACCGATGAACAGCTCCCAGCAACGCGTGGGCAGCAGGTAGAAAGCACGAGAAGGATCGACCGGCACCTGCGTATGCGCCAGGTACAGGCTGACGCCCGCCGCCACCGCCAGCATCACCGACAGCCAGCGCACACCCCAGCGCCAGGTCAGAGCCAGAAAGATCGGGAAGAACACGTAGTACTGCTCTTCAACGGCCAGGCTCCAGGTATGGAGCAAGGGCTTGAGTTCCGCCGACGAGCTGAAGTAATTGCTGGTCTTCCAGAAAAGAATGTTGGACGAGAAGAACGAGGTGGCCACCAGGCTCTCGGAGAAGTTCTTCATGTCCTCCGGCAGCAACCAGAACCAGGCAACGGGCAGGCAGGCCGCCATCACCACGAACAAGGCGGGCAGGATCCGCCGAGCCCGGCGCTCATAGAAGTTGACCAGGGAGTAAGTGCCCTCCCGATGCTCGGCCAGGATGATCGAGGTGATCAGATAACCGCTGATCACGAAGAAGACGTCTACACCGACAAAGCCGCCACTGAACGCCTGGAAGCCGGCGTGAAAGAGGATGACAGGCAGGACGGCCAGGGCCCGCAGGCCATCGATCTCTTTTCTGTAGTCCATCTTCTCAAGGCTTGTATCAGTGGCCGAGCCTCACACTCGGCCAACGCCACCAAGCCCCTCCCGAGAGACCTGACGGAGGTCGTTCAATCAGTTTGCGCCGGCATTCACACCAGCATGGGCACCAGCGCGGAAGGCCGGACGCTGGATGATGAAGTCCCGATAGTCGTTGGGATCACCAACCTTGCCTGCTTCGGCCGCCTTGATGATGTTGTAGGTCTCGCGCGCACTGACGTAGTGCAGCTTCCAGTCCTTGCCATCGTTGTAGCGCGTCTGCAGGTATTCGTAGGCCTCTCGCATGGGCTTGCCCAGCAGCACATCCATGTCGCGCTCTTGCGTGCCATGCGTGTGGATCTTGACGAACACCCACTCGGGCCGGCCTTCCACATGCACACCCGTCTCAACCCAGGTGTCGATGCGATCACGTGTGGGCGGGCTGCTGGCGCGGATATCGGCGTTTTCGATGCGCGGCAGGATGCCGAACTTGCGGTTGTTCATCAGGAAGCCCAGAGGCCCCTGAATGATCATCAGATCACCCCAGGTCTGCCCACCCACCTTCACGCGCTTGCCGGTGTCGTGCGACTTGGGGCAGCAAGGATCATCCTTGGCGTAGTAGATGCTGTTGATGGTGCTGGTCTGCGAGCCATCGGGGGCTGCAGGCAAGGTGAAGTCGGCGTAGCAGCCCTCTTCACGCAACACGATCAGTTCATTGTTGACACCGCAGTAACGGCCATCAGGACGCGAGTTGTCCAGGCACCAGTTGCCATGGATGAACGACCACTGCGCCTTGCCCGTTGCAGGGTCGACAGGCAGCGCATCGTGACGCTCGATCAGCGTCCTGGTGAAACTGCGCAGCTTTTCGCGCAGGCCTTCATCGGTGTCATTGTCATGATGCAGGTGGATATCGATCTCACCCAGGCCCATGCGGCACAACTCGACCAGCGCATCCAGGTGCTCGGGACGGTACTCTTCTTCCGGATAGAAGAAGCCATGCACGGGTGGGCGGCCATCCGCGTCCTTCAGGCCCTCGCACAGCTTGGGGTAGTCCTGGCGCCAACGCGCCACACGCTGGCACTCCACCTCGTAGGTGGGCGATTTCCAGCGCGGCTCGTAGTGATCCACGAAACAGAACATCAGATGGCGCGTCACGCCCGGCTGCGGCCTGGCTCGCCAGTCCTGACGCAAGTAGCTGCCGAACCAGATCAACAGGTTCTTGCTCTGCACCTCCCGGTACAGCACAGCCAGCGCAGCCATCACTGCCACCCCAACAATCACAAGGGCCATCATCATGTTTCCGGTGGGTCAAGGTTGCCCACGTCAGCGCCTGGCGTGTGGCATTTTTCAACGTGCAAAACTGTAACGTTTCAGTCTAGCATGGGGTCCAACCCCCTCGCTACACCCGGATCAGTGGCGATTCACGAAGATGAAAGCCTGCACCGCCGACATGGCGATCACCATCATCTTGATGGTGGTCAGCACCCAAGGGGCGTCCTTGGTGACGGCCTCCACCCCACCCGCCTCCTTGGACTTGGTCGCGATGTGCCAGGAAGCCACACACAAAGCCAGCAACACGTACAGCGTGGGCTGGTAGGTGCGGGACAGGAACCAGGAGCAGGTCATGAAGCCGACCAGCGAGCCGCGCATGAGCACCCCCATCTGCCGGATCTCGCTGCCCTCCGGCGCATTTTCCGCCACCTGGTTGGCCGCCTGAAAGGCGAGCACGATGGAAGCAATCCAGAAGAAAAAGCCGATCACGCCCAGTTCGGCAAAACACAACACAAAGGCGTTGTGGGCCGTCAGCCAGTTGAAATTGGTGAAGTTGAGGTAACCCACGCCAAACAAGGGAGAGGACCTGAGCATGTTGAACCCTTCCACCCAGGCCTCGATCCGCCCTTCAGCAGACTCCTCCTTGGTGGACAGGCTGCGACCCCCCAGAAAACCGCTGGCGGCAGCCCCCCCTGCCATCAGACCGATCAACATGACGGTCTTGACGGGCCCCAAAGCCTTGCGCACACCGAAGAACAGCATCGAGGCAATCCCCAGCAGGGAACCCCGGGAGTGCGTGAGGAAGATCGTCGTGCCGAACACCGCCAGAGGAATGCCGACGACAAAGATGTTGCGAAACCACTTGCCCGGCTTGTAGAGCCACACCAGCCAGGGCAGCAAGGAGACGATCATCTGCGCAAAGTCGTTGGGGTCATCGAAGAACCCCACGCTGTGCACACGGTACATGAAGGCGCCCGAGTGGTCGTCCGCCGGGATGGGCGGCAAATCCTTGGCAACGAGGGCAGAGTCCATGGACACCGGCTGGCGATAGACCAGTTGCTCCAGCATGTACCCCGTTTGATACGCAGCAATGGCCGCAATCGACAGCACGAAGATGCTGAACATGATCACGTAGCAAGCTGCCCGCAGGCGCTCCAGCGTGTTCACGTGCATGCTGACCAGCACGTACAACAAGGCCGTCGAGCTGAACTGGGACAAGGCGTCGATCGCCTCACCAAAACCGCTGCCCATCAGCTTGGACACGAAGATGCAGAACACGAAGCCGCACAGGACCCACATGTGGCGTTTGCGGGCCGCAAACTCTTCCTTGTGCTTGAAGGAAGACACCAGCCCGGCCCCAAAGGCGATGACCCACAGGATCACCATGGGCCTGAGCTCCATCAACTGCGGCGCGAACATCTCGATCGGCCGCATGTAGATCAGCATCAAATAAATCAGGAAGACGACGAACCCCATGGACAGGAGGATACTGCACCCGCCAGTGGCCAGCCGCATCGACTAACATCGACGTTTTGCCATTTCACGACGTCCCCATGAACAGGCCTTTCAGTCGAGTCGCTGCATTCAAAGCCGGAGCACTGATGGCCGCGTCCACCTACGTGACCGTGGCGCTCGGCCTGGTGGTCAGTGCGCTGATTGCCCGCGGACTGGGGCCACAGGACTACGGGCGCTATGTGTACGTGCTGTGGCTCTCCAGCCTGCTGATCATCATCGGCAACAACGGCTTGGGGGTATCCGGCATCCGCTTCATCTCGGAATGCCTGGGGCGGGAGCGCCCTGACGAGGCAGCCAATGTGCACGGCTGGCTGCGCAAACGCCAATGGTTCAGCCTGGCCGCGGTGTGTGTCGTCTTTCTGATCGCCCTGCCCTTCATCCAGCCCGCCGGCTGGGAGGGCCACCAGGGCCTGCTCATCGGCGTGGTGGCGGTGAGCTTTGTCGCCAAGGCCATCTTCCAGTTCGACGTCTCGATGGCCAAGGGACACGGGCGCTTCCATGTCGAAGCCTGGTCCACGATGATCATGAGCGTGCTCTACACCATCGGTGTGGCCGTGCTGATGGCGAGCAAGTCACCGCTGAGCTGGTACCTGCTGTTTTTCACGGTGATCAGCGTCGGTCACGTCTTTGTGGTGGCGCCCATGCTCAAGCGCGACGGCATCCACGCGGGCAACGAGCCTTGTTCGCCCGAGCTGATCGACCGCATCAAGCCCCACCTGTGGTGGACGATCGTGCAGGTGGCCGTGGCCACGCTGAGCAACAAGACCATCGAAACCTTCCTGCTCAACTCCCTGATCGGCCCGGCCGAGGTGGGCTTCTTCGCGATTGCCACCAACCTCACGCGTGGCGGGGTGGAGCTGGTGTCCTCCAGCCTGACCTCGCTGCTGATGCCCATGCTGGCGCATGCCTACGGCGCTGGCGGCATGAAGCAGGTCAACACCATCCTGTCGGATGCGATTCGTTATTGCGTGTTCCTGGGCCTGATCCTGGCGGGCATCGGCCTGCTGTGGGCCGCCTTCGGCATCGCCCTGATGTATGGCGACAAGTACGAGCCTGTGGTCAACGTGCTGCGCATCATGGTCGTGGTGGGGGGCCTGACACTGGCCGAGAGCGCCTTTGGCGCCTTGCTGACCACCACGGACAACCAGCGCCTGCGCGCCTTTGTAGCCTTGTTCTCCGTGGGCATCAGCGTGTTCTGTGCCGTCACGCTGGTACCCATGTACGGCCTGATGGGCGCCGTGTGGGCCAATGCCATTTCGCGCATCGTCGTGATGGTGGTGATCACAACCACCATCGTGCGCAAACTCGATGTCACCCTGCCCTGGCGCGAACTGCGCGGCCTGCTGATCTCCGGCCTGCTGGGTCTGCTCGCCACGGCGCCTCTGCTGTGGTGGTCGAACACAGCCCTGACCCAGTTCGCCGCCGGCTTCATCTACATCGCGGCATTCATGGCCGCCAGCGTGATGGTGGGTGGGTGGCACCAGAAGGACGCCCGCATGCTGCTGTCACTGGCGGAGCGCAAGCCTCGGCAATTGGGGTGGCTGGCACCCTATGTGCGCAAGTGGCTGGCCAGGCTGCCAGCCGAGCCGACCTGATCAGAGCAGGGATGCCAGGAAACTGGCCAGGCCCTCACCCTGCATCTCGGCCGTGTAAAGCGCCCGCGCCTCCCAGGCCGCGTCACGCGCCTCCTGAACGCGCCCCCGATCCTGCAACTGCTTCATCAGGTGAGCCGGCGAATCGAACTCGAACACGGCCGGGTAGCGCTTGAGGTAGGACTTCGGGCCGGTATAGCCCCTGGAGGGGACGGCGATGGGCACGCCTGCCGCCACGCTGGTGATCAGGCGATCAGGCACCGTCAGGTCAAAACGCTCGGCACGCTGGCAGACGTCCGTGTTGTAGGCGATGAGGCTGGCGTCGTGCGCCGCCATCCTCGCAATTAGCTGAGCCTGAGACAGCGGATCGAACGGCTTTCGCAAGGGGTGGCCATCACTGGTCTCGGGCGAGCGGCCATGGTGCAACTCGATCCCGGCATCCAGGATCTCGCGCATCAGGGGGCGCAGGTCGTCGGCCGCATGCACCGTATGGTGCGACAGGTCCGTGCGACCCGCAAAAATGATGTTGGGAAGGTCTGCCGCGGGCGCTGGCCGCGCCCCTGGCTGGTACGAGGCTGGCCAGCAGGGCGACAGCACGGTAGACGTTGGCCGCGGGCCGCCCGCCTTGAAAACCTGCGTCTCGAAGAAGTGCGCCATCTGCGGATTGGCATAAAGGATGCCATCCAGCCATCTGGCAGCATGCCGCATCATCCAATGCTGCCTGGATACGCCAGCGTCGTTGAGCGCCAGCGGGTAGCACAGCACCATCAGCACGATCTTGACCTTGGGCCGCTTGCGCTTGAGGGCCACGATGTCCGACAGCGGGTTGGTGCCCCAGTAGGCCACCACCACGTCGGCGCCACCCTCATCCAGATGCTGGCAGGCCGGCACCAGAAAACGGGTGTCACGGGTATAGGTCAGCTGATCCACGGCTCGCCTGACACGCCCGAACAGGCTCAGCGCCTTGCCTTGGGACAGGCTGAGCGAGTCCGGCATCCAGGAAAGTGATTTCACCTGCGCGCCGAGCATGGCCTCCAGGCTGCGGCGGTGGTCAATATCAGGCCCCATCAAGGCGACTTTGAGATTCTTGGCCGTCATCTTTCCCCGGATTCCGTTCACTTCAATCACACAACAAGCCTTATGCGGCGCCGACATTGTGCCCTGAAGGCCCACACGCCAGGAACAATAACGCGGCACCCCCAAATCATGGATTGAAGCGCCACCTTGACGCAGGTAGGATGCCGCCCGACATGAGCGACACCCCCCACAGCCCCACCGACAAGCGCCCTCCAGGCCGCGTCAACGAAATTGACCTGCTGAGATTTGTGGCATCCATGCTGGTGCTGCTGTTTCATTACGCCTTTCGAGGCATGGCCGCCGACAACATGGCCGCCATGAATTACCCCTGGCTTGCACCTGTTTTCAAGTACGGTTTTCTGGGGGTTCAGCTCTTTTTCCTGATCAGCGGTTTTGTGATCCTCATGTCAGCAGCCGGCGGCAGCGTCCGAGGTTTCATTGTTTCCCGGGTGATCCGGCTGTATCCCGCCTTCTGGGCGGCTTGCACCATCACCTATCTGGTCTGCATCGCCTGGGGCGGTCCAACCTACGCTGCCAGCTTCAAGCAATACCTGATCAACATGACCATGATCAGCGATTACCTGCATACGCCGGCCATTGACGGTGTGTACTGGTCACTGTCGCTGGAAATCCGGTTTTATGTGCTCATCACCATATTGCTGATGATTCGCCAGATTCACCGCGCGGAGTTTTTTCTGATCGCGTGGCTGGTGGCCACGATCGCGCTGGAATGGCATCCGATTGGCAAACTGCGCTTTCTGCTGATTTCAGACTACGCCACCTTCTTTATTGGCGGCGCGACCATATATCTGGTCTGGTCCAAGGGTTTGTCAATTCAGCGTGCGCTGATGATTCTGTGCAGCCTGATATTGGGGATCATTCAATCCATCAAGGGCCTGGCTGAATTCGGGCATTACTACCACACGGAAATGGACCCCGTGATCACCGGCCTGCTGGTGACCAGCTTCTACGCCATCTTGCTGCTGGTTGCCTTGCGAAAAACTGGCGCACTGGCCGGGATGCGCTGGATAACGGCCGGCGCGCTGACCTACCCGCTCTACCTGCTGCACCAGAATATTGGTTATATCATTTTCAACCACGCACACGGGCACCTGAATATTCACCTGATATTCTGGGGAACGATCGCCCTGATGCTCGCGGGCGCCTGGCTCATTCATAATCTGATCGAGCAAAAGGCCGCCCCCGTCCTCAAACGTGTATTGAACAGGACGCTTGACACTTTTTCGCAACTCACCCCCAGTAAGGGGTGAGATTGCAGTCGAGCTGCAAGTTATGCACCTGTTGAAGGTGTGCTCCTGTTATGCTTGAATGATTTCCGCCGTGCCTGCGGTTCGCGGCGAGGTAACGCTGTATAGACTTTCGAGGGTTGCGTATGCGATTGACCAGTTCTTCTCCTTTGTCGTTGGCCCGCCTGGCCATGGCCGCGGCCGTTGCCCTGGGCCTGAGCGCTTGCGGCAGCTTCAGCAGCTACCCCCCGGCGCCAACCCATGCCGACACACCTGATCAGCTCTACAAGATCGGCGCCATGGACACCTTGAGCGTGGTGGTCTGGCGCAACCCCGATCTGTCTGCCAACATCACAGTTCGCCCCGACGGCCGCATTTCCCTGCCCCTGGTTGAAAACATCATGGCAGCCGGCAAGCAGCCTGCGGATCTGTCACGCGAGATCGAAGCTGCCCTCGTGAAGTACATCCGCGAACCGGTGGTCACCGTCATCGTGAACAACTTCCAGGGCATTTCGACCGAACAGATTCGCATCGTCGGTGAAGCGACCAAACCCCAGGCCGTCCCCTTCCGCCAGAACATGACCTTGCTGGACGTGATGATCCAGGCTGGCGGCCTGACCGATTATGCGGATGGCAATGGCGCCGTTCTGGTGCGCGGCTCCGAAAAAGGCAAGCAATACAGCATTCGCCTTAAAGATTTGCTCAAACGTGGCGACATCAGTGCCAATATCGAAATCAAGCCGGGCGACATCATCATCGTGCCCCAAAGCTGGTTCTGATAGTCGGATCTGATATCCAGCAGCGTCCCGACACGGTCGGCGCATCCATTCAAACCAACGGGCATTACCCAGTCGTACTTCCAGCCGTATGGACGATACTCTCCGGCAAGTCTCCAGTATTTTGATTGCCATGTGGCAGCGGCGCTGGGTAGGCGTCGCTGTTGCCTGGGTCATTGCCTTTCTCGGAGCGGGCGTGGTCTACGTGATGCGAGACCGCTACGAAGCCTCAGCGCGCGTGTTCGTCGACACGCAAACCGTGCTCAAACCGCTGATGAACGGTCTGGCCTTTCAGCCGGACGTGGATCAGCAGGTCCGCATGATTGCCCGCACGCTGATCAGCCGCCCCAACATCGAGCGCCTGATCCAGTCCCCACGCATTGGTCTGCAGTACCTCAGTGAAGCCGATCGCGAAAAGATCATTGACCGCTTCACCAAGGAGATCAAGGTAGCGCCCTCAGGTGACGCCAACCTGTTCGCCATCACCTACCGCGACATCAACCCTCAGCGTGCCCAGCGCGTGGTGGAAGATCTGGTGGCCCTGTTCGTGTCATCCGGCGTGGTGGACAAGCAGCGTGACTCCGAGCAGGCTCGCCAGTTCCTGGACGACCAGATCAAGTCTTACGAGCTGAAGCTGACCGAAGCCGAAAACCGGCTCAAGGACTTCAAGATCAAGAACTTCGGCCTGACCGGCACCTCCAACCAGGACTACTTTGCGCGCATGTCGACCTCCTCGGACGAGGTCTCCCGCCTGCGTGTAGAGCTGCAGGCCGCCGAACAGGCACGTGACGCCCTGCGTCGGGAACTGGCCAACGAAGATCCGACCATGCCTGCCGAGGCCAGCGGCTTGCCCGTGCAATCACCCACGGCTGAAACCGATGCCCGTCTGGATGCGCAAAAGCGCCAGCTCGACGAACTGATGCGCCGCTACACGGACGAGCACCCCGATGTGGTGGCCGTGCGTCGCAGCATCGCACAACTGGAGCAACAGCGTCGCGCCGAACTGGACGCCCGCGCCAAAGCTGGCAACGGCAAGCTGAAGCCCGCCCCCACCAGCCCGGTGTTCCAGAAAATTCGCGTGACCCTGGCCGAGGCTGAAGCCAAGGTCGCGTCGCTGCGAGGCCAGTTGGGGGCACAGCAAGGCCAACTGGATCAGGCTCGCACCATGGCCAGCCGCATGCCGGCAGTGGAAGCCGAACTGGCTCAGCTCAACCGGGACTACGACGTGGTTCGCAAGAATTACGAACAGCTCGTGACGCGAAGGGAATCGGCCTCGCTGGGTGAAAAGATCGACCAGACGACCAAGGTGGCCGAGTTCCGCGTCGTCGAGCCCCCGCGCGTGTCGCCCACCCCCGCCAAACCCAGCCGCATGCTGGTGGCGCTGGCCTCCATTGCTGCTGCTCTGCTTGGCGGCGCAGCAGCCACATTCGGCCTGTCGCAAGTTTTCCCTTCGGTGTACGACGCCAGGCAGCTCAAGGAGATCAGCGGACGCCCGGTGCTGGGGAGTGTCTCGCTGGTCGTCGGCCCCGCCATCCACGAGCAGGCGCGCCGCAACAACCGCGTTTTCGCCGGGGCCATGGCCATCTTCCTGATGGCCAATGTGGGCTGGTTGATTGCAGTCAAGCAGCACATGCTTCCTTGAGGTGGCGAGAAGATGAACACGATCGAACAAGCCGCCAAACGACTGGAACAACTCCGCCAGGCTGGTATTGACGTCTCGGGCGCCAATACCGGCTCACCCGCGGAAGCCGCACCGCCCGCACCCGCCGCAGCAGTCAATACCGCTGCGCCGCCCCCTGCCGCGGCACAACCGGCACCAACTGTCGCACCAGCGATCACGGCAAGCCAGTCGGCCGAGCTGGACGATCTGCACACGCTCACGCCCGACGTGGTCGCCTCCATGATCGCCGAGCCTGACTACGTGCCGCCTGTGCTGCCTCCCGGCAGTGACAAACGCAGCCGTACCGTCAACCTCGACTTGCTGAGGATGAGCCGCGCCGGTTTGATGGTGCCCGGAGACCCCCGCTCGCAACTCGAAGAAGAGTTCCGCATCATCAAGCGCCCTTTGCTGGAAAACATCCACGGTCAGACGGCGGTGCGCCCCCATCGCGCGAACCTGATCATGGTGACCAGTTCTGTCCCTGGCGAAGGCAAGACGCAAACAGCCATCAATCTGGCCATCAGCATCGCCATGGAACTGGACCACACCGTGCTGCTGGTCGAGGCCGACGTGATTCGCCCATCTGCCCTTGAGCGCATGGGCGTGCACGCACAGAAGGGTCTGCTGGACCTGCTGGAGCACCCCGGCACCGATCTGGCCGACGTCCTGATCAAGACCAACATCCCGAAGTTGACACTGCTGCCAGCGGGCACGGCAAGCTCCCGCTCGACCGAACTGTTGGCCAGCGCAACCATGGACGAATTGCTGGAAGAGCTGGCCAGCAAGTACGCTGACCGCGTCATCATCTTTGACACGCCCCCCGTTCTGTCGACCACGGAGTCTCGCGTTCTGGCCACCCACATGGGCCAGGTGCTGATGGTGGTCGAGTCCGGCAAGACGCCTACCAGCACGATCAAGCAGGCTTTTGCAACGGTCGAGAACCACCCCGTCGTACTGGCCATGCTCAACAAATACCGCGGGCCGAAAGGCACCAGTGCTTATGGCTACTACGCACCCTGAGACCGCCATCAGCCTGGCGTGCCTGCTGCTGGCGGGAGGATGCGCGCTGCCCGCGGCCCAGGCGCAGACACAAACAACCAAAATCCAACCCACGCTGGATCTGCAGGTCCTGTCGACCGACAACGTCAATGCAGCCGCCAGCGGCCCGCGTCAAAGCGATGTGATCACCACGGCCACGGCTGGCGTGAACGTGAAAGCCAAGGGCGCCAACGCCACGCTTGAGGGCCAGTACCGCCTGAGCGCCGTCAACTATGCAAATGGCACGCAGCCTGATCGCATCCTGCCGTCAGGCGCGCTCAACCTGCACACGGACATCCTGCGACAAGGCGTGGGCCTGGATGCCAACGTGTCCTCCGAGCAGGTGCAGGCCAACTTCAACAATGCCACGACAAGTTCCTCGACGCCCAACACCGCCAACACCTACACCAACACGCGTTATGGCCTGAGCCCCTACATCAGCCGCCCGCTGGATGCCGACACCCACGTTGAAGCGCGACTGGGCCGCACCTGGTTGAAGTCGTCCCAGAACAGCACGGCGCTGGCAGCCAGGCCCAACTCGTATGCAGATGACCATCGCCTGCTGCTGACGCGCAGGCCCACACGCATCGGTTACGAGCTCGATGCGGATTACCAGACCACGCACATCTCCGGGCAATCCGACCCCAGCCTCACGCAGAAATCAGGCAAGGCTTCCGTTCTCTACGCCTTGAGCCCGGAACTGGAAGTGGGCCTGACTGCCGGCCGGGAAAGCACGCAGGTGCTCACCCGCAAGCTGGATGACACCATTCGGGGCGCACGCTTCCAGTGGCGTCCCGGTGAGCGCACGCTGCTCAAGGCCCAGGTGGAAGACCGCTTCTTCGGCAAAGCCTGGCAAGTGGAAGCCACACACCGATCGCCCTGGCTTGCCCTGGGGTTCAGCAGCCGCCGTCAACCTGAGACGTACACCTCGTCGCTGGGCACCTGGCAGGCGGGGTCGTCGATGCAAAGCCTGTACGACGCCATGCTGACGACGCGCATCACCAATCCGGTCGAACGGAAGAATGCCGTCGCCGACCTGATTGCTTCTCGCAATCTGCCCACCACAATTGGTTCCACACGTGACGCCTACGACCTGGGTGCCGTGCTGAGAGAAACCACGACCGGGCGTCTGGCCGTCATGGGGCGCCGCGACGTGTTGACGCTCTCAGCCGGCCTGAACCGCTCACACCCCTTGTTGATCGATTCCACCGTCTCCCTGCTGCCGCCACCGCGCACCAAGGAATACTTTTTCGACACCCAGCTCAACCACCGACTGACACCGCTGAGCACCATCTCGGGCGGCCTGCGCTGGTCACGTGCGGTCAACACACCAGACGGACAAGCCCCCATCCTGTCTCGCGATTTTTCCTGGCGGGCGACCTTCAACACCGCGCTGTCATCGGACGCCACGGCCAGCATGGGCCTCAAGCACCAGATCTCGCACACGCCATCCACCACCAGCAGCGACGAGTCGTCGATGTTTGTGGGACTGGGGTACCGCTTCTAGAGAATGCACACAGGATGTATGAGTCGTATTTCGGCCTGACCGGGGCCCCTTTCCTGCTCAATCCGGACCCCAGCTTCTATTTCGACAGCCGGGGGCACAGCAGCGCCCTGTCCTACCTGAAGTTCGGTCTGTATCAGGCTGAAGGCTTCATCGTGGTGACCGGTGACATCGGCGCCGGCAAGACCACGCTCGTGCGCACCTTGCTGAGCGACATCGACAATGACAAGGTCGTCGCAGCTCAACTGGTGAGCACCCAACTGGAAGCCGGCGACCTGTTGCGCTCGACCATCACGGCCTTCGGCATCCCGCCCAAGGGGCAAAGCAAGGCAGAGCTGATCGCCACGCTGGAAGCCTATCTGACACTGCTGGCCACGCAGAACAAGCGTGCCGTGCTGATCGTCGATGAAGCGCAAAACCTCAGCCGCGATGCGATTGAAGAACTGCGCATGCTGTCGAACTTCCAGTTCGGCAACCAGGCCTTGCTGCAAAGCTTCCTGATCGGTCAACCTGAATTGCGCGACATGCTGTTGTCGCGCAGCCTCGAGCAGTTGCGCCAGCGCGTGATCGCCTCGTATCACCTCGGCCCCATGGACCGCAGCGAAACGCGTCGCTACATCGAGCACCGCCTCAAGAAGGTCGGCTGGAACGATCACCCGCATTTCGACGACGACGCCTTTGACGAGATCTTCCAGTGGACGTCGGGCATTCCTCGTCGCATCAACCTGTTGTGCAACCGGCTGCTGCTGGCCACATTCCTGGCAGAAGGCCATGACATCACCTCCGCTGACGTGGCCCGCATCGCCATGGAGATCCGTGCGGAGATAGGCGAACCCACGCTCACGCGTGTCGACAGCCACAGCATCGCGCCGACCGCCGTCAACCTGCCCGAACCGCAGCGCCCCCTGGTGATGCCCACGCTGACCGACAGCGTCGAAGCGCCCCTGGAAACGCCGAAGTTCAGCAATGAGTTGCTCAATCCAGCCACCGTACGGGGCCCGCGCACGCATGCCTTCCTCATGGTGGCAGGCTCTCGCACGGGTTGCATCCGGGCTGCGGCACTTCAGAAGGCCTTCGCCACACGCACCGACCTGCCTGCGCTCAAGCTGCTGGTGATCAATGCACCCGGACAGTTCGAACTCAGTGGTGACTGGAGCGAACACCTGGGCCTGCGCGAACCCGATTTCGTGCTGCGCGTCCCGCCAGCCACGCCTGTGGGCCAGATGGCCGATGGCTTGCGGCAACTTGATCACCTGCTCCACGAGTACAACCCGGCCGCACTCATCGTGCAGGGTGGCGACGATGCAGCACTGATGGCCAGCCTGGCCGCCCATCGGCAAGGCGTGCCCATCATCCACATGGAGGCTGGCCTGCGCAGCTTCGACCGGTCTCGTCCGCAGGAAATCAACGCCATGATGTGTGACCACATGGCCGACCTGTTGCTGACCTCCGAGTGGGTGGCGCACGACAACCTCACGCGAGAAGGCATTTCTGCCGATCGCGTGCAATTTGTGGGCAATCTGGTCATGGACACGGTCCGGGCCATGCTGCCGCAAGCCTCGCCGCCCAAGTACACCTTGCGCCAGTTCGACCAGTCGCCCGAACTGCTCAAGAACAAGCAAGGCTACGGCATCGTGCATCTTCATGGCGGCGGCATCGGCACCGAACTGCAACCGTTGATCGAGCTGACGGCCATCCTGAAGTCCATCAGCCGGGATCTGCCCATGATCTGGGTAACCAACGAGGCCACCCGACGCCTGATCAACCAGCATCATCTGCTGGCTGGCGTTGATGGTGCGCAACTGGGCGTGCTCCCCGTGGTGCCCTACTACAAGATGATCGGCCTCATCGGCACCGCTGCCTGCGTGTTGACCGACTCGTCCACCGTTCAGGAAGAGTCGACCATCCTTGGCGTGCCCTGCCTGACCTTGCACAACTACACCGAGCGGCGCATCACGGTCGAGCAAGGCACCAACATCGCGGTGGGCTGCAACAGCAGCCTGATTCACCGCGCCGTGGCCGAAATACTCAGGGGTGGCGGCAAGAAGGGTCGTCTGCCCAAGTTCTGGGATGGTCTCACGGCCAGCCGCACCACCGAGCATCTTGCCGCATGGTGGAAACAACGGGCACCCAGAGAGCAGTTGACCAACCCTGCCTGACGCACGTGCCAATCAGTGACATCTGACGTTAACCCATTCAGGTAGGGGCATGCAAAGCGGCGGGCAGCCGCTATCATGTTTACAAATTTACACGTTTTGCCTGCGCCGTCACCCCATGCCATTGACCTCACTTGCATTCATCGGAGCTGGAGGGTTCCTGTCACCCGGCGGCGCCAGTGGTTGCCTGACTGTCCTGACCTACCATCGCGTGCTGCCTCAGGCGGACCCCCTGCAGCCACCCGATCAGATCGATGCGGCCAGTTTTGATGGGCACATGACTGCAGCGCGGAGTTGCTTCAACGTCTTGCCGCTGCCAGATGCGCTCGACATGCTGGAACAAGGCAAGCTGCCCAGGCGGGCCCTGAGCATCACCTTTGATGACGGCTATGAAGACAACCACTCCGTGGCTCTGCCCATCTTGCGCCGCCACCGCCTGCCTGCCACTTTTTTCATCTGTACGGGCTACCTGGGCAACGGCTTGATGTTCAACGATGTCGTGACTGAAGCGATTCGACGCGCCCAAGGCCCCCATCTCGACCTCAGCTGGCTGGGGCTGGGCATGAGGCCGGTCAGCAATATCGCCGAGAAGCAGGGGTTGAGCAAGGAACTGGTTCAATTCGTCAAATATTTACCCCTGGCGCAACGTCAGGCCACCTGCGACCGTCTGTGGGAAGCCTGTGCCGGACAAAATGCCCGTCCACCGTTGATGATGGTCCCAGAACAGGTCAAGGACCTCGCTGCACACGGCATGGCGATAGGTGGGCACACACATACTCACCCGATACTGACCAAAATTGGTCTGGACGAGGCGCGCGAAGACATCGTCCGAAACAGACAGGCCCTGCGTGATATCACCGGCAGCACGCCCTCCCTTTTCGCCTACCCGAACGGCCGCCCCAACACGGACTACACCCGTGAACACCGGGATTTGGTCAAAGAAGCGGGATACCGTGCTGCAGTCAGTACCGCCTGGGGCGTTGCCACTCGGGAAAGTGATATTTTCCAATTACCCAGATTTGCACCCTGGAATGTTTCTCCGACCCGTTTGACCTTGCAATTGTTAAAAAATGCACATAAAGGTCGACAAGCGGTATCGGCTTAGTGTTTGGCGCGACGACCAAAGTCACTTTGCCCCCCCAGTTTTAGGGTGGTCCCCCTTGAACGCAGGGTTATGCCACCCGACCGGTGCGAAGACAATCCCCCCATTACAAAAACTTACTACTTTGGGTTGGGTTGTCGCACTTGTTGCAGCGGCCTGGTCTCTTTGAGAGGCGATCATGTTCCGGGTTTTTCAGCATCACATTTCGATTGCGACGTTGGCTGAACTGCTTGCAGACAGTCTGACGAGCTTCCTGGCCATCGTGCTGGGTGCCCTGACCATCGCTCATCTCTACGGAGACGCCAGCGTGTCCATGGGCATGTCCAGCGCCTTGCGCTCCGGCCTGGGCTTCGCGCTCCTCATCCCCCTGCACTGCGGCCTGGTGGGCGTCTATCGCGAAGGTTCCGAACGCAAGACGACTCGCGCCAAACTCGGCCGCGCCGTGCTGGGTTGCCTCCTGGGCGCCCCCATCGCCTACCAACTGGCTGTCAAGACTGTTGTAGACGGCAGCCAGGCTCACCAACTGATGGGCTTCGCCGTGGCCTACCTGATGATCGGCTTGCTGATTGTTCGCGGCCTGCTGATGTCGGCCTGGCGCGGCGCGCTGGTCCAGCAGCGCATCCTGATCGTCGGCACGGGCAACGAAGCCCACGCCGTGGCCACCGACCTGAAGTCTCGCCGCCTGCGCAGCCACTCCGTGATCGGCTTCTACCCCGCTGGTGAGTCCGTCCTGCCTGCCGAAGACAAGCGTTTCAACATCTTCCCCCGCGCCACCTCGATCGACGAGATCGTCAACAAGCACGACATCAACCAGATCATCGTGGCGGTCAAGGAACAGCGCGGCGGCAACGTGCCCATGGACCAACTGCTGTCGGCACGCATCCAGGGCATCCCCGTGATGGACCTGGCCGCCTTCTACGAACAAACCACTGGCGAAGTGCCTGTGGACAGCCTCAAGGCCAGCTTCCTGGTCTACGGCCGCGGTTTCGCTCAAGGTCGTGGCCGGATCATCGTCAAGCGCGCGTTTGACGTGATCACCTCCGGCTTCCTCCTGCTGCTGGCCTCGCCCGTGATGCTGCTGACCATGCTGGCCATCAAGCTGGAAAGCGACGGCCCGATCATTTATCGTCAGGAACGTGTCGGCCTGGGCGGCAAGAGCTTCATGTGCCTGAAGTTCCGCAGCATGCGCACTGACGCCGAAAAGGACGGCGTGGCTGTCTGGGCTTCCAAGAATGACTCGCGCATCACCCGCGTGGGCGCCTTCATCCGCAAGACCCGCATAGACGAGCTGCCCCAGTTGTTCAGCGTGCTGGCTGGCGAGATGAGCATGGTTGGCCCTCGCCCCGAGCGCCCCACCTTTGTGGCCCAGCTGAAGGAACAGATCCCCTTCTACGACGTGCGCCACAGCGTGAAGCCAGGCGTGACCGGTTGGGCCCAGGTTCGTTATGCCTACGGTGCATCGGTTGAAGACGCGCTGCACAAGCATCAGTACGACCTGTACTACGTCAAGAACAATTCGCTGTTCCTCGACCTGCTGATCCTGTTCGAAACCGTCAGCGTGGTCTTGTTCCGCGAAGGCGCACACTGATCCCGGCCTGTATCTGATACCACGATACGGCAACTGATACCAAGATTTCCTTCCATCGCGTGGCGCACCCCAGGGTGCGCCACCGTCGTTTCAGGGGGTGCGGTTTCAGACCGGCATCAAGTTGCAGGACAATGGCGGGTTGTCCGCCATACCCCGATCCTGTGACGCCACCACCCAGCGCATCTGCCACTGACACCCCCGCCCAGTCCGGTGCGGTTCGTGGTGGCCTGCTCAAAAAGGGCCTGGCCTGGGGCCTGGGGCTGGGTTTGCTCGTCTGGCTGCTGTCGCGCACCCCGTTCGAGCAAGTGGCGCAGGCTTTCACCCGCCCGAGCTGGCCGACCTGGGTCATCACGCTGGGCGGTTTGCTCGTCAGCTATGTGCTGCGCGCTGCCCGCCTGCAGGTTGTGCTCAATCTGGAAGGCCATCACAAGGCACCGCATCGCTGGCTGGGCGTGCGCACCGATGCCCTGCGTGTGATCCTCATGCACAACGCCGCCATCAATCTGCTGCCCATGCGTGCTGGCGAGCTGAGTTTTCCCTGGCTGGCCTCGCGCGAACTGGGCATGCCGGTGACGCGTGCCGTGGCCTGCCTGCTCTGGATGCGCGTGCAGGATGTTGTGATCCTGGCCGTGCTGGGCTTGCTGTTGTGGCCGGGCCTGTCGCTTTGGCTGCGTGGTGCAGGCTTTGCCGCCATGTGGGCGGGCTGGCTGACCCTGGGTTACCTGTCACGCACGTGGTTTGCCCGTCATGCCGATGAGCCGGCTACAGGCAAACTGGCCAGCTTGATGCTCAAACTCAGGCAAGCGCTGCTGGAGCCCGAACATCACCACCCGCTGGCCTGGCTGGCCACGCTGGCCAACTGGAGTCTGAAACTGGCTGCCGGCGCCTGCTTGTTGTCAGCTGTCAGCACCGCACCGTGGCTGACCTCCTGGGCGGGTGCTTTGGGTGGAGAATTGGCGGCCATCGTGCCGCTGCAGGGGCCGGCGGGCTTTGGCACTTACGAGGCGGGCGTCTGGGCCGGCATGGCCGCCCATCTGCCGGCACAATCGGCAGCCCTGTCGCACGCGGTGAGCGCGGCGCTGGCTCTGCATGTCTGTTTTCTGCTGTGCGCTGTCCTGGCGGGCGCACTGGCATCTGTTTTGTCCTGGGCCAACCAGCCCCGTGCGCGTCAGGGTACGCCCTCTGCTCGTCATCCTGACTAGCAGGGGCGGGTTTGTTTGCGAGAAAGTGAAGTCATGACTGTTGCCCCGACGGCCAAGCCCGTCTCTACCGATGCCGTGCCCAACCACCGCCTGACCGTGGTCGTGCCGATGTACAACGAAGTCGACAACGTCGAACCCTTCGTCACGGCCGTTCACGATGCTTTGGGCAACTACCCCTTCGAATGGGAACTGATCATCGTCAACGATGGCAGCCGCGACGGCACACAACAGGCACTCGATGAACAGGCTCGCCTGCGCGGCCCCCACGTGCGCCCCATCCACCTGTGGCGCAACTTCCGCCAGACGGCCGCCATGCAGGCCGGCATTGATGCTGCCCGTGGTGACGTCATCGTGACCCTGGACGGTGACCTGCAAAACGACCCCAAGGACATCCCCAAACTGGTCGCGCGCCTGCTCAAGGAGGACCTGGACCTGGTCGCCGGCTGGCGTCAGAACCGCCAGGATGGCCTGTGGCTGCGCAAGGTGCCTTCACGCATTGCCAACCGTCTGATCCGCAAGATCACGCAACTGGAGTTCCAGGATCTGGGCTGCAGCCTCAAGGCCTACCGCGCCAGCGTGCTCAAGCGCGTGAGCCTGTATGGTGAGATGCACCGTTTCATCCCTGCATGGATGGCCACCGTGACCTCGCCTGCGCGCATGGCCGAAGAACCTGTTAGCCACCATGCGCGTACGCGCGGTGAATCCAAATACGGCATCTCGCGCACCTTGCGCGTGGTGCTGGACTTGCTGGCCGTGAACTTCTTCCTGCGCTTTTCCGGTCGCCCTGGCCACTTCTTCGGCGGCGTAGGCCTGGCCGTCGGCCTGGTGGGCGGCCTGATTCTGAGTTACCTCGCCGTGCTGAAAATCATGGGCGAGAACATCGGCGGGCGACCGCTGCTCTGGCTGGGTTTCTTCTGCGTGCTGGGTGGGTTGCAGTTCCTCACCACAGGCGTGCTGGCCGAGTTGCTGATCCGCATTTATTACGACCGTGGCGACGTGGCGCCGTATCACACCAGTGAAGCGCCGCACCTGAATGCCGACACCGCCTGGCATCAGACCCATTGACGTTGTTTGTTGTTGTCATTGACCACACACCATGAACCAACCCACCAATGCTCTTGTTGTTTCCACCGGCGCTGCACCGGTGGCGAAACGTCCATCAGGACAACGCTGGCCCAAGATCTGGGGCCCTCGCATGTGGAAACTGCTGGCCCTGGTAGCCGTGCTGTTCGCCTATCGTTTGTGGGTGGTTCGTCACTCCGGCATCTCGCTGTTCTTTGACGAAGCCCAGTACTGGGATTGGTCCAAGCACCTGGCCTGGGGTTACTTCTCCAAGCCACCGCTGATCGCCGGCCTGATCTGGCTGAGCACGACCTTGTTCGGCTCCGGTGTGCTGGGCGTGAAGGCCCTGACCATGCTGCTGTACCCCGCAACGGCCTTGTGCATGGTGGGCCTGGCTCGCGCGCTGTGGCCAACCAGCAGCGGCGTGCGCACGGGCATGGTGGCGGCGGCCCTGTTCATGACCATCCCGATGGTCGGGCTCATGGGCATGTTCGCGTCAACCGATGCGCCGCTCATCCTGTGCTGGACGCTGGCCTCCTGGGCCTTGTGGCGTGCGCAGGTCACCAATCGCATGAGCCATTGGGTGCTTCTGGGTGTGGCCTGCGGCGTGGGCCTGATGGGCAAATACACCATGGCAGCCTTTGCCATCACCGCCATCTGGACGCTGTGGGCCGTGCATGGCCCGCAACGCGGCTTGTTGCGCCCAGGCCCCTGGGTCGCCATGATCGTGGCACTGGCGCTGCTGTCGCCCAACCTGATGTGGAATGCCGCCAATGGCTTCCCGACATTGCAGCACACGGTCGAACTGACGGCGCAATCGGATCGCTCAGGCGGCATTCTGCCCACGCTGGTGTTCCTGGCCGGTCAGGTGTTGATGCTCGGCCCCGTGGCCGTGATCGCAGGCCTCTGGCTGTACAAGCGTCAGCCTGCCCCTGGCACCAGCATGCCTGGCAACACGGCCCCCACCAGCCAGTGGGCCGCGTCCAGCCAGATGATGCCCCCCAGCCAGTGGAAGAACTCGACCCAGGCCACGATGCCCAGCCAGCCTGGCGGGCAAGGTGAGCAGGCTGCGAAGCGCCCCGTGGTGCGTAATTCGGCCTACTACCTGGCCTCGGTGTCCAGCTATCGTTTCCTGTGGGCCATGAGCATCCCTCTGCAGGCCATCGCCATCGTGCAGGCCTTGTATGCCGATGCGCACGTGAACTGGGCGGCCCCCTCCATGGTTGGCTTCACCTTGCTGATCGCCTCGCGCCTGAGTGCACCGCTGGTGCCCCTGGCCGCGCCGCGTCCGGCCAACTGGCTGATCGCCGTGCTGGCCAGCAACCTGATCCTGACCTCCATCACCCTGCATTTGCGTGATGTGGTGGGCCCGACCTTGCCATCCAAGTACGACGTGCTCGTGCGCATGCGTGGCTGGCAGGAAGCCTTTGCCGACCTGGCCCCCGAACTGGAAGACCCTGTGGTCACCGGCCTGCCGGTTTTGACCGACTCGCGCCTGTTCATCACGGAAGCCGCCTACCACTGGCGCCGCTACAACGTGCAGACGCTCGCATGGAACCCCAAGCAGCAACGCCAGGACCACTATGAGATGACGCGCAGCCTGCCCAACAAGGTGGGTGCAGACGTGTTGCTGCTGACCAGCAATCCCAAGCCGGATGAGATCACCAAGCGTTTTGCCATCATCCGCCACATGAAATCCACGTCGATTGCGGTCGGTCCTGATCGCAACGTCGAGATGCACCTCTTCTTCCTGCGCGGATTCCTGGGCTATGACCAGAAGACCTATCTGGAACAAAGTGGTGCCGACAAGCCCTCTACAACTGATGATCAGTGAGACCAGACGCCGTTCTAGACGTCATCTTCAAGAGCAGGACCCCGATGAGCTGGACACCCGGCTGATCTGGGCAGGCCTGTTCTTCTCGCTCGCCACCTTTGCGCAGTTCCCGGGCCTTGATTTGCTGGTGTCGGTGAACTACTGGAACGCCGAGCAGGGCTTCTTCCACCGTGATGACGTGGTGGTGCGCGCCCTTTATGACTGGACGCCCCTGATTGGCCGTGGCCTGGTGCTGGTACTGGCGCTGTTTGCCATGCTGGCCCCCTTGATCGCCCGCGTCCTGCACAAGACCGGGCGAGAAGAACAGGCCCGCAAGGCGATGGGCCCCTGGCGACACCTCGCGACCATGACCGTGTGCTGCGCGCTGCTCGGCAACGGGCTGGTGATCGAAGGACTGTGCAAAGGCCTGATGGGCCGCCCTCGCCCCGTTCAGGTCGTGCAGTTTGGCGGTACCGAGGCCTATCATGGCCCTTTCACGCCGGGCGACGATACCGCCAACCATCGCAGCTTCGTGAGCAGCCATGCCGCCGCTGGCTTTGCCCTGATGAGCCTGGGCCTGACCTGCGGCCCCGTGTGGCGCCGCCGCTGGCTGCTGATCGGCACGGTGACAGGCGCCGCGGTGGGCTTTGGCCGCATGCTGCAAGGTGGCCACTTCCTCAGCGACATCATCTTTGCCTTCTACGCCATATGGTTATCGTGCGAACTGGTAGCCTGGGCCGATAGAAAGCGACTTTCCCGTTCGACACCATGAGCTCCGCCCACACTGACGCCAACACCGTCTCGTATGACTATGACCTGCAGGACGCCACCGGCGCCACCTGCACGGCCCACGCCTGGGCCAAGGTGCCTGCCCCGCTGAGTGCAGACGCCAAGGCTGACATCAAGGCGCGCATCAAAACCCTGCTGAAAGAGCGCAATGCCGTGCTCGTGGCCCACTACTACGTCGACGGCGACCTGCAGGATCTGGCGCAGGAAACGGGTGGCTGCGTGTCGGACTCCCTGGAGATGGCGCGCTTTGGCCGTGACCACAGCGCCCAGACCCTGATCGTGGCCGGCGTGAAGTTCATGGGCGAATCGTCCAAGATCCTGAGCCCCGACAAGCGCGTGCTGATGCCCGATCTGGACGCCACCTGTTCGCTCGATCTGGGCTGCCCGGCCGACGACTTCATCACATTCTGCGACGCCCACCCGGATCGCAAGGTCGTGGTGTATGCCAACACCAGCGCCGCCGTGAAGGCCCGCGCCGACTGGATGGTGACCAGCTCCTGCGCCCTGTCCATCGTCAACCACCTGAAGGCACAAGGCGAGAAGATCCTGTGGGCACCCGATCGCCATCTGGGCCGCTACATCCAGAAGGAAACCGGCGCCGACATGCTGATGTGGAACGGCGCCTGCATCGTGCACGACGAGTTCAAGGGCCTGGAGCTGGATCTGCTCAAGAAGGATCACCCCAAGGCCCTGGTGCTGGTGCACCCTGAATCACCCGAGAGCGTGGTGGCCCAGGCCGATGTGGTGGGCTCGACCTCGCAATTGCTCAAGGCCGTGATCGAGTCCGACGCGCCCGAGTTCATCGTGGCCACCGACAACGGCATCCTGCACCGCATGCGCCAGATGGCGCCCACGAAGGTGTTGATCGAAGCCCCGACGGCCGGCAACAGCGCCACCTGCAAGAGCTGCGCGCACTGCCCCTGGATGGCCATGAATGGCCTGCAAGGCGTGCTGGACTGCCTGGAAAAGGGCGTGGGCGAGATCACGGTGGAAGAAGCCATCCGCGTGAAGGCCCATGGCTGCATCGACCGGATGCTGGACTTCGTCTCGAAAAACCCGGCCGCCATCACCAAACCCGCGCAAGGCTTCGTGCCCAACATCGGCGCGGCCTGACTCATCGGTATCGATCCATCATGTTTGACCACAACGAGACCCTGCAAGAAGCCCGCGAACGCAATGTGCGCGACGCCCTGTTCGAAGACGTCGGCGTGTGCGACTGGACTGCGCAACTGGTACCCGCCGGCCAGCGCGTGAAGTCGCGCCTGATCGTGCGTGAAGAGGCCGTGCTGTGCGGCCGCGACTGGTTCGAGGCCTGCCTGTTCAAGCTCGACCCCCAAGCCAGCATCACCTGGGCCTATGCGGAAGGCACCCTGATGTCGCCTGACACCGAGGTGTGCCTGATCGAGTGCGATGCACGCGCCATGCTGACGGCCGAGCGTCCGGGCATCAACTTCCTGCAGACGCTGTCGGCCGTGGCCACCCTCACCCATCGCCACATGAAGGCGATCGAAGGCGCCTCGCCCAACCCGCGTGGTTGCGTGGTGCTCGATACCCGCAAGACCCTGCCCGGCCTGCGTCTGGCGCAGAAGTACGCCGTGCGCATCGGTGGTGGCGCCAACCAGCGCCTGGCCCTGTATGACGGCATCCTGATCAAGGAAAACCACATCGCCGCCGCCGGCAGCGTGACGGCCGCCGTGAAGAACGCCCAGGCCCTGGTGGCCTCCCAGCCCTCGCCGCAGCGCGAACAGATCACCATCCAGGTCGAAGTAGAAAACCTCGATGAACTGCGCGAAGCCCTGGCCGCCGGTGCACTGAGCGTCCTGCTGGACAACTTCGACTACGACATGATGCGTGCGGCCGTGGCCATCAACAAGGAAATGGCTGCGGGCGAGGCTTTGCTGGAAGTCTCGGGTGGCGTCACCCTGGACCAACTCCGCGACATCGCCGTGACCGGCGTGGACCGCATCTCGATCGGCAAGCTGACCAAGGACGTCAAGGCCGTGGACTTCTCGCTGCGCGTGCTGGAGCGCATCGGCGCCTGATCAAGGCCGCTGGAAATTGGGCCAACAAGCCGCGCTTAAAGCCCCATTTTTCACGACACAGGAAAGCCGGGCTGGGCGACACTGCCGTTTGTCTCGATAGGGATGGACACCATCGCCATGGCCGCCGACTTCACAACCCTGCACAACTATTACGAGAAACAAGTGGTGGACCAGGTCCTTGATCTGGCGCCGA
Source organism: Aquabacterium sp. (assembly GCF_036279675.1). Lineage (GTDB taxonomy): Bacteria > Pseudomonadota > Gammaproteobacteria > Burkholderiales > Burkholderiaceae_C > Aquabacterium. The sequence goes on along the minus strand of NZ_DASUIS010000150.1, from coordinate 14,032 downwards.
ACTACCCGCTTCTCAAGAAGGATCACCTGCCGGACGTGGCCTGCGTGGCGCTCAATCGCCTGCCGCCTCGCTACATCCGCCACCAGGTGGACCTCGCCTTCCACATGACCGAGAAAGAGCGCCAGGACAGCGAGCAGTTGATCCAGGACGCCGTCAAGTTCGCCTTCGAGTTCGTGCAGGCACGCTACGCCATGCGCGCAAGGCGCTGAGCGAACAGGAAGCAGCCTCACACCCGGGTTCGCCCGAGGCAAACAAACCCGCATTTTGTCGACCCACCGACATCGTCGTCAGGTGAGCCGCGCCAGCATGGGCCACTTTCAATCGGAGACGCCCATGTTCAAGCACCTTTTCTGCCTCGGTGGCCTCCGTGCCGCCATCACCCCACTTGCTGCCGCCCTGCTGGCCCTTTCCTTGCCTGCGCGCGCTGCCACCGCGGACTTCACGAGCACCTACAAAGGTGGATCGAGCAGTTGCAACACCACCTACCAGATCAAAGGCAAGGAACCTGCCGACTCAAGTCGGCATCCCGTGTTCATCTACATGGTGGGTACGAGCGACACCTATGACAACGCCCAGGCCATGGCGGCAGTGCAAGGCATGGCCGATCGTGGCTATGTGGCCGCCACCATCCAGTACGCCAACTCGGCCATGGGCTACTGCAACACCCTCAACACCCGCAGCAAGTGCATCTTCGATCAAGCCAGCGCCCAAAGCGCGGTTACAGCCCTGTGCTCACGTGACCAGGCTGATTGCAGCAAGGGCATCGTGGTCGGCGGCTTCAGCCAGGGGGCCTTGCTGGGCATCCTGTCCAAGAACTTCGACTCGCGCGTGGAAGCCGTCTACGCCTCCGGTGCGCACAAGAACTACATCATCTACAACGTGAACGCCTGCGTGGGCAACGGCAACCGCGTCTTGCCTCAAGCCAGGCTGCGCGTGATCAACGGCGAAAACGACATCTATGGGGGCGGCAGCCAATCAACCGTGAGGGCCAGCAGCGTGGCGGTGAGCGGCTACGCCTGTACCGGCACCACCTGCCTGCAGCCGGACGGCAGCGGCTGGCGCATGGTGCTCAAAAGCGAAGTGCAGGATGGCTCGGCGGACCACTGCTACTTCCGCGCCAAAGGCTGCCTGAGCAATCAGAACAGCCTGGACACGGGCTGGCAGACTGGCACCGCGGCCTGGACGCTCAACGCCAACCTGGACTGGTTGACGCAGTTCACGGCGCACTGACGCGTCATGGCGCGCTCAGGGCAGCCAGGCGTCCTTCTTCTTGGGCTTCTTGCACAGGATGGTCGGGAAGCTGACCGGCAAGGTGCGCGGGTAGTCGCGGCTGAAATGCAGGCCGCGGCTTTCCTGGCGTGACAAGGCAGAACGCACGATGAGCTCGGCGCAATCCACCAGATTGCGCAGCTCCAGCAGGTCGCGGCTCACACGGAAGGCCGCGTAGTAATCGTCGATCTCGCTGCGCAGCAGCTTGATGCGATGCAGGGCCCGCTCCAGGCGGCGCGTCGTGCGCACGATGCCCACGTAGTTCCACATCACGAGGCGCAGTTCGTCCCAGTTGTGGGCAATGACCACTTCCTCATCGGCATCGGTCACCTGGCTTTCGTCCCAGGCCGGCACCTTGGGCGCCGAAGCCGGGATCTGGCCTTGCACGTCTTCGGCACACGTTCTGCCCAGCACCACGCATTCCAGCAAGGAGTTGCTGGCCAGGCGGTTGGCGCCGTGCAGGCCGGTGTAGGTGGTTTCGCCCACGGCATACAGGCCGGGCAGATCGGTACGGCCATGCAGATCGGTCACCACGCCACCACAGGTGTAGTGGGCGGCCGGCACAACCGGAATGGGCTGCTTCGCGATGTCGATACCCAGTGACAGGCAGCGCGCGTAGATGGTCGGGAAATGCTCTTTGAGGAAGGCTTCACCCAGGTGCGTGGCATCCAGCCAGACGTGATCGGCGCCATGCTTCTTCATCTCGAAGTCGATGGCGCGGGCGACGATGTCACGGGGAGCCAGCTCGCCGCGCTCGTCGTGATCCTGCATGAAGCGGGTGCCGTCGGGCAAGCGCAGGATGCCGCCTTCGCCTCGCAACGCTTCGGTGATCAGGAAGCTGCGCTCTTGCGGGTGGTACAGGCAGGTCGGGTGGAACTGGATGAACTCCATGTTGCCCACACGGCAGCCCGCACGCCAGGCCATGGCGATGCCATCACCCGTCGATGTCTCAGGATTGGTGGTGTAGCGGTACACCTTGCCGGCACCACCGGTGGCCAGCACCACAGCCGACGCGGCCATCGTTTCCACACGCTGGGTTTCGATGTCCAGCGCATACACGCCGTGGCAACGTTGTGCCTCCTGCTGCTCCTGCGCGGACTTCTTGAGATGCCGGTTGGTGATCAGATCGATCGCCATCCACTTCTCACGCAACTGGATATTGGGATGGCGCTTGACCTCGGCCAGCAGCACATCGTGGATGGCCTTGCCCGTGGCATCGGCCGCGTGCGCAATGCGGCGCACGGCATGGCCACCTTCACGCGTCAGGTGCAGGCCCAGCGGGCCGTCCGGATCGGGCGAGAACGGCACGCCTCGTGCCACCAGCCACTCCACCGCCTCGGCACTGTGGCGGGCAATGAATTCAGCCGTGCGCTCGTCCACCAGGCCGGCACCGGCCTCCTGGGTGTCACGCACATGGGAGTCGATGCTGTCATCGCTGCCCAGCACGCCGACGATGCCGCCCTGTGCCCAGGCTGTGGCGCCCTCTTCCAGCTGGCGCTTGGCCAGCACGATCACGGGTTGGGTTTCCGCCAGGTGCAATGCAACCGTCAAACCGGCCAGACCGGCCCCGATGATGACAACAGGCAAGGACGAATCCGTCGCAGCAGACATAGGTTACCAAGGGCCTCGATGAACAGCTTGGGGGGACAGCAGGAGCGGCGATTCTATCCCCGCCCCTGCCTGCCCTGGGTTGCCTGAGCGACATGTAGGGCCTCATGCCCGACTCATCGGCGACTCATGAGCGACTCAGGCCAGTACAAATGCAGCCCAGGACAAACGCCGCGCATCAAGGCGCACAGCGATCCGCCCCGCACAGACGCTGGCAGAAGGCACAGCCCTTGACCGGCAACCAGGAGGGAAAGCGGTAGTAGCGGCGATTGACCTCGGCCATGACCACCTCACGGTAGATGTCAAAGTGGAAGTTCACACCTTCCACGGCCCAGAAGGGCGCGCCATCCTGCTCATAGCGCAGCAAACGAACCTGGTCGAAATACGGGCGATAGTCTTCCACAGAGGGCTCGCGTGTGGCCATGACGCGGATCGTCTTGCCCTCCAGCGCGCTGTAATCCACGGTCAGGTCGTCCTGGCGCGCATGCACGCTGCCCATGCCCAGCACGGGCACATGCAGCCTGGCGGCATAGCCAAAGATGGCGGCCGATGAATACCCGTTGGAAGCCAGCACCACGCCCGGCGCCTGTACCTGCTGCACCATCTGCTCGCTGCGGGCGGCCTCCACCAGACGGTGGTAGTAGCGGAAGTGCTGCCATTGATGCAAGCCCATCACCGACAGCGACACGGAGGCCACGAGGTGCAGCACCAGGATCACGGTCAGGCCCCTGGCTGTGGACGACAAGGCCCGGCCATCGGGCAGTGCGAGCGCCAGCAACACAAAGGCAAATGGGTAGAAGCCCATCACCCAATGCAGGCCGATCACCTTCTTGGCAGACATCAGGCCAAAGAGCAGCAAGGGCACCACGGCCACACAACTCAACAGGGCATGACCACGAACCGTTCGCAACAGCGCGGCGCGGTGCTTCCAGCCCATCCACAGCAACACAGGGCTGATCAGGTAGACCATCATGCCCACATAGCTCAGCACGGTATCCCACGATGCCACCGCATCCTCGTTGCGGTTGAACAGGTTGAACATGATGTTGGTCCAGCAGTGGTACAGGTTCCAGACCACGTTGAGGGCCGCGCCGGGCAAGGCGCACAACACCATCACGGCAAAGCCTCGCCAGCGCTGGCGCGCAAACAGCAGGAAATACACCACGTAGGCGATACCCAGCAGCACCGCAAAGTACTTGGACAGGAACGCGGCCGCCATGAACAAGCCACTGAGGGCATACAGGCGGTACAGGGCCCAACCACCTTGTCCTTGAGATGCGGCATGTTCGGCCCGCACCATGGCCGCAGCAGACCAGGCCGCCCAGAGAATGAGCGGAGAGTCAGTGGCAATCAGGGCATTGAGCCAGTTGACGGGCGCCAGCCAGTAAAACAGCACGGCCCAGGCCGCGCGTGCACGGCTGATGGGCGACCAGGCCCACCACATGGCCCACCCCACCCCCAGCGGCAGCAAGGTGGCAGGCAGGCGCACGGCCCAACTGGCATCACCCAACAGCGCGCGCGCCGCAGCGATCCACCACGCCACCATCGGCGGGTGATCGTAATAGCCATAGTCCAGAAAGCGCGCCCACCAATAAAACAAGGCTTCATCACCCGTCAAGGGCAAGGCGGCCGACACCCACAGGCGCCAGGCCAGTGAACCGATCGCCACCAGCCACAGCCAGTTGCGGGGCATGCGCACATCGGTAGCGTGCTCGGGCGGAAACCCCTTGAAAGCGGACAGGTTGGACGTCGTCATAAGCCCCGGCATTCTAGGCGGCGCCAACGCCCGCCGTTTCCGATGTCGGACCTAGAATGCCCGCGAGGCAAGCACGCCGCATTTGAAGGACGACACCATGCGCTGGCAAGGCAACAGAGAAAGCGACAACGTCGAGGACGTCAGAGATGGCGCCGGAGGTGGCGCAGGCCCGGGCATGTCGTTCGGGGGCCGTGGCATCGGCCTGGGATCGGTGGCCGTTGCACTCGTTGCCAGCTACTTTCTGGGCGTGAACCCGCTGACCGTGCTCAACATGCTCAGCGGTGGTGGCGGCATGAGCGCGCCATCACCCGCACACCAGCCTGCGGCCAGCAGATCTCACGCCCCCGCCAACGACGAGCAAACCCGTTTCGTGCGCACGGTGCTGGCTGACACCGAAGACGTCTGGCACGAACTGTTCAAACAGGCTGGCGGCCAGTATCAGGACCCCAGGCTCGTGCTGTTCAGGGGTTCGGTACCCACCGCCTGCGGCCAGGGCCAGTCGGCCACCGGCCCGTTCTACTGCCCGGGTGATCAGAAGGTCTACATCGATCTGGGCTTTTACGACGTGCTGCGTGACCGTCTGGGCGCACCGGGCGATTTCGCACAAGCCTATGTGATCGCCCACGAGGTGGGCCACCACGTGCAGAATCTGCTGGGCACCTCGGCCAAGGTCGACGAAATGCGCCATCGCCTGAGCAAGACGCAATACAACGCCCTGAGCGTGCGGCTGGAACTGCAGGCAGACTGCTATGCCGGCGTGTGGGCCAACCATGCACAACAGGCGCGCCAGATCATCGAAGCTGGCGATGTGGAAGAAGCCATGAACGCCGCAGCCCAGATCGGCGACGACACCTTGCAGCGCAACGCCAGCGGCCATGTCTCGCCTGAGAGCTTCACCCACGGCACCAGCCAGCAACGCATGACCTGGTTCAAGCGCGGGATGGAATCCGGCGACATGCGCCAGTGCAACACCTTTGCCAAGGATGCCGTCTGACGACTCGGCACAACTCCATCAAGCCAGACCAACACCATCACGGAGACAACACCATGCAAGCCTGGACCTGTACCGAATTGAGCGGCCCCGATGCCCTGACCTGGCAGGAAAGCCCCACACCCGAGCCCGGCAAAGGCGAAGTCCGCATCGCCATCAAGGCGGCCAGCCTGAACTTCCCCGATCTGCTGATCGTGCAGGGCAAGTACCAGATGCGCCCTCCGCTGCCCTTCGTGCCTGGCGCCGAGTTCGCCGGCGTGGTCGAGGCGGTCGGTGAAGGCGTCAAGCACCTGGCTGTGGGCACCCATGTCGCCGGTTTTGCGGGCACGGGTGGCTTTGGCACGCACACCGTGGCACCAGCTGCCATGTTGATGCCCTTGCCACCGGTCTTCTCGTTTGAAGATGCGGCGGCCTTCCTGTGTACGTACGGCACCACCTATCACGGCCTGATGGACCGCGCAGCACTCAAGGCCGGCGAAACCGTGCTGGTACTGGGTGCCGCCGGGGGTGTGGGCACAGCGGCCATCCAGATCGCCAAGGCGGCCGGCGCCAAGGTGATTGCAGCCGCATCAACAGACGAGAAGTGCGCCTTGTGCAAGGAATTGGGAGCGGACGCCACCATCAACTACGTCAGCCAGAACCTGCGCGACGAGCTCAAGGTCATCACCGAAGGCAAGGGCCCCGACGTCGTCTATGACCCGGTCGGCGGCGACCTGACCGAACAAGCCTTCCGCTCCATCGCCTGGCGTGGTCGCCACCTGGTCATCGGCTTTGCCAACGGCCCGATCCCCTCGCTGCCCTTGAACCTGCCACTGCTCAAGGGCGCCTCGGTGATGGGCGTCTTCTGGGGTGAATTCGCCAAACGCGAACCGCAGAACAACGCGGGCTGCCTGATGCAACTGGCGGCCTGGTACATGGAAGGCAAGATCAAGCCGGTGATCGAGCACAAGCTGCCCATGTCGCAACTGAAGGAAGCGTTTGCCTTGATGGGCTCTCGTCAGGTGCGAGGCAAGGTCGTGCTCGTCAACGGCTGATCTTCTGCTCGCCCGGGTCGATGGCGGTCGGACCGACCGTCCATCATGAACCCAAGATACCCAGATCGTGGCGCTTCAGGATCACAGGCTCCCGGGCACCAGCGGCCATACGCTTCAGTACCGCGGCATGGATCTGGTCGCGGTGCGCGGCGTATACCTTCATGGGCTCGCCCTCATCGCCTCTGCCGCGGAAGCAATACGTGAGTATCTCGCTGCCGATCATGGCGCCGATGCCCGACTCCCCCGATGGCACCCAAAAACGCACCGTGGCCGATGCGTCGTGGAAATAGGGTTCGAAGGACATGGCAAGCTCTCGCTGAGTTGAATGGTGGAGCATGGCACGCGCGAGGCCAAATAAACAGCCACCACGTCAACATATCGACAGAAACTCGGGCGATGCCCTCGTGTGGCATGCTGAACAACTCTTGCATTGCCACTTTCTTCGCTCGCCCATGCCACAAAGGCCCCTTCCATGCCCTCGCACGCTGCTTGCCTCAACTGCACTGGTGATTGCCGTGCTGTCAGGGTGCGCATCCGGGCCCACCACCAGGCCAACGGTGCCACAGGCACCCGGCCCCAGCGCGCCATCGGTGACTGGTCCCTCGCCCGTTCAGGAGACCGAAGGCAAGCTCGCTGAGGGAACCGTCGATGAGCGCTTTGCGTTGTGGCTGGCGAACTTTCGTGATACAGCTCGTGCGGCCGGCATCGATGACGCCACCTTGCACGCCGCGCTGGACGGTGTGCACTTGCGATCACGAGCAGTGGAGCTGGACCGTGCCCAGCCAGAGTTCACCCGGCCCTTGTGGGACTACATCGAGGCCATCGTCTCGACTCAACGCATTGCACAGGGGCAGCAGAAGCTGGCCCAATTTCAGGCCGAGGCAGACGCGGCCAGCACGCGTTATGGCGTGCCTGCGCCGATCCTGATGGCCGTATGGGGGCTGGAGAGCAACTACGGCAGCAACTACGGCGACGTGCCGGTCTTTGACGCCCTGGCCACCCTGGGATTCGAGGGCCGACGTGAGGCCTGGGCCAAAAGCGAACTGCTGGCCGCCCTCAGGATCCTTCAACGCGGGGACATCGACCGCGAGCGCATGGTGGGTTCCTGGGCCGGCGCCATGGGGCAAACGCAGTTCATGCCCTCGTCCTACCTGGCCTATGCCGTTGATGCCGATGGCGATGGGCGACGCGACATCTGGGGCAGCATGGCCGACGTGCTCTCGTCCACCGCCCACTTCCTTGCTCGTTCGGGCTGGCGCGCGCAGGAGGCTTGGGGCACGGAGGTTCAACTGCCTGCGGACTTCGATCCTTCACGTGCAGATCCACAAGTGCGACAACCTTCAGCGCAGTGGGCTGCAGAAGGCGTGCGCGCCATGGACAACACCCCGCTGCCAGACCTGGCCGACGCATCCATCCTGCAACCCGCTGGCGCGCGTGGCCCGGCCTTCATCGTCGGGCGCAACTACAGGGCCGTGCTGCGCTACAACAACGCGACCAGCTATGCCCTGACGGTTTGCCTGCTGGCACAACGCATCGCCGGCGGCCCGGGTGTTCAAGCGCCCTGGCCAAAAGACCTTCGACCACTCACGCGCAGCGAGACGCTGGCCATGCAAAACGCACTGAACCAGCGCGGCTTCGACAGTGGCAAGCCGGATGGCCAGATGGGGCCGGCTACACGCCGCGCACTACAGCAGTTTCAACGCAGTCTGGCCTTGCCCGCAGACGGCTACCCCACCCCGGATTTGCTCAAGCAGTTGCTGCAGACACCCTGAAGCCCGCCAGGGTGCGCAAACCACCCAAAGGGCTCACAGCTTTTTCTTGTCGGGGCAGCGGCCAATCGCGGCGGTCAGAATGGCGCGATTGCCGGCGGAGACGGATTCGAAGCGATTGCGGCTGATGTGCCAGTCCAGATGCTGTTCATCTCGCGACTTGCCTTGCTCCGTTTCATACCCTCTCAGGCCGATCTTGTTTAGTTCCTGCTCGCCATAGACGCACTCCTGCGCGCACTCCTTGCCCTCGTACATCACATTGCAGATGGAATACGAATAGGCCTCGCGAACCTTCTCCCGCCCGACGTTGGCCGCAATATCGTGCACCTGGGTAATGTGGCCAAAGCTCACCACCACTTTTTGCACGCCATTGACAGTCTGCAGCTTGGGGTTCACGCCGCCCGCATCCGCGAAATACACCGTCACCGTCGTGGGCTTGGAGATGTCACCCGTGTAGCCCAGGATGTTGTCCGCGCAATAGAAATCGTCCCTGTAGCCCATGGCAAGGCCTCCTTGGAAAGGGTTTGGCATCGCTGCACGCGCCTGAGACATCAGCCCCCGCGCGCACTAGCCTGAAAATGAACTTCGGCTTTATAGGTCAAACCGTTCGTTCTGCCACGTGACTTCGGACACCCTGGCAACAACGCCATGCAGTGCGCACGTCATATCGGCGCAAGGCGAATCAATCGGTCGAAACCTGCGCCAGGGCCCACCGAACATGTTCCCCAACCAGTGCCACATCCGTCCCGGCGGGAGGCTGCGCCAACCAGCCAGACAAGGCACTGTGCATGGCCGTCCGGGACGCCGCGTCCTGCTCGGCCCTCAAGGCATTACCCAATGCCACGGCGATATTGCGCTGCCAGCTGGCGTAACCGATCCGCCTGATCGGGCTGCCTTCCGTCAGGCGCAGGAAGGTGGCCTCATCCCAGCCCCAAAGCTGCAGGAGTGTGGGGTTGGCCAAGGCTGAGCGCACATCGAAGTCGGGCACGGTGGCTCGGCGCGCGAACTTGTTCCAGGGGCAGGCCAGCTGGCAATCGTCGCATCCATAGATGCGATTGCCGATCAAGGGGCGCAGCGCCACAGGGATGGGTCCGCTCTGCTCGATCGTGAGATAGGAAATGCAGCGACGGGCATCCACCAGTCGCTCGCCAACGATGGCCTGTGTGGGGCAGACATCCATGCACGCCTGACAGGATCCGCAATGCGCCGACTCCGGCTCGGTCACCGGCAGGTCGATGTCGACAAAGATCTCGCCCAGAAAGAAAGTGGAGCCTGCCTCGCGTGACAACAGCAAGGTGTGTTTGCCACGCCAACCCAGACCACTTCGGCTGGCCAGTTCAACCTCCAGCACGGGCGCTGAATCGGTGAACACGCGGTGACCGAACGGGCCGATCAGCTCGGCCAGCTTGTCCGCCAGTTTTTGCAGGCGGTTGCGCAGCACCTTGTGATAGTCCCGTCCCCGTGCATACATCGACACCGCGGCGGCTGAGGGCTGATTAAGCCGATCCCACTCGATACGCTGCCACTCGCCATTTGATTCTGGCGAGCTCGAAGGCAGATAATCCATGCGTGCCGTGATGACCTTGAGCGTCCCTGGGACGAGCTCTGCAGGCCTGGCCCGCTTGAGCCCATGGCTGGCCATGTAGTGCATTTCCCCGTGGAAACCACGCGCCAGCCAGTCCAACAAAGGGGCCTCGGCACTTGACAAGTCGACATCAGCTACGCCAATCTGAGAAAATCCCAGTTCTGTCGCCCATTGGCGCAAGCTCGCCATGACCTGAGCGAGGTCGGCCGTCCGGCCCGATTCCCCCGGACAGGCATCCGGAACAAGGCCCGGATGAGTGTCCGAATGAGGTGACTGAAGTACATGACGCATGTGACGATCGTAGCAAGCCCGCAAGCCCCCAACGCCAAGGTACCGGCGATGGTGCGCGACTTCATCTGGCAAGATGAGGCCGCATGTGCAGCCATGGCTGCCGAACTGGCACAAGCGCTGCAACCTGGGCTGCTGGCCGGGCATTCCGCCTACATCGAACTGCATGGCACCCTGGGTGCAGGCAAAACCACCTTCACCCGCCACCTGCTGCGGGCGCTGGGCGTACAGGGCCGCATCAAGAGCCCCAGTTATGCGGTGGTCGAGCCCCACGACGTGCCCGGCATGGCCATCCACCACTTCGATTTCTACCGCTTCAACGACCCGCAGGAGTGGGAAGACGCCGGCTTTCGCGACATCTTCGCCGCACCAGGCCTGAAGCTGGCTGAATGGCCAGAGAAGGCAGAAGGCCTCTTGCCCCGCGCCGACTTGCAGATCCACATTCAGCCCCCACCTCGGTTGGATGAGGGTGAATGCCGCAACGTGCGCATCGAAGCGGCCAGCCCGGTTGGACAACACGCCCTGGGCGCGCTGAGCCATGGATAAGCAGCACCAGTCTCACCGTCGACAACTGCTCAAGCAGGCGCTGGGCGGCACCCTGATCATGGTGCTGGGGCCCAAGGAACTGGCTTTTGGCGCCCAACTGGTGGCCGTGCGCGTGTGGCCGGCAGCGGACTACACGCGGGTCACGCTGGAATCCGATGTGCCACTCAATGCCACCTTCTTCGCCGTGTCCAACCCGACGCGGCTGGTGATCGACATCGAAGGGCTGGAGTTGAGCGCCCAACTGCGTGACATCGTCAGCAAGGTGCGCTCCGACGACCCCTTCATCGCCGGCGTGCGGGTTGGCCAGAACCGACCCAAGGTGGCGCGCCTCGTGCTGGATCTCAAGCAGGCCATCAAACCGCAGGTATTCGGCCTGCCACCCGTGGCCGCCTACCAGCACCGCCTGGTGTTTGACCTGTACCCCACGCATGCGCCCGATCCGCGCATGTCCTTGCAGGCGCAGCCTGGCGCCCCTTCTGCCTCGGCGGCACCAACGCCCGCCACACCTGGCGCCTCATCGGCCAGCGACGGCGCCAAGGCGGCCAGCGCTTCTGCCCTGCCGGCCAGTGGCGGCAGCCCCGGCGCCTTCATCTCTGCGCCCACGACGCCCGCCGCGCCCGGCATCGCACGCCCCGCCCTGCCCAATCAACAGTCCGACCAGGCCGCCGACGCCATGAACGATGCCCTGGGCGACTTCATTGGTGGCCTCAAGCGACCTGCTGCCCCCTCAGACAAGGCGGTGGCCAAAGCGCAGCCAGGACGTCCTGGCGACAAGCCGCAGGACAAGAGCGGAGACCGGAGCAGCGACCGCACGGCGGACAAAGCCAGCATCGACAACGACAACGCCCTGCTTGGCAACGCCAAGGCTGGCGCCCAACGGCTGGTCGTCGTCGCCCTGGATGCAGGTCATGGCGGCGAAGACCCCGGCGCGGTCGGCCCCAGCGGCCTGTATGAAAAGGAAGTGGTGCTCAAGGTGGCGCACAAGCTGCGCGCCCTGATCAACGCCCAACCTGGCATGCGCGCCATGCTGACGCGGGAGTCTGACTACTTCGTGCCCTTGCACGAGCGTGTGATCAAGGCCCGCCGTGTGCAGGCCGATCTGTTCGTGTCCATCCACGCCGATGCCTTCATGAACCCGCAGGCGCGTGGCGCATCGGTGTTCGCACTGTCCGAAACCGGTGCGTCGAGTGCCGCAGCGCGCTGGATGGCGCAAAAGGAAAACTCATCCGATCAGGTGGGCGGCGTCAACATCAAGAACAAGGATGCGACCGTGATGCGCACCTTGCTCGACATGTCCACCACCGCCCAGATCAAGGACAGCATCAAGCTGGGCAATGCCGTACTGGGCCACCTGGGCAAGATCGGCAAGTTGCACCGAGGCAAGGTCGAGCAGGCAGGTTTTGCCGTGCTCAAGGCACCGGACATCCCCTCGATCCTGGTCGAGACCGGCTTCATCTCCAACCCGGAAGAAGAAGCCAAGCTCCAGGACGACGACTACCAGCGCGAACTGGCGGATGCCCTGCTGCAAGGCATCCAGCGCTACTTCGCCAAGAACCCGCCACTGGCGCGCAACCGCGCCCTGTAAAGGCGATCAGGTCGTCTGTGCAGCCTTGCGGCCAGCGCGCCAGGTACCAAATATGGCCAGGGCACCCGGCACCAGGATCATCGCCCAGATGATCTTGTCCAGATGGGTCTTCACGAACGGGATGTTGCCGAAGAAGTAACCCGCCAGGGTCACACCGGCCACCCACAAGACGCCACCGGTCACGTCATAGAACGTGAACTTGCCGCGGCTCATGGCGGACACACCGGCCACGAAGGGCGCGAAGGTACGCAGGAAGGGCATGAAGCGCGCGATCACCACGGTGATGCCACCGTATTGTTCGTAAAACGCGTGTGCCTGCTCGAAGGCCTTCTTGTTGAAGAAGCGCGATTGCTCCCACTGGAAGACTTTCGGCCCCAACTTGCGCCCGATCGCGTAATTGCTTTGATTGCCCGCAATGGCGGCCACCGTCAGCAGCCCGATGGACAGGGGCAGGCTCATCATGTCCAGGCCGCACAAGGTGCCGACCACGAACAACAACGAGTCACCGGGCAGGAAAGGCATGACCACCACGCCGGTCTCGACAAAAATGATCAGGAAGAGCAAGGCGTAAACCCAGGGCCCGAAGTCCTGAACGAACACCATCAGGTGCTTGTCGACGTGCAGGATGAAGTCAATCAAAAAGTGTGCGATATCCATGGCGGCGCATTATGGCCGGGATTGGCCCTTCGGCGAGATCGCCCCACACCCTGAAGCCGGGGCTTCTACAATAGCGGGATGACGCCTGAGCCCGCCCGCGACCCTGCCTTTTCGGACACCTCATCCCCTGAGCCAGCGCCAGCGCGCCGCACAATCCAGGAGCTGCCTGACGAACTGATCAGCCAGATCGCCGCCGGCGAGGTGGTGGAACGCCCGGCGTCCGTCGTGCGTGAACTGGTTGACAACGCCCTGGATTCCGGCGCCAGCCAGATCACGGTGAAGCTGCTGGCCGGTGGCGTGCGCCAGATCCTCGTGGAAGACGATGGCTGCGGTATCCCAGTGTCAGAGCTCCCCCTGGCCCTGCGTCGTCATGCCACCAGCAAGATCCGCTCGCTGGATGACCTGGAGCATGTGGCCACCATGGGTTTCCGTGGCGAAGCACTGGCTGCGATTGCGTCGGTGTCCGACACCTCCTTGTCCAGCCGCACGCCGGATGCGGCCCATGCCCATCGCCTGGATGCGCGCTCCGGTGAACTGAGCCCGGCAGCACGCGCCGTGGGCACCAGCGTGGAGGTGCGCGAACTGTTTTTCAGCACGCCGGCACGCCGCAAGTTCCTCAAGAGTGACGCCACCGAGCTGGCGCACTGCCTGGAAGCCGTTCGCCGCCATGCCCTGGCCCGCCCGGACGTGGGCTTCAGCGTGTGGCACGAGGGCAAGCTGGTCGAGCAATTGCGACCGGGCACGCCGGCACAGCGCCTCGCCGATGTGCTGGGCGAAGAGTTCGTGCGCACCAGCCGAGAGGTGGATCTGGCCATCGGCCCCATGCGCATTCATGGCCGTGCAGGCCTGCCCGATGCTGCCCGCTCGCGTGCCGACTGGCAGTACTGCTATGTGAACGGCCGCTATGTGCGCGACAAGCTGCTGGCACACGGCGTGCGCTCGGC
>NZ_DASUIS010000149.1:0-23840 GCF_036279675.1 Aquabacterium sp. | reverse complement strand
GGTGGTGGGATTCAGAATACGCGGCGCTGTGGACAGGTCTCCGGTGTCCATGCAGGCGCTCAGGTTGACGAAGCGATAGCGCCCTCGCGCCTTGGCCTCGTACAGCGCCTCGTCAGCCTGCTGAACCAGGCTCTCCGGCGTGGTGCTGCCGTCCGGGATGAGGCTGACAAAGCCGCCTGAGAGTGTCACATGGTTGGCCACGGCCGAGTCCGGGTGATAGCGGCCATCGCGGTCCATGGCGTGCTGCAGGGCCATGGCAAAAGTCAGCCCGCCCTCGGCCGGCGTATTGGGCAGCAGCAACACGAATTCTTCGCCGCCGTAGCGCGCCGCGTAGTCCAGCGGGCGACGGCAGACCTGTTTGAGGATCTCGCCAATGTGGCGCAGGCAGGCATCGCCTTCGATGTGACCCAGGCGGTCGTTGTAGCGTTTGAAGAAATCCACATCGCACAGCAGCAGGGTCAGCGGGCGCTGATCCCGGCGGGCCTGGGCGACATAGTCTGCGAGGCGCTCGTCGAAGCCGCGGCGGTTGCCCAGGCCGGTCAGCTCGTCGTGCAGGCTCTTGTGCCTCAGTTGCTCATTGAGCTCGACCAGGGTCAGTTTGGCCTGCTCCAGCTCGTCGCGCATCCGGATCTGACGCGAAATCGCGTGCAACTTGGCCGCGAGCACCGTGGGCGAGACGGGCTTGAACAGGTAGTCATCTCCGCCGGCCTGTATGCCTTGCAGCAGGTCTTCTTCCTGCACCAGGGCTGAGAGAAACAGGATCGGCGTCCAGTGTCGGCCTTCGTGGGTGCGCACCTGCTTGGACAGCCAGAAGCCATCGTTGTCCGGCAGCAGCACGTCCAGCAGGATCAGTTGGGGTGTCTTGTCGAGAAACACCCGCCAGGCTTGCTGGGAGGTGGTCGCTTCATAGACCTCGTGCCCCAGACGACGCAGTTGCTGGCTCAGGTTGAGCAGCAGGGCAGGATCGTCCTCGACGAGGAGCACGCGCAGGCTGGGCGTATCCATGGAATCTGGCCTCTTGATGTCTGACTGGTTGGAACAGCTTGAGCTTCAAGACAGCAAACTCAGGATCTATTGTGCGCTGCAATATCGCTTTTGCAGGTTGTGACCGGGCAACAAAAAAGGACACCGTGTGGTGTCCTTTCTTCGTGAGGCGGGATCGCGGCGGATCAGACGCGCTTCTTGTACTCGTGCGTACGGGTGTCGATTTCGATCTTGTCGCCGTTTTCGACGAACAGGGGGACCGAGATTTCGAAGCCGGTGCCGACGATGCGAGCAGGCTTCATGACCTTGCCGGAGGTGTCGCCCTTGACGGCGGGTTCGGTTTCGATTTCGCGGACCACGGTGGTGGGCAGTTCGACCGAAATGGCCTTGCCGTCATAGAACACGACTTCAGCTTCCATGCCGTCTTGCAGGTAGTTGATCGCATCGCCCATGTTTTCGGCTTCGATTTCGAACTGGTTGTACTCGGCGTCCATGAACGCGTACATCGGGTCGGCGAAGTAGGAGTAGGTGCAGTCCTTCTTGTCCAGAACGATCTGATCCATCTTGTCGTCGGCCTTGAACACCACTTCGGCGCCAGCGCCGTTCAGCAGGTTCTTCATCTTGATGCGCACGGTGGCTGCACCGCGACCGCCGCGGCTGTATTCAGTCTTCAGGACGACCATCGGGTCCTTGCCCTGCATGATCACGTTGCCAGCGCGGATTTCTTGTGCGAGTTTCATGGTGGATTCCCGATTTGGGGGTCGAATTGGGTCTTCAACGAGGACGAAAAAAGGGGTGCCGTGATCAGCGACCCGATCAAACCGACGGGTGCCACAAAGCAAAGCCTCTCATTTTAGCCTGAGCTTGAGACGAAAGTGAGCAACTGGCTGGTGAGATCTTGCTGTCGGGCCAGTCGATCGCGTGCGTTTTCGCTGTTCCGGCGCCAGGAAGTGTCGGCCTGACGCCAGTCCGGCAGCTTGTCCGGCATGGGGCCGAGGCGGTTCCAGGCCATCCACCAGGCGTGTACCGATGCCTTGAGTTCATCCGGCCAATCGCCCATCCAGCGTGCCATGAAGGCCTCCAGCTTGCCGGCGTGCACGCCGTCGTCCTGCTCGTAGATGTGCCAGATGTGGGGGCGGCCGGCCCACAGGGCGCGCACGGCCGAATCTTCGCCGCGCACCAGGTTCAGGTCGCTGCACCAGAGCAGGCGGTCGAAGTCCTCCTGGGGCAGGGGCGGGAGCTTGTGCAGGCGCAAGGTGGCGTCGGGGTGGGCTCGGGCCCAGTCGGACGCCAGTCCGGTGGCGTGCCCCGGCGTGAGCAGCACCCTGGCACGGGGGGCGGCGGTGGCCAGCCTGTCCAGCAGGTCTGCTACCGGCGCCGAGTCGTAGCAGAACAGCAAGATGGTGCCACCGTGCGCCTGCCGATCGGCCGGCTCACAGGCCAGGTCGACCCCGATCCGGCGCAGGAACGCATCCCTCGATGCCTGCGTGCCGGTTTCGGCCTGCCGCCGCTGGATCAGATCGGGCTCGCGCAGCAAGCCGCCCGTGGCTGGCGTGAAGCCTGGGTAGAAAAAGCGCTTGCTCAGTCCCGCACCCACACCGGACCAGACGGGGGAGCGCAAGCCGTGGCTGCGCTCCACATAGTCTTCCGCGCTCAGGTATTCCAGATTGACCCATTGCGCCGGCTGCCCTTGCGCTGCGCGGGCCTGCATGCGTTCGATGAAGGCGTCCGGTGGGTCGCAGCCAAAAGCCTCGACCACCACATCACCTGCCTTCAGCCCCGGGGTGGTCGATGCGGGCGTTTCTGCGTCGCGCCAGCGCAGCACGGTGACCCCTGGCTGTCCTTGAGCGCCGGGCAGCCCCCAGATTGAGTCGCTCTCCGTCCATTGGAGGTGCGGTGCCATCCAGCTGAGGGCGCTGGGGTCATCGATCCACAGGCGCACCTGTTGGCCACGCTGACCCAGGTCGCAGGCCAGCCGCCAGCACACACCGACATCGCCAAAGTTGTCGATGACACGACAGAAGACATCCCAAAGCATCGCGGGATTATGGCAAGCCCCGCGCAAGCCATGGGTTGTCAGAGACAATCCTGCCTCATGAGTTTGCCGACAGATCCCGATCACGCCGTGAACCCTCAGCCCGATGAAGGCGCCGCAGCTGTGGCCCAGGAGCAGGCGCGCGCGCAGGTCTGGGACAGGCTGCTGGCCGAAGTGGCGTCCCTGCCAGGCTTGCCGGGTGTCTACCGCTACTTCGATGCCCGCGGCGAGGTGCTGTATGTGGGCAAGGCGCGTGACCTCAAGAAGCGTGTTTCCAGCTACTTTCACAAGAACCATGGTGGCTCGCGCATCGGGCACATGGTGTCGCGCATCGACCGCATGGAAACCACGGTTGTCCGCAGCGAGGCCGAAGCGCTGCTGCTGGAAAACAACCTGATCAAGACGCTCAACCCGCGCTACAACATCCTGTTTCGCGATGACAAGAGCTACCCGTATCTGAAGATCTCCACGCAGAGCTTCCCGCGCATGTCCTACTACCGGGGCGCGGTGGACCGCAAGCACCGCTACTACGGTCCGTATCCCAACGCCTGGGCGGTCAAGGAAACCATTCAGCTGATGCAGAAGGTCTTCCTGATCCGCACCTGCGAAGACGCGGTGTTCAAGAACCGCAGCCGGCCCTGCCTGCTCTATCAGATCAAGCGTTGCAGCGGCCCCTGTGTGGACCTGGTCAGCCAGGAGGACTATGCCGCCAGCGTGGGACAGGCCGAACGCTTTCTGCTGGGCGAGCCCGAGGTGGTGCTGGAAGACCTGCAGACACGCATGATGTCGCACGCCGAGCGCCTGGAGTACGAGAAGGCCGCAGAGATCCGCAACCAGATCAAGTCGCTGTCAGCCGTATTGCACCAGCAGTCGGTCGAGACCGTGATGGACAAGGACGTGGACGTGCTGGCCGTCAAGGTGCAGGGCGGTCGTGCCTGTGTGAACCTGGCCATGGTGCGCGGCGGCCGCCACCTGGGCGACCGTGCTCACTTCCCCGTTCATGTGCAGGATCATGTGCTCGCACCAGATGACACGGCCAGTGGCGATGCGGCCGAGCAGGGCGACGCGGATGCATTGACTCATGCCACCGAGGTGCGCGTGCTGGAGGCCTTTCTGGCGCAGCACTACCTGGGCGGCGCGATGCCCTCCATGCTGATCCTCAGCCATCTGGTGGACCCGGAGCTGATCGAGGCCTTGGGCGAGCAGGGCGGGCGCAAGGTGACGGTGGTGTACCAGCCGCGCGAGCAGCGTCGGGCCTGGCTGGACATGGCCATCACCGGTGCCAATCTGTCGCTGGCCCGCTTGCTCAGTGAAGAGGGCTCTCAGCAGGCGCGTACCAGGGCGCTCGTGGAGGCGCTCAACCTTGATCTGGATCTGGACGGGCGCGCTGCCGGCCTGTCGTCCGACGAGTCTGAGGGCCGAGCCGAGGGAGAGCCCGGCGTTGACGCGGCCACGTCGAATGCGACACCAGAGGATGAGGCCGGGTCGGTGGCGCCGGGTGATGATGCCCAGGCCACTGCCACGCGCGATCCCCTGGCCAGCCTGCGCATCGAGTGTTTCGACATCAGCCACACGGCTGGCGAGGCCACTCAGGCGTCCTGCGTGGTCTATGAGCAGCACAAGATGCAGTCCTCGCAATACCGTCGCTACAACATCAATGACATCACGCCGGGTGACGACTACGCCGCCATGAAGCAGGCCCTGACGCGCCGCTACAGCGCGACGGGCACCAAGGCGGCCCGTGTGCCGGACATCGTGCTCATCGATGGCGGCAAAGGGCAGGTGTCGATGGCGCGCGAGGTGTTCGAGACGCTGGGCATCCCCCTGTCCATCATCGTGGGTGTGGAAAAGGGCGAAGGCCGCAAGGTGGGCCTGGAAGAACTGGTGTTCGCTGACGGGCGGCCCAAGCTGCAGCTGTCACCCAGCTCCGCCGCGCTGATGCTGGTGGCGCAGATCCGCGACGAAGCCCACCGCTTTGCCATCACGGGCATGCGAGCCAAGCGCGCCAGTGTTCGCACTGGTGGCAGCCGGCTTGAGGATATTCCCGGTGTGGGGCCGAAGCGTCGGGCCAAGCTCCTGCAGCGATTTGGCGGCGTACGCGGCGTAGCATCGGCCAGTGTGGAAGAGCTGGCCAGCGTCGAAGGCATTTCCCGAGAACTGGCCGAGGAGATCTATCGTGCATTGCGTTGACGTGACAGGTGGCAAGGTGGTCAGGCGTGTGGTGTCGCACGGCTTGTGGTTTGCCGTGGCCTTTGGTGTCGTGGGGTGCAGCCTTTTTGGCAAGAAGGAAGAGCCGGCAGGCGGGGGGGCGAAGCCCGGCGCACCCGCCGTGGCGGTACCCGCGCCAGCACCCACCACGGTGAACACCTCGAAGGGGCCGATCAAGCTGCCCGTGCCCAGCACGCCCCGTAGTTGGGCCGATGCCCGGCTGCAGGCAGCCAATCGCATGGTCCTGGCCAATCCGGACGTGATCTATACCGGCAAGCCACCTGACATCCTGCTGGCCATTCCCGTGCTCACCATCGAGCTCAACGCCGATGGCAGCGTCAAGCACATTGCCGTGATGCGCTACCCCAGCCAGGCGCGTGAAACCGTGGACATGGCCATGGCCGCCGTGAGGCGTGCGGCACCCTTTGGCGATGTCAGCCGCCTGCCCAAACCCTGGAAGTTCAATGAGACCTTTTTGTTCAATGCGGACAAGAAGTTCAAGCCGATGACGCTGGATCAGCGTTGAAGCGCCCTGTTACGGGGCACAATGCACCCATGTTCTGGACCTTGCCCACCTTGCTCACATGGGCGCGGATCGTTGCGATTCCGCTGATCGTGGGCCTCTTCTACCTGCAGTGGCCGATCGCCAAGATCAACTTGTTCGCGAGTGCCTTGTTCGTGGTCGTTGCCCTGACAGACTGGCTGGATGGCTGGCTGGCCAGGCGGCTCAACCAGACGTCCTCCTTCGGCGCCTTTCTGGATCCGGTGGCAGACAAGTTCCTGGTGTGCGCCTCGCTGTTGATCCTGCTGGAGTTCAAGCGGGTGACGGCACCGGTGGCCTTGATCATCATCGGGCGAGAGATCGCCATCTCCGCCTTGCGTGAGTGGATGGCGCAGATTGGCGCATCACGCAGCGTGGCCGTGCACATGCTGGGCAAGCTCAAGACGGCTGCACAGATGGCGGCCATCGTGTTGCTGCTGTACGACGGCGACATCGGTCTGGGCCTGCACACGCGCGTGCTGGGTACCTGGCTGATCTACGTGGCCTGTGGGCTGACCATCTGGTCGATGGTTTATTACCTGCAAAAATCCCTGCCCGACATCCGCGCCAAGGCGCGTTGAATGCGCCGCGCATAAGCCTGGGTGCCAAGCTCATCTCCATCGCTTGCCTGATGTCAAGCGTGCATATCCGCGTCTTCCTCAGGTAGGACGCTTCCATGATTGGGCATAGAATCATTTTCCCGGTTCTCAGCCGGGTCGAGCGGTCCTTACGGTGCTGTCCCCGACCGACTTAGCGCTGCAAGCACGCCAGGATTTTGGAACTCGTTTCGTGGCATCTTTTTTAGGGGATTTTTCGTGAACAAGTCCGAGCTGATTGAACACATCGCCCAGCAGGCCGATATCTCCAAGGCAGCGGCTGGCCGCGCCCTGGAAGCGGTCATCGGTGGTGTGTCTACCACACTGAAAAAGGGCGGCAGCGTGTCGCTCGTGGGTTTTGGCACCTTTGCCGTGAGCACGCGTGCAGCCCGTACGGGCCGCAACCCTCGTACCGGCGACGCCATCAAGATCAAAAAAGCCAAGGTGCCTAAATTCCGTCCGGGCAAGGCACTCAAAGACGCCGTGAACTGAGGCTAGAATAGCGCCTCGTTCGATTTGTCGGGTGCTTAGCTCAGTTGGTAGAGCGGCGCCCTTACAAGGCGTAGGTCGGGGGTTCGAGCCCCTCAGCACCCACCACCGGCAGGTTCAGGAACACGCACGCAATCAACCACTTGGAGTCATTCAAGTGGTTTTTTTGTTTCTGCTTGATCATCTGTCGCCGCTTCATGTCTTGCCTGAGATGCAAGGCATCGTCAGGCATCTGCACAGCCTGGGCATCATGGTGCCTGCGTGACTTGTCGATGGCTCAGTCGTCCACCGTGATGCGATCGACGAGGCGGCGCGTCAGTGGTGCGACTACCAGCACAACAGGAAAGGCAATGCCCCATGCCATCAGCCAGGCTGGCAGCCACTTTTCAACGAGCGCCGGCGTCAAGCCTGTGGTGCGAACTGTGGTGATGCCAGAGACCAGCATCGACATCAGTCCGGAAAGAATCCAGCCAAACACAAAGGGTGCGTATTTCTTGCGAATCATGATGTCACCTCCCTGATGCGCCCGATCGTCTCGGCAAAGTGCTGCCCAAACATGCGGGCCGTCCTGACGTCACCGGCAACGAACGAGTCTGCCGCAGAGCCGTGGCCCGCTTGTGCCATCAGGCCTGACCACGACCCGAGTCGATTGACTGCGTCATCATAGGGGACCCCTTGATGTTGCTCCGGCAGGAAGGGGTTGCCGACCCAGATCATCCCGTGCTGCATGGCAAAGACGAACATGGACGTCAAGGTGGACTGCTTGTCTCCGGCGGGCAATGACGAGACCGTGAACCCGGCTGCGAGCTTGCCTTTGAGTCCCTGTGTCTTCCAGAGGCGGCCTGTGGCATCCATGAATTGCTTGAACGTACCGGACACCCCGCCGAGATAGGTGGGGGAGCCGAATATCAGGCCGTCAAATGGCAACAGGACGTCAGGGTCACGAGTGAGGTCCTCGGCACGGAGCAAGGCCGCTTCGACTGACGACACGCTCTGGGCGCCAGCGAGGACGTGATGGGCGATGTGCTCGGTGTGCCCGTGGGCACTGTGAAAAATGATGGCAATCTTCTTCATGTGAACAACTCCGATGTGCAGTGGGTGGGAGGGATCTCAGGCCGGGCGAACCATGGCCGCAAAAAGGGCTGCGATAACGGTTGCGGACAGGTAGAGGCCAAGGCCGAACACCGTGTGATTGACGAGGCTCCGCAAGCAGTTCTTCAACGGCGTGGGTGTTCGGGATGAGGCAAAGCCCGCGCCCATGGCCGGTTGCATCACGAAAAGTGGCGCGATCACGGTGCATGCCCCCACCGCGATGGCCGGGCCCGGAGTCGGATGGGCTGCCCACCCTGCGCCTTGAACGATCACGAGCAACGCGGCGAAGGCCATCCCGGTTGCGTAGTGCGTGATCCAGCCCCAGGCCGCTTCATGCTGTATTGGTTCGGCCTTGCTGATGGACGGGTGGGCAAACCGGCCTTGAAACAGGTGTCCGACCCAACGCCCGAGGAGGGCGAAGTTCAGCGTGGGTACCCCCATGCGCTTGACGAGCATCAGCCAGAGGTCCATGAACGCCGTGGCCCCGATGCCGATCAGGATGACCTGAAAAATGTCTTGCAGTGATGTCATTTGCGTACCTCCTGGGTTGACGGGTGAATCGATTGAGTTCACTATAGAAGTTGAAGTCAACTTCAAGTCAAGAGGTTTTTGATGGACATTGCAGAGGTGGCCAAACGCTCAGGCGTACCCGCGTCGGCCCTGCGGTACTACGAGAAGAAAGGCTTGATTTCTTCTGTCGCGCCCAAAGGGGCTCGTCGCCGCTTCAGCCCAGCCGTGTTCAACCAGTTGGCGCTGATCGCGCTGGGCCAGGTTGCCGGCCTCTCGCTCGATGAAATCCATTCGATGCTGTCGCCCAGTGGTCACCCTCACATTGACCGCCAGTTGCTGGCAGCCAAGGCCGATGACATCGATGCGACCATCAAGCAGTTGCGTGCGGTGAGTCGAGGGTTGCGGCATGCCGCCGCGTGCCCGGCGCCCAGCCATGCGGAGTGCCCGACGTTCCAGGGCTTGCTCAAGGCAGCGGCTTCAGGTGCGCTGGATCGACAACGCCTGGGGCGCAGGAGCAAGGCCGACGGGCCATGACACAGGCCCGGTAGCCGTGAGGGCGCCGAGCCTGCCTGGGATGTCGGTCCGGGCTGCCTTATTGGGGCTTGCCGAGACGCCCGATGAACGCCCGCACGTGCTGCGCAAAGCCGACCGCGTCTGCCACATTGACCCAGTGCGCGGCCTTGATCTCGCGCCGCTCCAGTTGCGGCACCCAGCGAGACAAGTCTTCGCTCAACCAGGGGCTCACGAAGTTGTCCTTGGTGGCCACCAGTACCAACACCGGCGCTTGTGCATAGCGCTCCCGGGGCGAGAACACCCGCTGGAACACGTTGGCCCGATACAGCCAGACGCCATGCGTGCCATCGCTTACTTGCGTGGGGCGAGGCGTGATCACCGTGCCTTCTGTCAGGCGCACGAGGGCGGGCCAGTGCCTGCCGATGAACCAGCGCCATTGCGCCTCGGGCCACCAGGGCAGCTGGAACATGTACACATACCAGGACTTCAGCATCTGGATGGTGAACTGGTACAGATGCCACGGCGTCGGGCGTCGCAGCCGATCGCGTATCCAGAAGCCCATGTGGTCCAGGCAAGGGCCTGAGCAGGACACATAGGAGGCGATGCGGCCCTTCAAGGCGGGCTCGGTCGCAAACTCCCAGCTTTGCACGGAACCCCAGTCGTGGCCGACCAGGTGCACGGGGCGATCGGGGCTGACCTTGTCGATCACGGCCTTGAAGTCAGCCATCAGCCGATCGAGCCGGTAGGCTGGTCGACCCGTGGGCTTGAAGGAGTCGCCGGCACCGCGCACGTCGTAGGCCACGACGCGGTATTGATCGGCCAGTTGCTCGGCCACCTCTCGCCACTCGCTGCGGTTGTCGGGGTAGCCGTGAACCAGCACGATCACAGGCGCGTCTGCAGGCCCCCAGCTTTCGGCGCGCAGAACGCCATCGGGGCCTTGGACATCGAAACAGGTAGAAGGGATGGATGCGTTCATGAGTTCAAACTGCGAACCTGAGAGCTGGGGTCGACCAGAATCTTGACGTGGTCGGCGGCGGATGCCAGTGTGCCAAAGGCCTCGTCCACGCCGTGCAGGCCGACAGTGCCCGTGATCAGCGGGGCGGCGTCCACTTTGCCCTCGGCGAGCATGTGCAGGGTCTGACGGAATTCGAGCGGTGTGTAGCCGACGGCGAAGCGCAGGTCGATTTCCTTGTTGATGGCGATGGCGGGTTCGATCTGATCGGTCTGCATGCATACGCCCACACCCACGATCCGTGAGAACTGTGGCGTCTCGCTGATGATGGACTGCAGCACACCGGGCACCCCGACGCATTCGAACACGATGGGGCGATTGCGCCCGATGCCCAGCTTCTCGCCGATCGCCCACAGGTGCCACCAGGGCAGGGGGACCTTGTCGAGCTGCTCCTTGGAGCTCAGTGCCAGCTCCAGCAGGCCGGGGATGTCGTTCTGGAAGCCCATGGCTTTCCAGTCTGCATAGGGCGAACTGTGGGCTGGGTCCACCACCTGCGTGGCGCCGCAGCGTGTGGCCATGTCACGCCGCGTGGCAGAGAAGTCGCTGGCGATGATGGTGCGCACGCCTTTGGCCTTGAGCATGCAGATCACCGCCAGGCCAACGGGGCCGCAGCCAATGACGATGGCCACGTCCCTGGTTTTGATCTCGCTGCGCACCACGGCGTGCCATCCCACGGCCATGGGTTCGGTCAAGGCGGCCACGGTCGGTGACAGACCATTGGGTATGCGCAAGGCGAGGGTGGCTTGCACCAGCGTGCGCTCGGCATAGCCTCCTGTGGAATGTGCCGAGAGCCCCACCAGGTCGATGTCCGTGCCACGACGCAGCAGGGGCACCGCCACAATCGGCGTGCCAGGCTTGAACGGCGATCGTGTACGTGGCCCGGCGTCCAGCACCTCACCGCTGAACTCGTGGCCCATCACCACTTCCTGCGATGAGCTCTGCAGCGATCGGTAGCCATGGCGGGACATCAGCTTGCCCCAGTGATCGCAGTGCTGGCGAACATGCAGGTCGCTGCCACAGATACCGCAGCGCAACACCTTGACGAGCAACTGGCCTGTCTCAGGGACGGGGTCCGGGCGCTCTGCCACAGACAGCATCTTGTCTTTGCAAACGACGGCTTTCATGTTCTGCGCCTCAGTGTGAAGTCAGTGCCTTGCGGTCGGCTTCACCGCCAGTGGGATCCAGGCAGATGAAGGCGTCGCGCCCATCTTCGATGCCATAGGCCGGCAGGTTGGATGAGCTGGAGCAGACTTGCCCCTCCTGGGTGAAGACCAGATCGCGCAACCAGGTCACGCGTGTGGGGCTGGGGTAGGCCACGAAGGTCTTGTTGACAGGGTTGAAGCGCAGAATGCGGTCCGACATGTTGGAGGTGATCCAGACTTCGCCAGTGGTGGGATGAATGTTCAGCGCGTAAGGCGTTTCGTATTCATTGGCGGCCAGCAGGGGCAGCTTGTAGGACTCGAAGGTCTTGGTCTTCGTGTCAAAGCGCATCAGGGCGCTGTCGTCGAACGCCGGGATCCACAGGACGCCGTTCTTGTCAAAGCGGGGGCGACGTGGGCCACCCAGCGGCGTGTCGAATTCCTCGATCTCCAGTGTCTTCGGGTCGATGCGGCCGATCTTGTTGCCCAGTAGCTTGGCATACCAGATGGCGCCATCCACCGGGTTCACGTCGATGCCATAGGGCAGGTTGAACAGCTTGTGCCCGCCCGTCCATTTGTGCGGCGAGGTGGTCACGGGCACGTTCTGGCCTGGCCACAGCTTGCCCGAGAGCTTCAGCATGGACGGGAAGGCAGCGTCCACGAACCAGCGCAGCGGGCCGCCTGCTGGCAGCTTGATGATGGTGACCTTTTCGGTCTTGGGATCGAAGCGCACAACCTGGTTGGAGGCCGCCGCCGTGAACCACACCATGCCTTGCTGGTCGATGCGGATGGTGTGCGAATACAGCACGTTGCCGTCACCGATCGGGTAGCTCTTGAACTGCCTGGTCTTCGGGTCGAACGACATCAACTGCGCAGACAGGGCGTTGGTGATCCAGATGCGGCCATCCTTGCCCTGCGCCATGCTGTGCGGGCCGTGCTTGCCGGTGAACACGCCCAGCGGTAGCTGCATCCCGGCGAACATGCCGCCCTTGGGCAGATTGATGTCGGGCAGGGGGTACTGGCTGATCTTGCCGGTCTGGCGGTCCAGCGTCCAGAGGATGTCGTGGCCCTCGTCCGTGCCATAAAGCAGGCCGTCGTCGCCCACGTCGGTATCGTGGATGAAGGACATGGCGTCGCCCACATGCCACTCGATCACCTTGGCGCGAGAGAGCTCGTCGGTGGCCAGGTACTTCTGCATGGTCTGAACGGCTTTGCCGTCGAAGGCCTTGTGCAGGTTTTCGGCGATGGTCTTGTTTTCAGTGCGCGTGAGCAGGGCGCCATACCCTTCCATGCGGGTGATGGTGGCCTCCCAGGCCGAGGTCTCCTTGGGCACGCGGGTCAGCGCATTGCCCACCTGGTGGCAGTAGTTGCACTGGCTGATGAAGGTGCGACGCATCTGCGGGTCTTCCCATTTGACCTGCGTGAGGTGTGCCGATGCGGTCAGGCTGTCCGACAAAGCCTGTGCGTTCTTGAACGGCGTCATCTGGAAGTCCAGCTTCACGGGCGCGTCGTCCTGGCTGATCAGTGGCTTGTTCACATCTTCCAGGCGGTGGTAGCGCGCGCGAACCGTGAGCTTGCCCTTGAAGCCGCTGCGGATGGCGTAAGTGCCGTCCAGCGCGGTGTAGACCGTTTCCTTGCGATCCTTCGCTTCGTTCCACACCGTGACCAGTGCGCCAGAAACGGCCTGGCCATCGGCTGTCGTCACGCGCCCTTGCAGTTGCAGGGCTTGCGCGGTGCCGCAGTGCGCGACCAGGCTCAGGCCGAGTGCGAATACGAGGAGCTTGGGAGCAGCGGGGATGGCAGGGCGTCTCATGATGATCAGGTTGTAGTTAGTCTGACATGGCGCATTGTCTGATCTTATTGACTGTTGGTCAATAGCGATTAAGGAGGTCACTATGTAGAATCGGGGTTGAACGCAGCCCATTCATGACCGCGGGTCAACAGCCATCTTGGAAAACGAACCTCGCCCCATCCGAACACGTGCCAACGATGATGTGGAGAAGGCTGCCCGCCGGGAAGACATCATCGAGGCGGCGCGCATCCTGTACTTGCAGGACTCGCGCGCCTTGCCCTCTGTGGCCCGCATCGCGGAGCAGGCCGGATTGGCCAAGGGCACGGTCTACACCTACTTCACCACGAAGGAGGAGATCTTTGCGGCACTGCTCGCCGACAGCCTGGACGCCTTGCTGTCGCGTCTGGCGCAAGGCTTGAGCAACGGACCGCCCAGCATCGAGCGCCTCATTGATGAATTCGTGTCGTATATCGATGCGCATCCCGAGGTGCCCAGGCTCGACGCCATGGCCTACCAGTTGGAGCGCAATCTGAGCCCGGAGGCCATGCACACGCACAAGCTGCGGGCGACCATGGGACTGGTGGCTGGCGGTGGCCTGCTGGAGGTGGTCATGGGTTTGCCGGCAGGGCGGGGCGTCAAGATCCTGTCACGCATTTACGCCCTGGCGCGAGGCTTGTGGCAGTGGCTGGACTACCCGCCAGAGATGCAGATTGTCCTGAGCGAGCCGGTTTTCGCCCCCATCCGGCCAGATTTCCGCAGCGAGCTCGTCGAGGCGCTGCACGAGTATGTGCGGGGGGCCACGACGCCCTGAGGAGCGGCTGCTGGCCGTGAGGGTTTGCCATGTTGCGGCCCTGCGTCAGCGTCGCCGAAATGAGGGTAACATCGCGGGTCGTCACCATAGCGAAAATTCGAAGGCGAACCTTGGTTCGCCTTTGTGTTGTCTGAGGTGTGCTTTCCTGATTGTTCATGGCAGCGCGCCTCAAGCACGGTTTGCACTCAAGCGGCTCTCGAGAAGGCTGCCACCAACTGGTCCATCACCATGTTTGATTTCGTTCGCAAGCACACCCGTATCCTGCAGCTTCTGTTGATTCTGCTCATCCTGCCGTCGTTCGTGGTTTTCGGCATCCAGGGCTATTCGAGCTTTGCCAGCAACGAAGGGGTTGTGGCCAAGGTCGGCTCGCAGAAGATCATGCAGACAGAGTGGGACAACGCCAACCGCAACGTGGCCGAGAACTACCGCGCGCAGCAACCTGGCATCGATGCCAAGCTGTTCGATACACCCGAGTTCAAGAGCAAGTCGCTGGATTCACTGGTGCGGCAATCGGTGTTGGCTACGGCTGCCTATGACCAGCATCTGAGCGTGCCCGTTTCTCGCCTGACGCGGGCGTTCCTGACCGACCCTCGCTTTGCGTCGCTGCGCAACCCGGACGGCAGCCTCAACAAGCAGTTGCTCGAAGCGCAGGGCATGACACCGGCGCGCCTGGAGGCGTTGCTGCGTCAGGAACTCACGCTGGCCCAGGTGCTGGGTGGTGTGCAGGCGACAGGGCAGACTTCCAAGCTGGCCACACGTGCCGCGCTGGAGGCCATGTTCCAGGTGCGCGATGTTCAGTGGATGAAGATCGAGCCCAAGAGCTTTGCGGCGCAATTGAATCCCACTGCAGAGCAACTGCAGGCCTTCTACAAGGATCCTGCCAACGCCAGCTGGTTGACAGCGCCTGAAAAGGCCGACGTGCAGTATCTGGTGCTCGATGTGGACGCGTTGAAGAAGCGCGTGACCGTCAACGAAGATGACCTGCGTCGCTCCTACAAGGAGAACGAAAAGCGCTTTACCGTGCCGGAAGAGCGTCGTGCTCGCCACATTCTCATCGAAGTCAAGAAGACCGCTTCGGCCGACGAGAAGAAGGCCGCACGCGCGAAGGCCGATCAGTTGCTGGCGCAATTGCGCAAGAACCCATCGCAGTTTGCCGAGCTGGCCAAGAAGAACTCGGACGACCCCGGGTCTGCCAGCAATGGTGGCGACCTGGACTTCTTCGGCCGTGGCGCCATGACCAAGGCTTTCGAGGATGCCGCTTTCGCGCTGAAGCCCGGTCAATTGAGCGATGTGGTGGAAAGCGACTATGGCTTCCATATCATCTTGCTGACGGAAGTCCGCGGTGGCCAGGTGCAGCCTTACGAGGCCGTCAAGGCTCAACTTGAGGACGATGCCCGCAAGCAACTGGCGCAACGTGAATTTGCCGGTGTGGCCGAGAAG
This sequence comes from Aquabacterium sp., assembly GCF_036279675.1. Classification (GTDB taxonomy): domain Bacteria; phylum Pseudomonadota; class Gammaproteobacteria; order Burkholderiales; family Burkholderiaceae_C; genus Aquabacterium. Next base: position 8,678 of record NZ_DASUIS010000149.1, on the reverse strand, counting down.
TTCACCAACGGTGTGTACGAGCAGTCCGACAGCCTCAAGCCAATCGCCGACGAGTTGAAGCTGGAAGTTCAGACCGCAACCGACGTGCTGCGCGAGCCCGGTGCCAAGGACCAGGGTGTGCTGTCCAATCGCCGCGTGCTGGATGCCTTGTTCGACCCGGCCAATCGCGCCAAGGGCCGCAACACGGAAGCCATTGAAGTGGGCCCCAGCAAGCTGGTGTCGGCACGCATCGTGAAATACAGCCCTGCCACCCGCCAGCCCTTCGAAACGGTTCAGGCTCAAGTGCGTGAACGCTGGATTGCAGCTGAAGCGCTGAAGGCCGCGCGCAAGGATGCCGAGCAGAAGATGGCGCTGTGGAAGCAGTCCCCCGACAAGTCGCAAATGCCTGCTGCGGTTCAGATGTCCGGCAAGACGATTTACAACCAGCCGCCCATCGTGCTGGAGTCCGCCTTGCGCATCCCCGAGAAGCAGCTGCCCGCGTGGACAGTGGTGGATCTGGGCGCAGAAGGCGTGGCGCTCCTGAAGGTCAACAAAGTGCTGCCCATGCAGATCTCCGACCAGGAGTTGAACGAAGCGCAGTCGCAGTACGGCAGCTACTGGGGCAAGGCTGAAGCCGATGCTTATTACCGTGCGCTCAAGCGCCAGTACAAGGTCCAGTTCCTGAATGAAGGCAAGAAGACCATGGACAAGGTCACTGAATCGCAAAAAACTTCGGCGGCTCAGTAAAAACGTAAAAAGCACGCTATAATCGTAGTCTTTCAGCGGTGGCTATAGCTCAGTTGGTAGAGTCCCAGATTGTGATTCTGGTTGTCGTGGGTTCGAGTCCCATTAGCCACCCCACCGAATAAAAAATCCCCTGGTAGTTTGCACTTCCAGGGGATTTTTCTTTGGCCTGACCGAAGTCAGGCCTGGAGTTGCGCTGGTTTACTTCTGTCTCGTCAAGCCGTTGAGAAACTCCTCGATTTCCGGCAGATTCTTCTCAACCAGATTGGTCGCCGTATAGGTCACGTACTGCGTGGAACCTGACTTGTCCGAGGTGTAGTAGCCGATGTAGCTGAGGTTGATGCCCTGCACGTTGGCATCCATGCGCATCCTGACGACCTTGTAGTCGTTGACCACACGGAACTCCTGGGACACGACCCGGGCATTGGGCGCCGTGCGCCTCAGCATCTCGAAAGCCAATTGGGGGAGCCGATCCAGCTCTACCTCTATCTGTTCCGTGATCATCATGCCGTACAGGTCACCCGCCTTGAGCTGAAACCGATACTCGGCCGGACTGGCTCCGGTGTCCGGCTTCTGGAAGAGCCACTTTCTGGGGTCCAGCCAGGTCGCCGATCGGTTCTTGGCGCTTTTGAGCTGGAAGGTCTGGTTGGCGGACTTCTGAAACAGCCCCTTGTTGAAGCTGATCTGCGCACCGGACTTTTCACCCTCGTTGCTGATGTAGCGCCAGGTGCCGTCGTCGTTGAGCAATACCACCGAGCCGTTGTCGGTGACAGCGTTCTGGCTGGCCCAGGTCGCGGCACCGTTGGCTGCGAGCAGGGCAATGAGGAGCGTCTTGGTGAGTGAGGGCAATATGCTGCGCATGGGGACTCCGTGAATATGCTGGCTTTGGTCATCTTGTTTGATACACATGGCCAGTATCCATCGGAGTGAGCCCATGTCAGGCCAACTCAGGGAAGCAAATCACCCATGAATGCTTCGCCAATCAGATTCAAGACTCAATTGTGGTTGGCGCGCAATGTTTTGAGTTGCGCGCGCAGCACGGCAATCGACGCGCTGTGCGCCTTGCGCGCATCTTGCTCATAGCGCTCGATGGCATTGGCACGCAGCGCCAGGCCCTTTTCAACGGCGCTGAGGTACTTGTTGACCGAATAGGTTCGAGGCGTACCGATATAGATGCTGCGGATTTCCGGTTTGCCAGCAAAACGTGGCAGCAACACCGACAGGCCCGCGCTTGGCAATCTGCCTGCCCTGTTGCGCACGATGGGGCCGGAAATACCGGGGGGGAGGTCAGACGTCTTGTTGGCGCCCGACGTCTGCTTGAGCGTTACCGGTGCGGGCGCGGCGGACATGCGTGCCACCAACTCGGAGATGGCGTTGATCAACGCGCGTCTGGGGTCTGCGGCTTCGCCGTCAGAGAACAGCTTGGTGCCTTGATAGCGAACCTGCCATCCATGGGTTGATTGGGAATCAATGCGCTGTATGCCTTGGGGAACCTGGAAGCGTTGACCGTCGGGCAGTGTCACTTCACGGAATTTCATGAGAGAGCCTTGTTTGTTGAATACCGACTCCCTTGTTAATTTGTTGGGATTATGCGGGTTTTGGCCCGGGTTTGTCATGGGCGGTGCAGGCGCTGCACGATGATCCGAGCAGAAAGCATCAACTCTCGGACCTGATACTCAGGGCCCAATATCGGGCTCGCGTTTCTTGGGGGCTGGCAAATCAAGGCCGGCAGCACATCGAGGGCAGAGGCAGGCCTTGTTGAGCAGGTCTGCCGGGATTTGCATGAGCGCCAAGGGGTGAATGGCCGCAGTGGTGCACCAGCATGGCACGTCCAGGCTTCCGGCTCTGGCAGGAGCGCACTGGTTGGCGCCGCCGCACAAAGGGCATAGGTGGTAGGGCAAGGCTTCCATGGTTTTGTGCGGCTCAACGGCAGAAGGCCCTGATGTCGTTTCGCGCGACTTCGCGGTCATATTGATCAGTCGGCTTGCCATTGCCATGGCGAACGGCGCCACTGAGCACGTCCCGCGCGAGCTTGCAACGGGCGGCATCGGAGCCATCCTCCCTCCCACCCGAAAGCGATGGGGAAGGGGGCTTGTACCCAGGGGCAACTGGGGTCACAGGACGTGGCGCAAATTTGCTTTGAGCCCTCAGGTAGTCCGTCGATGGCGTAGATGTTGTGGGCGCCTCAGGGGGCGGCGTGATCCTGACCTCAGCCGCCTTGGCCCCACCTGCATCGGTCTTGCGCTCCGAGTAGTGCGTTTGTCCCTTGTCGTCCACCCATTTGTAAACTTCGGCGTGCGCGACCTGCCAGACGATCAGCGTCGCGATCAAGGTGCAAAACGAGGGCGCGGCAGTGTGCTTGCCAGGCATGTGAGTATCCGGAGGAGAGGAATCAATCAGGCATGAAGGGTCAGAGGCCGGGGGGCGTGGCCGCCTTGGCGTCGTCAACTGCCTGAGGAGGCTCGTCTGCTGCATGGGCCTTTCGCTGAGCCTTCTCTTCCTTCTTTTTTTTCTTTTCCAGCTCTCTCTGACGTTTCTCGAACTGGTAGTTGGGCTTGGCCATGTGCAGCATCCTTTAGTAGTGCTGCCACGATACATCAATTGATGCGTGAACTTGGTGCCGTATGAGGAGATCTTGCCCTGGGATATTCGCCTACACGGCACAAGGTCTTGAGATCAAGGCAAGCCGGTCAAGGTGCCGGGCCAATGGCGCCGTGGCCATCGCTGCGCAGCATCCTGACGAGACCGTTTCGCCTGACGAGTGTGTCCGTGCTGTGGCTCCTGATCTGCATGAGCGTGCCACCCACGTCAAGTGCCGTGCTGATCTCGACCGTGGCACTGTGCCCGTCAGGCGAGATCTTGATGCTGTGGATGGTGTAGGTGGAGTCCAACTGGAGCAGGCCGCCCATCTTTTCGCCAAGTTCTGCCCAGGTCTGATACAGCTCTTTGAAAGACTCACAGGTCTCGGCCTTGCTCTGCGTGGTCTGCGAGGTTTCACGTCCGTGAATCGTGACCTTGCCCGAGGCAGAAAAACGCTCGTCCAGCAACGCGCACATCGCCTCGGGTTGGCGTGCCAGCGTGGCGCGTTCGTAATCTTCGTAAAACGCGCGGACGTGGGTTTCAGAGATCTGGCGTCCGCCAACGAGCAGCCACCAGCTGGCTACGGCCAGCAGTGTCAGCAAAAAGATGATTCTTTTCATGTTGCAATTTATCGATCGAGCACCTTGCCTCGGCTGGCTTTCAGCCCTGAGCGCAGTGATTTGCCTTCGAGCCGACGTTGCTGGGAGCCATGCGTGGGCTTGGTGGGGCGCCGGATCCTGGGTATGTGATGAGCTGCGGCGACCAGTGCCTCCAGTCGCTCCAGGGCTTCTGCCCGGTTCTCTTCCTGGCTGCGCGATGTCTGAGCCTTGATCAGAAGAATGCCTTCCTTGTTGACCCGAGGGCTGCGCAGCTCCAGCAACTTGGCCTTGACGTGGGGGGGCAGCGAAGACTTCTGAATGTCAAAGCGCAAAAGCACGGCGCTGGACACCTTGTTGACGTTCTGCCCGCCTGGGCCCTGAGCCCGCATGGCCGTGAATTCGACCTCATCCGGATGAACAAGCGGTGTCATGTCACTGGGATCAGTGGGGGCAGTGAGGTCGGTGGAGGTGTCCAGGGTCAGTCTTCATCGGGTTCCCAGTCTCCGGCTTCCTCGAACTCGCCGCCTTCCTCCGTCTTTTCGAAGGCCGAATCCACCGGCGAAGACAGCAGCGGGATGATGGTGGGATCGATGTTGGCGATGAGGTTCACATCGTAGGCGCCCTGGTTCCTGGCGTTCTCCATGTAGGCATCGCTTTCCAGGCCGGACAGAAAGCGCCAGCCGCTGTCGGTGGCGCTCACCGGTGTCTCCCGATACATGAACCTGACAGGCAGCCCCTGAACCGCGATCTTGTCGGTGGCGATGCAGGTGCCCAGGTTCGTGACCAGTGGTTTGATCATGTCCGAGGACAGAAATAGTTTTTTGCTCATGTGCTCGCAGGATAAGGGGTGATGGGGCGTCACAAGGTGCGGAGATCAGCGTCCGGGCGTCACGGCTGGTGGCTGCGCAAGTTCTGCAGCCCTGCTGCGTGCCACTTGAGCTCGGGCAGCGTCGTGAAATGACTGGGAAGTCGTGGGGGCGGTGCTGTCCGTTTCATCCCATTTGCTGCGATAGTCCTTGAGGAAGGCGTCATCGGCGCTGCTGTCGCCTGTGCGAGTGGAGATGTATTGCTCCAGTTCTCGCCTCAACTTGCCATAGCGGATGGCGGCGGCCTTGTATTCGTTGCCCTTCTCGGCGTAGCCCATGAAGGTCTGCAGCGCGGCCAGCACGGCCGAGGCGACACTGAGCAGGCCAACTGTGATCTTCACCCAGGTCTGCGGATTGGCATCCAGACTGGCGAACACCGAGGTGCCCACGATCGTGCTGAGCACGACGGTGGGAATGCCAAGCCTTCGGTGCATCTTCTCGCTGTGATTCGAGGCAAGGAACTGTTGAATGTGAGCGATTCGAATGCCTACGAGCCATTCCTTCAATAGTTCTGGTGTGTTCATGATGAGGACAGGTTCAGTTCATATGTGGCGGGATACGCCATTGTGATCGCTGCCAGTGGCCGCTGGCATTGCCGAACCTCAGTCCGGGTGCCAGGTGGCAGGCTGGAAACTGGCTTGGGCGTAGCCATCGCGCGCCATGCCCAGGAACCGGATGGTGTCCGCTCGCAGCGACAGTGACTTCAACTCTTCTGGCGACACAAACCTGGCTGCGGTCGTTTCCGAACCGTCTGCGATGGGCGTGCCGTCTGCCACGTTGGCGCCGAAGATGGTGGCAACCCACGCGATCTTGTCGCCATTGCGATAGTGCGTCTCGCAGCCTGGCCCGCCCGCCACGCCAACGATGTGCGTGAGGCTGGCGACGACCCGGGTTTCCTCCCAGACTTCGCGAACGGCGGCGTCTGCCGGTGTTTCACCAGGCTCGATGATGCCGCCCGGCAAGGTCCAGTTGTCGGAGTCTCGGTCATGAACGAGCAGGATGTGCCCGGATGGGTTCCGTGCAATCACCACAATGGTGGGCAAGAGGACCAGGTCCGTGCCTATCTTCTGGCGCAACGAAGCAAGGAATGGCGGGATGGGCATGGGGTGTGAAGGTTGTATTGCAGGGCGCGTTGTGTCTGAAGGGCTGCGTTGAACTTTGCGTCAGCGCAAGGCTCGGGGTTGCAACGCGCCTAGCATGCTGATGAGAGGGTGTGCCTCTGACAGGGAGTCATGGTAATGGCAACGCGAATTTCTCTGGATCGCATTTCCGAGGTCAATCAAGGCTGGGGTATATGCGGGTTTTGTTCCATGATCGCAGCGCTTCACAAGAAGGGCGTTGTGAGTCTGGGCGATGTGCCCGAGGCTTATCTGCCTGATCTCGAATTGAACGTGGTCTTTGATTACCTCGAAACACTGCAGAAGGAAAACTCGCCACTGCTATGGGAGATTCAGGACTTCACGCAGGCCTTCGAACACACGAAGAGCTTCTCGGTCATTGATTTCCTGCAGAGACGATACACCGTGGAGATCAAGGCGTCGGACGCCATAGGGGCCGCCATGCCGATTCGAGCCGTGATGGATTTTCTGAAACGGCACGGTGCCAATCCCTATCAGATCTCGCCGGTTGACGAGCACAAGGGCAACACGATCATCGGGTTGGGAACGGGGCAGAACACGGGCCCCCGCGCCAAGTGGAACGGTTTGGCGCACTGGGTGTACATGTACTACCCAGGCTCGATCTACCAGAACGGCGCGATGATATCGCTGGCAGACGTCAAGAAGCAGGCTCAGGACATGGCTGGCGAGACCTGGATCACCATGTGTCAGATCGGGATCTAAGCCCGCCACAGCTCACTTGAACGGGCTTGCCTGTAGAGATGTCTGGCTCAGTTCGGAACGGCCGCTTCGACCAATTGCCCCAGCAGTGTCAAGGACTCCTGCCAGCCAAGGTAGCAGGCTTCCGCCGGTATCACATCCGGGATGCCAGCCTGCACAACATTCAGCTCCGTCCCGCAGGATACGTCTTTCAATTCCACGGTCACCTCGATGACGCCGGGCAAGTTGGGGTCATCAAACTTGTCCGTGTAGCGTATACGCTGGTGAGGTATCAGTTCAAGATATTCGCCGCCAAATGCATGGGTATGGCCGGAGCTGAAGTTCGTGAAGGACATCCGGAAGGATCCGCCAACAGTCGGCTCCATGTGGTGCATGCTGGCCGTGAAACCATGGGGCGGTAGCCATTTCACCAACGCTTCCGCATCCAGGAACGCCCGGTAGACCCGTTCGGGAGGTGCGCGCAGAACGCGATGCAGTCGGATCGTGTGTGGCATGTGGCTGGCTCCTTGCGTGATCTCTTGGTTGCAGGTGGTGGTGTCACAGACCAAGCTCGACGCCGAGTCGATCAAGGTTCTGCTCGTTGGCTGGCTCGACGATGTGTTTGACCGCCTGAGCGACAGCTGGGTCTGCAAAGGCCTGATCCCAGCGCAGCAAGGTGCCGCCAGGCGCGGGCTCCAAGGAAATGGTGAGCTGGAAGTGAGGCTGACATACATGCTGTATGACCACTCGCCGGTCTTCGTCAATGTGGGTGAACATGGCCTCGTTGGGATAGGTCGTGCCATCCGGTCCGATCATGGTGAAGATCCACTTTCCGCCGGCTTCAAACTCAAACCTGTCGAATCTGTTGGAAAAGCCTGCGGGGCCCCACCATCGCGCGAGGCGCACTGGATCCTTCATGGCCTCGAAGACTGCACCAGGTGATGCAGCCAGGAGGCGAGTGGTACTGAAAGTCGTCATCAGGGCGCTCCTGTGTGTCAGTTTGGCTTGGTAGGTGGATGGCCGAAGCGAGGGCCTGGGTGCGCTGGGCGATCGCTCATCGGCACCTCGCCAGGACTTCGGCTTCGGTCTTCACTTCGACACCGTTGCAGAAATAGTAGGGCGTTGCGCAGTACATGAAATTTCGACCAATGCTTCTGGATTCTGCTCGCGTCGTGATGAGTGCGGGTGTTTGTGCTTCGTACTTCGCAATGCACATGTCGGCACGCCTTGATATCACCGACACGCATTCATTTTGCTCGAGGTTGAACCGACTTTTGGCATCCGTGCAGGCACCCAGTGCGACATCCTTCCAGAGCGCGAAGTGAGCCTGACGAGGTATGGGCGTGGCTTCAACTGTTTTCAGGCTGTAATTCCTGGTGGGGTTGCTTTGTTGAGCGGCCACCTCGCTCAAGCCGGATGCGAGCAGGCAAGAAAGCAGGCACACAAGCTGGGGCGCAAGAAGTGAGCGGCGTGTAGGCATGATTCGATTGCAATTGGTTCACTGGAAAAGCGATTCGGCAGACCCCAGGGCAATCATCGCAATGACGGTGCCAAGCCACAGTGGAAACAAGGGGCGCTTGACATATTGGCTTCCAAAGTTCGAGACGACATGTCTGCTTTGCGCGTAACCAGAGAATATGTACCAGACGACCGTGAACGCAGATGCCATGGAACTCGCCAGCAAGACACCCGCCAGCTCCCAATGTATGGAGAGGGTGCTGTATAGCGAAGCGATTGTCACGACCACGCTGAGAAGCCACCAGACCAGAGCTGAACGCGTTCGGTAATTCAGGGTCCGGCTGTTCAAATAGTGGATGGTGGTGCCAAATAGAGGCGTGAGAGACATGCTCCAGAAAGCGGCGATATCAGGTCCCCAAAGCGCCAGGTTGGTGGCCTGCGTGGCAGGTCTCTGGCAAGGCTGATCTTCACCATCGAGCTGATAGGCGCCTTCTTCATATTCGGCCAGCACCTGTTTTGCGCGCTCGACAAATGACGCGGGGACCTGAACCCGAACACCCCCTACAGCATTCGCCATCCAGGAGTGTGCCTGGACCAGATTCGCATCTGCGACGCAGGAGGGTATGCCCGCTGCT
>NZ_DASUIS010000148.1:0-60310 GCF_036279675.1 Aquabacterium sp. | reverse complement strand
GGCGGGCACCCGCAGGCTTGTGGCTTCCGCATGGGCCCTGAGCGTTTGCCGGAGCTGCTCACGGGCGTGTTCTGGTCGGATCCGGAAAGAGCCAGTCAACCGCCTGTTGACACGCCATGAAAAAAAAGCGGCAGCCAGCCCACCTGCGTGAGCGCGCTGCCACCTTGTAGATGACTGGCCAGCCTGGACCAGTCTCATCCGACATCAGACCGGACGGTTCTCGTTCGGGTTGCGCACAGGGCCCATCAGCTCCAGACCTTCTGCGTAGGTGATGGTGTCGAAGGTGACATCGAACTTGGAGGCCGCATCGGCGATCTTGTCGAGCTTGGCAGCCGTGTCGAGCTTCTTGAGGTCGTTGCGCTCCAGATAGAGCAGCTCAAGCAGTTCGTTGTAGACCGTGCCTTCGTCGATGGGCAGCACATAGAACATCGCGCCCTTGTAAGGCACCTGGTACTTCTTGCTCAGGTCGATGTTGTTGCAAAACAGGAAGTACTTGCCACCAGCAGTCAGCGAATCGCCCAGCACTTCAGCCACGTCCTTGAGGTATTCGAAGGACAGCAGATAGCCCGTGAAGAAGGGCAGGGTGCTGTCGCCCGTATTGGCTGCAGCCATCACCTGGTCGCAGGTCAGTTCGGGTGGGCGGGCTTCGTCAGCCAGTTGTGCAGAAAAACGCAGCGCCAGTTCACCGCGGAAGCCGAAGCGACCGGGCTTGTGGGTCATGCCCTTGAAGACAGGGTTCTGCAGGTAGCGACCTTTGTCCAGTCGGCCAAATACCGTCTGTTCAATGGGATTTTGCTCGGTCACGGTCATGATGTGGTCCTTAGGTGATGGCGCGAACAAGGTCAGAAGAAGGTTCGCGTTCTTGTTGAGACAAGACCCTTCAATGCAATCGGCATACCAGTTGGATTCACACTGCTGATCGAGCCGTCTGTCGGCTTCCTTCCCTACGTAAACCACCGTATACAACGCGATGTCGCAAGCCCGACGTCGCTTGAAACGCGTGTGCCCTTCACGACGTGATGTGGCGTTTTGTCAGCTTTCAAACAATGACATTGCGGTCTTGTTGAAACGCACGAAAAAGCATTTTCCCTAGCTGAATCAAGCACTTGCAGATTTTTGATGCAGGTGGCACAGCAGTTGCGATAGAGGTCTTGCGCAGACCATGTCTGGCCAGTGAGTGGCGGCACGAGAAGACCTATATCGGCACCAAAGGCACATCAGGGTCGCGGCTTCGCAACCTGCTTTTAATCCTCAGCTTACTTCGGAGAACTGCAATGGCTTCTTTGAGACAGATCGCCTTCTACGGCAAGGGTGGTATCGGCAAGTCCACCACCTCGCAAAACACCTTGGCTGCTCTGGCAGAGATGGGTCAAAAGATCCTGATCGTCGGCTGCGACCCCAAGGCTGACTCCACCCGTCTGATCCTGCACGCAAAGGCTCAAGACACCATCCTGTCGCTGGCTGCTGAAGCTGGTTCGGTGGAGGACCTCGAACTGGAAGACGTGATGAAGGTCGGCTATCGCGACATCCGTTGCGTTGAGTCCGGTGGCCCGGAGCCTGGAGTTGGTTGCGCCGGTCGCGGTGTGATCACTTCGATCAACTTCCTGGAAGAAAACGGCGCTTACGACGGCGTGGACTATGTGTCCTACGACGTGCTGGGTGACGTGGTGTGCGGTGGCTTCGCCATGCCCATCCGCGAAAACAAGGCCCAGGAAATCTACATCGTCATGTCTGGCGAAATGATGGCCATGTACGCCGCCAACAACATCTCCAAGGGCATTCTGAAGTACGCCAACTCCGGTGGCGTGCGTCTGGGTGGCCTGGTGTGCAACGAGCGTCAGACCGACAAGGAACTGGAACTGGCCGAGTCCCTGGCCAAGATGCTGGGCTCCAAGCTGATCCACTTCGTGCCTCGCGACAACATCGTGCAACACGCCGAACTGCGTCGCATGACCGTTCTGGAATACGCACCGGACTCCAAGCAAGCTGGCGAATACCGCACGCTGGCCAACAAGGTCCACAACAACGCTGGCAACGGCACGATCCCCACCCCCATCACCATGGACCAGCTGGAAGACCTGCTGATGGAACACGGGATCATGAAGACCATCGACGAAAGCGAAGTCGGCAAGACCGCCGCTGAACTGGCCGCCTAAATATCGGCACCAGGGACGCCGCTTCGGCGGCGTCCATCTCCCAAAGAGGGAGCGTCATGGCCTGGGGCAACCCGGCGCGATGACCACGCATTGAGTGGCGCTTGTGATTTGCAAACGCTGCACCTGAATCGATATCCACCCTGTCAGCACATCACGGAGTCACACCATGAGCATGACCGTTGAAGAACGCAAGGCCACCAACAAGGCCTTGATTGATGAAGTCCTCAAGGCCTATCCAGAGAAGATGGCCAAGCGCCGCGCCAAACACCTGGGTACCTATGAAGAAGGTAAGCCCGACTGCGGCGTGAAGTCCAACATCAAGTCATTGCCTGGCGTGATGACCATCCGCGGCTGCGCCTACGCTGGTTCCAAAGGCGTGGTGTGGGGCCCGATCAAGGACATGATCCACATCTCGCACGGCCCTGTGGGCTGCGGCCAGTATTCGTGGGCTGCCCGTCGTAACTACTACATCGGCGTGACCGGTGTGGACACCTTCGTGACGATGCAGTTCACCTCCGACTTCCAGGAAAAGGACATCGTGTTCGGCGGTGACAAGAAGCTGGAAAAGATCGTTGACGAAATCCAGGAACTGTTCCCTCTGAACAAGGGTATCTCGGTGCAATCCGAGTGCCCGATCGGCCTGATCGGTGACGACATCGAAGCCGTGTCGAAGAAGAAGTCCAAGGAACACAACAACCACACCATCGTGCCGGTTCGTTGCGAAGGCTTCCGTGGCGTGTCTCAGTCTCTGGGCCACCACATCGCCAACGACGCCATCCGCGACTGGGTGTTCGACGGCAAGACCAAGAAGGAACACGAGTTCACCGCCACACCGTATGACGTGGCCATCATCGGCGACTACAACATCGGTGGTGATGCCTGGTCTTCTCGCATCCTGCTGGAAGAAATGGGCCTGCGCGTGATCGCCCAGTGGTCCGGTGACGGCACGATCGCCGAACTGGAAAACACCCCCAAGGCGAAGCTCAACGTGTTGCACTGCTACCGCTCGATGAACTACATCAGCCGCCACATGGAAGAGAAGTACGGTATTCCATGGGTTGAGTACAACTTCTTCGGCCCCACGATGATCGAGAAGTCGCTGCGCGAAATCGCTTCGCACTTCGATGACACCATCAAGGCCAAGGCTGAAGAAGTCATCGCCAAGTACAAGCCGCTGATGCAAGCCGTCATCGACAAGTACAAGCCTCGCCTGGAAGGCAAGAAGGTCATGCTGTATGTGGGCGGTCTGCGTCCTCGTCACGTGATCGGCGCCTACGAAGACCTGGGCATGGAAGTGGTCGGCACTGGCTACGAATTCGGCCACAACGACGACTACCAGCGCACGACGCACTACATCAAGGATTCCACCTTGATCTATGACGACGTCACTGGCTACGAGTTCGAGAAGTTTGTCGAGAAGATCAAGCCTGATCTGATCGGTTCGGGCATCAAGGAAAAGTACGTCTTCCAGAAGATGGGCGTGCCTTTCCGCCAGATGCACAGCTGGGACTACTCCGGCCCCTATCACGGCTATGACGGCTTCGCCATCTTCGCCCGTGACATGGACATGGCCATCAGCAGCCCCATCTGGAGCCTGACCAAGGCTCCTTGGAAGAAGGCCGCTTGATTGCCTGAGTAGAGAAGGCCCTGCGTCCCAACGCGCGGGGCCTTAGTCAGAGATTTCGTTTTCCCCAGGAGAGCACCATGCCCCAAAACGCCGACAAGATCATTGATCATGAACTGCTGTTTCGCGAGCCCGAGTATCAGGAGCTGTTCGCGAACAAGAAAGCCTTCGAGTTCAACCACCCTGACGAGAAGATCAAACAGATCGTCGAATGGACCAAGACCGAAGACTACAAAGAGAAGAACTTCAAGCGTGATTCTCTGGTCGTGAACCCCGCCAAGGCATGCCAGCCCCTGGGTGCTGTGTTCGTGGCCAACGGCTTCCACAAGACCATGTCGTTCGTGCACGGTTCGCAAGGCTGCGTGGCCTACTACCGTTCGCACTTCTCGCGTCACTTCAAGGAACCCACGTCCTGCGTGTCGTCCTCGATGACGGAAGATGCAGCCGTTTTCGGTGGCCTCAACAACATGATTGACGGCCTGGCCAACACCTTCAACCTGTACAAGCCCGACATGATCGCCGTGTCGACCACTTGCATGGCTGAGGTGATCGGTGACGACTTGAACGCCTTCATCAAGACGGCCAAGGAAAAGGGCAGCGTGCCCGCCGAGTTCGACGTGCCGTTTGCTCACACGCCTGCCTTCGTCGGCAGCCATGTGACCGGCTACGACAACGCCTTGCTGGGTGTGTTGCAACACTTCTGGGACGGCAAGTCGGGTACTGCACCCGCACTGACCCGCGTGCCCAATGAGTCGATCAACTTCATCGGTGGCTTCGACGGCTTCGTCGTGGGCAACATGAAGGAAATCAAGCGCATCTTCAACCTGTTCGGTGTCGAGTACAACATCATTTGCGATCCGTCCGAAGTGTGGGCTACGCCTACCGATGGCGAGTTCCGCATGTATGAAGGCGGCACCACCAAGGAAACGGTCGAGAAGGCTCTGAACGCCAAGGCCACGATCGTGTTCCAGGAGTTCAGCGCTGAAAAGACAGCCAAGTACATCCGTGAAAAGGGCCAGGAAGTCGTTGTACTGAACAGCCCGATCGGCGTGGCCGGCACCGATGCCTTCCTGATGGCCATCTCCGAACTGACCGGCAAGCCCATCCCTGCCGAGCTGGAAAAGGAACGTGGTCTGCTGGTCGACGCCATGGCCGACAGCCAGGCTCACCTGCACGGCAAGCGCTTCGCCATGTATGGTGACCCTGACGAAATGCTGGGCCTGACCCAGTTCCTGCTGGAACTCGGCGCCGAGCCTGCACACGTGCTGGCCACCAACGGCGACGACAAGTGGGCCGACAAGGTGCAAGCCCTGTTCGATGCTTCTCCTTACGGCAAGGGCTGCAAGTCCTACCCCAAGCGCGACCTGTGGCACATGCGCTCGCTGCTGCACACGGAGCCTGTGGACTTCCTGATCGGCAACACCTACGGCAAGTACCTGGAACGCGACGTCGGCACACCGCTGATCCGCCTGGTGTTCCCGATCTTCGATCGCCACCACTACCACCGTCTGCCCATCTGGGGTTATGAAGGCGCTCAGCGCGTGCTGGTCAACCTGCTTGACGAGTACTTCGAAACGCTGGATGCCAACACGATCATCCCGGGCAAGACCGACTATTCCTACGACATCATCCGCTGACGTCACCGCATCTGCCTGATGCACGGGCCAATCTGGCATCGGCGTTGCCTGCCCTGCGAAAGCAGGGCGGCGCTACGCGATGCCACCTTGGCCCGCTCGCGACGGCAGCTGCGGCAACGTCAAAGGCCTTTTGTAGACGTTTGATACTTGTTTGAGTGAGGTTTGAACATGAGCACGTATGTCAAAACAACGCAAGATGGCCGCAAGGTTGAAGTCATAGATGGCTGGTTGTGCCTGGCTGGGGCGCGCGAGACGGACACCTTGGTGCCCTTGATCGAGCATCCCAATCGCCAGGCCATTTCGAAGGCCGTCCCCGGTGCCACGCACATGGGCGGTCGTATTCCCCTGAGACATGACGAAGCTGCGATCGCACAAGGTGCGATGGACGCGGCCAAACGTACTTTCTCCTCCGACCCGATCTCGATCAACGAGCGGTTCCGCCAGGCCATCTGGGCCAAGGCTGGTCTCGAAGGCGTGGAGTAAGCACCATGATTTTCGTTGTCGAAGTACCGCACGCGGGTGAGCCGCGATCCTGGTTTGCCTTTGATGGCGAAGATCTGTTGAACAAGGTGGTCGTGGGTGATGGGCTTCAGCCCTGGGAGATCCACGATGTCACCACCGCCCGGGAGTTGTTCTCCATGGTGGACGCCGAGCCCGGCTCGGCGCAGGCGCTCAGTGACTTCCCCGGCATCTGCCGTCTGGCCGATGAATATGGCCTGGACACACCGCTGTACCGCGCTGATTACGCGCTCGAGCGTGGTTGTTATCAACCCGAGGCGGTGAGTGTGGAGAAGGCTTGCGAGGCGGCTTTGCTCGCGCGTGTGGCGGCTTCGGCGGCGGTAGACAGTCTGCAGCAGGTCCGGCTGTTCTGGTCGGAGCAAGAGGCGGTGCTGGCGACGGAATCCAAGGATGATCCCCTGTTCACAGGGCCAGGTGGTTGGCGTGCCTTGCATGCCTTGCGCGAACAGCTGCTCGCACTGGATGTGTTGGCGGAAAACTGAGGGCGGTGTGGCATGTCCGTAGAGGCTTTGAGTTCACTGGACTTTTTTCAGGGGCTGCAAAGCCGCTTCGGGCAGATCTTTGCCGGGTTCAGGCAGCACGCGGCCTTGCTGGACAACTTGTTGCTGACAGCCTGGCAGAGCTTCGAGGCGAATGTCGGCAGCCAGACTCAGGGCCTGCCCGAGCTGGACTGCCACAAGGGCTGCGCAACCTGCTGCACCCTGAGGGTGACCGCCACGGCCCCTGAGGTGTTCATGCTCGCGCGTTTCATCCGCGCCGTGACACCTGGCCTGCAAAAGCATGGTGTTGACCTGCGGGCCCAGATTGCCAAAGCCAATGAAGTGACATGCGGTGTGGGTGAATCCGACCGCATTGGCGTGCGCCAGCGCTGCCCCTTCATTGCGCAAGGTGTTTGTGTGGTCTATCAGGTGCGGCCCCTGGCTTGTCGTGGCCTGGCCTCGTATGACCGCAAGGCGTGTGCACAGGCGGCCTCCGGCAAGATCGACGAGATCCCGTATTCGGAGCCGCACATGCGCATCCGCAGCCTGGTGCAGAACGCCATGCAGTCGGCTTTGCGCGATGCGGGCGTGGCCTGGGCCAACTACGAGCTCAACCAGTCCCTGTTGATGGCGCTGGATGACGAATCCCTGGAGCAGCGATGGCTGCAAGGCGAAGACGTGCTCAAGGCCGCACAGGTCAACGAGGTGGATCCGGCCGAGATGGCCGCGACCTTTGATCAATTGAAGCTGGCCTGAGTTGAAGGCACACGCATTGGCAACTTCCCGACAAGCACTGTCGAGTTTGTAGCGCCACCAGGCTGATCTTCGGCCTCCTTCCCTGGGGAGATACCCTGGCACCGTTTGTGCAATGAAGCATGCAAGCCCACAAGGAGCAGACCATGTCAGCATCGCTCAAGCAGAAGATCGCCGAAGTGTTCGATGAGCCAGGTTGCGACAAGAACCAGGGCAAGAGCGAGAAAGAGCGCAAGAAGGGTTGCACCAAGCAGCTCTCGCCAGGTGCCGCCGCCGGTGGTTGCGCCTTCGACGGAGCCAAGATTGCCTTGCAGCCCATTGTCGATGTGGCCCATCTCGTGCACGGCCCCATTGCCTGCGAAGGCAACAGCTGGGACAACCGCCACAGCTACTCGTCCGGCTCACAGCTCTACCGTACCGGCTTCACCACCGACATCAACGAATTGGATGTGATCTATGGTGGCGAAAAGCGCCTGTTCAAGTCGGTCAAGGAAATCATCGACAAGTACAACCCGCCCGCAGTGTTCGTCTACCAGACTTGCGTCACGGCCTTGATCGGTGATGACATCGAAGCGGTCTGCAAGAAGGCCAGCGAGAAGTTCGGCAAGCCGGTGATCCCCGTGAACAGCCCGGGCTTTGCAGGCCCCAAGAATCTGGGTAACAAGCTGGGCGGCGAGTCGGTGCTGGACTATGTGATCGGCACCGAAGAGCCTGAGTACACCACGCCATACGACATCAACATCATTGGCGAGTACAACCTCTCCGGTGAGCTCTGGCAGATCAAGCCCTTGCTGGATGCGCTGGGTGTGCGCATCCTCAGTTGCATCTCGGGTGATGGCCGTTATCACGAGGTGGCGAGCAGCCACCGGGCCAAGGTCAACATGATGGTGTGCTCGAAGTCGATGATCAACATCGCCACGCGCATGCAGCAGAAGTGGAACATTCCTTACTTTGAAGGCTCGTTCTACGGCATTGGCGACATGAGCGACACCTTGCGCCAGATCGCCCGCCTGCTGGTGCAGACGGGTGCAGGCGCCGACCTGATCGACCGCACCGAGCGGCTCATCGAGGTGGAAGAGGCCCGTGCCTGGAAACGCCTGGAGAAGTACAAGGAGCGGCTCAAAGGCAAGCGCGTGC
This sequence comes from Aquabacterium sp., assembly GCF_036279675.1. Taxonomy (GTDB): domain Bacteria; phylum Pseudomonadota; class Gammaproteobacteria; order Burkholderiales; family Burkholderiaceae_C; genus Aquabacterium. Next base: position 52,005 of record NZ_DASUIS010000148.1, on the reverse strand, counting down.
TGCTGATCACCGGTGGCGTGAAGAGCTGGTCCGTGGTGTCCGCCCTGCAGGAAGTGGGCATGGAGATCGTGGGGACCTCGATCAAGAAGTCCACCAAGGAAGACAAGGAAAAGATCAAGGAGATCATGGGCGATGACGCGCACATGATCGATGACATGACCCCGCGCGAGATGTACAACATGCTGCGCGATGCCAAGGCCGACATCATGCTGTCCGGTGGCCGCTCGCAGTTCATCGCGCTCAAGGCCCGCATGCCCTGGCTGGACATCAACCAGGAGCGCTACCACCCCTATGCTGGTTATGAAGGCATGGTCGAGCTTGTGGAAGAGATCGACAAGGCGCTCTACAACCCCGTCTGGCAGCAGGTGCGCATTCCTGCGCCCTGGGACGAAGTAGACGCGGGCATGCTGGCCGCCGAGCCTTTCGTGCCACCAGCCAAGGCGGAAGGCCACGGCGGCGGTCATGGGCACGATCACGGCCATGGCCATCAACACGCCCACGCCTGAGAGGACGCACACATGGCCAAGACGCTAGAGTCCAAGAAAGCCTGTGCGGTCAATCCGCTCAAGATGAGCCAGCCCTTGGGCGCCAGCTATGCCTTCATGGGGCTGGACAGTTGCATGCCGGTGATGCATGGCTCGCAAGGTTGTACCTCATTCGGACTGGTGCTGTTGGTGCGCCACTTCAAGGAGGCGATCCCGCTGCAGACCACGGCGATGAACGAGGTCACCACCATCCTCGGTGGCTACGAGAACATCGAAACCGCGCTGCTCAACATCAAGAAGCGTGCGGCCCCGCGCATCATTGCGATCTGCTCGACCGGCCTGACCGAGACCAAGGGCGACGATGTGGATGGCTACATCAACATGGTCCGCAAGCGCAAGCCCGAGCTGGACGATACCGCCATCATCTACATTTCGACGCCAGACTATGTGGGCGCTTTCGAGGATGGCTGGCGCCATGCGGTGACAGGCCTCGTCAAGCAGATCGTGCCGGACACCTCGGCGGCACCCCTGGTGGGGCAGGCTGCAGGGCAGGTCAACCTGCTGCCAGGCTGCCACCTCACGCCAGGTGATCTGGAAGAAATCAAGCAGATCCTCGATGACTTTGGCCTCACCGCCATCACTTTGCCGGACGTATCAGGCTCGCTGGACGGGCACATCCCATCTGACTGGCGCGGCACCACGCTGGGGGGCACGAAGCATGACGACATCATTCGCATGGGTGAGTCGGTGGCCACGCTCGCCATCGGCCAACAGATGCACGATGCCGCCACGGCCTTGCAAGAGCGCACGGGTGTGCCCTTCCACCTGTTTGATCGCCTCACGGGCCTGGAATGCAATGACCGCTTCCTGATGACGCTGTCCAGGATCAGCGGCAAGCCCGTGCCTCAGAAGTACCGCCGCCAACGCAGCCAGTTGTTGGACGCGATGCTGGATGGGCACTTCTACCTGGGCGCCAAGAAGGTGGCCCTGGGCGCCGAGCCCGATCTGCTGTTTGCGGCGGGTTCGCTCCTGCAGGAGATGGGCGCCGAGTTGCACACCTGTGTGACCACCACCCACTCGCCCGTGCTGGAGCAGTTGCCCGCCGAGATCGCCCTGATCGGTGACCTGGAAGACCTGGAGAAGGGGGCCGCCGACTGCGATCTGATGATGACGCACTCGCACGGGCGTCAGGCCGCAGAACGCCTGGACAAACCATTCTTTCGCCTGGGCTTTCCGATCTTCGACCGCATCGGCAATGCCCACCGCCTGATGGTGGGCTACCGCGGTACGCGTCAGTTCATCTTTGAAGTGGCCAATCTGATGATGGCCCACATCCCGCATGCCCACATCGACACCTGGCCTTTGCCCGATGTCGCGCAACGTGTGGCCAAACCGCTGGAGGCCATCGCCGAGCTGCCCTGGCCTGCGGTCGTCGCCAAGCCAACCCCCACCACAACGGATGGAGTCACCCCATGAAAGTCGCCTTCAGTACGCAAGACAAACAGCGCGTTGACGCGCATTTCGGATGGGCCAAGAACGTCTCCGTCTATGACGTGACGGCCGATGGCTACACCTTCGTCGAGAACTTCGAGTTCGGCGGCAAGCTGGAAGAGGACGGCGACGAAGACAAGCTGGCCCCCAAGCTGGAAGCCATCAAGGACTGCGCCATTCTGTATGTGGCCGCCATCGGTGGTTCGGCCGCAGCCCGCGTGGTGGCCGTGAAGATCCACCCGATCAAGGTGCCGCAACCCGAACCCATTCTGGACATTCTCGAAAAGCTCCAGGAAGTGCTCAAGGGCACCCCCCCTCCATGGCTGCGCAAGGCTCTGCAAAAGGGCAATGAGGCGGTCGCCACCAACTTTGATGAAGACGAAGACGAGGTCAAACATGGCTGATACCGCCACGCTCGATGCCACCACAGCACCGACGGATGAGGAACTGATGGCCACGCCCTTTGTGCGTGAACTGGTCAAGATGCTGCGTGCACAGGACACCCATGGCACCTGGGATGGCAAGACCGACCGGGACCTGCTCAACCCCTACATCCTGACAGCCGAGCAGCGTCGCGAGTTGCCCATCATCGGTGACCCGGATCCCGAGATCCTGTGGCGCATGGAGTTGTTCTACAACGCCGTGGGTGTGGCCATCGAGCGCGAGACCGGCAACATGGTCACGCCCATGATGAAGATGAGCCACGAAGGCTTCGGCCGCATGATCTTGCTGGCAGGCCGCCTCATCGTCGTCAACAAGCAGCTGCGCGACGTGCACCGCTTCGGCTTCCCTTCGCTGGCCAAGCTGGCTGACGCGGGCGCCAAGTTCTTCAACGAAGGCGTCACCATGATCCGCGACTACCCGCAAGTTGCGAATTACGGCGCTTGAAGATCACAGGAGAGAGTCACCATGGACGCCGATGAACTGAAGCTCAAGATCAAGAAGCTCAATGCCCAGGCCACGCAGGCCAAGATGGACCTGCACGACCTGTCTGAAGAGTTGCCCACCAACTGGGAAAAGATCCTGGAAGTGGCGCAACGTTGTCACGATGCCCACGCAGCCTTGACCGAGGCGCGCAAACTGGCCGCAGCTGCCGCATGAGGTTGAGTCATGAGCCACTTTTCCATCACCATGCCCAGTGGCGAAAGCTGGGAACCCAAGTTTGTTCAAAACATCAATGAAGACACCTGCATCGGCTGTGGCCGTTGCTTCAAGGTGTGCCCTCGTGGTGTGCTGGAGCTGGTCGGACTCAATGAGGACGGCGAGCGCGTGTCCATCTCCGATGAGGACGATGAAGACGAAGAGTATGAAAAGAAGGTCATGACCATTGCGCATCAGGAGATGTGCATTGGTTGTACCGCTTGCTCGAAGATCTGCCCGAAGAAGTGCTACACGCACGCGCCGGCCACGGTCTGAGCTGAATGAGGCGGAAGGTCAGAGGCCTTCCGCTTCTTTTTTGACTACATGCACACAGGTGTTTTCATGCGCATACCGTTGTATATAACAGAATATGACGATCGCTCGGCACGCCGAGCCAAGCGGGCTTCGCATCTGGGCCAGGAAGTGGATTGGGCTGCACGTCTCCCGGCCTTGTGGCGTGGCCTCACCATCGGCCCCCTGTGGGTGGACGTGAACCGCGATGAAGGCACGGGGGCTGAGCGCTGGATGGGCTATGACGAGGAAGAGCAACCATGCTTCTGCCGCTATCGGTTTCAGGTACCGATCGGCTTCATCGACAGTGGCGTGGCATCTCATTACCGCGAAGACCTGGCTGCGTGGCGCTTGCGTGATGGGCGCTGGTTGATCCACCGGGTGATCAACAGCCAGAGCGAAGGCAAAGCCGCTTATGCCTTCTATGCGTTCAGCGAGCGCATGCCACGCTGAACGGGCTCAAACTGATCTCAAGCGGGCACGGCCAGGATGATGTGGCTGGCCTTGATGATGGCGCTTGCAGCCTGGCCCAGCGCCAGGTTCAGTTCGCTCACGGCCTCGTTGGTGACCACGGCAAATACCTCGGTCCCACCAGGCAGCGTGATCCCGACTTCCGTGTTGACGGCGCCTTTGATGAGGGTGCTGACCTGGCCGGCCAACTGGTTTCTGGCGCTGAAGGTAAGGCCGCAATCACGGGTGGCCAGCATCACCCAGGGGGCCTTGACCAGGGCGACTACATCCTTGCCGGTACTCAATCCGAGTGACTGCACGCTGCCTGCGGTGACGATGGCCACCAAGGTGTCGCCACCGTCAGTTTTCAGCGTGACTTCCGAGTTCACGGCACCTGGTTGGATGGCGGAGATTTTGCCTTTGAAGGCATTGCGTGCGCTGACTTTCATGATGAACCTCAAGACGACCGGTGACAGGGAGGGCTTCTCCCAGAAGCTGGCACACTGTTTGCGTTATAAACCAATGTATACGACAAAAGTGACACAGTGAATTCAGTCTAGGTCGAACGGCTATGTGGCCGCCACCCATAACCAAGCCCTTTTCTCTTACTTTGGCGGGGCATGAAAGGTGGGTTCTGGTGCATTCGCCGGTCTTTCGGTCAGGGCGTTATGTGCGGATGTCGTGAACGCTACACAGGTTGTCAACATGCCAGGTTCAACACGTTCTTCTTCACGCGCAGCCAGCAAGTCCGCCGGGCCACGACTCGTCAGCAAACTGGAGGTGTCGACCGAACTGGGCGCCTTCCTGGGCGACACGCGCATCCGCTTGCTGGAAGCCATCGATCAACATGGGTCGATCTCGCAGGCGGCCAAACACGTGCCGCTGTCTTACAAGGCCGCCTGGGATGCCGTTGACGCCATGAACAACCTGGCTGATCAGCCTCTGGTCGAGCGAAGCACGGGCGGCAAACACGGTGGCGGCACGATCCTGACGGAGCACGGGCGCAAGGTGGTGGGGCTGTACCGCGCGGTGGAGGCCGAGTATCAGTTGGCCTTGGACAGGTTGATGGCGCAATGGGGTGAGTTGGATACGGGTAACGTGCGGTCGTTTCAGCAGTTGCTGCGCCGCATGGCCATGCGTACCAGCGCGCGCAATCAGTTTGTCTGCACGGTCAGTGGCTTGCGCGAGGGCGAGGTCGACTACGAGGTCTACCTGAGGCTGGACAGACACAACGAACTGGTGGCCGTGATCACGCGAGACTCCGTCGAACAACTGGGTATCGAGATCGGCATGGAGGTGGTGGCCCTGGTGAAGGCGTCTGCCGTGCTGCTCATGACGGATGAAGGCTTGCGAACCAGTGCCCGCAACCACTTGTGGGGCACGGTCGAGCGTGTGGTGGACGGTCCGGTGAACGCCGAGGTGGTGTTGACCTTGGGTGGCGGCAAGACGGTCACCGCCGTGGTCACGCGTGAATCGGTGGTGTCCCTGGGGCTCGAAGTGGGCCAACGGGCCTGCGCCATTTTCAAGTCCTCCAGCGTGATTTTGTCCATTCTGGGCTGATGAGCCCGTCAAGGAGCAGGTGATGAAGCGTTTGTCCATTCAGGCACTGTCTGCCGGTGCGCTGTTTGCATCTCTGGCTGTGGCCCATGCCGGTGAGGTGCAGGTTGCGGTAGCGGCCAATTTCGCGGCACCTTTTCAGAAGATCGCTGCAGCCTTTGCCACGGAGTCGGGGCACACCGCCGTGGCGGTCACCGGGTCAACCGGCAAGTTCTACACGCAGATCAAGGAAGGTGCGCCATTCGAGGTGCTGCTGGCGGCCGACGACGAGACCCCGAAAAAGCTGGAGGACGAGGGGCTGGCCGTCAAAGGCCAGCGCTTCACCTATGCCAGGGGCAAGCTGGTGTTGTGGAGTGCCAAGGCCGGTGTGGTGGATGACAAGGGCGAGGTCTTGAGCAAAGGTGTGTTCAACCATCTGGCGCTGGCCAACCCCAAGCTGGCGCCTTATGGCGCGGCCGGTGTAGAGGTCATGAAGGCACTGGGTGTTCACGATCTGCTGTTGCCGAAGCTGGTGCAAGGTGACAACATCGCCCAGACCTACCAGTTCGTGTCGACCGGCAATGCGGAGCTGGGCTTTGTGGCGCTGTCTCAGGTGGCGCCGCCGGACAAGCCTGCCCTTGGTTCGTGGTGGGTGGTACCAGCGAAGCTCTACACGCCCATCCTGCAGGATGCGGCCTTGCTCAAGAAGGGGGAGGCCAATGCGGCGGCTGGAGCCTTGTTGAAGTACCTCAAGGGCGACAAGGCCAAGGCCATCATCAAATCATATGGGTACGAGCTTTGATGCTGGATGCTGACGATCTTCAGGCCTTGAGGCTGACGGCCAATCTGGCCTTCCTCACAACCACCTTGCTGCTGCTCCTGGGTACCCCGATCGCCTGGTGGCTGGCGCGCACGCGTTCGCGTCTCAAGGGTGTGGTGGCGGCGGTGGTGGCCTTGCCGCTGGTGCTGCCACCCACCGTCATCGGCTTTTACCTTCTGTTGTTGATGGGGCCTCACGGGCCGGTCGGGCATCTCACACAGGCCTTGGGCTGGGGCTTGTTGCCCTTCACGTTCTGGGGCCTGGTGGTGGGCTCCGTCATGCACTCGTTTCCGTTTGTGGTGCAGCCCTTGCAGCAAGCGTTCGAGGCCATTGGCGCTCGTCCGCTGGAGGCGGCAGCCACCTTGCGCGCCTCGGCATGGGACCGTTTCGTGACGGTTGCCTTGCCCCTGGCTCGTCCTGGATTCCTGACCGCGGCCGTGCTGGGGTTCGCGCACACGGTGGGCGAGTTTGGCGTGGTGCTGATGATAGGTGGCAACATCCCCGGGGCGACACGTGTGCTGTCGGTGGCCTTGTACGGGCACGTCGAAGCCATGGATGACGGCAAGGCCCACACCCTGGCCGCAGGCATGGTGGGTTTTGGCTTCCTGGTGATGTTCCTGCTGTATGTGCTCAATGGCCGTGTGGGTGGGCATGCACAAGCAGGGCAGGAGGGGCGAGCATGACGCAGATCCATGCCGACCTCGTTGTGAGTCATCCAGGGTTCACGCTGGACGTGTCCTTGCGCCTGCCGGGCGAGGGCGTCAGCGTTCTGCTGGGCCCCTCCGGATGCGGCAAGACCACGGTCCTGAGGGCGCTGGCGGGGCTGGAACGCGCCAGTGGGCGTGTGGCCATGAATGGCGATGTCTGGCAGGACGATGCGGCCTCCAGACGCGTGTTCGTGCCGACGCATCAACGGCCCATTGGCTATGTGTTCCAGGAGGCCAGTCTGTTTCCGCATCTGAACGTGCGGGACAATCTGGACTACGGGCGTCGCCGCGTGCCGCGCGATCAGCAACGTATCGGCCTGGAAGAGGCCGTGACCTTGCTGGGTATCGGGCATCTGCTGGACAGGCGTCCGCAAGGGCTGTCCGGTGGCGAGCGTCAGCGTGTGGCCATCGCACGCGCCTTGCTCACCAGTCCTCGGCTCTTGCTCATGGATGAGCCCTTGTCCGCCCTCGATGCGGCGCGCAAGGCCGAGATCCTGCCTTATCTGGAGCAGCTCAATCGGCAGGCCAGAGTACCGGTGATCTACGTGACCCACGCGCTGGACGAAGCGGCTCGCCTGGCCGATCACCTGGTGTTGATGTCCGCTGGCCGGGTACAGTCAAGCGGGCCGGCTGTCGAGATGTTTGCCCGTCTGGACACGCCCATGAGCACCTGGGACGATGCGGCTTGCGTGCTTCAAGGCGTGGTCGAAGCGCAGGAGCCCGAATACGGCTTGACGCGTCTGAAACTGGGTGAGCATGCGTTCTGGGTCGGGGCCACGGGTGCCAGCGTCGGGCAGACGGTCAAGGTGCGCGTCCTGGCCCGGGATGTGAGCGTCACGCTCAGCCCGGCGCTTGACAGCAGCATCCTCAATATCCTGCCCGTCGTGGTTGACGAGCTCCGGCCGGATGGGGCCGACAGTGTCACGTTGCGCCTGCGGCTGGCCCATGGGGGCGTTCTGCTGGCTCGCCTCACCCGGCGTTCCAGCGAGCAGCTTCAGTTGCAAGCTGGCATGAGCGTCTTTGCCCAGGTCAAGGGCGCAGCCTTGCTGGGCGCTTGATCGGAATGGGCTCATGCGTGAATTTGTTCACGCATTGATCCCTTTGTGTGTCGGATAAGTGCAGGTTTCCGTCTGTTTTGACCACCTGCGTCCGATTTGCCCCCGCTAAGATCGATCCGATCTGTAACTGACGCAGGGCCTGGTCGCATCTGATGCGGGTACGGCCTGTGGGGGGCGCATCCGCAGTTGAACACCGCTACGTCGCTGGAGCAGGTCCTGGTGGATCAGACCCTGGAAGGGGGCTTTCGCTGGCTGCGGTTCCCGGCGATGCTGGAGCGCGCCTTCGTGGAGGCGCATGCCGACGAGCGCACCTTCAAACTCATCCTGGCGGGGCTCAATTCCATGCTGGTGTTCGGTGGCATCCTGCTTACTGACTACCTGATGGAGCCCGGGCAACTGGGCTGGTCAGCCGCCTTGCGCGTCGGGTTGTATGCGCCTTTTATCTTGTCTGCGCTGGTCATCCTGCATCGGTTGAGCTATCCGGAACTCAATGAGTGGATGGTCGTGCTGGTGGGCACCGTGGCCAGCGCCATCGTGGCTGTCCTGGCGCTGTCAGGCACCACGGCGGTGTCGTTCACCAAGGTGGTCGAGTTGATCATCGTGGTGGTCTATGTTGCCGTGTTCGCGCGATTCTGGCCCATGGCCTTGTTGTCCGCGGTGGTGCTGGTGTTTCACATGACGGTCATGGTTCTGGCGCCAGACTTGATCAGTGGCTTACGCCTGGGGTCTACCTTGCTGTTGATCACGACCATCAGCTTTGCGCTGTATGGTTGCTATGTGCGTGAACGCAACGACCGGCACGCCTTCCTGTTGGATCTGAAGGAGCAGGCCATGCGTGCCTCGCTCAACGAGGCCAATCTGCGCCTGGCGGAGATGGTGCGGACCGATGCCCTCACGGGCGTGGCCAATCGCCGGGCCTTTGACGATTTCCTGTCTCTGAATCAGGACGAGTTGGCGATGTCCTCTCGCAAACTGGCCTTGTTGTTGGTGGACGTTGACCATTTCAAAGCCTTTAACGATAGCTATGGCCACCATGAAGGGGATCGCTGCCTTTGCGCTGTGGCCAACACCATCGACGCCTGCTTGCGGCGCCCGGTGGACATGGTGGCGCGATGGGGCGGAGAGGAGTTCGCCGTGGTGCTGGGCGATGCGGATGAGCAGATGGCCCGGCAAGTCGCCAGACGGATCTGCCAGGCGATACAGGCGCTGGCCATTCCTCATGAGGGTTCATCATGCGCGCCCGTGGTCACCGTGAGCATAGGCATGGCCGTGCAGCATGCCGGGCTTACCCGGGCAAACCACGTATTGATACAAGCCGCAGATGAAGCCCTGTACCAGGCCAAGGCTGCCGGTCGCAATCGCGTATGCCTGGCGGCGGATCCGAAAAGCGGGGGCGTACAGGCATGTTGATCCGTACGCAACCCATTGACATTCAGGTGGCCTGGCGGCGCCTGCTCGCGCAGCAGATCGGTGGCATGCGCCTGAGCCCGACGCAGATCGAACGTTTCAACGCCGCGAGCGCGCCGGACCGGTTCCGCCACTTCCTGATATCAGGCGTATCGGCGCTGGTGCTGTTCAACCTGTTCCTTGTCTCGGACTGGTACATGGTGCGGGACGTCTTCGACCTGGCTGTGACCGTGCGCCTGTACATGCTCACGCCGGCGGTGTTGTTGCTGTTGCTGACGGGCTATGTTCTGTGGGATTGGTGGCTGGCCCATACCCCGCCATGGCTGACCGAAGCCCTTGGGATGGTCGGCACGATGGCCGTGTCGGCATCGTTGGGCGTGGTGATGCTCGAGACGCACAGCGAACAGCTCTCCATGTATCGTGGCGGCCTTGTGCCCATCCTGGTGTTCGGCAATCTGGTGCAGCGATTGCGCTTCAGGTTTGCCTTGGCCTCCACCTTGTTCAATGTCGGTGTGTGCGTGTTCACCATGATCGTGCGCCAGGATCTGCCCAGGCCCTACGAGGTCATCGAGGTTCCCTTGGCCTTGTTGCTGATGCTGGTGGCCTTGTACACGCTGATCTGCAACTTCAACCTGGAACTCGATGAACGCCAACGCTTTCTTCAGACTGAACGTGCACAGGCCTTGCGCAGCGAGCTGGAGCAAAGCCACCGCAGCCTCGACGAGATGTCCAACCTGGATCCTTTGACGGGGCTGGCCAATCGCCGACGGTTTGATGCTTACCTGGCCAAGGAGATGCCGGGTGTGAACGCCACTGATACAGCGCTGGCCTTGATGCTGATCGATGTGGATCACTTCAAGGCCTTCAATGACAGGTATGGCCATCCGGCCGGTGATCAATGCCTTCGGCATATCGCGCAGACGCTCAAGGAGGCCATGCCGCAGCAGGAGGGTCTGTTGGCCCGGTGGGGCGGAGAAGAGTTCGCCATTGTGCTGCCGGGCGCGAATCGACAGGATGCGCTGGCCGCCGCCGAGAGTTTGAGACGCGCCGTGGAGGCATTGCGCATGCGCCACGAAGCCTCGCCCACGGCGGGCCATGTGACCATCAGCGTGGGCGTGGCCATGCTGAGCCAAGATGGTGGCCAGGATGCCGTCAGGCAACTGCTGGCGCGGGCTGATCAAGCGCTCTATCAATCCAAACAGGGCGGGCGCAATCGTTGCACGCTGTGATCAGTCAGGCGAGCACGCGCTCGATGCGCTTGTCCGGCGCCAGCCACATCAGTGCCACGGCCACATACAGCGCCTGCGCGATCCATTGGTTGTAGAAGGCCAGCGGGATGGCCAGCGCATAAATCAGGACGGACAGGTTGCCTTTCAGGTCTCGCCCGATGGCCTTGGCCAGCAGCGCATCCTGCCCTTCCGTGGCGATGATGGCGCGTGTCAGGATCCAGTAGGCCACGCCGGACATCAGCAGCACGGCACCGTACAAGGCCGTGGGCAAGGCGGCAAAGTGGTTTTCTCCCATCCATCCCGTCACGAAAGGCAACAAGGACAGCCAGAACAGGAGGTGCAGATTGGCCCACAGCACGCCACCGCTCACCTTGTGTGTGGCGTGCAGCATGTGATGGTGGTTGTTCCAGTAGATGCCCACGTAGATGAAGCTCAGCACATAGCTGAAGAAGACCGGCAGCAGCGGCTTCAGCGTGTCCAGGCTTTCGCCGTGGGGCACCTTCAACTCCAGCACCATGATCGTGATGATGATGGCGAGGACACCATCGCTGAAGGCTTCTAGTCGGGTCTTGTGCATGCGGGCGCTCTGGCTGACCGGGGTGCGGTCAGTTTAGCCGCTCGTCAGTACACCTGTGCCTCGGTGCTTTGCGCGGCCTCACAGCGCTCGATATTGATGCGGATCGCCTGCCCGACTGCCACCTTGAGCCCGCTGGGAAGTGGCACCACCATGTTGTGGCGCAGTGTGGGGCTGCCGCCAAATGCGTAGCTGGCCAGCACGTAGTGTGTGCCTGCTCGTGCACGGTCGCCCGGTGGGCGGCAATCCTTGTATACCGGGCTCACGGGCGTGGACGAATCAACGGGGCTCACCACTCGGGCTTGCCGCCAGCCGTCCGCGAACCCCGTGTTGGTCTCGTTCATGGCGGCGCATCCGCTGGTCAGCAAGCTCGCTGCCAGGATCGCGAGGCGCCAGATCATCACTTCATTCATCGTCGAATTCCCAGGTTTCATGCAGGTCCAGCTTGAGGCGCAGTGCTGCATGACGGGCTTCTGCGCGTGCATTGATTTCGGCCAGGGCCGCCTCGGTGAACTGGCGCCTTGCCAGCAGCACATCGGACTGGCTGTACTCTCCCAGCTCCCAGCCGCGTACCACGGTCTTGAGTACCTGCTCATGGCGTTGGCGAGCCAGGTCCTGGCTCTGCCAGGCCAGTTGTGCCGATTGCATCGCCTGCCAGGCTGTCACTGCTTCGGTGCGGACCTTCTGATGGATGGCTTCAGCCTGCTGTTCGGCCTCGACGCGCAAAGCTTGCGCTTGTCGTTCTGAGGCGCTGCGCGCAGCACCCGCCAGCGGCACGCTCAGGGACAGTCCCAGTACACGCTCGGCGCCACCACGCTCCGATGCGGCGTAGATGCCTATCGTGGGGTCCGTGCTTCGGTCCAGGCTTGTTCTCGTGGCGCGGGCGCTGACCAGGTCCGCATGCAGGCGCGCCACGCGCCATTCATGGCTACGCTCAGCCAGATCCTGCGTGACCACGGCCTGCTGATCGGCTTGATAGTCAAGCAGTTGGGGGCTCGCGAGTGCCGCTTCGCCCGATGACGTCAAGCCAGGATATTGCGTGTCCAGCACGGCTCGGGCCGCCAATTCACGCGCCTGGGCGCTGACCAGATTGGCATGGGTCTGGGCGGCGCTGGCCTCCTGGAGTCGCCATTGCGTGCGTGCCGCATCGCCTGCCTTGACCCTGCGTTCCGCGTGCCGGGTCAGTTCATCCTGCGCGCTTTCCTGTTCCTGCCACATGCTCACGGTGGCGCGTTCTCGCAACCAGTCGATCCAGGCGCGCAAGAGACCACGTGAGGCCTCATGGATGGCATCTGCCCGCCTGACCAGTGCCAGCTTGACGGCCGCGTCACCAATGACGTCGTCCTGCCGGGCCTTGCGCCCGGTTCTCAATGTGCGCTCCAGTGCCAGTTGGGTCTCGGCATACCGGCGGCGATCGATGAGACCATCGCTCATGGTGTCGCTGCTGCGGCGCTGCTGCGCTGCCAGGCGAAGCGTGAATTCATGAGGGCCTGCCTTGAGGCGCTCGGCATCGGCCTGATCCGCTTGCATGGCCGAAGCCGCCGCGCGGACTTCGGGGCGAGCCAGGATGTGTTGCCTGACCAGGTCCTGAGGTGGCAGTTCCTGGGGCACCGAATGAGCCGCTTGGGCCGCAAGGGCAGGCATGGCGGCGCACGCTGCCCACACCAGGGTGCTCAGGGTCAGTGCGAGAGGGGAGATCATAGTCGGATGGCGCATGCTCACGCTTCCTCGCTGACGCCGAAGCGCTTGAACAGAATGGGCAAGAGGATCAAGGTCAAGGCCGTGGAAGACACCAGGCCTCCGATCACCACGATGGCCAGGGGGCGTTGAATTTCCGAGCCGGGCCCCGATGCGAACAGCAGGGGCAACAGGCCGAAGGCCGTGATGCTGGCCGTCATCAGCACCGGGCGCAGGCGGCGGATGGCACCGTTGCGTACCGCATCGGCCAGCTTGTGGCCTTGCGCCAGCAGTTCGTTGAAGTGGTTGACCAGCACCAGGCCGTTGAGCACGGCGATACCCATCAGCGCGATGAAGCCCACGGATGCCGGTACCGACAGGTATTCACCCGCCATGGCGAGCGCGAACACGCCACCGATCAAGGCCAGGGGAATGTTGAGGAAGACCAGCGTGGCCTGTCTGGCGCTGCCGAATGTGGTGTAGAGAATCAGATAGATCAGGCCCAGCGCAATGGGCACCACGATCGCCAGGCGTTGCGCGGCACGCTGCTGGTTCTCGTACTGGCCACCCCAGGTGATGCGATAGCCCGGTGGCAGTTTGATCTCCCTGGCCACAGTGGCTTGCGCGTCGGTCACGAAGCTGACGAGATCGCGTTCCCGCACATTGCTGGTGATAGCGGCGAACCGGCTGCCGTTTTCCCGATCGATCTTGACGGGCCCCTCGGTTTCTTCCAGCCTGGCCACTTGCGCCAGGCCAACGGGCGGCCCCTCGCTCACGGGCAACTGCAACTGGGCAAACAGATCGGGGGTCAATGACAGGGCAGAGGGGCCACGCACGATGAGGGGCACGCGGCGGCCTTCCTCCAGCACGAAGCCAGGGCTTTGCGATTCGAGCAGTGTCCGCAAGTCTTCCTGCGCCTGTTCCACGCTCAGGCCATGCAGACCCAGGGCCTGCCGGTCGAACACGACGCGCAGATAGCGCAGGCCACTGTTCTGGATGAGTTGTACGTCCTCGCTACCTTGTGTCTTCTTCAGGATTTCTTGCAGTTGCGCGGACAACTTGCCCAGGGTAGCCAGATCCGGGCCAAACACCTTGACGGCCACGTCCCCACGCACGCCCAGGATCATTTCGTTGACGCGCATCTCGATGGGTTGCGTGAAGCTGGTAGCCACGCCTGGCAGCTGCATCAGTTGCGCGCGCAGCTTGTCCAGCAGCGCTTCCTTGTTGGCGGCCTGCCACTCGTTCTTCGGCTTGAGCACGAGGAAGGTATCGGTCTGGTTCAGGCCCATAGGGTCCAGCCCGAGTTCGTCGGAGCCGCTGCGCGCCACGATGCCCTTGACCTCCGGCACGGCCAGCAAGGCTTTCTGCACCTGGGTATTGAGTTGCAAGGCCGTGGGCAGGTTGATGGCCGGCGATTGCTCCACCGACACGATCACATCGCCTTCGTCCATCGTCGGCATGAAGCTCTTGCCCACCAACAGAAAGCCGACCACGGCACCGGCCAGGCTCAGTGCCGTGCCGATCAGCCAGGGCGCCGGCTTGCGCAGCGCGACGTCCAGCAGGCGGGTATAGCCACGTGTGGAGACGCGAACCAGCCAAGGGTCCTGATGCGCGCCCGTCTTGAGCAGCAGCGAGGCCAGCACCGGGATGACTGTGAGCGAGAGCAGCAGCGAGGCTCCCATGGCATACAGGATGGTCAAGGCCACGGGCTTGAACAGCTTGCCTTCCAGACCCTCCAGCGTCAGCAGTGGCAGGAACACCAGCATGATGATCAGCACGCCTGATGCCACGGGCACGGCCACTTCCTCTGCACCCAGCTTGATCAGCCTGATCAACTGGCCGAGACCGCCCGGGTTCTCCGGATGAGCAGGGTGGGCCAGTTTGGCTTCGATGTTCTCCACCACCACCACGGCCGAGTCCACCAGCATGCCGATGGCGATGGCCAGGCCACCCAGCGACATGAGGTTGGCCGTGAGTCCTGTCTGGCGCATCAGCCAGAACGTGGTCAGGGCGGACAGGGGCAGCACGATGGCCACCACCACGGCCGCGCGCCATTGCCCCAGGAAGAGCAGCAGGAGCACCAGCACCAGCACGATGGCTTCCGTCAGGGCCTTGCTGACCGTGTGAACGGCTTGCCCGACCAGCGCGCCGCGATCGTAGAAGGGTTCGATGCGCACGCCCTTGGGCAGACTGCGTGATATCTCGTCGATCTTGGCACGTACCTGCGAGACCACCTTGTTCGCGTCGGCGCCGCGCAGTCCCAGCACAAGGCCTTCCACGGTCTCGCCTTCCCCGTTGCGGGTGACAGCACCGTAGCGGGTCAGCGCGCCAATGCGCACCTCGGCCACATCGCTCACGCGCAAGGTGGTGCCGGCATGGCGACCGATGACGGTGGCGCCCACATCCTCCAGGTTGCGGATGCTGCCTTCTGCGCGCACCAGCAGGGCTTCTTCGCCGGCGATCAGCCGGCCTGCACCGTCATTGCGGTTGTTGGCCGACAAGGCTTCCCGCAGTTGCGTGATGCTCAGGCCTCTGGCTGCCAGCTTCACCGGGTCGGGCACGATCTCGTAGGCGCGCACCGAGCCGCCCAGCGCGTTCACATCGGCGACACCGGCGATGGCGCGCAGTTGTGGGCGTATGGTCCAGTCCAGCAGGGTTCGCTTGTCCTGCAGAGAGAGCGGACCTTCGATGGTGAACATGAACATCTCACCCAAAGGCGTGGTCACCGGGGCCAGGCCGCCGCCCACGTTGGAAGGCAGGTTGGCTTGTGCGCTCGCATACCGTTCACCCACTTGCTGGCGGGCCCAGTAGATGTCGGTGCCTTCTTCAAAGTCGATGGTGATGTCGGCTATCGCGTACTTGGATACCGACCGCATGCTGCGTTGCCCGGGTATGCCCAGCAACTCCTGTTCGACGGGCTGAACAATGCGGGATTCAACTTCCTCTGGCGTCATGCCCGGGGCCTTGAGGATGATCTTGACCTGGGTGGGCGAAACATCCGGAAAGGCGTCGATCGGCAGTTGCCGCGCGGCATTGAGGCCCAGCCCTACCAGCACGCAGGCTGCCACCAGCACCAGCAGGCGCTGCAGCAGGGCCGCTTCAATCAGGCGCTTGAGCATCATTGCGCTCCCAGGCCTTGCAGCACGCCCTTGAGGGCCACGGCCCCTTGGTCCACCACCTTGTCGTCAGGCGTGAATCGGGCTGGCGCAATCGGGCTGACCTGGGTCAGGCCAGCTGTCACGCTGGCGCCTGATTGCTGGCTCACCACCCGCACGGCTACCGCCTGAAAGCTGCTGCCGCGCTGGATGAACAGGATGTCCTGGCCATCGTGGCGCAGTACGGCACTGGCCGGTACCAGCCAGCCACCCGTCTGCGTGGCGTCCCCGCTGGGCGTGAGTGCCACCTCGGCTTGCACGCGCTGCTGGGGCAAGGCGCAGTCATGGGCCTGGGGCCACTGCGCACGCAACGACACGGTCTGGCTGCCGGCGTCCAGTTCGGTATTGATGCTCACGATCCGGGCGGGCAGGGCACAACCCTTGATGCGAACCAGGTCACCCTTGCGCAAGCGGCGTGCGACGTCGGCCGATGCCTGCATGTCGATGGACAGGGCACCCGCACTGGCGAACTTCAGCAGGGGCGTGCCGGCCTCCACACGCTGACCGGGTTGAACGAGCATGTCCGTCACCGAGCCACGAGATGGGGCGCTCAAGCTGGCGTGGCCTGACAAGCCGCTGTTGGGCTTGACGCCAGCCAACTGCAGCAACTGCCCACGCTCTCTCGCCGTGGCCTGTGCGATCTGCAACTGAGCCTGGCTGGCCTGGGCGCGAGAGCTGGCGATGATGCCCTCGGCCAGCAAAGCGTCGTCTCTCTGCGCCGTCTGTTGAGCCAGCTTGAGTTGAAGCTGAGCCTGCTGGTATTCGCGTTGCCACTCCACCAGTTGGGGTGCATTGAGCGACACGAGTGTCTGCCCAGGCGTGACCGCATCGCCCTTTGACACGTGCACCTGCTCGACCAGCGCGGCCATCGGCGAGCTGATGACGCGCAACAGATTGGGTGGCAGGGTGACCTGCCCTTGCAGCATGACCCGCCCTGCATCGCCTGCCGGCAGGATCTGGCTACTTCGTATGCCCAGTTTCTGTACCTGTTCAGGCTTGAGGGCCATGGTGTGCGCGCGGTCGCTGGCCTGTGTGGCGGCGTCCGAGGGGTACATATAGGATGTCATGGCTGCCAGCGCGAGCGCTTGCAGCAAGAGACGGGGCAGAGAGTAGGCGTGCAGCATGGACATCCAGGGGATTCGAACTGCTGCCCACTGTAGAAACCCAGCCTGAACGCCAGCTTAAGCGTCCACGTTTCAGACAGTGCTACCGTTGCACCTGAGGAACCATTCATGCGCCTGCTGCTACTTGAAGACGACACCATCCTGGGCGACGGCCTGGCCGAATTCCTGAGAACGGAAGGCCATGTCGTGGACTGGTGCAAGCGCCTGCTGGATGTGCAGGCACTGCAAGGCGAGCCCTACGATGTGCTGCTGGTCGACTGGCAATTGCCTGATGGATCCGGTCTGGACTGGATCCGGTCCTTGCGCAGCAAGGGGGATCACACACCTATCCTGATGATGACCGCGCGTGACCTCATCAGCGACCGCATCAAGGGGCTCGATACCGGCGCAGACGATTACCTGGTCAAGCCGTTTGCCCCGGAGGAGCTGGTGGCGCGGCTTCGCGCATTGCAACGGCGCACTGCGGGCTCGGCCGGTGCGCGCATCCAGATCGGCCCTGTGGAGGTGGATCTCACGGCCAAGGCGGCCTACCTGCATGGTGACCGCGTTGACGTGACCCAGCGCGAGTGGCAGGTGCTGGAGGCCTTGCTTCAGCGGGCTGGCCGGGTGGTGTCCAAGAATGACCTGGAGGCCCTGATGCTGGGCCTGGGCGGCGAACTGGCCAGCAACTCGCTCGAGGTGCACATCTCCAGGTTGCGGCGCAAGCTGGGTGCCGATGTGATTGAGACCGTGCGTGGCATGGGCTACAGGGTGACGACATGACCGATGCACCATCCATCCGCAAGGGCTTGTCTCGTGTGGTCATCCAGGTGTCGCTGGCCTGGAGCGTGGCCGTTTTCCTGGTGGTGTGGTTTACCGTTCACCACAAGCTCGACGATGTACTCGATGGCACCTTGCAGGAGTCGGCCGAGATCCTGTATGGCCTGCTCAAGCCCAACGCAGACCGGCTGCCAATTGGCTCGGGTGGCTCCCTGCCGGCTCCGCCGCATCATGAACGCATGGTCTGGCAACTGGTGTCCGGTGATCGGCGTGTGGTGTGGCGTTCTCACAGCGCACCGGCGCAGCCGCTGGCCACGGTGCACCGGGAGCGGTGGTCCGCAGACTCGCCCGAGTGGCACGTGTATGGCATTCCCTTCGATGGCAAAGGCACCATGCTGTATGTGGCGCAAACACACAGCGAGCGACGCAAGGCACAACTGGAGGCTGCCTTGCTGACGGCCTGTGGCGCGCTGATGGTGGGGCTGGCCAGTGCCTTCTGGTTGAGCAGGCGGGCGGCCAGGGAGCTGGATCCCTTGATCGGTTTGTCCGAGCAGGTTGCACGCTACCATCCACTTGAACCAGGCTCGTCACCGCCCATGGCCCGGAGGGAAGAGCTCAAGCCGGTGCGTGATGCCATCGTGCACCTGGGTGATCGCCTGGCTCAGAACATCATCAGCGAGCGTGCGTTCAGCGCCAATGCAGCGCACGCACTGCGCACGCCGCTGGCGGGCCTGGGAGCGCAGCTGGCCATGCTCCAGCGCGAGAGTCCGGCAGACGTTCAGCCCCGCATTCAGCGTGCGCGTGAGGCGGCAGATCGCCTCAGCCGCGTGGTGACGGCCTTGTTGTCGCTGTTTCGAAGTGGCGGTGAAATCAACCGCATGCCCGTCACGCTGGCAGCCTTTGTGCATGAACTGCCTCTGCCTGGTCTGGCGATCAAGGTTGAAGGCGATGGCCACGTGGAGGCAGATCCGGACTTGCTGGCCGCGGCCTTGCTGAACCTGCTGGACAACTCCGTGCGCTATGGTGCCGTTCAGGCGTGGGTGTCGTTTCGGCAAGATGCCGGTGCGATGGTGATCCGACTGGTCGACGACGGCCCAGGTGTGGACGAGGCCACGCGCAAGCGCATCGGTGCCGCGCTGGCCTCCCAGCACTACGAGCAGGACATGGGCCTGGGCCTCATGCTGGCTGACCGCGTGGCCCGGGCGCATGGCGGGCAGCTCGTGGTGGTGCACGTGGAACGCGGTTTTGGCGTCGAACTGAGCCTGAGCAACAGGTGATCGATCGTTCAGACGTCCAGTGCGGCAGGCGCCTGTCCTGATTGATGTCGGTGCCACATCTGCGTGAACAGGGCTTCCAGATCCCGGGTGTAGCCAGGTACGTTGAACAAGGCTGCGTCGGCGACCTGTGCGTGCAGCCTGGCCTTCAGGGTGGCGAGTCGCGCCGGGTCTGTCGTGAGTGCGAGCGCCAAGGCTTCGTAGTCCTCCACGGTGTCTGCGACCATGTCAGGCAAGCCCACGGCGTGCAGCAGGCTGCCCGCCACGCGCGAGGCGAAGGTACGGCCGGCCAGGGTCAGCACCGGTACGCCTGCAGCCAGTGCGTCACTGGCGGTGGTGTGGGCGTTGTAGGGCCAGGTGTCCAGCACCAGATCGGCCAGTGGCAGGCGGGCCAGATGTGGTGCCTGCTTCATGTCCGGCGCGAACACCAGCCGGTGCGGAGAAATGCCTCTGGCCAGCGCCTCCTGGCGCAGGTTGCCCTCGGCGTGCCGGTCCTGAAGCAGCCACAGCACACTGTCGGGTGAGGCCCTGAGGATGCGGCACCAGGTGTCGAACACCTCCGGCGTGAATTTCCAGGCCTGGTTGAAGCAGCACAGCACCGTGGCGTCTTCGGGCAGACCCACCTCCGCGCGCGTGAGCGTCGTGGCCTTGGGTCGGCTGGCTCGCGCATGAGGCTGGTAGCTGTGCGGCAGGCAGGCGAGGGACTCTGTGTAATCAGTCTGCGCCGCATGGGGCGTGACGTAGCGGTCGCTCACGAGGTAGTCCACGAAGTCCCGCCCCAAGGTGCCCGGGTAGCCCAGAAAGCTCACCTGAATCGGGGCAGGGCGCCATGACAGCAGCATGGTTCGGCTGCCCGCGGTGTAGCCCTTGAGATCCACCAGGATGTCGATGCCATCGGCATGAATGGCACGCGCCGCCTGTTCGTCGTCCAGTTCGCGGATGTCGTGAAATGCGTGGAAGGCCTGCAGCAAGCGGTGGCGCATCGGGCTGTCGTCCAGCGCGCCATGGCTGTAGGCATGCAGTTCGAAGCGATCGCCATCATGGGCTTCCAGCATTTCAATCATCAGCAGGCTGGTGGCGTGCTGGTGAAAGTCGCTGGACAGATAGCCGATGCGCAAGGGGGCACCATCAAGGCGAGGGCTTTTTGTGCTGGCCTGGAACTCGCTGATGGCCGCCTCGCGTGCCTCCTGGTTGAGCTGGAGGCGTTCATCGAGCCAGCTGGCGGCACATTGCTGTTGCTGTTGCGCGCTGACGCCAGGGGCGGCGAGCAGGTGGAAGGGGGGCCATTGCCCAGCGCCGACATCGTTCATGTCGGCCTGCACCAACCCCATCCATTTGTCGAACTCCTCCCATTCGCACCACGCACGGCTGCGGGCGTAGTGTCGGATTTGTCGGGCTCGTGCCTGGTCGCTGGGGGAGGGGCTGCTCATGGTGGAGCATCGCAAGTTCCGGGCCTCGATGGCCCGGTCTGACATCAGTTCACAACTGGTGTGGCCACGCGCAGGTAGCGCAACAGGCGGCCTTTGTAGGCCTGGCCACTGGCCAGGCTCTGGCTGAGGTCGATTTCTTCCAGCACGAAGCCTTCTGTGGCCATGCGTTTGTTGAAGGCGGAGCGGTTGCCTCGATTGGGGTCCACGATCAGCACTTCAGCTGTGGGCTGGGCATGGCGGGCGATGAAGCCCGACAAATGGCCCGACTCATCCCGTTCGTACAGCACGTCGCTGCCCATGATCAGGTCGAAGCGACCTTGCACGATGGGGTGCCTGTCGTGGACCGGGGCGTTGGCGGCATCGGCCCAGTTACCGTGTCGGTAGGTGAGGGGGGGCAGATCATTGAGGCCGGTGTTTTCGATCAGAAAGCTCGATGCCAGCGGGTGACAGTCCGATGCGGTCACGTCCACGCCACGGCGGTGCGACACCAGGCTGGCCAGGGCCAGGCCACAGCCCACTTCGAGCACGCGCTCCTGAGGTACCAGGGGGCGATCGGCCATCCAGGCGGCCAGTTGCATGGACGAAGGCCACAGGAGCCCGAACAGGGGCCAGGCTGCGCTGGAGATGCCCATGGCTTCGGCTTCGCCCAATGGGTCGGCGTACTGCTGCTTGTCGAGCAGCGAGCGAATGACGAGGCTGTGTGCGCCTTGAATGGCGATGCGTTCTTGTTTGGTCTGGTAGCCCGGCATGCGGCGGCCCTGCGTGGGGTGGCCGCGACGAGGATGATGGTGTCATCTGCAAGCGTGGCCACTGAGGTGAGTTGGCGCAATGCGGCGGGCTCATGGTCAGATCGCACGGTGATACAGGGCCGCCAAGGGGCAGGGCTGTCAACCGGACCGAAAGGGCACTCACGCGGGGCAGAACGGGTCTGGACAGTGTAGCGCACCGGTCCGATGAGGGCGGCGCGCACCGTTGGCCGTCAGTGTTGATGCAGTTCGGCGGCTTGCCAAAGGGCATCCCAGTCGAGTATCTCGATGTGTCGATAGCCGCATCGGATCACGCCTTCGGTCTCGAGTTTTCGCAACATCCGGTTGGTGGTTTGCCTGGTCTTGGCCAGCATCTGGCTGAGTTGGTCCTGCGACACCGGCACGATGTTGGCTTGCGGCCTGGGGCCCTGCTCCAGGGGCAAGGTCTCGCTCTGTCGGGCGATCATCAGCAGGCGACGTGCGACCCACACGGATCCGGACTTGAGTGCATAGGCCTCCAATCCGACAAACAGGTTGCGCATCTTTTGAACAGCCAGTGCACCCAAGTGCTTCCACAATGCGGGCTCCTGGGCCAGCAGCAGGTCGATATCCTGGGCGGGTACATGCAGCACCTTGGTCTGTCGGTCGGCCACGGCATCGTGGGAGCGTGATTTCCGGTCAAACAGGCCGACCTCGCCAAACCATTGGGATGTGTCCACGAAGGCCAGGATTGCGGCCTGGCCATCTTCGGTCGCGCAACAGATCCGGATGCTCCCACCGATCAGGCAGTACAAGCCTGCGAACGGGTCGCCGCGGTAAAACAAGGCTTCGCCTTCATCGAGGTGGCGCAGGCGGGCGCGGTTCAACAGTGCCTGTTGAGTCGTCGCTGGAAGGCTGGCAAACCAGGCGTCCTTCAAAAGCGTGTCGTGAAACTGGATCATGCGTTCAGTCGAAGGGGTTATCCGGCCTGGTATTGAATTGTTTTGACTGGGATAAAAAGCCATCGCGAACCGTGGCCAAGAGGCACGGTTCGCGATGTGTCAAATATGGTCCTTTTGCCTGTCTGTCAATATGGGCAGGTTTCCTTGTAGGTGGATATCTGTGTGTTGGTGGCATTCAGATCGGCGTCGTGCAGGGCACCACACAGAAACTGGCTGTAACGGCGATCTTCGTCCAGAAACCGCTTGAGCCAGGAAACCGCATATTTGCTCATGACGGGTTTCATGGCTGTCGGGCCCAGGTTATTGGGGAAGAAATGGTCGGCCGCCTTCATTTCCATATAAGCCTTGCTCAAATTGCCGGGCAGGTTGTTATAGAAAACAGAGGCCATCGTCGATGGGGGTGCGACCACGTCATTCTGGCCGGCGATCACCAGCGTGGGTACGCTGTCCTTGCTCCAGTCGGTGTTGGCCGACCACGGCGCCAGAGGGATGGCCGCTTTCAGGCTGGGATCGCTGACGGAGGCCGACAAGGTGCCGCCGCCGCCCATCGAATGCCCCATGACGGCGCGTCGGTTGATGTCGATTCGACCGAAGTACGCGCTGGCCTTGTCCTGGCTGCGAGCGATGATGTCCTTGAGGGCCGCCAGCAACTGCCTGCCTCGCAATCCGGGCAGGTCGAACGGTGTCAGCGTGTTGATCATGACCACCACGAAGCCGTGCGACGCCAGCGCAGGCCCCCACCATTTGTTGGCCGCTTCGGTGTTCACGAAGCCGGGGCTGAACGCGACCACGCCAAATGGGCCGTCGCCGGTTGCGGTCGGGAAATAAACGGTGCCGCCGCCGTAATTGACCGGAGATGAAATCTTCTCGGACGCGACGGTATAAGGGCCGCTGCTGGCTTCCAGCATGGCCGTGCTCGGGTCAGGGCCACGTTGATATCCACCGGCATGCGCGAGCGTGAAAGCGGTCAATATCGTTGCCGCCATCCCTTGCAGGATCTTGCTTGCTCCCCATTTGATAGGGTGAATAAATTGGGTCGTGCCGGATGATTCTCGGTCTTTTGGGGTTATGTGTGGCATGTGCATGATTTGTCTCCATCCGCATTGGATATGGGGTGTTTTGCCGCCTGCCAGGTATATGAGCCTTTGATGGCCTGGCGTGAGTTCATGCTATGCGTATGGTGTATTACGTTACTGTCACAGTTTTTACAAAGAGCGGGAAAGCACTCTCCCGCATGCAGGGGGCAGAGGGTGACAGTGCTTGGGTGTTCACAATGTCAACATTGTGTGTTCAAATGCCGTCACACCACAGACCCACGTTCGGGAGCCACACATGAGCACGACGAAAAACAGCAAGGCCAACTGCCCTCGCATCGGCACACGCTACCGGGATTGGCGACTCAACGGCCCCTATGACGCCGTCATCATCGGCTCCGGCATGGGGGGGTTGACCACAGCGGCTTTCCTGTCTGAACTGGGCTGGAAGGTGGCCGTGCTGGAACAGCACTACACCGCGGGCGGCTACACCCACAGCTACGAACGTGAAGGCTATGAGTGGGATGTGGGCTTGCACTATGTGGGCGACATGGGCGCACCCACGATGCCGCGCCGCATGATGGACTTCCTGACCGGTGGCAAGTTGCAGTGGGCTGCCATGGATCAGGTGTACGACCGCTTCTTCATCGGCGACAAGATCTTCGATGCCTTGGCTGGCAAACAGGCTTATCGCGACGAACTGGTGCGGCGCTTCCCGCAGGAGGCCAAGGCGATTGATGGCTACCTGGCCAGGCTGGCCGAGATCAAGAAGTACGTGCCCCTGTTCACCATGGCGCGCCTGCTCAAGCCCTGGCAGCGCAAGCTGGCGCAGCCGGTGCTCAACATGCTGTTGCCACGCAGCTTCAACATGACCACGGGCGCCGTGCTGGCCGAACTCACCAGCAACAAGGACCTGATCGCCGTGCTCACGGGGCAATGGGGTGACCATGGTTTGCCCCCCAGCCAGTCGTCCTTCATCATCCACGGGCTGGTGGCCAGCCACTATCTGCATGGTGGCTACTACCCTGTGGGCGGCAGCTGGCGCATTGCGGAAGCCATCCTGCCCAAAGTCCGTGCAGCCGGCGGCGAAGTGTTCACCTATGCGCGCGTCAAGCAGATCGTGACCGAGCAAGGGCAGGTCAAGGGTGTGTTGATGGAAGATGGCACACGCATTGACTGCGCCTGTGTGGTGTCGAGCGCCGGTGTGTTCAACACCTTCGAGCATCTGGTGCCCGCAGCCGAAGTGCAACGTGCCGGCTACGACAAGCTGCTGCCCAAGGTCAAGCCAAGCGCGGCGCACCTGGGCGTCTACATCGGGCTCAAGCAGACCGCAGAAGAGCTGGGCTTGCCCAAGACCAATTTCTGGATCTACCCGAGTAACGATTACGACGGGGTGACGCAACGCTTCATGGAAGACCAGGATGCGCCGTTTCCCGTGGTCTACATCTCCTTCCCCTCGGCGAAGGACCCCGATTTCGAGCGCCGCTACCCGGGCAAGGCCACCATCGAGATCGTGGCCCCCACCAATTACGCCTGGTTCGAAAAGTGGGAAGACACCATCTGGGGCAAGCGCGGCGAGGACTACGAAACCGCCAAGGCCCATTGGGGTGAGCGCCTGATGGAGGTGCTTTACGAGAAGCTGCCGCAACTGCGTGGTCAGGTGGACTACTTTGAAGTGTCCACGCCCTTGTCCACGAACTGGTTCGGCGGCTATCAGCGCGGTGAGCTCTATGGCCTGGACCATGATCCCCAGCGCTTCCAGCAAGAGTGGCTGAGCCCGCGCACGAAGATCAAGGGCCTGTGGCTCACCGGGCAGGATGTGATGTCGTGCGGCATCGTGGGCGCCATGATGGGCGGTGTCCTCACGGCAACGGCGGTGGCGGGCATGCGGCAGATGGGGCCGGTGCTCAAGAAGGTGGTGTCGGGCCAGATGCAGCCGGCCGACACCGAACATGAGCCACGCACGGCTTGAGTGATCGGTCTGCGACACAATCGGGGCATGTCCGACGCCCCGACCATCGACCGTTCTCAAACCGAAGGCGCCCAGCGCCTGCTGGACAAGGCCTTGCAGCACGTGCGCGAGCATGGCTACGAGGAGATGTCCTTGCGCGCGATGGCGCAGCTCTTGGGCACCAGCCATCGCATGCTGATCTACTACTTCGGCTCGTCCGATGGTTTCTGGCGGGCGATCCTGTTGAGGCTGCGTCAGATCCAGACGGAAGGCCTGCTGGCCTTGATGGACGCAGAAGGCGGGCCGACATTCGAGCAGGCCTGGGCCTATCTGAGCTCACCCGAGCAGCGGCCTTTCTTCCGTTCCCTGTTCCAGATTTATGGCCGCGTGCTCAGTGAGCCCCAGGGCCAGGAGGCCTTGCTCTATGAGCTGGCGGATCAATGGTTGATCCACGCGGCGGCCCAACTGGTCGAGCATCTGGGCATGACGCCGGCTGAAGGCCGTGTGCAGGCGCGATTGCGCATGGCCGTCATCCGGGGCTTGATGCTGGATCTGCTGTCCACCCACGATGAAGTGGGCGTGCAGGAGGCGGTGGCCCTGTTTGCCAAAGTGCTGCCGCTGCCCAAGCCTGTGTCCAGGCGCTGAACGTTTCCCTTTGCGAACCGTGATCCGCTCCCCGAAAGCGCGGGCTATCCCTCGCTTGCGTCATGTGTGTACCAATGGTACATTCAGCACCCATTGAAGGGAAGCTGGAGCAAGGCATGCGTTTTGATGAGTACGTTCGCTACGACGGATTGGGCCTGGCCGATCTCGTGCGCCGAGGCGAGGTACAAGCCTCGGAGTTGTTGGACATCGCGCTGGCCCGGACCGATCAGACGCATGGCCAGCTCAACGCCGTGGTGCGACGCCTTGATGATCGCGCACGCAAGCAGGCGGCCCGAACATGGCAAAGCGACATGCCGTTTGCCGGTGTGCCTTTCCTGGTGAAGGATCTGTTCCAGGAGATCGCCGGTGTGCCGACTTCGTGGGGCACGAAGGTGCTGCACAAGATAGCCGCACCGGAGACCGCCGACGTGACGCGCCGCTGGGAAGAGGCCGGCGCCGTGATCTTCGGCATGACGAATACGCCCGAGCTGGGCTCCAAGGGCGTGACCGAGTCCCTGGCGCTGGGGCCGGCACACAACCCCTGGGATCTGACGCGCACGACGGGCGGTTCATCCGGTGGCTCGGCCGCTGCGGTGGCGGCTGGCCTGGTGCCCATCGCGGGCGCCAATGACGGCGGCGGCTCCATCCGCATCCCGGCTGCGGCCTGCGGCCTGTTCGGCCTCAAGCCAGGGCGGGGCCGCGTCTCCATGGGCCCCTTGGCGGCTGAGGGGCTCAATGGTGCGGCGGTCAACGGCGTGCTCTCGCGCAGCGTGCGGGACACGGCCGCCATGATGGACGTGTTGCAGGTGCCCGAGCCCTATGCGCCCTACTACATGCCCCGGCCTGTCACGCCTTATCTCAAGCTCATTGAAACGCCGCCTCGCCGATTGCGCATTGGCTTTTCCACCGCATCACCTGTCGGCACGCCGGTTCACGCTGATGCCATCGAAGCCGTGCAGGAGGCCGCCAAGGTGCTGGCCTCCTTGGGTCACCACGTGGAAGAGGCGGCCCCTGCCATCGATGGTGAGCAACTGGCACAGGATTTCGCCACGTCGTGGTTCTGTCTGTCGGCTGCGCTGGTCGACGAGATCTGCAGGCTGACAGGGGCTCGCCTGGCCGACTTCGAGCCCGACACGCGCGCCATGGCGGCTGTTGGCAGAAGCACGGACGTCATGGATCTGCTGCGATCGCAACACAACTGGCACACCCACAACCGTGCGCTGGCGGCATTCCATGCACGGTATGACATGTGGTTGTCGCCTGTGCTCAGCGAGGTTGCCTTGCCGATTGGTCAGCTGTCCACGCCACGCATGTTGAGCTTCAGCATGGATGTCGCGCGTGTGCTGGGTCTGGCTGGTCTGGTGAGCAAGACGCCAGCGTTCAAGCAGCGCCTGATTGCCAATCTGTCATGGACGCCTTACACGCAGCTGGCCAACCTGAGTGGCCGGCCGGCCATGTCCGTGCCGCTGTACTGGAACCGGGCCAACCTGCCCTTGGGCGTGCAGTTCGTGGCGGGGCTGGATGGCGAGGGGACCTTGCTTCAACTCGCTGCCGAGCTGGAGAAGGCTCGCCCCTGGTTCGACCGCCGGCCGTCGATCTGAAGCGGGCGCTTGCTGCTGCGTCAGCTTGCCGATTGACTGGCCTGAATCAAGGCCTCGATCACCGACGCGCCGGAGCCGCCTTGCGGGTCCAGCTCGTGGACCTTGTTCAAGTAGGCGCGGGCCGATTCAGGATCCTTGCGACGCAGGCGGATGAAGGCCAGTGCCTTGAGCGTGAAAGCCCAGAAGCGGGCTGGGCCCGGCGACTGAAAGTCCGCCATGTCGGGCGTCACGATGCGCCAGTCATCGGGCAGGCCGGCTTGTTCTGCCGCGATCTCCAGGCCCTTGAGCGCGGCCAGCTCGGCCTGCTCGAAGTCGGCGTGCCGCGCGTGGAACTTGTAGAGCAGGTAGTACAGCGACGGGCAGTTGGGCGCACACACCTGTGCCGTCCACAACAAGGCCAGCGCACGCTCGGGCGTTTCTGCGTTGCGTGCCTGCTCCACCAGGTCCTTGACCTGTGGCGGGACGTCGCCACCGAACAGATCGGTGGACGACTCGCCAGTGAGGATGTTCACCATGATGCCGCCGAGGCGGCCAGGCGTGCGACCACTTCACCGCCCAGCAGGTGCTTTTCGAAGATCTCTGGCACATCCTCGGCTTTCACACGGCTGTAGAGCACGCTGTCGGGGAACACCAGCACGTTGACGCCGCCGTCACACGGGCCCAGGCAACCCGAGTAGGTCACACCAACCTGCTCATAGGCATTGCGGGTCTGGAGCTCTTTCCAGAAGGCTTGCAACACGGCCTGGCTGCCCTGGGCGGCGCAACACCCGCGTGGGTGCCCGGGCGGGCGTTGTTGAGAGCAGACGAAAACACTGCGTTCGGGGCGTGACATGGTGGGGGCTCGATGTGATGGGATGAGTGGGAGGGCAGGTGGCTCAGGCCACGCGCCTTTGCATCAGTTTTTCCAGCTCGGCCACGTGTTCGGCTTCTTCCTGCGCAAACTCGCGGGCCATGCGTCGTACTTCCGGATCGGTGGTGGCCGCCACGATGGCGGCATAGAACAGCTGGCTGCGCTCCTCACCGTCCAGTGCCAGCCGGAATGCGGTCTGTGCGTCAATGAAGCCATCCACACCGGCCCATGCAGCCTGCTCGGGGCTCACGCCTTCGGGCCACTGCCACTCATGGGCCTCCAGCTTCGGGATCTCCCGAAAGCCGCCACGCCGCATGGCGTCCTTGAGGTGCAGGCGTGAGAACTCGGCCATGCGGGCGAAGAAGGCTTCCGCCTCCTTGTTGCCAGCCGTGCTCATCGCCGCCTTCAGGTCTTCGTAGCGCCGCGCAGCCTCGTACTCCAGCTGGATCGCATGCGCCAGGAAGGTGTTGATGTCTTCCATGTCGATCAGCCGAACTTGAACAGGATGCCGTGGCCGCCGCGTGGGTATTCCCAGTCGACGTTGCTGTGCTCGGAGCAGATGATGCGGCAGCTGCCGCACTCCAGGCAGCCGTCCGTGATCAAGGTCACCGCGCCGTTGCCTTCGGCCTTGTAGCAGGAGGCCGGGCACACGAAGGTGCACGAACGATCCTTGCATTGGTCCCGGCACACGCTGGCGTCCTTGATCTTGATGTGGGGGCGGCCGGCATCGACCTTGTAGCGGTTCTGGAAGAGTTTTTCTTCCACATTCACATTGATGGGGGTCATGGTGTCACTCCTGATTCAAGGTGTGGAAGTCGATCAGCGGAAGGCACGCCACAGCTTGAAGGCATCGCCCACCAGACCGGAGAAGGTTCGCGCCGTCTTGAAGCTGGAGAAGATCTCGCGCTCTTTGGTCTTCTTGTCGATGTTGTCGACCGTGACCATCGTGCGGGCAGCCTTGTTGAGCAGCTCCGGGTAGGTCGTGAAGAACTGTGGGTTCTCGTGGAAGACCTTGGGCATGTCGCGGTACTTCTTGAGGTCCTTCATCACGAAGGACTCGTCCAGGGCCTTCTGATAAGCCTTGAGCGTGGCCGCGTTCAGCTCCTTGCCGGCGGCCTTGGCCGCGATGATGGTCTCTGCCGCCAGACGGCCCGTGGTCATGGCGAGGTTGGAGCCTTCGCGGTGCACGGCGTTGACGAAGCCACCCGAGTCACCCACGATCATCCAGCCATTGCCGTAGACCTTGGGGATGGCGAAGAAGCCGCCCTCGGGGATCAGGTGGGCACAGTATTCCTTCATTTCACCGCCCTGGATCAGCGGGGCAATCGAAGGATGGGCCTTCATGCTTTCAAGCAGCTGATAAGGCGAGGTCTTGTTCCCGTTCTTCTTGAAGTCCGAGAGCATGCAGCCGATGCCCAGCGTGATCGAGTCCTTGTTGGTGTACAGGAAGCCCGTGCCCATCATGCCGTCGGTGATCTTGCCAACCATCTCGATGACCACGCCTTCATCGTCCTTGATGTTGAAGCGCTGCTGGATCAGCTCTTCAGGCATGAAGTGGATTTCCTTCACGGCCAGGGCCACGTTGCCAGCCTTGACCTCCGGATGGAAGCCTGCCTTGCGAGCCAGCGTGCTGTTGACGCCATCGGCCAGGATCACGACATCGGCGAACACATCGCCCTTTTCGCGGTCGGTGCGCACACCCACCACCTTGTCGCCGTCCATGATCAGTTCCTGCACGGTCGTTTCGCAGATCAGCAGGGCGCCGGCTTCGCGCACCTTGGAGCTGAACCACTTGTCGAACTGCGCACGGATGATGGTGTAGCGGTTGTAGGGCGGCTTGTTGTAGTCCTCACTGCGGAAGTGGCTGCCCACAAAGCTGGCGTCATCCAGCACCCACATGCGTTGCTCGATGATGTGGCGCTCAAGGGGGGCGTCGTCGCGGAAGTCAGGGATGATGCGTTCCAGTGCGTCGGCGTACAGGATGGCGCCTTGCACGTTCTTCGAGCCTGGGTATTCGCCCCGCTCGATCTGCAGCACCTTCAGGCCAGCCTTGGCTGCCGTGTAGGCCGCGGCATTGCCGGATGGGCCTGCGCCCACGACGATCACGTCAAAGTCTTTCTTGCTCATGTCATTGCTCCTGATCGGTCATGGGAAAGGTCAAGCCACGCGCTTGATGCGCTGGTCGATGTGGGCCTGGAAGGCTTGCGTCAGCGCTGGCAGCACCTGCATGGCGTTGCCGACGATGCCGTAGTGCGCGAAGTCGAAGATGGGGGCGTTCGGGTCGGTGTTGATGGCCACGATCACGTCGCTGGCTTCCATGCCCACGCGGTGCTGGATGGCCCCGCTGATGCCTGCTGCGATGTACAGCTTGGGGCGCACGGTCTTGCCGGTCTGGCCCACTTGTCGGTCGGCTTCCACCCAGCCAGCCTGCACGCAGGGACGGGTGGCGCCCACCTCGCCGCCCAGCACGCGGGCCAGGTCGAAGACCAGCTTGAAGTTCTCGGGGTTCTTCAAGCCCTTGCCGCCGCTGACGATCACGTCTGCATACGGCAGGTTGATCTTGTTGCTGTTGGCGTCGGCGATGAAGTCCAGCAGCTTGGTGACGATGTTGGTTTCGATCAAGCCCAGCGTGTCTTCACTGGTGGTGCCCGTACGGCTGGTATCGGCGCGAGGCATGGCCATCACGCGTGGGCGAATGGTGGCCATCTGCGGGCGATAGGCCAGGGTCATGATCGTGCACAGCAGCGAGCCGCCGAAGGTGGGGCGGGTGGCAGCCAGAGCGCGGGTGTTGGGGTCGATGGCCAGTTCCGTGCAGTCGGCGGTCAGGCCGGTGAGCAAGGTGGTGGCCACCGAGCCGGCCAGATCGCGGCCCTGGGATGTGGCGCCCAGCAGCACGATCTCGGGCTTGTACTTGTTGACCAGGTCGGTCAGGCCCTTGGTGAAGGGCTCGTTGCGGTAGCCCTTGAGCACCGTGTCACGCATGAAGTAGACATGGTCGGCGCCGAAGCTGAAGGCTTCCTTGGCAAACTTGTCGAGGTCTTCATCGGGGCCGCCGAGCACCACGCCACACAAGGGCGAGCCGAGTTGGTCGGCCAGCTTGCGGCCTTCGCCCAGCAGTTCCCATGAGACGCTGTGCGCATGGCCGCGTTCATGTTCGATGAACACCCAGACGCCCTTGTAGGCCTTGAGTTCGTCAGACAACTCCAGATTGCGACCGCGTCCGGCGGGTTTCAGTGCGGGCTTGGCTTCACTCATGATGATGCTCCGTGTAAGGTGATGACAGCGTGTGGACGGGGGCGTTGATCAGGCGCTGAACTTCTCGATGAGGTCCTGCTCCAGCGTCGGGTGGCGCGTGAAGATGGACTGCAGCAGGTTGAGCGAAACATCACGCAGGGTGGAGGTCTCGATGTTGAGCATCTCGGCTTTTTCTGCGCGGGGCGTGGGGCCGAACACGCGGCTCACCACGGTGGGCGAACCCTTGAGGCCGATCTTGGTCAGGTCCTCGATGCCGGCGTCTTCCTTGTTCCACTTGCGCACCTGGTAGGCGGCCGCATGGATCATCATGGGCAAGGTGGCAAAGCGCATCTCGTTGGTGTTCTCCAGCATGGTGATCAGGCAGGGCAGGGCTGTCTTGAGCACCTGCACACCACCTTCGCCGCGGCGTTCCACCGTGATGGTGTTGTTGTCGAGATCGGTTTCGATGATGCGCGACACGTAGGTCAGCAACTGCAGGCCCATGCGCTTGGCGATGCCAGGGCCCACCTGGGCGGTGTCGCCGTCGATGGTCTGCTTGCCCGTGAAGACCATGTCGACCTTCTGCTCGCTGTTGATCTTGCGGATGGCAGCAGCCAGCGCGTACGACGTGGCGAGCGTGTCTGCACCAGCGAAGGCACGGTCGGTGACGAGGATGGCATCGTCTGCACCAAAGGACACGCACTTGCGCAGGGCCTCTTCAGCTTGAGGTGGGCCCATGCAGATCACGGTGACCTTGCCGCCGAACTTGTCCTTCAGTCGCAAGGCTTCTTCCAGCGAGAACAGGTCATACGGGTTCACGATGGCCGGCACACCCTGGCGCATGATGGTGTTGGTGACCGGGTGAACGCGGATCTGGGCAGAGTCCGGAACCTGTTTGATGCAGACGACGATGTGCATGGTGCTCTCCTGCTGGGATGCAGTGTTCTGGTGTTGGCGTGATGAACGGATCAGGCGGCGCGCGGCGCGGCGGGCACGGTGTAGGAGGGCACGGAGCCGCCTTGCGAGGGCAGCGTGGCCTTGAGGTTCTGCAGCGTGACGTGCTGGTGGCCATCGGTGTCCTGGAAGACCTTGAAGACCTTTTCCTGTGCAGGCGTGGACTTCACGAAGTCCTCATAGGCGCGAATCAGCAGGTTGCGATAGCACTGATACAGCGCCTGTTCGTTGTTCTCCGGCAGGTTGGGTTCCTGGCGGATGTACTGATAGAAGCGCTTGAGGATGTGCAGGCGGCTGACGTTGACGACGTCCTTTTCGTAGGGCACGCCAAAGAAGGTGAGGAAGTCTTCAGCTGCCGAGAGCTGACGCAGTTGGGCGGCAAAGGTGTCGGTCATGATCAGGCTCCGGAGTTGGTTCTGGGTGACAGGCTGAATGTGGGTTGAGAGCAGGTGTCATCACAGGTCTGGCAGACAGACTCCACCGTGCTTTCCTTGGCGGCCAAGCCCTGGATGAGCTTGAGTTCGTGTTCGAGTTCGCTGATGCGGTCCAGCAGGCAGCCAATGGCCTTGCCCACAGGGTCGGGGATCTGGTGGTGGTCCAGGTTGATGGGCATGCCCACCTTGTTGACGTTGTTGCTGGCACCTTGTTTGACGACCACGCGCCCCGGGATGCCCACCACCGTGGCTGCTTCGGGTACGTTGTCGATCACCACCGAGTTGGCGGCCACGCGTGAGCGGTTGCCCACCGTGATGGCGCCCAGGATCTTGGCGCCCGCACCCACGACCACCCCGTCACCCAGGGTGGGATGACGCTTGCCGGGGCGCCAGGTGGTGCCCCCGAGCGTCACGCCGTGATAGAGCGTCACGTCGTGGCCGATCTCGGCGGTCTCGCCGATCACGACACCCGCGCCGTGGTCGATGAAGAAGCGCCTTCCGATGCGCGCGCCGGGGTGAATGTCCACATTGGTGAACAGGCGAGCCATGAAGGACAGCCAGCGTGGCAGATAGCGCCAGCCGCGTGCCCACAAGGCGTGTGCCATGCGGTGCAAGGCCATGGCTTGCACACCGGGGTAGATGGTCCAGACTTCGAAGCGGTTGCGAGCGGCGGGGTCACGTGCGAGTACGCAGGCCACGTCTTCCTTCAGGCAGGCCCACCAGGATGGTTGGTCGGCGTCAACAGAGGGGGCAATGGCGGCCATGGCTTGCAGCGCGGTGTCTTCGCGTTTCATGATGCTTGCCCCTGTACGTTCGAGGCTTCCAGGAAGAAGCGTTGAAGTTCGTCAGAGGTGGGCGAGCGCTTGGTGTGCACCGCGTGTTCACGGATGCGCTCCAGCAGCGGTTGAACCTGTGGGTCGATGACGGGCAGGCCGAGCGCCTGATAGGCCACGCGCACGGCACGCGAGCCGGAGTGCTTTCCCAGCACGGTGCGGCGTTCGCGGCCGAGCTCGGCGGGGTCGAAGCCTTCGTAGTTGCTGGGGTTCTTCAGCAGGCCATCCACATGTATGCCGGACTCGTGTGTGAACACGGCTTCGCCCACGATGCTCTTGTTCAAGGCTACGGGCCTGCCCGATGCCTTGGCCACCAACTGCGAGATGGCGACCAGGTCGGTGGTGCGCACGCCGCAATCGAGGCCATACAGATGGCGCAGGCTCATCACCACTTCTTCCAGGGCAGCGTTGCCGGCACGCTCACCCAGACCGTTGACGGTGGTGTTGGCATGGGTGGCGCCGGCACGCAGTGCCGCCAGGGTGTTGGCGGTGGCCAGGCCCAGGTCGTTGTGGGCGTGGATTTCAATTTCGATGTCCACGGCCTGGCGGAGGCGAGCCACGGCTTCATATGTCGAGAACGGATCCAGCACGCCCAGGGTGTCTGCGAAGCGGATGCGGCGCGCACCTGCCAACTGGGCTTGTGCCGCGAGTTGATCCAGGAAGCGCGCATCGGCACGCGAGGCGTCTTCGAAGCCAACCGACACTTCATGGCCCGCTTCATGCACGGCGCTCACGTAGTAGGCAACTTGATCGAGCGCCCAGTCACGGCTTTGCTGGAGCTTGTGTTCCAGATGGATGTCGGACGCAGGGATGGACAGGTGGATGATGTCGACATCGCATTGCAGTGCCGCAGCGATGTCGGTTTCGCACATGCGGCCCCAGACCATCAACCGGCTCTTGAGGCCCATCGCAGCGATGCAGTTGATGGTCTCGATCTCGGCCTCGCCCATGGTCGGGATGCCGACTTCCAGCTCGGGCACGCCGGCATCTGACAGGGCCTTGGCGATGGCGCATTTCTCGGCCACCGTGAACGCCACGCCAGCGGTCTGTTCGCCGTCGCGCAGTGTCGTGTCATTGATGATCGCGCTGTGCATGGTGGGTGTCGCTGGCTGGGTGGATGGCAACTTGTCTGATGCTTGAACTGCAATCGGTGTGCCAGCGGGTTTTGTCGCTCTGTGGTCTCCTAAGTCGTTGATTCGATTGAATTTGTCGATGTGATCAGGGTGTTGGGGTACATGTCGGGTTTCCGCCATTTCCCACATGGGTAGTGGGGTTCGGCGAAGGTCAGACGCTGTTGATCCAGCATCAGATCAAGGTGTGATCACGCACAAAAAAACCGCCCGAAGGCGGCTCTTGTCGAGTTCACGTCATCAAAGAATGGGGGCGTCAACCAGGAGCGCATCAGGCTCGGGCTTCGGGCAGCTCACCGGAACGGTCTGGTTGCTGCCATTGAACTGGAGCGTGGCGGCAGCGCTGCCCATGCCGATCACCATCGACGCGGCCGTTGCACTGGGCTTGAACGGTCCGGCTGTGACGGTACCGTTGGTCGGCAGTGACAAGACGACTGCCTTGTCGCGTACCAGCGAGGTACTCGGGATGGCCGTGCCGCCCGGCAGCACGTTGGGGTTCGCAGGCGTGCCGTTGTCGACAATCAGCTTGAGTTCATCCACCTTGCCTTGTATGGACGTGACGCCCGCATCCATCAGACGATTGACGGTCGTGGCGGGCAGCGTGATGGCCCCCGAGGCCTGGGTGATCGACAAGGTGCCCGTGCGTTTCACGGCCAGCGGGATCACCCCGCCGACTGCGACGCCCACGTCATACCGTTGGCCACCGATGTCGCATTTGTAGGGTGCGTTGACAATGCCGATCAGGTTGCCGGCCGCCACGGTCGGGTAAGACAGGGGCTCACCCTCGAACAAGGCTGGCTTGCTGGGATCAACCTGGCTGCCCACGGCAACCGACAACAAGGCGTTGCCTTGTGAAGCTGCGCATTCGGCATGCACCTTGATCTTGAGACCCAGCGAGCTCTTGAGTGTCACGTCGGCCGTTGCGCCTTCAAAGCGAAACTGCACGCGACCATCGGCTGGCGCGATGTAGGGGCCGACACGGAAACTGCCCGTCTTGGGCAATCCCACCGTGATCGGCTTGCCGGACACGACCGGCACGTCCGTCACGCTCAGGTCGTAGAGACGGGACAGATCGACCGTGGCGGGTGTGGAGCGCGTTGCGCCAATCTTGAGGCTGGACACCGTCGCGTCCGCCTTGTTGATGGTGGCAATGCCACCCAATGTGGAAAGCCACGCCGGCAGCGTCAGGGCGCCGCTGCCTTGCGACAGGTAGAAGGCCTGACCGGGGCCAAGCTGAACGGGGGCGATGCCCTGGATGTCAACCGTGCCACCGATCTTGATGAGCTTGAGGGTGCCCACGCTGATCTGGCAGGAGATCGGCAAGGTGAAACGACCGGTATCGGCGCCGATCGATGGCACCAGGTTGGTATCGAGGGCGCTGGCCGTAGTGGGTGCCAGGGCAACGCCGACAGCCATCAACGCGAGTGCCCCGCGCATGCGGCGCAGGAAGGACGAGGGGTTCATGAAACGCTTCTCCGAAGAATACGGGGTTGGGGGAACAACTGCGCTTGCATCGTGCTGCTGATGCGTGGCGGATTTAACGCGAAGCGTTTTGTGTGGAAAAGCGGGGTGTTCCCTTAGCTCGCAACGGATGGCAGGTTCGCGCCCCTTGAATTGTTAAATCCCGTTCAAGGCGCGGAGATGGCGCAGGCTTCGTGGACCCTGGATTGCTCCTGCAACGCGAGTTGCACTTTCCCGCTTGTGCCGCAAAGGCGGCATGGCGCTTGCCCACCTGTATGGACAGGAAGACCGAGTCCTTTGGTCTTTTTTCAACCACGACTTAGGAGAGTCGCCATGAAATTGCGTACATCGGTCCATTCATCTCACGCTCGTCTTGCCAGTCGTTCTCTATCTCGTCTGCTTGGCACCCTGCTTGTGGCCAATATGGGCTTTGCAGTGGCGGGAGGTACGGGCCCCGCAGGGACGAGCCCGAGCGCGTCCCCCCCTTCCAGCCCTTCGAGCGCGTCTGTTTCCGTGCCGGTCAAACCGATGGTCAGCCAGCTGAAACAGTCAGACAAGGAATTCTTGCAAGATGCGCAGGCGGTCTGTACGGCAGCCGTGCAGGGCAGCAAGATCGCGCTGGACAGATCACGAAATACCCAGGTGCGCCATTTCGCACAACGGGTGCTGGACGATCACACGCAAGCCCGCAACAAGCTGGACGCATTGGCTGAAGCCAAAGGGGTCGAAGTATCCGACTCGCCTTCACTGACGCAACGTGCCAAGCTGGTCATCTTGTCGCTGCGCGAGGGCAGCAATTTTGACCGCAGCTATGTCGAGTCCGTGGGCGTGAACGTGCATCAGGAGGTCATCGATCTCTTCCAGAAGGCCGCAGCCAGCAGTGCTGATGCAGATGTCAGGGCCCTCGCCAACGACACCCTGCCGGCGTTGCAGCGTGACCTCGATACGGCCAAGACCTTGCAGGTGACCACCCGGCAAGAGGAGTCCGAACGCTAAGGCGGACCAGCAATCGACCTGATCCCATTTGTCCAACGCTACCTCGGCGTGCGGGCGCATTGGCAAAGCGGGGCCTCGTAAAGTGGTCCGGACCCCGGTTGCCAATTGCACGCGCTCGAGCGCGCCGTAGCCGTGGGTCGAGGGACCGAAGGCCATCAAGGCTGACGGCAATCTTTACCGATTCATGGCAAGGGCTGCAGCAACCATACCTGCAACGTGTTCCTGAGGGCCCTGCGAGAG
Source organism: Aquabacterium sp. (assembly GCF_036279675.1). Lineage (GTDB taxonomy): Bacteria > Pseudomonadota > Gammaproteobacteria > Burkholderiales > Burkholderiaceae_C > Aquabacterium. The sequence goes on along the minus strand of NZ_DASUIS010000148.1, from coordinate 14,348 downwards.
GAGTGCACTTGACGTCAACAAGCATTCCGTTAGTCTTGAGATCTCCACATCAAACCCTTGCAGGGAGAAATGGGAAACTCGTGAAAGGGCGCCTATTCTCGAAGAGATGGCCCGCAGTAGCATCGCTCGCTCGTCTTCTGGGCATGGTAGTGGCGGTGACGGCGCCCGTTGCCGTGTGGATGGTTGTGGAGACGGCACAGGCCTGGCAGGCCGAGCACGCGAGGTTCGAGGTCGAACTCAAGCGGCAAACATCGTTGCTGGCGCGTTCGATTGATCAGGAAATGCAGGCATCGGCTCAGGCGCTGACCTTCCTGACGTATGCCGACGCCCTGCAGCGAGATGATGTCGTTGGCTTCTTCGGTGCGTTGGCGACCATGCCTCGCTTGCGCCAGAGTTGGCGCAGCGTGTTTCTGGTGGCGCCGAATGGCGAATTGATCTTCAATACCAATCAGCCGATGGGCAAGCCTTTGGGTTCGCTTGCCGATACGGCGGTGCTCTCCACGCTCAGGCAGCAAGGCCGGATGGTCTCGACAGGCGTGATGGCCGCACCTGATGGTGCACCGATGTCAGGCATTCTGGTGCCCGTGATCATCAAAGGACAAGTCAGATACGCGCTTGGGGCCTGGGTGTCCACGCAAGGGTGGCGCAGCTTGTTGGAAGCCGGAGCGACGCCACATCGAGAGGCAGATCAACTCATTCATATCGTGGATGCCCAATGGAAGCCGGTCGCCCGAAGTGGTGGAGGCGATGGCAAATGGCCTTCAGCCCTGGTGGACAGGCTGATGGATCAGATAAGACAAGGCGTTGCCGGGAGCGCTGGTGACCAAACGTTGGCGTCATCCGATGTCCTGTCGGCGTGGCAGGGGATAGGGCAGACAGGCTGGCGTGTGATCGTGAGCGAGTCCGATCGCCAGCTGGTGGCGTCGCAGTGGCACGATGTGGTCTCCACCGTTGTCGCCTGTGTGTTGTCCATGCTGCTCGCAACGTGGCTGATCTGGCGTGTGGGCCGTTATTCAGTCGAACCGGAGCAGGTGCTTGAGACACCGCCAGAAGGCCCACGGGATGGTCTGACACCAGGCCAGGTGAGCGATCTGGCTCATGCCACGGATCAGGTTGGCTTCTTTCATGTGAACCTCGACGTCAACCAGGCGTCCTGGACGCCAGGCCTGTCCACCTTGCTGGCTTTGCCGCCAACACGTTGTACAGGGAAGTGGTCCGTGCTGACGGCCCGGCTGCACCCCCATGACAAGCGCGTGATGATCGAGCTTGTGAAACAGGCAGTGAAAGGCATGCAGGACCGGGTGACAATTGAAAGCCGCATCCTGATTCGTGACAAGGGCCTTGACCATGAACGGTGGCTCTCAAGTCGCGTGTCGATTGCCTACGTGCATCACGCAGCGTCCCACCCGGAGATCAGCCTGACAGGCATGGTCATTGACGTCACGCAGCAAAGGCATCTGGACCAGGAACGGGCCCACCTGGTTGCCATCGAAAAACAGGCGCGGATGGAAGCTGAACGGGCCAACCGTGCCAAAGACGAGTTTCTGGCCATGTTGGGACACGAGCTTCGCAACCCGCTGGGCGCCATATCGGCCGCGTGCGAGGTCCTCAATCGTGCGGATCCGGGCCAGGAAGTGGCCGTTCGTGCCCGGCAGATCATTGCGCGTCAAACCAATCATCTGGCCAGACTGATGGATGATCTGCTGGACGTATTTCGTGTCATCTCAGGCAAGGTGCTGTTGGTTCGGTCCCCCCTGCTGCTGGGGCAGTTGGTCCAGCGCGTTGTTCACACCCTCGAGTTGGCGGGACACCTGCGCGCGCATCAATTGACCGTACAGCTCGATGACGTGTGGGTGTATGCCGATGCCATGCGGATCGAGCAAGTGATCAACAACCTGCTGAGCAACGCGGTGAAATACACCCCTGAGCAAGGCCATATTGAAGTGGGCGTCAAAGCGTGCGATGGTGAGGCCGTCTTGCAAGTCCGCGATAGTGGCGTCGGGATGTCTGCCGAACTGATGGCGCGCGTGTTTGACATGTTTGTGCAGGGTGAACGAACAATGGATCGACCGCAAGGTGGGTTGGGCATCGGTCTGACACTGGTTCGCAGACTGGTTGAATTGCATGGCGGCAAGGTTGAGGTGCAAAGCGGGGGGATGGACAAGGGCAGCTTGTTCACCGTTCGCCTGCCATTGGCCCGCGCAATGGATGAGCCTTCGAAGGATCGCCGCCCAAACGTTGCACGCGACGCCCATCGCGTGGTGGTGGTCGAAGACAACGACGATGCGCGGGAAGCGCTGTGTGCCATGCTCACGCTGAGCGATCACGAGATCCATGCCGCTCAGGACGGGCAGGGTGGGCTGGAGTTGATTTTGCGAATCAAGCCCGATGTGGCCCTCATAGACATCGGCCTGCCGGGCCTGACGGGCTATCAGGTGGCTCAGAAGCTCAGAGCCGCTGGTTACTCAGGTTGCCTGGTCGCCCTGTCAGGCTATGGGCAGCCAGCTGATGTGGACCGCGCGCATCAGTCCGGGTTCAATGATCACCTGGTCAAGCCGGTGGATTCAGCATTGCTTGAAAAAATTCTCCATCAGGCGCCGCACGGCATCTTGTCTTGACGACGTTGATCGCGGTCAAAAGTGCGTACGGCGGTGCCACACTGCCACCACCAGCAGCGCCCAGCTGATGGCTTTCAGCCACGATGGCCGGGCCGGCTCTGGCGGGCCGCGGTGCCTGCGATACCTGTCAGGCCCGCCACCCTCACCCAAATGGGCTCGCACGCGGCCTGGCGTGTGCTGCGGGTTGCCCATGGTACGCGTGCCGTCTTCGTTGCTGGATGCTGCCTTGGTCTGAGCAGGCGGCTGCGCGAGCACAAAAGTGGTCAGCAGTTCTCTTCGTGTTGTGCTCATTTGTTATGTCCTTTCAATGGAGCTTGTCCGAATGTGAAAGGTGGCAAGGGATATGCCCGAAAGCCGATGACCATGCTGATAACGAGGGCGTGCTCGTGAGGAACGAATCAATCTGTAAACATTGACCCCACTCCACGCGAATCGCCAAGGCTGCGGCACACAATGTCTTCAGCCGTTCCAATTGAAGGAGTGCCAACCATGCCCCATGCCTTGGTCGTTGACGACGAAGCCGATGCGGCCGAGATGGTTGCCGAGCTCATCGCGGGCGAGGGGCTCACCGTCGCCACGGCGGGCTCGCTGCGGGAGGCCCGTCGCCAATTGGCATTGCAGGAGCCCGATATCGTCTTGCTGGACTTGATGCTGCCCGATGGCTCAGGGATGCAGCTGTTTGAAGATGGCTCTGGCTTGAGCAATACGGAAGTGGTCTTGATGACGGGGCACGCCAGTCTCGAAACCTCCATCCAGGCCTTGCGTCTCGGCGCGGCGGACTATCTTGTCAAGCCTATCAACATCAAGCAGCTGACGGGCGTCTTGTCTCGGCTCATCAAGCCGTCCGTATTGGTGGCAGAAGCCTCCAATCTGTTTGATGAGCTGGAGGCCGAAGGCCATTTCGGATTGCTGTGGGGCCGAAGCGGCAAGATGCGATCTGTGTACGAACAGATCCTCCGGGTGTCCGCAACAGCGGTCACCGTGCTGATCACGGGCGAGAGCGGTTGTGGCAAAGAGGTTGTGGCCGGTACCGTGCATGATTTGAGCCGACGTCGATCCGAGCCCTTTCTGGCCGTGAACTGCGGCGCGATATCGCCTCACCTGATCGAGAGTGAACTCTTTGGCCATGAGAAAGGGAGCTTCACGGGGGCTGATCGGCAGCATGTGGGCATATTCGAGCGGGCGAGCGGTGGCACGCTTTTCCTGGATGAGATCACCGAAATGCCGCTGGACCTGCAGGTCAAGTTGTTGCGAGTCCTGGAGACAAACAGCTTCATGAGGGTGGGTTCCACGCAAGCCGTGATGGCGGACTTGCGCATCATCGCCGCAACCAACCGACCTTTGGCCGAGGCTGTGCAATCGGGCAAGCTGAGAGAGGATCTGCTATACCGTTTGAATGTGTTCCCTATCCATCTGCCACCGTTGCGCGAGCGCCTGGAAGACGTCCCCTTGATCGCACAACATTTTCTCGACGAAGTGTGCCGCAGAGAAGGGCAGACCAAGCGCTACGATCCCCAGGCATTGGCGCGGTTGAGCACATACCACTGGCCGGGCAACGTAAGGGAGTTGCGCAACATTGTTCACCGAGCCTATGTGATGGCACCCGACGAGATCATCACGGATGAGTGCCTGCCCCAAGCGGATGAACCCACCACAGTGGCTTCAGGTGCGCCATTGCTGCATATCCAACTGGGTACACCGCTGGCTGAGGCAGAGCGCCAGATCATCTTGAGAACATTGGATCACCTGGGGCGCCACAAGGAGCACACCGCCGCGACTTTGGGTATCAGCCTCAAGACGCTCTACAACCGCCTGAAGGAATACGCGACGGTGCCCGACAGAATCAAGGACGAGGGGCAGGAGCAAGGTTAGATGAGGCAGGTGCGCGTCGCTGGCTCACAGCCGCGATCTTCATCATCTGCCTGTATTTGGTGACCGTGCGACGCGCGACCACCAGGCCTTGACGAGCGAGCAGGCGGGTTATTTCCGCGTCCGACAGGGGGCGACCTGCATCCTCCTCGTCGATCATTTCCCTGATCAAACCCTGTATGGCTGCGGTCGAACACGTGCCGCCATTGGCGGTGTACATGGCGCGCGAGAAGAACTGCTTCAACTCGAACACCCCCGCGGGCGTGGCCATGTATTTGTTGTTGATGGCACGGGATATGGTGGATTCATGCAGATCCAACTCGTCAGCCAGCTCCTTCAATGCCAGGGGCTTCAAGGCCATCGGCCCAAATTCCAGAAACAAATGCTGTCGCCTCAAGATGGCGGTGGCGACGGCCAGTATGGTTTGAAACCGTTGATTCACATTGCGAACGGTCCAACGCGCTTCCTGCAAGTGCGCTGCGAGTTCGCCATGTTCGGCTGATTTGTGCTGCTGAAACAGCTCGGTGTAAATTTCACTGACTCTGACGCGTGGAACGACATCGGGGTTGAGCGACAGTTGCCACTGACCTTTGACCTTCCGGGCAATGAGGTCAGGCGTGAGGTAGCGAGTTGGTTCAGCGCCGTATTGCCAACCCGGGTGAGGGTCCAGATGTCGTATGCGCTCGCAGATGGCCTGAATTTCACCGACGTCTGTGCCTAACAACCTTGACAGCGTACCCAGGTCCTTGCGGGCGAGCAGATCGACATGTTCTCGGATGATGGTCCTGGCCATCGCGCGCCTGGCAGGGTCAGCCATGGCCTCGAGCTGAAGGTCAAGGCACTCCTGCAGGCTGCGAGCGGCGACGCCACATGGCTCCATGGATTGAACGACTGCAATGGCCGCATTGATTTCTTCTGGATCTGCCACCGGATCGAGCTCGGCCACGGTGGCCAGGTCATGAACATCCATGCGCAGATAGCCGTCGTCATCGATGGATTCGATGATCAGTCCGACGAGCGCCCTTTGCCGCTCCTGCAGTCGCCTGACGCTTGCCTGTGAATGCAAGTGTTGACGCAGGCTGGTCTCTTGCGCAACGGTATCGAGATAACTGAAATCCGCGTCGTTGAGGCGCTTTCCCGACGAAGCACCCGATTGCGGCGAGATGGTGCCATCCGGCCATGCCACGTCATGTTCCGGATGCGATGCGGTGTCTACTGCGTGTTGGACCTCTGCTGGTGCCGGCTGATCCCCACCGGGCGCGTGAACCTGGTCTTCACGATCTGTGGATGCATCGGGCTCTTCATCCTCCAGAAACGGGTTCTGATTCAAGGCGTGCTGAATCTCCCTGGCAAAGTCCAGGGACGACAGTTGAAGGAGTCGGACAGCCTGTTGGAGGCGAGGCGTCAACGTTGCGCGCTGTTGGGACTCAAGCCGGATTGCATGGAGAGGCATGGCATCTGCTCTTCTGTGTCAGGGATGGCCTTCGGCGCAACTTGCATGCCAGACCCATGATCCGAACATCGACACGGCGAGTCGTCGCCACCATATGCCCACTCTTACCGATGGAGGTCAATGCCTGCTGCAAATTTTGCCATTTGCGTCGTGGATATGGACAGCAAGAGGCGGTACGGCGCTTGCTGAACCATGCTTGTCATGTCCTTGCATCCAGAGGTCTCGTATGAACACAGCACTTTTCGAGAAAACCGCAAGACACCCCCGCGTGTTTCGCGCTCAGACACACGAGCGGACTTCAGTCATCCGGTTGATGCAACTCGAGCATCGAACTATCGTGACGCTGTTGCATGAGTGCCGCATTCTGCTTTCTGCGGGCGACACGGCGTTCGCGTATGTCCTGGCACTTGAAGCGAGCGAGGAGATACAGCGCCACCTCCGCATGGATGCGCGCGTGATTCGCCATTACGCCCGGGATGCCCTCCATCTGGAAACTTTCAATCGACGGCAGCGCATCGATCTTCAAATGCAACAGTTGCTTTCCGATCTGCAGGGATGGAACCAGTCGGACGATGCTGAAGGTCGTTCCAATTTTCAAGCGCTGGTGCACCTCTTCTATCAGCACGTCAAGCTGGAAGAGGGGCCGATCATCCACCAACTGGCTTGTGCCGATCTGGATTGGGCTCAATTGCAACGGGACTTCCTGCAGTGCAAAGAAGAGTTGAGCAAGGAAGTCATCGTGGTAGCTGACAACATGACCTGCTAGCGAAGGAGATTGACCATCATGAGAACCTCGATTCTGGCATTGAGCATTCTGGCGCTGTCGTCGTTGAACCTCGGCGCATGTTCTGTCACCGCAGGGCAGAGTACGGTGGGCCAATACGTCGATGACAGCACGATCACGACACGTGTGAAGGCTCGCTTTGCCGAAAATCAGAAAGTGAGTGCGATGAGACTGGGTGTGGAGACGCTGAACGGCGAGGTGTTGCTGACGGGCTTTGCCATATCCCAGGAAGAACGGGCACTGGCCGGCGACCTGGCCTTGAGTGTCTCGGGCGTGAAAAGCGTGCGCAATGACATCGTGGTGCGCGGGGCGCATCAATGAACTGGCGAAGTCAACCAAGAGACGATCATGGTATTTCAATACATTCTGGAAGCGTTGAACGGCTTGATATTGAAGTGTGGGGATGGCGAGCGCATCTCCATCATGTGCGCGCGCCACGCGCGATCAGCCATGTTGAACAGCCTGGCTCAGGACTACGCGATCCAGTGTGCGCTTGCCAATGAGCAACTGCGCACTCATGCGCGGGAGTACGGAGGGGATACCGAACGCCTGACAGGTGGTAGCTTGCTGGGAAAGGCAAGTTGCGGTCGGCTGTGGTTGAAGGGCATGGTGTACGGTTACGACGACCAGATGCTGTTCAAGGCGTTGGGACAGGCCCTGGAATCTCTGCTTGAGCGATATCGCGACACGCTGGATCGTCATGTGCTGCCTGACGCCTTGCACGCTGTCGTCGAGCGGCAGCGGTTCTCCTTTCGGCATGACTACGATCACCTGTGCGAGTTGAGAACGCAGGTCGATCTGTCCAGTCCGCGTACGGGGTGAGGGCCATGATATCGGCGGATATGTGGCTGAACGGTGAGCCTCATTGGCTCACCGTTGTCGAAGTAGGTATCGCCTTTGCGGTTGCAGGATGGTTGAGCTTTCGCGTGGCTGATGCCTTGTTTGAGCATGCCGCCAGCAAGTCGCCCACGCTGTTACTGTTGCGCCGCGCCACGACGAAGCCAGCCAACGTCCTGCCTCCGCTGATCGGCCTGGAGGTTGTGCTTTACGGTGCGTCAGACGCTTTGCCGGGCATGGCCACGGTCAGGCAGGTACTGACGGTCACACTGGTTTTCTGCACGACATGGCTGTTGACGCGGGCGGTCGGTGCTCTGGGCGAAGCCTTGATTACGTCGCAGCCGACATCGGCTGTCGACAGCACGACGGCACGTCGGATCATGACGCAAACCAGGGTCATCACGCGCAGTGTGATATCTGTGTTGAGCCTGATCGGCGTGGCGCTGGCGCTGATGACATTCCCTGACATCCGCCATATCGGTGCCAGTTTGCTGGCATCGGCGGGACTGGCTGGCATCGTCGCTGGTCTGGCTGCGCGCCCCCTGCTAGGAAACTGGATTGCTGGTCTGCAAATTGGGTTGACTCAGCCGATCCGCCTGGAAGACGTTGTCATCGTGGAGAACGAATGGGGGTGGATTGAAGAGATCACCGGTACCTATGTCGTCGTCAGGCTGTGGGATCAGCGCCGACTGGTGGTGCCGCTGGAATGGTGGACCCAGCATCCCTTCCAGAACTGGACGCGATCCAGTTCTGCCATCATCGGAACGGTCTTCTTATGGGTGGACTACCGGATGCCCTTGCAACCCCTGCGCGATGAGTTGTTGCGGGTCTGTCGGGCCTCTGTCAACTGGAATGGGCAGGTCTGTCTGTTGCAGGTGACCGAAGCGGGCGAGCACGCCATGCAATTGCGTTGTCTGGTCAGTTCTGCCGACTCACCCAGGAACTGGGATCTGCGTTGTGAGGTTCGCGAACAACTGCTGGCTTTCGTTCAGCGTCATCACCCGGAGTGTCTGCCCACGCTCAGAGCCAAGGCGCAGACCAGTCAGACCGTGGATTCACCTGTGCAAAGGGTTGCCTGAGGTCTGATCGATTGCCGGTACCAGACGAGCAATTCAAGCAAGGTGCGAACTTCACGAGTATTGTTCAGACGAAAGCGCGCCAGGCTTTGATCCGCGCGTCCAACTTTTGCTGTGATCCAGCCTGATGGCGCTACCGCGAACGCCAGTTCGTCGGTCATGTCATCACCTATGAACAGGGCACGCGCGCAACCGCTGTGGGTCATCAACGACCTCATGGCATCTCCCTTGTTGCGAGCTCGAAGCGGTAGCAAATTGATCGTGGCCAAGCCTTCGACCACTTGCGCGGGCGGTATCAGGTTGGTGGCGAATTGCGACAAGACCGCATGCGCCTGTTCGTGGTTGGCGCAGTGTCGGTAGTGCATGCACAGTGTCCTGCCCTTGTCTTCGATCGTGGCGCCGACGACATGGTGCCAGTCGTGAGACGCGATGTTCTGGGCCAGAAGTTGCCTCAGCCAGACACTGCAACAGTGCTCTTGCTCGATGCGGCTCGCCCTGTCCTCCACAGGAAATCCTTCATTGCCATGATTGCCGATGACATAGGCCACCTCAACGGGCAGCCTGCGCTGGAGGTCGGTCTGGCTTCGGCCGGATATGACGGCCACCTTCGCCATGCGCGACAGCGCGGACAGCGCGTGCCAGGTGGGGTGAGGCAGGAAGGCCTTCTGGGGGTCTCCGACGATGGGCGCCAGCGTGCCATCAAAGTCAAATGCAAACAGCGTATTGTCTTGTGCAAGCTCCAGGAGCAGGCTGCGGTTTGCTGGTGCAAGCAAGCGGCGCTTGGATGTCTTGTCTGGCATGAGATGGCGCTCCTTATTTATGCACGACGTTGCCATGGCATGTGAAGCCGTCTTGGTGTGGATGCGCTGGCGACCTGGACGATGCGATCCTGGACGCGAATGTGCTGACGCTCATCCGCTGCGTCCAGCAGCATGCGACCCGCCCACCTGTAGATGTTGAAGTCCGATAGCCGTTTGCGCAGTGCGCGCATCCGTTCTTGTTGCTCGGCCAGGCTCATGTCCAGCGCCCTGGTCAAGGCGGCCGCCGTCTGACCGATGTGGTACGGGTTGACAATGAGCGCCTCGCGCAGTTCGCCAGCGGCGCCTGCGAAACGGCTGAGAATCAGGACACCGTCGTCGGCATCTCTGGCCGCAATGAACTCCTTGGCCACGAGGTTCATGCCATCGTGCAGGCTGGTCACCATGGCGAGGTCGGCACTTCGGTAGTAGGTGAGCACGGATGCCGCGTCGTGATGCTCGATCAGCAAGATGATGGCGGGCGGAGAGCCCGGCAGCAACTGCTCGAATTTGTCGTTGATACGTTGAGCCTGTTGGCGCACGCTGGCTTCCAGCCGTTGATATGCGTCAAGCGTGGAGCGCGTGGGCGCGGCAACCTGGATGAAGGTGAAACGCCCCCGCCATTGAGGCTGCTGTTCAAGCATGGATTCGACAGCAAGCATGCGCTCCACGATGCCTTTCGTGTAGTCCAGTCTGTCGACACCGATTCCCAGCTTGTGCGCCATGGGCAATCCATGTTGCAGACGCATGGCCTTTCTGGCTACGTCATTCAACTCGGCTGCATTGGGCGCGGGTGGAGGCCAATGTATGGAGATGGGGTAGTCGCGGACCTTGGTTCGGTGCGCCTGGTACGTGACGGTGGCGTCTTCCCGTGAGATGCGCGACTCCATGAACCTGTCCACTGACTCCATGAAGTTCTGGCAGTGGTAACGCGTGTGAAATCCGATGATGGAGCTGCCGAGCAGGCCTTCGAGAATCTGCTTGCTCCAAGGACAGATGCCAAATGACTCGACGTTCGGCCAGGGAATATGCCAGAAGGTCAGGATCGTGGCCCGGGGCAACCGTTCTCTCAGCAGCTTCGGTAGCAGCGCGAAGTGGTAATCCTGAACGAGTACCACGGGGTTGTCCGAACGTGCTTCGGCCACCACCGCATCTGCAAATCGGGTGTTGACGGCCAGATACTGCTTCCAGTCCTCATCGCGAAATACCGGTCGAACATGGGCGATGTGACACAGCGGCCAGAGGCCTTCGTTGGCAAAGCCCTGGTAGTACCCTTGTTCTTCTTCTTGCGAAAGCCATACACGGCGCAGCGTATAGGTCCCCTGCATGCTGCTGCCGTCACCTATGCCTTCAGGTGGTACCTGTATGCGCGATCTGGCATCGACCACCCGATCGTCGGCACTACCGCTGCCGTGAGCGATCCAGGTCCCGGAGCAGGCGCGCATCACGGGCTCGACGGCAGTCACCAATCCGCTGGCCGGACGAATGACTTCAATGCGCCCGTCCGGTTGAAGCTCATGAATGTAGGGTTCTCTGTTGGATACAACCATGACCTCGTCGCCAAACATATGTTCGCGCAACAACAGTTTGAGCGTCTCGGGACGCCACTCGATGGTGGTGTCCTTCAAGATTCGCCGGTCTTCATTGACACTTCGCAGCAACCGGCGAAGATCCGGTATCAGCGGGGCAATCTCTGGTGATGCTTGTGCTGTACCTTCCGTTGTGCCATCGCTGAGCAAGATACGGCGAACACCCTTGACCCAGGATCGCCAGCTCCAGTGCGCGGTCAGCAGCAACACGGCAGCGAGGCAGGTGCCGAGCGCCGAGAACACCCAGACGATGTAGCGCTGTGTCAACTCGCCTCTGCGCCAGGCGTAGTTGCGATCATGAACCAGTACCATGCGCGCGTTGTCGACGGTGCTCAATGGCACGTCAATGAGGTTGACATGCAGGTTGTTGGCAGGTGAGTCGCTGGCGTTCTCACCCTGCCCGGATGCGGCGTTGCAGCCTTGAGATACCGGGTAGCGTTGACTCCATGCGAACAGATGTTGGGACTGATCGCATACGGCAGCCGAGAGGAGCCGTTCATCCTGAGTGACGCGCTCCAGTTGTTGTGTCAAGGTGTGCGTGTCACCCAGGCGAAGGGCCGTGGCGGCCGGTTCCTGAAGTACTTTTGCAATGAGGTTCGCGCGTTCGTCGAGGTCTCTGTCGGCCCAGTTCAGCAGCAACGGTGTGACCATGTGTTGAACCAGCGACGACAGTAGCGCGATGACGCCTATCAACGGGACGATGAACACCGCGCACAGCCGGATGATGCGCCAGATGCCAGGCTTGATGGCAGCAATGAACTTGAAAGGCATCAGACGCTCCATCGTGTTTCGCACGGTCTTGATGCGGCAAGCAGTGTGCCCGTTCGATAGCCCGACGTCGGGGGCGGCCCGGGTAACAGGGGGCAAGCCTGGCGTGCTGGTGCACGGGAAGAATTGCAACCTTGCGGCAAGTCTTACCTGTCAGCCTGGTCGTGTCGGCAGTCCATTCCCTGGCAAGAACGGGAACCTGGTTCAGGCGCGTGGCTTGCTACCAAGGGATTGACACCTGCGGGGTCAATCCCGGCCTGCGTATGGGCGGTCAATCACCATGTAAGGAGAACGATATGCGCATTTCAAAGACGACGGTTGCAATGGCCATGTGTCTGGCCGTTGCCAGTGGCGCTGCGGTTGTGTACGCACAAAGCGCGGACAACAAATACGATGGCACAGCGACACAGTCTCAGCCGCAAAATCAGACGACCAGTCCCCAGACCGACCAGTCGGGGAGTGCGGGTGGCATGACGAAGCCAAGCCAGATGAAGCGCGATACAGGCGTTGACGCCACGAGCAGCGGGTCCGACCCGACCGGTGGTCTGAATGGGCGGACCTCCACCCCTTCCTCTGACAGTGGCGCGGCGTCGACGATGGACCACTCGCCTTCAGGCACGCCAACAGGGGCTGTCGAACGACCGGCCCGGGCTGATCGGAACTGATCCATCTGGCTGACGCCCTCATCTGAGATGCTCGTGGATGCCCGGTGTCTCGTTGAAGGGGGCGGGGCGCGATACCGACATGCTTCATCCTTCACCAGCGTTGAATGCCATTCCGCGGGGGTATACAGCGGTCTGGACGCGTGTGGTGGCCATCGCTGCGTCGATCCTGGTTGTGGCGAGCCCAGGCAGATTGGATACGGCCGCACCGCTTCCTCAGGTGGCTGAAAGCCCGATGTTGCAGGCTTCCTTCGGTTCGCAGCACCCTTCCAGTGATGCCCGCAAGGTGGCCGATTGGGCGCTGCGCTCCCATGACAACAGGCAAGCCGCGTTCATCATCATCGACAAGCGTGCAGCCAGACTTTACGTATTGGACGAGGCAGGGCGCTTGCGCGGTTCGACGTCGGTCTTGTTGGGCGCAGCGCATGGTGACGACACGGTGCCTGGTATCGGGCAACGTGCCATTTCCGAGGTGAGGCCCGGAGAAAGAACCACGCCTGCAGGCCGCTTTCTGGCCGAGCGTGGCCACAACGGCCGTGGTGAAGATGTGGTCTGGGTTGACTATGATGCAGGCGTGTCCATCCACAGGGTGTTGACGTCCAATCCGGGTGAGCGCCGTCTGGCTCGTCTGGCGTCTCCCGTGCTGGCGGACAAGCGTATCTCGTATGGCTGTATCAACGTGCCGGTGGCGTTCTACGAGACCTACATCCGACCCATGTTCGCGCGGCAGCCCGCCATGGTGTACGTATTGCCAGAAGTCAAATCCGTTGATGAGGTGTTTGCAATGGCTGCATCGCCTCAACGGTGATCAGCGAGGTTGATCACCGTTTTCCGTCATCACATAGACGATGCCCTTGTTGTGACCAAGGGTGGGCTGCACGACATCGAGGTAGAACGCGACGGGCACGACCACACACCCTGCGGATATGCGCTTGTCCAGCGGGTTGCCGGATGCCATGCGCTGCGCTCGCTTTTCTTGTGGGAGGCCAGGTCGCAGGCGGTGAATGGCCAGGGCCGCCGCATAGTCGATCCATACGACTGCTTCGCCAACCTGGTTGTGACCTGGCTCGCTGTAGAAGCGTCCGGCAGGCGTGGTGCGATCCATCGGGCGCAGTTGTCTGGTCTGAGTGCGTTCCCCTGTGCCCGGCACGATGGTGTCGCCCCTGGTCTGCCCCAGCAGGACGGAGGATGTACCAACCAATGAGCCATCTGCGCGATAGACCTGGATGGTGGAAGCGACTTTGTCAACGATCGCAAAGGGCAAGCCCTCGTGATCACCGGTCGACAGGATGTGCTGGACGTAATTCCGCGTCGTGGGGCCAATTGACGCGATGTGCCAGGCCGCCTCTGCTGCTGGCTCGGCTGCGCGTGCCAGGCAAGGCGGCAACGCCACGACCATGCTGAGCCACCATATTTGAATCCGCCGCATCACTGCAACCGTCCTGCATCGACATGAGCCCGTTACGCAGGTGGTTTGGCGAACACAGCTCAAGCATCTGGGCGATGCGGCATCTTAGGAAGGGCTTGCCCGCTTCAATCGGCGGAAAACAGGGTCATGGACGCGTCAAACGATCGGTTTGACCTGAGTCAGGATCGGTCTGGTGCGAGCCCCGATCCCTCAATGCTCCCGCGCATGATTGCGGCTGTGCTTGGGCAACTCCACGGTGATGTCACCATCCTTGATGCGCACGGCACATGCCAGGCGCGAGCAGGGCTCCAGGCCCCAGGCGTTGTCCATCTGGTCGTTTTCGTCGTCGTCGGGTTCGTCGAGCGTATTGGCGCCCGCACGAATCAGTACATGACAGGTGGCGCAGGCCGTGACCATGTCGCAGGCATGCTCGATGGCCACACCATGCTTGAGCAGGGCCTCACACAAGGAGGCACCCTTCTTGACT
>NZ_DASUIS010000147.1:0-12128 GCF_036279675.1 Aquabacterium sp. | reverse complement strand
GCCGCACCTTCAACCAGCGTGGTGGCGCGGCCAGCCAGCCCCCCGCCGCCTGTGTTGCGGCTGTAGCCACTGGTGTTGATGCCACCGCTGCCACCCGTGGCATTCGAGGTGATCAGCGCGCGCGTGGGCACACCCGGCTGGTTGCCTGCCCCGACACCTGGCCCCGCGCCGCTGCCCACGCCCGCACCTTGCTTGATGCTGGTGTTGAGTTGCACTGCAACGGGCGCGCCACGTACCTGGGCGATCTCGTCCTTCGCGGCCAGCAGGCCCATGCCGGCCACCTTGCGACGCGCAGCCTCGACTTCGCCGGCGGGCTTGTTGTCAACCGGTGCACGCGCTTCGGGTACCGGTGCGGCCTTGGGTTCGTCCTTGATGCGCGCGGCCTGCTTGCGAGGTGCTGCCTTCACCGGCACGGGCTGGCTTTCCTGAACGGGGGCGGCCTTGGCTTGTGGCTCAGGCTGCACCGCGGGCTTGACGGGTATGGGTGGCGCCGTGTGTTCCAGCAGCAACTTGGCCATGGGTGCGGGCAATGCGGGCGCCTGCGTGTGATCAGGCTCAGGCGTGGGTGACAGCAGCACGATCAGGCACAAGATCACCGTGATGATCAGCACGGTGCTGGTGACGCGCTTGAACAGCCGCTCGTCATCGGCCGAGTCTGCCCAGGCCAGCACCGGGGTGCGGAAAGACACCAAGGCGGCGGTGCTCACGATGCGCTCCTCTGGCGGACCGCAAAGGACACGTCCGCATAGTTGGCGCTGGCGCTGGTGGCCATGATCTTGCGCAGCAGGCGGTAGGGGATGTCCTTGTCGCCCATGATGGTCAGGCGCCGCGCTTGCGCATTGTTTTCCTGACGGATCACTTCACGGCTGGCGAGCGCTTCCAGTTCCGCCTTCAAGGGCGCGATCAGGTCTTCCCGGGCGTCGATCACATCGGCCACGGCGGCCACCTTGCGGCCGTCCACCACGATCTCGGTGGCGTTGACCACGATCACCACGGTTTCATGCGGTGCCGTTTGAGCCTCGGACATCGGCAGCTTCACCGACTTGGGGCTGGCCAGCGTCTCCACGCCGCCCGCGTTGGACAGCAGAAAGAAGATGAGGATGGTAAACACGTCGATCAGGGACACGAGGTTCATGTCCACCGCATTGCCGTGCCGTGCGCGCCGCTCCGCGCGCCTTTGTCTGGGGGTGAGTGACATGGCCCCTCTCTATCGTGTGGCGACCGGTGCGTCACCGATCGAGATGTTGGGGAAGAGTTCGCCGCGCACGATCTGGTTGCCTTGCACCACATGCCCTGCGCGCACGGCGTCCATCACCTGCACCAGGGTGTCGTAAGGCGTATTGGCTTGCGCCAGCACGGTGGCATCCAGCTTCTCGGGAAACTTGTTCTTGATCTGCTGCACCAGCCTGGACAAGGCCGCCACATCGGGCACGCCATCCTTGTTGGGGATGCGCTCGATGAGGCCGCCCACACGGTCACCCACCTCCAGCGCTTCGGGCTGGATCACGATTTCGAGTTGCAGCTCGTTGACCTTGAGTTGCGCCACGCCCGAGCTTTGGGCAGGCAGGCTCAGGTCGATGACGGCCAGGCGCGAGAACACTGCGGTGGACAGCAGGAAGGGCACCAGCACCACGATCAGGTTGATGAAGGCGGTGATTTCCAGGTGCGCCGCGGTCTGGCGCCTCCTTCTGGATCGGCCGGCCATGTCAGCGCCCCGAGGCTTGCTGCTGTTCGGCGCGGATGCGCGTCACCACGTTGAGGAAGCTCATCTTGGCGGCCTCCAGGCCGTCGATGATCTCGCTGGTCTTGGATTGCAGGAAGGCGTGGATCAGCAGGAAGGGAATGGCCACCATCAGCGCAAAGGCCGTGTTGTTCATGGCGATCGAGATACTGGCCGACAGCATCTCGGACTTCTCTGCCGGGTTCACCTGGGCCACGGCCGTGAAGCCCTTGATCAGGCCAATGATGGTGCCCAGCAGGCCCACCAGCGTGATCACGTTGGCAAAGGTGGCGATGTAGTGCGTGCGCTTTTCGAGGCGGGGCACGATTTCCATCATGCCTTCTTCCATGGCTGCATCGAAGTCTTCACGGCGACCGGGGCTTTGCATGCGCTCCAGCCCGTGGTGAACGATGTTGCCCACGGCCGCGTCGGAATTGGCGGTCAGCGACAGCACTTCCTTGAACTGGCCCTTTTGCAGCAGGGGCAGCACCTGAGCCCACACCTTGCTGTTGTCACGGCGCGCGCGCGACAGGTAGATGAAGCGTTCAACGGCTATGGCCACGCCCAGGGCCATGATCAGCACGCTGGGGTAAATGAACAGGCCGCAATCCTGGAAAAACTTGACGGCGGTTTCGAAGGCATTCATGGCTCGGATCTCCAATGACAGATGGGGCAGGTGTGGGGCAGGCAGGGCTTGAACAGAAAGGCGGTGTGCAGCGCGTGATGCCACGTCAGGGGGGCGTGGCTGGCGCTGCGCCCTCGGCGGCCTTGGCTTGTTGTTGCGCGAGTTGCCGCGCTTGTTGTTGAGACTGGTATTGCAACTGGCGACGGAACACGTCGCGGTCGATCGGCGCCAGGGCTTCATCGACGACGCTGACGAGCGGGCGCCCGCTCAGGTCACCCGGCACCGGCTTCTTCCAGGGCACGATGTAGAGCACCTTGGGCAGCTCGCGGTTGCCCAGAATCGTGGTGGGGTCGATGACGGCACGGTCTTGCGCGATCGCAGGGGCACTGGCCAGGGCGATGCACGTGGCGGTACACACTGCGGTACATGTGGCGAACACATGGAAGGGACGCTTCATGAGGCCTCCTTGGGCTTGCGCTTCTTGATCTCGGCGACCCACTTGGCCACGGTGGCATCGCCAGCGGGGGTGAGCGTCAGGTAGCGTTCGTACAGCGTGAGGGCGCGCGCCGTGTCACCCAGGTACAGGTCGGACAGGATGCCCAGATTGAGCACCGCTGGCGCGTAGCTGGCGTCTTGCGCGATGGCCTGTTCATAGGCTGCACGGGCCTTGTCGAACTGGCCCAGCTGGCGATAGGTGGCGCCCAGCTGGTTGAAACGTGCTGGCTGTTTCGGGTTCTGCTGCACGGCTTGCTCCAATGCGGTGGCAGCGTCACTCAGCTTCGCGCGGGAGGGCATGGTCGAGGTGTCGACGCCTTCGCCGCGTTCGCGCTTGCCATAGCGCACCGGCAGCATCTCGCGCAGGGCGTCGAAGCTGCGTTGCACCCATTCGTCGTAGATGCCTGTTGCGGCGCGGCGGGCGTTGACCTCATGCAGATCACTGGCCTTTTCTTCAAACGGGAAGGCCTGTTCTTCCAGCATCACGTTGTATTGCTCCAGCTCCACGGCTGACAGCTTCCTGGGGCGCTGAGACGCCAGCATGGCCTTGCCGAAGTCGCGGTACAGGGACGCGATGTGATAAGTGGCCGCCGTGCTCACATCGGCCACGCCGGGCTCCGAGGCCAGGGCATAGGCCTTGAGGGCCTCTTCCATCCTGGCCTTCTTCAGCTTGAGCTGCTTTTGCAGGGGCTCGACCAGGGCCACCTCGCGGTAGGCCTTGGCCACGGGCTCGGCCAGCGCCAGTGCGGCTGTGGCGCCCAGATAGCGGGTGCGATCGGTGCGTTCGTTGCCACCGTTGAGATCAGCCAGGTAGATGTCTTTTTGCAGCGCCAGCTCGCGTTTGGCGTTGCCGTCTTCCCTGGCCAGTTGAACCAGTCGGGCGCGCGCCTCGATGGCAGGCAACAACGGGGCAGGGCGCATGGCCAGACTCTGCGCCAGGTGGCGTTCGTAAGCCTTGGCGGCGGCAGCGCGGGCCCCGGCCTTCTCGTGGAACTCGGCGGCCTGCCACAGGGCATCACGAGCCACGGTGGCATCGCTGCTGCCGGCCGATACGCGTTCCAGCTCGCTGGCGGCCTTGGCCCATTGGCCTTGTTCGGTGTAGGCCAGCGCCAGCTTGGGCGCGACCTCGGCTTGCAGCGTGTGTTTGGGATAGCGCTGGCGGAAGTCTTCCAGCGACGCAGCAGCGGCACCCCAGTCCTTCATGGCGATCAGCGCGGCAGCGGCATCGAACTGGGCGTTGGCGCGGATGGCCGATTGCGGGGCCACGCTGGCCACACGGGTGAAGTGGGCCACCGCGTCGCCCCACTGGCCTGCAGCCCGGGCTTGTTCGCCTTGCTTGTATACCGCGGCGGCCTGGCGCTCGATCAGCTCGTTGCGGCCAGCGGCTTGCGCGGGCGTGAGCAGCAAGACCTGTGCATAGGCCTGTTCTGCGGTGTCAAAGGCCTGGCGCTCGAAGGCGGTGTGGGCCAGTATCGTCCAGGCCACGCGGCGTTGTGGCTCGGCGGCGGGCGGCTTCAGATCCAGCACCTGTTGGGCCACTTGCGCGGCCTGGCTGGCATCGTTGAGCGCGTACAGCTTCTCGGCTGCATCACTGAGCACGGGGCCCGTGCGCGCATCGGTGGGGAAGGCCTTGGCAAATCGCAAGGCACTGGCCACGCCTTGACGTTGCAAGGTGGGCAGCGCCTGGGCGTCTGCCCTTTTCTGAACTTGCGCGTGGCTCAGCAAGGCCGCATAACCGGCATCGGCGCTTTGCGCATGCGCGGGGTAGTCATAAGCGGCCTGTTCGTATTCGGTGATGGCCTCGGCGAAGCGAGCGTCTTCAAACAACAGTTCAGCCAGCAGGAAGCGCTTGCGGGCAGCCTGCGGGGCATCCGGGAAGGACACGAGCAGTTCGCGGTACCAGTGCACGGCTTCCTGATAGTCCGCAGAGCGCTTGCTGCGTTGGGCCAGGGCGTGATGGTGGCTGGCCAGTTCCGCCAGATGGGTCTGCACCAGCGGCTGTGCCGTGGCCCAGGCTTGCGGGCTGGCCGTGCGGAAGTCGCTCTGGCGGCCGTAGTGCGCCACGAACTGCTTCTTGGCCTCCAGCGCCAGGGTGGCAAAACCGGCGCGTTCGTAGATCTCGATGACGCGCGAGTGCAATCTGGGCGCCTGGGCATCCAACGGTGCGCGTGTGGCAAACAGGTTGAAGGTGTCAGCCGCGTCCTTGGGTCGATCCTGTTTGAGGTAGAACTCGCCCAGTTGTTCGTAGACGTGGAAGGCGTAGCGTTGGCGGGCATCCTGCGGTGTCTGCGCGGATACGGGCGCGCTGGTGTAGCTGGCGATGCTCTCGGCGCCTTGCAGATTGGTCAGACACAGGCTGATCACGCGGAAGGTGTCTTCCAGCAACTCACGCTCGGCGCGGCCCAGGCCTTCGACGCTGCTCAGGTTGCCTTCGCCAGGGTTGTGCCCCAGCTTGATGTCCAGCACGCCGAAGAAGGCATGCAGCGCCTCGTCCAGGCGCCCTTGCTTGAAGCGCGACCAGCCCTGCATGTACAGCGCACGGTCTCGGTAGGGGTTGATGCGGTCTGGCTCCAGCACGGCCGCGTAAGCTTTTTCTGCTTGCGCGTACTGGCGGGCGCTGAACAGCAGTTCACCGCGGCGGAACTGGGCCTCGTCGGCATAGGCCGTGTCGGGGTGTGCTTGCACCAGCTGGGTCAGGGTCAGCAGGGCGGCTTCCAGTTGGCCAGCCTGCTCCTGGGCGCGGGCGAGCTGGTACAGCACCAGGTCACGGTTGGGGGCTTGTGGGTGAGCCGCCAGGTGTTCCTGATAGCGGGCGATGGCGGCGCGGTAGTCAGGCTCGCCTGTGGCATTGGGATCGGCGCTGAGCTTGTCGGCGCGGTCCATCTCCAGATCGGCCAGGCGGCGCAAGGCCTCGGCGCTTTGCGGCGAGTTGGGCGCGCTGTCCAGGAACTGGCGATAGGCCTGGATGGCTTGGGCTTCGTTGATGCCTTCCACCGCGTCAGGCTTGACCGTGATCTGCTGCGAGGCCAGTGAACGCAGGGTGGGTGGCTCCTTGCTGCTGCGCAGGATGCCGCAGGCGCTGAGCAAACAGGCCGATGCGAGCAGAGACAGGCGCCAGGTGGCGTCAAGGCTTGGGCGCATCGGCTGCTCCCTTCTGGTCTTTGCTGCTGCCTGCTTGCGTGCCAGTCTGACCGTCTGATGTGGGCTTGCCACCTTCCGTGGCACGGTCATACAGTTGCGCCACGGCAAAGCGAGCTTGCACCGTATAGGCGTCCAGGTTCTCTTTCTGGCGCGTGAGTTCGGCC
Organism: Aquabacterium sp.; assembly: GCF_036279675.1. Lineage (GTDB taxonomy): Bacteria > Pseudomonadota > Gammaproteobacteria > Burkholderiales > Burkholderiaceae_C > Aquabacterium. The sequence goes on along the minus strand of NZ_DASUIS010000147.1, from coordinate 5,983 downwards.
ACGGCCATGTCCTGCACGACGGTCTGCTGTTCGGCACTCAGTGCGGCCACCTTGGGGATCATCACATCGAGCAAGGGCACGAGGGCCTGAATGCGGTCATCGAACTGGTCGAAGCGTTGTGGCTCTTCTCGCATGGCCAGCGCAATGGCGGCGTCGCGGCGTTGCGCTTCAGCCAGGCCTTCATTCATGGCGCGCAGGGCCTTCTGGGCTTCCCACAGTCGCACGGGCTGCTCTTGTGCAAGCTGCCAGTTCAGTACGCCGGCGGCCAGGCGGATGCGTTCGCGGGCCTGCACGATGTCGGGGTCGTCATCAGGTGCCTGGGTGATGGCTTGAACGCGGGCCACGCGGTCCAGCAAGGCCTGTTGCCTGACATCGGCGAACACCACGCCGTCCTGGTCGACTTCGCCTTGCGCCACTTGCGCCGAGGCGGCATCGACGCGTTGTTGCAAGGCCTGGATGCTTTGCGCGCTGGTGCGTGCGTTGACCTGGGCAAGGCGGTCGGCAAAGGCCTGTCGGCGCGTGGCCAGCATGTCCTTGAAGATGTCGATCTTGTCTCGCCAGGCTTGCAGGTGCTGCGCCAGGTGGCGTAGATCACGCAGGTTCTTGAAGGCTTCCTGAAACGGGTGGGTGGCCAGCAGCGAGCTCAGGTGCGCCGGGTGGGGCAGATCGGGCAGGTCGTCCATCTGCCAGCCTTCACCCATGTGCCCCTGTGGGTTGCGGGTCAGCAGGCTGTCGACCAGTTGACCAGATCGAATCAGCTCGATGGATTGATTCAGGCTGAGACGCTCGCGCTCGAAGCTGTCGATGGCGGCCGTGTAGTGCTGCAATGCCTGCCCGCTGGCGCCCAGTTGCGCATAGGCATAGGGAACGGCAATGCGGGCTTCCAGCGAGGCCGAGTCCTGGCCATCTCGCGCAGTGAGCGCCAGCCAGGGCACCAGCGCCGATTGCGGTGCATGTTGGTCCAGCGCGGCCCAGCCATAGGCGAGCAGGGCCTTGTTGCTTTCGGGGCCGTGCAGTGTCACGCGCTCCAGGTATTGCCGCGCGGCGGGTGCCTGTTGTGCCGCGAGGGCGGCAAAGCCCAGGGCCACATTGGCACGGTCGCGCAGGGCGCGTTGCTCGTCGTTGTCGACGGGTTCCTGGCCCAGCGCGTCCAGCGTGGCGGTGCCGGTGGCCGTGTCGCCCGCCTTGATCTGCGCCACGCCCAGGTTGAAGCGCGCCACGCGTGCAGCCGGGGTCTTGCCCGTCATGGTTTGCAGGACTTGCGCGGCGCCCTTGTAGTCTGCGCGGGCCATCAGCAGTTGCGCCTGCAGCAGGCTGCGGTCTTCATCAAGGGGGGCTTGCAGCGTCCCCTGGATCTGGCTCAGCGCCTCTTGCGCGAGCGCCAGTTCGCCCACCTGATAGCGGATCCTGGCCAGGTAGAACCAGGCGCGATCGCGCACGGCTGGGCTGGCGCCTCGCTCGATCAGGCGCGTGAAGATGTCTCCGGCGTCACGGTGCAGGCCATAGCTCAGCAGCATGCCGCCGCGCAGCACCTCGGCTTCGTCGTCATGAGGCGCGATGCGTTGAAAGTGCTGTGAGGCCATCAGCGTGGTGGTGGCCGTGAAATAGTCTTCCTGAAAGAAATGGAAGACAACATCGCCATAGTGCGGCGCCTGAACCAGACGCGGTGGCTTCGCTTCCTGGCCAGCGGCATGGGCCAGCAACGGCCAGCTCAAGCCCAGCATGCCCATCGTGAGCACGGCCAGGCCGCGCAGGGCCACGGGCGCCATTCGACTCATGCCGCGTGAGGGGCCGGCGGGTCGAAGTGGACGCGGGCGAAGAGGCGGAAGACGCATGGTCGGCATGGTCGTTTATTGCCAGACCTTGACGTTGAACTCGGGCTGCAGCTTGGCCGTGGCATCCTCGATGCGCAGTTCGATGTACTTGGCTTCTGTGCCCTTTTCGAACTTCACCGTTGCGCCGCGTTTGTAGTCGCGCTCGTGCGGGCCCACACCTGTGAAGGTGGCCACGAGTTCATGCTCGCCCACGCGCAGATTGCCCAGGAAGACACGTTGCACGCCGCCACGCTGCAGGGCGGCGAGTTCGCGTGGCGTGTAGAGGTAGTTGGCCACGAGCTTGTCGTCCAGCCTGATCTGTACCGAATCCAGCGTGAACAGCTTGCCCACGTCCAGCGACACGAACACGGCCACTTGCGTGCTGGCAGGGAAGAGCAGTTCTTCTTCCAGCACCAGCAGATCGCGGTTGAGCTGGATGACATCGCGCTTGGTGCCCTGGATGCGCTCGTCCAGCGTGGCGGGGGCTGGCGTGCTGGTGTCGGGCGAACTGGCGGCTGCGCTGGCTGGTGCAGCAGCGGCTGCAGGCGCGCTGGCCGTCGTGCTGACCGTTGTGCCGGGGGCGCTGGCGGCAACGGGTGGCACGGGCTCGGCCGCACGGCTGGTGTGGACCAGCGCCGCACAGCTCATCAGCGCGGTCAGGATCAGAGGCAGGGCTCGCAGGCGCATGGTGAAGCACTCATCTCGTCAGAAATTGGAGGACACGAACACCTGCATCACGCTGGCGTTGTAGTGGTAGAGCTGGCCGGTGCGGATGTCCGTGAAGTCCTTGAACTTGTATTGCACGTACTCCAGCGCGCCGTTGAGCGTGATGTCGTACTGGCCTGGCACCTTTTTCCAGGTGTAGGCCACCTTGCCAGCCAGGCTGGTGTCGTCGAAGGTGCTGAGTTGCCGGTTGCGCGAGACGTAGCGGGTATCCGACTGGGCGTTGTCGCTGTAGAACAGGGCCTTGTGCTGGGCATGGCGTCGCAGCGTGACGTCAACCAGCCATTCGGTTCCGAAGTAGCGGCTGTAGGTCAGATCCAGGGTGCTCGATGCAATGCCCCAGGTGTCCCAGAAATAGCGGTAGCCAAACTGGACGGCATCGCGCGAGCCCAGGTCCCCTGCCACGCGGAACTTGAGCGCACGCGATGATCTCGTGGCGGGCACATGCTCGGGTACCGCCGCACCAAACACATAGGCCACGCGGTAGGGGCTGCCCAGATAGCCGTTGTCGGCCAGGGCCTCGGCATTGAGGCTGGCGATCCAGCGGGGCGTGAGAATGAGCGAGCCACCGACGCGGTACTGCCAGTGATCGGCCGTGGCGGCAAAGCTGGGCTCGCCATGTTTGCGCACATTGTCTGCGCCGCGGGTGAAGCCCATGGAGATGGTGGACTGGCCACCGAACACCTCCTGCGAGATGTCCAGGCCCATGCGCTTGGCCACGTAATCGGGCTCCTGGCTGGTGCTGGTCGACACGGTGATCTGGGCGTTGCGGTAGACGTAGTCGGCGTTCAGGCCATACTCGGTGCGCCGCTCGCTGAAGGGGCTGGCCGAGGTGACGACATCAATGGAGGCATTGCTGACCGCATCGACATACACGGTGCCCGTGACGGCCACCTTGTCGAGCAGGTTCTTGCGCACCAGCACGGCGGGCCCTTGTGCCCTGACGCCGCCGCCATCATGCAGGTGGTAGAGGAGTTCGGCGCGGTCCGTTCCCAGGTCAACCGCCTTGGCGCCGCCCACGGCAAACAGGCTGCCCAGGATGCCCAGGACCTGCTTCAGCCATTGAAAAGCCACGCGTGCCAGGCCGCGTGAGGAAGAATGGATGCGATCAGTTGCAGCCACAGCCGCCTCCCTGTACGCCAGTGGCGCCTCTGGCGCCTTCGCGCACATCACGCACGTGCTCGCGGCTCTTTTCAGCCAGCGTCCCGCGTGTGAAGCTCATGATCGGGTCGGCCATGCGCTCGCGCTCATAAGGCTTGACCCAGGGTTGGATGGCGCAACCGCTCAACAGCGTGAAGCCCGTCAGGGTCAGGAGGCTGATGAAGCGCAGCCTTGGGGTATGCCAGCGCGCGCTCATTTCAACAGCTCCCGGATCTGCTTCTCGTACAGGGCCTCATAGCCGTTGAGGTAGCCACGGTGCACGAAGCGTACCTTGCCGTCACGGTCGATCAGGTAGGTGGACGGCATCGCCTGCAGATCGTATTGATCGCTGACCTTCTTGTCGGTGTCCAGCAGCACGGGGAACTGGATGCCCAGCTTGGTGGCCACGGCGGCGGCATTGGCAGGATCGTCATCCACGTTCACGCCCAGCAGGACCAGGCCGGCTCGGTTGTACTTCTCGTGCAGGCGATTGAGGTGGGGCATTTCTTGCCGGCACGGGCCGCACCACGTGGCCCAGAAATTGACCATGACCACCCGGCCGCGGAGTTCCTGCAGGCGTGTGTTGGGGCCCTTCATGGCGTGCAAGGTGAAGTCAGGTGCCTGAGAGGCCACCTGCACATTGGCAGAGGCCTGCAGGGCGCAGCTGGCAGCCAGTGCCGTCAGGCTGTAGCGAAGCCAGTGGGTAAGGCGCATGGTCTGGTGCGGGTACATCCTGTGTGGCCTCAGAAGATGAAGGTCGCGCCAGCGGTGAACTCGAGGTTGTTCGTGCTCTGCTGCTTGCCCAGGATGTCCAGCGTGAAGATGTGGTTGCGTGCGTCGAGCTGCAAGGCGGCCCAGTCGTTGAGGTAGACGCGAAAGCCTGCGCCATAGTTGATGGTCTGGCGCTTGCGATCGACAAACTTGGTGCTGCCCACGCCACCGATCAGGTACAAGGCCGAAGGCTTGGCATGCTTGCTGCCAATGAACACTTCACCGGCCAGCACGTTGTAGCCAATGGAGAGGTTGTAGTAGCTGAGCTTTTCCTGCTCTTCCTCGAAGACGCCGCCGGGCAGCACCTGGCGGAAGGCCTCGTCACTGACCTTGGTCTGCCCGAAAGCCGCTTGAACGAAGAAATCTTCGGTGATGGCATAACCCAGACGGAAGCCTCGCACCTTGCTGGCGCCAAAGTTCTGCGTCGAGTAGGTGCCCATGAACAGACCGAAGTCGAAGTCATTGGACGGGAAGTGCGGCACGTCTACTTCGCGCGGCTCAACCTGCGGCACGATGGGTGGTTCTTCTGCCTGGGCGCTTGCAAAGGCAAGGCACAGCACCAGCGGGAGCAGGCGAGGCGCGATCGAGCGGGTTCGGTAAAACATGGGCCGGAGTCCGTCTAGAAAAAGAAGGCCACGCCAATGGAGCTGGCGCGGTATTCGGTGGTGACCGAGTCGGAGAGGTAGACCGTGTGCAGGCCGTAGTCGGCACGCAGCAAGAAGCGATCGCTCACGTGGTAGTTCAGCCCCACGGCGGCATGGGTCAGTTTGGAGTTGCTCGTGGTGGCGCCCACCAGGCTGGCGTTGGGCTCGTTCTTGAAACGCCCCACGCCAATGCTGGCAAAGGGTGACCAGCGTTGATCCGACCAGGGCTCGGCCATCAGGTCGACATGCCAGTAATCCGATCCCGCGAACTTGCCTTGAACCTGGCCCAGCGTGAGCTCCAGGCTGAGTGTTTCCGACATGCGGTAGCCGGCCCAGGCCTTGAGCGCCGGCTCGCTTTTGAAACGACCCCAGGCGGCACCCATCTGCAGGCTGCGGTTCAGGAAGTCGTCGAGCATGATGTCCCGAAAGCTTTTGCCGACGCCTGCTGCGGTGAGGGTCGAGGTCAACTGCTGCCGCACGACCCAGCCCACCTGGCCTTTGGCCGTGCGCACGCGGTACCAGTCCGTATGGCGCAGTTCGATCTCGATCCACTCATGGCGCAGCACCACCTGCGTGACAGGGAAGCCTCGACCTGGGCCGGTGTGCAGCTCGATGTAAGGCTCGGTGACCTGCAGACGTTCTGCCGAAGCGCGCTCGGTAGCCTTGGCCTCGGCCGGCACCACTGCCTGAGGTGCCGCAGGCGGTGTGGACTCATCTGCCGCACGGGCACCCGCATGGCAGAGCATGCCCGTCAGGAGCGCTGCGATGGCAGGAGAGGAAATGCGTGTCGCCATCATGGTGGGTTGCAGGCCCCGGTCAGCGGGTCTGGCGGTGAAAACATGGAAGAAGCGGCCGCGCTGAACTCGTCCTGGCCCCGGGGCATGGGGTTGT
>NZ_DASUIS010000146.1:0-109834 GCF_036279675.1 Aquabacterium sp. | reverse complement strand
GGCCTGCTCCACCTCGGGCGGTACGGAGACATTCTCCAGCACGAAGCTGGTCACCTCGATGCCGTACTTCTCGACCATGGCCGGGTTGATGATCTGCACCAGCGCCTGGCCCAGGTCGCCATAGCGCGTGGCCACGTCCAGCACCGGCACCTGGGCCTTGGCCAGGGCCTCGGTGAAGACGCTGACGATGCGCGAGCGCATGGTGTCGGCAAACTCGTCGATGCGGAAGTTCTGGTCCGTGCCCGCCACTTCCTTGAGGAACAGCGCCGGCTGCACGATGCGGAAGTCGTAGGTGCCGAAGGCGCGGATGCGCACCACGCCAAAGTCCTTGTCGCGCATCAGCACGGGGTTGGAGGTGCCCCACTTGTTGCCCGTGAACAGGCGCGTGTTGATGTAATAGACGTCGCACTTGAAGGGCGACTGGAAACCGTACTTCCAGCCCAGGATGGTGGACAGCACGGGCACGTTCTCGGTGCTCAGCGTGTGCTTGCCGGGGCCGAACAGGTCGGCGTACTGGCCGGCGGCCACGAACTGCACCTGCTGCGATTCGCGCACGATCAGCTGGGCGCCGTTCTTGATTTCCTTGTCGTCGTCCGGCCAGCGGTAGGAGAGCGTGTCGCGCGAGTCATCGGTCCATTCGATGACCTCGATCAGTTGGTTCTTGATGATGTTGAACAGGTTCATGCCACGCCTCGCCCGCAGGGTTACAGGAAAAAGATGGAAAACATTGTAGGGGCCGGATACGCCGCCCCTGGCGGGGGTGTTTTCAAAAAATGTAGCTGTTTGCGTACGTCTGCCGGGTGTTTTGAAGTCATTTCGATTGAAAGCCATTGAAAAACAAGCGCTATCAGCTCACTTTTTGATGCAAGCCGGCCTGCCGGGCGCTGTGGCGCCGGGGCCGGCTGCGTCAAACCCCGGCCCGCGGGCCTAAAATCGCTGTTTTGCGCGCCCGTGCGCGGCACCCCGCGTGCCCGTTGGCCGAGCGCATCCACACCGACCCCAACGCGCCCGCGCCGCGCACCAAGACACCTTCTGAAGTCATGCTGACCTTCCAACAAATCATTCTGAAACTGCAGTCCTACTGGGCCGAACACGGCTGCGCACTGCTCCAGCCCTATGACATGGAAGTCGGCGCCGGCACGTCGCACACCGCCACCTTCCTGCGCGCCATTGGTCCCGAGCCCTGGAAGGCTGCCTATGTGCAGCCCAGCCGCCGCCCCAAGGACGGCCGCTATGGTGAGAACCCCAACCGCCTGCAGCACTACTACCAGTTCCAGGTGGTGCTCAAGCCCGCGCCCGACAACATCCTGGAGCTGTACCTGGGCTCGCTCGAAGCCCTGGGGTTCGATCTGAAGAAGAACGACATCCGTTTCGTCGAAGACGACTGGGAGAACCCCACGCTGGGCGCCTGGGGCCTGGGCTGGGAAGTCTGGCTCAACGGCATGGAGGTGACGCAGTTCACCTACTTCCAGCAAGTTGGCGGCATCGACTGCAAGCCCATCACGGGCGAGATCACCTATGGCCTGGAGCGTCTGGCCATGTACCTGCAAGGCGTTGAAAGCGTGTACGACCTGGTCTACTCGAAGGATCCGGCCGGCAACATCGTGAAGTATGGCGATGTGTTCCACCAGAACGAGGTCGAACAGTCCACCTACAACTTCGAGCACAGCAACGTCGAGTTCCTGCTCGATGCCTTCACCAATTACGAGACGCAGGCCAAGTACCTGATGGAGCAGAAGCTCGCGCTGCCCGCCTATGAGCAGGTGCTCAAGGCTGCACACACGTTCAACCTGCTGGATGCCCGTGGCGCGATCTCGGTGACCGAGCGCGCCGCCTACATCGGCCGCATCCGCAACCTGGCGCGTGCCGTGGCCGCGGCTTACCTTGACAGCCGTGCCCGTCTGGGCTTCCCGATGGCCCCCAAGGCCTGGGCTGACGAGGTGATCGAACAACTGAATAACAAGAAGGCTGCCTGAACATGAGCACCGCGAACCTCCTCGTTGAACTGTTTGTTGAAGAGCTGCCACCCAAAGCGCTCAAGAAGCTGGGTGAAAGCTTTGCCAATGTGCTGGCAGACAGCCTGAAGTCGCAAGGGCTGGCCAAGGCGGATGCCGTCGTCACGGCATTTGCTTCGCCTCGTCGTCTGGCCGTGCACGTGACCGAAGTGGCCTCCAGGGCCGCGGATCAGGCTGTGCAGCAAAAGCTGATGCCGGTGGCCGTGGGCCTGGATGCATCCGGCAACGCCACGCCTGCGCTGCTCAAGAAGCTGGCTGCATTGGGTGCCGGCCCGGAAGCGGTGGCGGGCCTCAAGCGTGCACCGGATGGCAAGGCCGATGCGCTGTTCTTTGACAGCGTCAAGGCGGGTGCCACGCTGGCCGAAGGCTTGCAAAGAGCGCTGGACGACACCATTGCCAAGCTGCCCATTCCCAAGGTCATGACCTACCAGCTGGAGCAAGGCGAAGGCGCCAACTTCCAGCCGGGCTGGACCAGTGTCAACTTCGTGCGTCCTGCGCATGGCCTGGTGGCCCTGCATGGTGATCAGGAGGTGCAGATTGGCGCCTTGGGTCTCAAGGCCGGCCGCAGCACCGTGGGGCATCGCTTCGAGGCACGCGTCGAGAAGATCATCCTGCTGACGGCTGACACGTATGCCGAGCAGATGCTGCATGACGGCGCCGTCATTGCCAGCTTCGCCGAGCGTCGCGCCGAAATCGAGCGCCAATTGGCGGCCGCTGCGGCCAAGGCCGGTGCCGACCTGAAGCCGATCGAAGACGACGCCTTGCTGGACGAGGTCACGGCCCTGGTCGAGCGCCCCAATGTGCTGACGGGCCGCTTCGAGCAGGCCTTCCTGGAAGTGCCTCAGGAGTGCCTGATCCTCACCATGAAGGCCAATCAGAAGTACTTCCCGCTGCTGGACGCATCGGGCAAGCTGACCAACCAGTTCCTGATCGTCAGCAACATCCGTCCGGAGGATCCGAGCGCGGTGATCGGCGGCAACGAGCGCGTGGTGCGCCCGCGTCTGGCCGATGCCAAGTTCTTCTTCGATCAGGATCGCAAGAAGACACTCGAGTCGCGCGTGGGTGGCCTGGCCAAGGTCGTGTACCACGGCAAGCTGGGCACGCAGGGTGACCGTGCCGAACGCGTGCGCGCCATTGCCCACGAGATCGTCAAGCAATGGAGCCTGGCCACCGTGCCCTTCACGGTGGACGCCAAGGACCACTTCGACGTGCTCGACATCAAGGCGCAGCAGGCTGCACGCCTGGCCAAGACCGACTTGCTGACCGACATGGTGGGCGAGTTCCCCGAACTGCAGGGCATCATGGGTGCGTATTACGCGCGCCATGAAGGCCTGCGTGACGGCGTGGCCATCGCCATCGAAGACCACTACAAGCCCCGCTTTGCAGGCGACGCGCTGCCACGCAACCACACCGGCACCGTCGTGGCCCTGGCTGACAAGCTGGAGACACTGGTGGGGCTGTTCGGTATCGGCCAGTTGCCCACGGGTGACAAGGATCCGTTTGCCCTGCGCCGTCACGCCCTGGGCGTCATCCGCATCCTGGTGGAAAACAACCTGCCGCTGGATCTGTCGGCACTGATCGCCGCCGTCATGCCCGTGTTCGGCGAGCTGATCAGCAACCCGGCCGAGCACCTGCTGAGCTTCTTCTCGGATCGCCTGGCCGTGTCGCTGCGCGAGCAGGGCTACAGCGCCCAGGAAGTTGACGCCGTGCTGGCGCTGCAGCCCGAGCGCCTGGGTGATGTGCCTCGCCGCCTGGCGGCAGTGCGTGCCTTTGCCGCGCTGCCCGAAGCCGCAGCACTGGCTGCCGCCAACAAGCGTGTGGGCAACATCCTCAAGAAGGCCGAAACCGAGGTGGAAGCCAAGGTCGATGTCGCCTTGCTGAAAGAGGCTGCCGAAGCCGCGCTTTACGAGGCATTGCAGGCGGCTGCGCCAAAAGCACGCGCAGCCTTCGAAGAAGGTGACTACACTGCAAGCTTGCAGGCGCTGGCCGTGCTGAGAGCACCCGTTGACGCCTTCTTTGACAGCGTCATGGTCAATGCCGATGATGCTGCCCTGAAGGCAAACCGCCTGGGTCTACTGGCCACGATGCACAAGGCCATGAACCAGGTTGCGGATATCTCCAGACTGGCGGCGTGATCTCTTGTCTGGACGCATCCACCCCGGAGAGGGCATGAAACTGGTCATCCTCGATCGCGACGGCACGATCAACCACGAACGCGAGGACTACATCAAGTCCAGCGACGAGTGGGTGCCGCTGCCCGGCGCACTCGAGGCCATTGCCCGGCTGAACCATGCCGGCTGGCATGTGGTTGTGGCCACGAACCAGTCCGGCATCGGTCGCGGCCTGTTCGACATGGTTGCGCTCAATGCCATGCACGCCAAGATGAACCAGTTGCTGGCGAGGGTCGGTGGTCGGGTCGAAGCGGTGTTTTTCTGCCCGCACACGCCGGAAGACCATTGCACCTGCCGCAAGCCTTTGCCCGGCCTTTTCCAGATGATCGGTCAGCGTTTCGGGCGCAGCCTGGATGGTGTGCCGATGGTCGGGGATCTGCCGCGTGACGTGCTGGCGGCGCAATCGGTGGGGTGTGAGCCTCATCTGGTTCGCACCGGTCAGGCCGCCACGATGAGCGAGGCTGATCTGTATGACCTGCGCCAGCGCGTGCCTGATCTGACCATTCACCCGGATCTGTCTGCATTTGCGGATTTCCTTATCCTGCGGGATCGCAAGGCCCATGGCGAAGACAGCCCGGTCGCGACCCATATGGGGGAGTTGACTTGAAACTCCCCGTGCCGATGCAGCTGGCTCTGTGGGGGGACGAAGAGTTCCGCGCTGAACCGCCGTCGGCTATCTCTGTCGTACCTCATTTTTTTCCTCCTTTGACTGCTGCTGTATCGCCGCTTGCGGCCCCTCCTTTGTCTTCGTCTTCTTCACTGGCATCCGATCCCGCAGGGCGGGGCGATGGCTTGCCAGCCCTGGATGACGCACCTGCGTCGTCCACCACGTCCGCCTTGCGGGCGCCTCATCATCATCACGTCGAGTGCCACCCTGTCAGTGGTCTGCCCTGGTTCCGTCACCCTCAAGGCGAGCATGAAATCCGTCTGGGCAAGGCGGTGGTGTCTTATGAAATCAAGCGTGCCCGTCGCCGCTCCATTGGCATGGTGGTGGGCGTCGAGGGCTTGAGCGTGCGTGCGCCGCGCTGGGTGTCGTCGACCGATATCGAGACGGCCTTGCGTGCCAAGGAGCGCTGGATCTGCACCAAGCTCGTCGAGCAGCGCGAGCGCGCCCAGAAGCAGTTGTCCGCGCGCATTGACTGGCGTGAGGGGGCCACCGTGCCCTACCTGGGCGATTCGGTGGTGCTGGTGCTGGACCCTCGCATTGAAGGTGCCGTGCTGCATGAGCCGTCGGTGCTGGTCGAGCGCGCCTTGCCGGGTGTGGCCCAACGCACCTTGCACCTGGGACTGCCTCAGAGTGCGTCATCCGATCAGATCCGCGATGCCGTGCAGGACTGGCTGCAGCAGGAGGCCGTCAAGGTCTTCCAGGCGCGGGTGCCCATCTACGCGGAGCGCCTGGATGTGTCGGTGCGCAAGGTCAGCCTGTCTTCTGCGAAGACGCGATGGGGCAGTGCCAGTGTGGATGGTTCCATCCGATTGCACTGGCGTCTGATCCACTTCGGCATCGATGTCATCGATTATGTCGTGGCCCATGAACTCGCTCACCTGCGCGAGATGAACCACAGCCCCCGTTTCTGGGAGGTGGTGCGTTCGGTGATGCCAGCGTTTGATGGCCCGCGCGACCAGCTTCGCCACGCGGTCATTCCCGACTGAGAGGGTGCCCGGGATGAGGCCTGACTCAGGCCTTGTCGTACAGCCAGGTGCCTTCCGGCGAGCGACTGCGCTTCAACTGGCCGCGGTGCCACAGGTAGTTGAGGTGCGCGATGGCCTCGCCCATGGCGAAGGTGGTCTGGTGCAGATCGAGTTGCCGCTTGAACAACACGGGCAACATGTCGGCAGCATGGCTGGGCCTGGCGCTGCAGGCTTTCAGCACGTCATTCAGGCGGTCGCGGTGATGGTCCTTCAACTGCTGAATGCGCGCGTGGATGCCGGTGAAGGGCAGGCCATGCGAGGGCAGGGCAAGCGTGTCGGCCGGCAGGGCGGCCATGCTGTCCAGCGAGTCCAGAAACAAGCCCAGCGAGTCCCCTTCGGGTTCGAGATCGACCACGCTGACATTGGTCGAGATGCTGGGCAGCAACATGTCACCCGAAATCAGCAGGCCGTCGCGTTCGTTGAACAGCGAGATGTGCTCCGGGCTGTGGCCGTAGCCGGCGATGCACCGCCATTCACGCTCACCGATGGTCAGGCGCATGCCATCCATCAGGCGGCGGTAGTCATAGGGCACCTGAGGCACCAGTGACTTGAAGTAATTGCTGCGTCCGCGGACCTTGCTCACGTCGTCCGGCTTGTTCAGGCCGTGTTCGGCAAAGAAATCTGCCGCGCGAGGTCCGCCAAAGCCGGTGGTCGATTCGCAGGCGAGTTGGGCAGCGAAGTGGTCCGTGGCGCTCATCCACAGGCGTGCGGGCTCGCCGGGGGCGCTGAATTGCTCGATCAGCCATTGGGCGTTGCCAACATGGTCGGGGTGCATGTGGGTGACCAGCATGCGCGTCAGAGGCTTGCCAGCCAAGGGCGCTTGCCACAAGGTCTGCCAGGCCTCACGGATGGCTTCGGTGGCCACGCCTGCATCCACGATGGTCCAACCTGCCTGGCCACCGGTGCTGTCGTCCAGGGCCCACAGATTGATGTGATTGAGCGCGAACGGCATGGGCATGCGGATCCAGTGCACGCCCGGCCGCAAGGTCATCAGCTCGCCGGTCTGGGGGCGAGCCTCGCCCAGTGGATAGTGCAGGGTGGAAGGCTGGTTGGGCATGGCGCTCGCAGGGATGAATCTGCGGACCATTGTGCCTTGCGTGCTTGCGGGGTGTGTCCTCAAATCCTTCGGATGCCCGGGCGCCAGAGCGTGGCGGGCGATAACAATGGGCTCGTCATGGGAAATGGCCTGGCTGACACGCTTCTTTTGCGTTGGGGCAGCAGGATCGGGGGCATCCCTTACTACACTCCCTCCTATGACACTTGACCACTTGTTTGACAACAACCGGGTCTGGGCGCGCGACATCGAGCAACGCACGCCTGGTTTCTTTTCGAGACTGCAGCAACAGCAGTCTCCCCAGTACCTGTGGATCGGCTGTGCAGACAGCCGTGTGCCGGCCAATGAAATCTGCGGCCTGCTGCCAGGTGAGCTGTTCGTGCATCGCAATGTGGCCAACGTGGTGGTGCACTCTGACCTGAACTGCCTCTCCGTCATGGAGTTCGCCATTGACTCGCTCAAGGTCAAGCACATCATGGTGGTGGGGCACTACGGGTGCAGTGGCGTCAAGGCGGCCATGGAGAACCTGCGCATCGGGATTGCCGACAACTGGCTGCGCCATGTTCAGGATGTACGGCACCAGCACAAGGACTGGCTGTTCAGCCTGCCTGAAGGGCAGACCCGGCTGGATGCCTTGTGCGAACTCAATGTGCTGGAGCAAAGCCTCAACGTCTGCCACACCACCGTGGTGCAGGATGCCTGGGAGCGTGGCCAGGAGGTCATGGTTCACGGCTGGGTATACGGCTTGCATAATGGCTTGATCAATGACCTGCGCATGTCCGTGGCCAATCCGGTGGCGCTGGTCGAAGCCTATTCGGAAGCGCTGGCCAAGCTCAAACAGCGCTACGCAAGCAGAACCTGATCACGTCCGCCCGTTTCATTCGTTCACTCAAGGCAAACGATGTTTCCACAACAGCTGACCGACCCACGTGTCTTTGAAATCGCCAAGGCCTTGCTCGATGGCTTCGACCGCCACTACAAGATCTTCAGCGAAACAAGTGCGCAGTCCAAGAAGCGGTTCGAGGAGGCCGACTGGCACGGCCAGCAGACGGCGCAGCGTGTGCGCATCGAGTTCTACGACTTGCGTGTGGATGAAGCCGTCGAGCGCCTGGAGCAGGACTACCAGGCCAGCACCTTGCCCATGGAGGTCTGGCACCAGATCAAGCTGTTCTACATTGGTTTGCTCACCGGCCACAAGCAGCCGGAGCTGGCCGAGACCTTCTTCAATTCGGTCACGATCAAGATCCTGCACCGCAAGTACTACAAGAACGACTTCATCTTCGTTCGCCCCGCCGTGTCGACCGAGTACATCGATGACGATGAAGGCGAGGGCAATGCCACCTTCCGCGCGTACTACCCCACGCGGGAGAACCTCAAGGCGATGCTCAAGACGCTGGTCGTGAACTACGAGCTGTCCATCCCCTTCGAGGATCTCGATCGGGACATCGGCTTCGTGCACGAGGCCTTGCTGGAGCAGATCGGCGACGTGCGCCTGCGCACCAACTTCCAGATCCAGGTGCTGTCCTCGCTGTTCTTCCGCAACAAGGGCGCCTACATCGTCGGCAAGGTGGTCAACGGCTTCCGCAGCCTGCCATTTGCCATCCCCATCCTGCACAACTCCAAGAGTCGCCTCTACATTGACGCGGCCCTGTTTGGCGAAGACGATCTGCTGGCGCTGTTCAGCTTTGCGCGCGCCTACTTCATGGTCAACATGCCGGTGCCTTCAGCCTATGTGCAGTTCCTGCGCACGCTGATGCCGCGCAAGCCCCGTGGCGAGCTCTACAGCGCCATCGGCCTGCAGAAGCACGGCAAGAACCTGTTCTATCGGGACTTCCTCTTCCACCTCAAGCATTCGAGCGACAAGTTCCGCATCGCCCCTGGTATCAAGGGCATGGTCATGCTGGTGTTCGATCTGCCGTCCTATCCCTTCGTGTTCAAGGTGATCAAGGACTACTTCCCGCCGCAGAAGGAAACCACGCGTGCGCAGATCATGGGCAAGTACCAGCTCGTGAAGCAGCACGACCGCGTGGGGCGCATGGCCGACTCGCTGGAGTTCACCAACGTGGCCTTCCCTCGTCATCGCTTTGACGATGAGCTCATCGAGGAGCTGCGCAAGTTCTCGCCCAGCGTCATCGAGGAGGATGAAGATGGCAAGGTGCTGATCCTCAAGCACCTCTACATCGAGCGCCGCATGGTGCCGCTCAACATCTACATCCAGGAAGCGGCTGGCGAGTCGCTGGAGCATGCCGTGATCGAGTACGGCAATGCCTTGAAGGACCTGGTGGCGGCCAACATCTTCCCTGGCGACATGCTGTGGAAGAACTTCGGTGTCACGCGCAACGGCAAGGTCGTGTTCTACGACTATGACGAGATCGAGTACGTCACCGATTGCAACTTCCGCAAGGTGCCCGAGCCGCGCAACGAGGAAGACGAGATGTCCGGCGAGATCTGGTACTCGGTCGGCCCACACGACGTGTTCCCCGAAACCTTCGGGCCCTTCCTGCTGGGTGATCCGCGCGTGCGTGCCATCTTCATGAAACACCATGCCGATCTGCTGGAGGCAGACTTCTGGCAGCAGCACAAGGAGCGCATCAAGGCGGGCTACGTGCACGACGTGTTCCCGTATGACCGGGCGCGGCGCTTCGTGCATCGCATCCACAGCGCGCAGACGCCCATCGATCCATCGGATGAGATCGCACCAGCCGAGGAGCCGGTCGATGTGCGGCCTCTTGGGCGCGAGGTGCACGACCAAGGGACGCTGTCGGGCTTCACCACGGGCGGCGCGGCCAGCGGCGACTGATCCTGCTGCTGCCCACCGTGCTGTGCGTCGGGCATGAAAAAGGGGGCGTCAAGCCCCCTTGTTCTGTGACGCCAGTTTCCGGCTCACCAGAGTTGCCACCAGGGCTTTTTGGCCGGCGCTTGCGCCGCTTCGGCTTGCCCGCCCAGGTAGCTGCTGTTGGGGAAGCTTTGCTTGAGCACGCGCTGGGCATCGTCACGCAATTGCACCAGCCCGAGGTTGTCGTAGGCCTTGTACATGATGTAGAGCGCTTCTTCGATGGCCGGCGATTGACGGTAGTCCTTCACGGCCTGTTGCGCCCGGTTGGCCGCGGCCAGGTTGGCACCCCGGCGCAGGTAATAACGCGCCACATGCACTTCACCCGCTGCCAGGGAGTTGACGATGTGGTTCATGCGCAGGCGTGCGTCCGGCGTGTACTTGGAGTTGGGGAAGCGTTCGCTCAGGAGCCGGAATGACTCGTAGGCATCGCGAGATGCCTGCTGGTCGCGCTCGGCCAGATCCTGGCTGGCCAGGCGACCGAACAGCCCGAGGTCATCATTGAAATTGACCAGGCCTTGCAGGTAGTAGGCGTAGTCCAGCGCGGGGCTGGTCGGGTGCAGGCGGATGAAGCGTTCCAGCTTGGCCAGTGCCTGTGCCTTTTCGCCCGTCTTGTAGTACGCGTAGGCCAGGTCGATCTGAGCTTGCTGGGCCAGGATGGTCCCGGAAGCGCGGGCTTCGACCTTTTCCAGGCGCTTGATCGCGCTTTCGAAATTGCCGTCAGCAGCCTCGTCCTTGGCGTCTGCGTACAATTTGTCCGGACTGATGTTGGCAAACTCGTCTTGAGGGGCCGTTCCGCATGCCACCATGAGGGCGCTCACGGCCAGTGCCAGCAGGCCGGCACGTTGGCCGGTCCAGTTGCTCCAAGAGGTGTTCTTCAGCAGTTTCACGTGTTTATGTTGCGGATTGCTCCGCTTGCAGTCCCGCCTTGCAGCGTCGGAACCCGCAGTATAGAAGCCCTCGGGCCCATCTTTGTTCCCTTACCAGGTTTGTTTGCCACATGGCACGTCGTCCCCGCATTGATTCCCCTCCCGCCGTTGCTGATCTGTCCTCAGAGGAGCTGGTCGATGTCGACATGCCTGATGACGACTGGGCGGATGCGCCGGTGCCTGTCATGGCAGCCAGCGGGCAGGAGCCCGAGCGGCGCACGCTGCAGGTCGGCGCAGACGCGCACGGGCAGCGCCTGGACGTGTTCCTGGTGAGCGGGGCGGGGGAGTTTTCGCGCAGCCACCTCAAGAACCTGATCGATGAAGGCTGTGTCGAGGTCGATGGCAAGGTGGCCAGTTCGGCTTCCCGCAAGGTGCTGGCGGGCCAGCAGGTCGTCGTCCTGCTGAAGCCGACGGCACAGAGCCAGGCCTTTCAGGCAGAAAAGATGGACCTGCCCATCGTCTTCGAAGACGCACATCTTCTGGTGGTGAACAAGCCGCCAGGTCTGGTCGTTCATCCTGCTGCGGGCAATTGGACGGGCACGCTGATGAACGGCCTGCTGGCGCATCACGCTGGCGCAGCCGACTTGCCCCGCGCCGGCATCGTGCACCGCCTGGACAAGGACACCAGCGGGCTGATGGTGGTGGGCAAGACGGTGACGGCCGTCACCGCCCTGACGCGTGCCATCGCTGCGCGTGAGGTGAGCCGGCAGTATCTGGCGCTGGTCCATGGCCAGGTGGCGGAGTCGTTTTCGGTGGAGTCGTCCATCGGCCGGGATCCGACCACCCGCATCAAGATGGCGGTGGTGCCATCGGGCAAGCCCGCTCGAACCGATGTGCGGCGTCTCCTGGTGGGTGACTGGGCCCCCAAGCCTTTGACCGGCAAGGACGATCAACTGCTCGCCCGCCGTTTCAGCGGTGTGTTGTGCACCTTGCACACCGGCCGCACGCACCAGATTCGCGTTCACATGAGCAGCCGGCGTCACCCCCTGGTGGCCGATGCCCTGTATGGCGGGGCGCCAGCGCTGGGCATGACGCGTCAGGCCTTGCACGCGGCCAGGTTGTCCTTCGTGCACCCCGCGACCGGGCAGACGGTGAAATTCGAGGCACCGTTGCCCGAGGACATGGCCGCGGCCTGGGCCCTGCTGGAAGCCTCCGTGCAACCGGCTTGATGATCTGCGCCAGATTTCGCGTAACTGGTGCATAATGCACCGACAGATATCGGGTCAAGAACCCGAAATCGGGCGGCTTTTGAGAAAAAGCCTGTCACGGGAGGTCAGCCCTCAAGGCGTTCCCCGGCCTGATCACCTCGAACCGAGGTCCCTTTTTCAAAGAAACCGGGCGCATCAAACGCCCCCCGCGTGGCCTGACTCGCAGATGAGCCGCCTCAAATCGGCGTATCTGCACCAGGCGTTTCGTTCGGAAGCCATGCAAGGCCATCCGACCACAATCGATTGAAGAGATGGAAGTCCTCAATCCTCAGGATGCCCAGTGCGTTCTTGAAGCGGCGCTGATGTGCGCCCACCAGCCCATGACGGTGCGTGAGATGCGCCAGTTGTTCGACGACACGATGTCGGCGGACACAGTGCTGTCCCTGCTGGCTGAGTTGAGCGCGCGCTGGGAGGGGCGAGGGGTCGAGTTGCGTCAGACGGCGCACGGGTGGCGCTTTCAGACCCGTGCCGAGGTTCAGCCGCATCTGGATCGACTCAATCCTGAAAAACCGCCCAAGTACTCTCGTGCCACGCTGGAAACCTTGGCCATCATTGCCTACAAGCAACCGGTCACGCGTGGCGACATCGAAGACATCCGCGGCGTGACGGTGAGTTCCAACATCGTCAAGCAGCTTGAAGAGCGTGGCTGGATCGAGGTCATCGGGCACCGTGAGGCGCCCGGTCGGCCAGGCCTGTATGCCACCACGAAGCAGTTCCTGGACGACCTGGGGCTGGCTTCCCTGAACGAATTGCCGACGCTGGACGGTTTGCCGGTCAGCCAGGCCTTGTTGCCCGGGCTGGAAGAGTCCGAGCCGGAAGATGGGCCTGCCGATGAGGCTGGCCCGACCGAAGATCAGCCGTCTCTGCTGGAGTCGGATGCCGCTTTGTCACCTGATTTGATGCCCACCGAGCCCGTTGGCGACGTGGAAGAACTTGCCGTGGCTGACCTGCCTGTCGCGTCCGCTGCACCACTTGATGAACCGGCTGCTCCGTCTGAAGTGCAGGAGCCGACCGACACAGAACCCCATACCGATTTCCCTGCTCCATGACCACAGACAACGTGCCCATGCAAGAACCCAATGAACAGCCTTTGGTCACCGAAGAGGTGGTCAAGCCCAAGCGTACGCGTCGTACAAAGACGGCCGAAGAGGCCGCGCCCGTTGCGGAGGCCGTGACGGCGTCCGAAGAGGCTGCACCCGTCAAGAAGGCGGCCACTCGCCGCAAGAAGGTCGTGGCCGAAGCCGCGCCAGTGGACGGTGGCGCCGAGGTGGTGGCCGAGGTCGTCGCGGAAGCTGCCGAGCCCGTCAAGCCCAAGCGCGCACCGCGCAAGAAGGCTGTCGAGGCAGTGGAAGCGGCTGAAGCGCCGGTTGTGACCGAGTCGCCGGCGGCTGTGGCTGCGGAAGCATCTCGC
Source organism: Aquabacterium sp. (assembly GCF_036279675.1). Classification (GTDB taxonomy): domain Bacteria; phylum Pseudomonadota; class Gammaproteobacteria; order Burkholderiales; family Burkholderiaceae_C; genus Aquabacterium. The sequence goes on along the minus strand of NZ_DASUIS010000146.1, from coordinate 96,521 downwards.
GAGGAAGCCGCGCACGGCTTCATTCAACTGGCGCCGGAGACTGCGGGTGAAGGTGCTGCGCAAGCGGATGGCGAGCAGGCGCCCGCCGAAGGCGGCGCACCACGTGAAGCGCGCGAAGGCCGTGGCCGTCGTGACCGTGATCGTGGCGACCGTCAGCGCGGTCCTCGCGGCGATCGTCCTCCACGTGAAGAGCGCCAGGCCCTGTCGGGTGAGGGCGAGCAGATGGAAGGTGTTGCCAACGAGTCGTCTGACGAGTCCGGCGACGAGCAACGTCCGTCCCGCCGTGCCGCCATCGCGGCCGAACAGGCGACCGAGGTGTTTGCCGAGTTGCTCTCGGGCGACTTCGACAAGACCCACGAGGAAGAAGTGGCGGAAGCCGCTGCCGAAGACACCGGTCCCTACAAGCGCGTGCTGCGTCCCGAGCCCGATGCGCCCAAGCTCCAGAAGGTGCTGGCCCAGGCGGGTGTGGGTTCGCGTCGCGACATCGAGCAGATGATCGAAGACGGTCGCATCGAGGTCAATGACCAGGTGGCGCACATCGGTCAGCGCATTTCCTTTGGCGACCGCATCAAGGTGGCAGGTCGTCCGATCCGCGTGCGCATTGCGCCGCCGCCCGCGCGCATCCTGGCGTACCACAAGCCGACCGGTGAAGTGGTCACGCACGACGATCCGCAAGGTCGTCCGACGGTGTTCCAGCGTTTGCCACGCCTGCAAAACGGCAAGTGGATGTCGGTGGGGCGCCTGGACCTGAATACAGAAGGTCTGCTGCTGTTCACGAACTCCGGCGAACTGGCCAACCAGCTCATGCACCCGCGCTTTGGCGTGGAGCGTGAGTACGCCGTTCGCGTGCTGGGTACGCTGGACGAAGGTGCGCGCAACAAGCTCCTGACGGGCGTCGAGATCGAGGGCCAGTCGGCATCGTTCGTGTCCATCAGCAAAGGCGAAGGCGAAGGCGTGAACCAGTGGTACCGCGTGGTCATCACCGAAGGTCGCAACCGCGAAGTGCGCAAGTTGTTTGACGCCGTGGGCCTGACGGTCAACCGCCTGATCCGCGTGCGCTACGGCGCCATCGTGCTGCCGCGTGGCCTCAAGCGTGGCGTGTGGGTTGAACTGGGTGAATCCGACGTGCGTGCCGTGAAGTCGCTGGCGGGCATGGATCGCCAGGAGTTCGGCCAGGGGCAGGGTCAAGGCCAGGGTCGTGGCGGCAAGAACCAGCCACGCGGCCAGCAAGGTCAGGGCCAGGGGCAAGGCCAGCAGGGCTTCAAGAGCAAGCAGGGCGGCCGCGGTGGTCAGCCGCAGCAAGGCCAGGGTGGTCGTCCTCAGCAGGGCAACCAGGGTGGTCAAGGCGGCTATGGCAACAAGCAGCAACAGCGCGGCCCGCAGCAAGATCGCCAGCAGGACCGTCAGATGGCGCCTCGCCAGGACATGGACGATGACCTGGACCACATCGGACCCATCCCCAATCCGCTGGAGCAGACCTTCGACAAGCGCTTCGTGAAGGGCTCCAAGCGCATCACGTCGGGCTTTGGTCGTCCGGACCAGCAGGACCATGGCGGCGGCCAGAAGAAGGGCAGCGGCCCTCGTCAGCCGGATCCGCTGCAAACCTCCGTGGGCTACATCGGCGCCGATGCCTATTTCGGCAAGGCTGGTGGTGGTGGCCGTCGGGGCGGTGGTGGTGGCGGCGGCGGACGCGGTCGCCGTTGATTTTGCATGGTGGGATGCCGGGCGGCGTGGCCTCAGGGAAACCCGCGTTGACACCCCGCCTTTGAATACTTTTCACGCTCGGCACTGTCACTGACGCACAGTACAATGCCGGGTTTTGTCAAATCTGCAGATCTTTTCTGAGAATCAGGAGAACTAAATGGCTATCGAACGCACCCTCTCGATCATCAAACCCGACGCCGTTGCCAAGAACGTCATTGGCCAAATCATCAGCCGCTTCGAAGGCGCTGGCCTGAAGGTTGCCGCTGCCAAGCTGGTGCAGCTGTCGCAAGCTGAAGCCGAAGCTTTCTACGCTGTGCACGCTGCCCGTCCTTTCTTCAAGGATCTGGTGAGCTTCATGATCTCCGGCCCCGTGTTCGTGCAAGTGCTGGAAGGCGAAGGCGCCATCCTGAAGAACCGCGACCTGATGGGCGCCACCGACCCCAAGAAGGCCGAAAAGGGCACCATCCGTGCTGACTTCGCTGACAGCATCGACGCCAACGCCGTGCACGGTTCGGACGCGCCCGAAACCGCCGCCGTTGAAATCGCTTTCTTCTTCCCCGCTCTGAACGTCTACAGCCGTTAATTCGCTGTTGACCGTTTTCTGGTTCGAGAAGAAGTATGGACGCCGTCAATCTGCTTGACTATGACCTCGAGGGGTTGACCGCGTTCTGCGAGCAACTGGGTGAGAAGCGTTTTCGCGCCACCCAGTTGTTCCGCTGGATCCATCAGAAAGGTGCGACCGATTTCGATCAGATGTCGGATCTCGCCAAGTCGCTGCGCGGCAAGCTCCAGGGTGTGGCCACCCTCAAGCGTCTGCCCGTCATCAGCGAACACATCTCGTCGGATGGCACGATCAAGTGGCTGTTCGATGTGGGCGGCGGCAACGCTGTCGAAAGTGTCTACATTCCCGAAGACGACCGCGCCACGCTGTGCATCTCATCGCAGGCGGGTTGCGCCGTTGGTTGCCGTTTCTGCTCGACAGGCCATCAGGGTTTCAGTCGCAATCTCACCACGGGTGAGATCCTGGCCCAGTTGTGGCATGCCGAGCACGTGTTGCGTCAGCGCTTGAACACGTCCGAGCGCATCATCAGCAATGTGGTGATGATGGGCATGGGCGAGCCGCTGCAGAACTACAACGCGCTGGTGCCAGCCTTGAAGGTCATGCTCGATGACCACGGCTATGGCCTGTCGCGCCGCCGCGTCACGGTGTCCACCTCGGGTGTGGTGCCGATGATCGAGCGCCTGAAGACTGATTGCCCTGTTGCACTGGCCGTGTCGCTGCACGCGCCCAATGATGCCTTGCGCGACGAGCTGGTGCCCATCAACAAGAAGTACCCGATTCACGAATTGCTCGATACCTGCCGCGATTACCTGCAGGCAGCACCGCGCGATTTCATCACCTTCGAATACTGCATGCTCGATGGTGTCAACGACACCGATGCGCATGCCCGCGAGCTGATCGCCCTGGTCAAGGGCAAGATCAACTGCAAGTTCAACCTGATTCCCTTCAATCCCTTCCCTCAGTCGGGCTTGCATCGTTCTCAGAATGAGCGCGTGCAGGCGTTTGCGCGCCTGCTGGCCGACGCCGGGATCGTCACCACGGTTCGCAAGACGCGTGGCGACGACATCGATGCTGCTTGCGGGCAGCTGGCGGGCGAAGTGCAGGATCGCACCAATGCGCGAGATCGCATGTTGCGTCAACCTGTCGAGGCCAAGGTGGCATCCCCGAAGCCCGGGGAACGCAACCGTCACGCGCATTGATGCGCGCTCAGGCGAGGACAGGGGCGCTGGAGCCTCTACACTGAACCCTTTTCAAGGAGACTGCTGCATGAGGATGCTTCGCTCGGTGGTGTTGACAGCTTGCACGCTGGGTGCCTTCATGGCTGGCCTGGGGCAACTGGGCGGCTGCGCCGGAGGTCCTGCGTCGCGGGTGTCGTCTTCTGGCGACATCGTCACCGCCTCGGATGAGGGTGATGTGCAAAAGCGCGCGCGCATTCGCATGGAGCTGGCTTCCACGTATTACGCGCAAGGGCAGTACAACACCGCGCTGGATGAGTTGAAGCAGGCGGTGGCCATCGATCCGTCCTTACCCGATGCCTACGAGATGCGCGCGCTGATTTATGACGCGATGGGCGATGACGCGCGTGCCGTGTCGAACTACAAGCAAGCCTTGTCGCTCGATGCGCGCAACGGCAGCGTCTTGCACAACTACGGCTGGTACCTGTGTCGCAAGCGCCAGTTTGCCGAAGCCGATGCCTTGTTCGAGCGTGCAGCGTCCTTGCCGCAAACGGTGTCCACCAGCAAGACGCTGTTGGCGCGCGGTGTGTGCCAGATCAGCGCCGGCCTGTACCCCGAGGCTGAAAAGACGCTGGTGCACTCGTACGAGCTTGATCCATCCAATCCGGCAACCGCCTTCAACCTGGCTTCCGTGCTGTATCGCCGGGGCGAGCTGGAGCGTGCACGTTTCTACATTCGGCGCGTGAACAATGTGCCCGCCCAGGTGACGGCAGAGTCGCTGTGGCTGGCCATCCGCATCGAGCACAAGCTGGGCAATGCCAATGGTCGCGATGAGATGTCGGCGCAACTGCGCAGCCGATTCCCGACGGCGCGCGAGGCCAATGCCATGGAGCTAGGGAGGTTTGATGACTGAGCCCACGCCCATCATCCTGTCTTCGCCGGATGCCGGCAATCGGGGTGCGGGGGAAATCCTGCGTCTGGCCCGCGAGGCCCAGAACATGACACTCGAGGGGCTGGCCTCGACCATCAAGGTCACGCCCGCCAAGCTGGAGGCGCTCGAGCAGGGGCAGTACGACCGCCTGCCTGACGCCAACTTCACACGTGCGCTGGCCATGACGGTGTGTCGCGCCTTGAAGCTGGATCCGACCGAGGTGCTGGCGGCCTTGCCTGCTGCGCGCCCGACTGCGCTGGCGGAGGGCAAGCCACCTCTGAATCAGCCGTTCAAGGACGTGCGCGGGGGTTCCCCGCTGTTCGATCGTCAGTGGGACTGGTCTGCGCTGCTGAGCTTCAAGTGGCTGGCGCCCATCGTGTTGCTAGCCGGCGCTGTGGCGATCTACGTCCTGCCGGACTCGGTCGATGTGCCAGCCTGGGTGCAAAAGGTGTTGCAGACCGCGCCGAAGCCGACGGAAACCGCTGTCGTGGAGTCGTCCGCCTCCGCGGTGGAGGCGTCTGCCTCCGAAGCATCCGCGCCTGAGCCTGTCGTGGAGCCTGCCTCTGGTGTAGCTCCTGCAGTGTCAGCGACGGTGGCGGCGCCAGGGGCATCGTCGTCGCTGGTGCTCGACTCGGCCGACGCGGGTGCATCTGCGCCTGTCCCAGCCGCCGTGCCTGATCCCCGGTTGGCTCCGGTTGCGGCTGCCTCTGCGGTCACGCAGGCCGCCAGCGGTACGACCACCTCGGGGCCGCTGGTCCTGACCGTGACCGAGGCCTCCTGGATCGAGGTTCGTGACGCCAAGGGCGTGAAGCTGCTGTCTCAGCAGGTCCGTCCCGGCGAGACCTTGTCGCTCAACGGCACGCCCCCTCTCAAGGCCCTGGTTGGCAATGCCGCGGGTGTCAACATGAGCTACAAGGGGCAGCGCGTTGATCTGGTGTCACAGACGCACAACAATGTGGCCCGCGTGGAATTGAAATGACTCTGGAAAATCACCGCCTCATCGACATCGCCCGACCGGCTGCGCGCCGTTCGCGGCAGGCCCGTGTCGTGTGGGGTTCTCGTGTGGTCACCATTGGCGGCGATGCGCCTGTGCGCGTCCAGTCGATGACCAACACGGATACCGTGGACGTGATCGGCACGGCCATTCAGGTCAAGGAACTGGTCCTGGCCGGCTCCGAGCTGGTGCGCATCACGGTGAACACGCCGGAGGCTGCCGAGGCCGTGCCGCATGTGCGCGAGCAACTCGATCGCATGGGCATCGATGTGCCTCTGGTGGGCGATTTCCACTACAACGGGCACCGTCTGCTCACCGATTACCCGGCTTGTGCCGAAGCCTTGTCCAAGTACCGGATCAATCCGGGCAATGTGGGCAAGGGTGACAAGGGTGATCGCCAGTTTGCTCAGATGATCGAAGTGGCCATGCGCTACAACAAGCCTGTTCGCATCGGTGTGAACTGGGGCAGCCTGGATCAGGAGTTGCTGGCGTCCCTGATGGACGAAAACGCCCGCAGTGCCGATCCATGGGATGCACAGCAGGTCATGTACCAGGCGCTGATCAGCTCAGCCCTGCAGTCGGCGCAAGCAGCGCGCGAACTGGGCATGGCGCCTGAACAGATCATCCTGTCTTGCAAGGTCAGTGGCGTGCAGGATCTGATCAGTGTCTACCGTGGTCTGGCCGATCGCTGCGACTACCCGCTGCATCTGGGGCTGACCGAAGCCGGCATGGCCACCAAAGGCACGGTGGCATCGGCCACGGCGCTGTCCATCCTGCTGCAGGAAGGCATTGGCGACACCATTCGCGTGTCCCTGACGCCTCAGCCCGGCGAGGCGCGCACGCAAGAGGTCGTGGTGGCGCTGGAGATCCTGCAGGCCCTGGGGCTGCGCACCTTCGTGCCCAGCGTGACCGCCTGCCCAGGCTGCGGTCGCACCACGAGCACCACCTTCCAGGAACTGGCCAAGCAGATCGATGACTTCCTGCGCGCCCAGATGCCCGTCTGGCGCAGCCAGTACCCCGGTGTCGAAAAGCTGAAGGTGGCCGTGATGGGTTGCATCGTCAACGGCCCGGGCGAGAGCAAGCATGCCGACATCGGCATCAGCCTGCCTGGCAATGGCGAGGCGCCTGCTGCCCCCGTGTTCATTGACGGTGAGAAGGCCATGACCCTGCGTGGCGAGCGCATCGCCGAAGAATTCCAGCAGATCGTCCAGAGCTATATCGATCGCCGTTTCAACAAGGCTGAATCCGCCTCCTGAGCGGCTGCCTGACTCCCTACGCAAAAGAAGAAGATCCCATCCATGGCCGAGATTTTGAAAGCCATCAAAGGCATGAACGACATCCTGCCGCCGGAATCGGCGCGCTGGGAATGGCTGGAAGACGTGGTGCGCAAGGTGATGCGTCGCTACGGCTACCAGAACATGCGCACCCCCATCGTGGAGCCCACGGCCTTGTTCGTGCGCGGCCTGGGCGAGGTGACCGACATCGTCGAAAAGGAGATGTACTCCTTTGAAGACAGCCTCAATGGCGACAAGCTCACGCTGCGCCCCGAAGGCACGGCCGGTTCCGTGCGGGCCATCATCGAGCACAACTTCCTGTACGAAGGCGGCAAGCGCCTGTACTACATCGGCCCGATGTTCCGCCACGAGCGTCCTCAGAAGGGGCGCTACCGTCAGTTCCACCAGGTGGGGGCCGAGGTGCTGGGCTTTGCCGGCCCCGATGTGGACGCCGAGCTGATCCTGATGACCGCCGCACTGTGGCGTGACCTGGGCCTGGAGATCGGTCGCGACGTCTCGCTGCAGATCAACTCCCTGGGGCAGCCGGAAGAGCGCAAGGCGCACCGCGCGGCCTTGATCACCTACCTGGAATCGCACGCCGAGTTGCTGGATGAAGAGGCGCGTCGTCGCCTGCACACCAATCCGCTGCGCATCCTGGACACGAAGAACCCCGCCATGCAGGCCATCGTGGAAGGTGCGCCCAAGCTGATCGATTTTCTGGGCGAGGCCTCGCTGGAGCATTTCGGCGCCATCAAGCACGTGCTGGACGTGGCGGGCGTGCCGTATCAGGTCAACACGCGCCTGGTGCGCGGCATGGATTACTACAACCTCACCGTGTTCGAGTGGGTGACCGACAAGCTGGGCGCCCAGGGCACGGTGTGTGGCGGTGGTCGCTACGACGGCCTGATCGAGCAACTCGGTGGCAAGCCCGCGCCAGCCGTGGGTTGGGGGCTGGGGATGGAGCGCCTGTTGCTGCTCTTGCAGGAAGTGGGTATCGAATCACCGTCCACGGCGCCGGACGCCTTTGCCGTCGTGTTCACCGGTGCCCCGATGGCCACTGTGCTGACCACGATCGAGGGGCTGCGCGCCAAGGGTGTGCAGGTGGTCCTCAATCCCGCGGGCAAGGATGGCCCGGCCAGCCCCAAGTCCCAGTTCAAGAAGGCCGACGCCAGTGGCGCCCGGTTTGCCCTGATTTTCGGGCCTGACGAAGTGGCCCAAGGGCAGGTTGCCATCAAGCCGCTGCGTGACGGTGGCGAGCAACTGACGCGTCCGCTTGATGCCACTGGGGATTGGGCTGAGCTTCTGCTGCCTTCCTCGCGGTCATAATCCTCGGCTTTTACACCTACACAAACGGGAACCGTCATGGCGACCTACGATCTCGAACAACAGGAACAGCTTGATCAGTTCAAGCACTTCTGGAAGCAGTACGGCAACCTGATCACCTGGGTGCTGGTTCTCGCCTTGGGCGCCTACGCAGCCTGGTCCTACTACCTGTACTGGCAACAGCAACGCGGCACAGCTGCAGCCGCCCTGTACGAAGAGCTGGACCGAGCTGCCCTGACGGGCAACGCAGACAAGGTGGCCCAGATCTTTGGCGACATGAAGGACAAGTACGCTGGCGCCACCTTCACCGAGCAAGGTGCCTTGCTGGCCGCGAAGGTCGAAGTCGACAACAAGAAGGTCGATGAAGGCAAGGCCACGTTGCAATGGCTGGTCAGCGGTGGCAAGAACGCCAACCTGGTGGCCGTCGCGCGCCTGCGTCTGGCTGGCCTGCAGATGGACGCCAAACAGTACGACGAAGCACTCAAGACGCTGTCGGGTGATCTGCCTGCCGATTTTGTGCCACTGGCGGACGACCGTCGCGGTGACATCCTGATGGCCCAGGGCAAGAAGGAAGAAGCTGCGAAGGCCTACCTGGCTGCCTGGAAGGGCGTCGATGCCACCGTGGAATACCGCCGCTTCATCGAAAGCAAGCTGACGGCACTGGGCCAACCGCCTGCGCCGCTGCGCAGCAAGGTGGCGCCTGAAGGTGCTGGCGCTGCTGCAGGCATGCCGCCTGGCCTGGCCCCCACGAACTGATCTTTCTGATACTGTCCCCGTCTGGCTGCACTTTCAACCGGACGCTGTCCTGGAATCCCTCATGACCCTGATTCGTGCCAACCTGGTGAATTTGTCCCCGGTCGCCTCTCGCCTGACCAGGCTGGCCCTGTCGGCCGCCGTGGTGGCGGTGCTGGCGGCCTGCGGTTCCAGCAAGCCGAGCCCGGCAGCACTGGAATCGTTGACGCCGACCGTGCGCGTGGCGACGCAGTGGTCCCACCGCATTGGCTCGGTGGAAGGTCAGCAGATTCTGGCCGCGCGCAATGGTCAGGTGACGGCAGCCAGCTCCGATGGCGACATCGTGTCTTTCGACATCGCTTCGGGCAAGGAGCGCTGGCGCGCCAAGGCTGGTGCCGACCTGACGGCTGCCGTGGGCAGCGATGGTCGCTACGCCGCCGTGGTGACGCAAGCCAATGAGCTGCTTGCCTTTGACCAGGGCAAGCAGGTGTGGCGTGAGAAGCTGCCAGGCCGCGTGATCACCGCCCCTCTGGTGGCCGGTGAACGGGTGTTCATCCAGTCGGTCGATCGCAGCGTGCGTGCCTATGACGTGCTGGATGGCCGCTGGCTGTGGCAATACCAGCGTCCAGGTGGCGAGCCGCTGGCTCTGGCCAATGCCGGTGTCATCACGGCTTTCCGTGACACCTTGCTGGTGGGGCAGGGCCCACGTCTGGTCGGTCTGGATCCTCTCAAGGGTACGGTCCGCTTTGATGTGAATGTGGGCACACCTCGTGGCACGAACGAAGTCGAGCGTCTCGCCGACCTCGTGGGGCCGCTGGCGCGCGTGGACGACGAAGCCTGTGTGCGCACCTTCCAGTTGAATGTAGCCTGCCTGGAGCTCAACCGTGGTTCGCTGCGCTGGAGTCGTCCGCAAGCAGGGCGGATGGCCGTCGCGGCCGACGAACGCATCGTGGTGGGCGCCGATGGTGCCGATCGCCTCACGGCCTGGAAGGCCGAGAATGGCGACTTGCTGTGGCGTGTCGACCGTTTCACTTACCGTAGCCTGAGTGCGCCGGCTGTCTGGGGCAACCGTGTTGTCGTGGGCGACGGCAAGGATTACCTGCATGTGCTGGCCGCCGATGACGGCCGCACCGTGGGCCGCATCGAACTGGATGCCCCGCTTGTCGCGGCGCCCGTCGTCGATGGTGACACCCTGCTGGTTCTCACCCGCAAGGGCACGCTGTACGCCTTGCGTGCCAATTGATCTGTTAGCTGAAATTTCATGAAACCAGTTATTGCCTTGGTCGGACGACCCAACGTCGGCAAATCGACGTTGTTCAACCGGATGACCAAGAGCCGCGATGCCATCGTGGCCGACTTTGCCGGCCTGACCCGTGACCGTCACTACGGTGAGGGGAAGCTCGGCTCGCACGAATTCATCGTCATCGATACAGGTGGCTTCGAGCCTGAGTGCACCTCGGGCATCTTCAAGGAGATGGCCAAGCAGACGCGCCAGGCCGTGGCGGAAGCCGATGCCGTGATCTTTGTCGTCGATGCCCGCAATGGCCTGTCGGCACAGGACCACGACATCGCCAAGTACCTGCGCACCGCCAACAAGAAGGTGCTGTTGGCTGCCAACAAGGCGGAAGGCATGCAGACCGGCCCGCAACTGGCCGAGTTCTATGAGCTGGGCATCGGTGAGCCGATCCCGGTGTCGGCCGCGCACGGGCAGGGCATCCGAAGCCTGGTCGACATGTCTCTGGAAGGTTTCTTCCCCGAGGAAGACGAGGATGACCTGGTCGACGGCCGCGACTGGCGCGAGATGGACCTCGACAAGCCCATCCGTCTGGCTGTGGCCGGGCGTCCCAACGTCGGCAAGTCCACCTTGATCAACACCTGGCTGGGTGAAGAGCGTCTGGTGGCCTTCGACATGCCCGGCACCACGCGGGACGCCATCAGCGTGCCATTCGAGCGTGAAGGCAAGCGTTTCGAGTTGATCGACACGGCAGGTCTGCGCCGCAAGGGCAAGGTGTTCGAGGCCATCGAGAAGTTCTCCGTGGTCAAGACCCTGCAGGCAATTTCCGACGCCAACGTGGTGTTGCTGCTGGTGGATGCCACGCAGGGTGTGACCGAGCAGGATGCGCACATTGCCGGCTTCGTGCTGGAATCCGGCCGCGCCGTGGTGATTGCCATCAACAAGTGGGATGCAGTTGACAGCTATCAGCGCGAGATGCTGCAGCGCTCGATCGAGCAGCGTCTGGCCTTCCTGAAGTTTGCACCCGTGCTGCACATCTCGGCCATCAAGCGCCAGGGCCTGGGGCCCCTGTGGAAGGCCATCACGGCCGCCTGGGTCTCGGCCACCAAAAAACTGCCGACGCCGGTGCTCACGCGCCTGCTGCAGGAGGCTGTGCAGTTCCAGCAGCCCAAGCTGGCTGGCGCGTATCGCCCCAAGCTGCGTTACGCCCACCAGGGCGGTCAGAACCCGCCCATCATCGTCATCCACGGCAATTCGCTGGAGCACATCAGCGCTGCCTATCAACGCTATCTGGAAGGGCGTTTCCGCGAGCATTTCAAGCTCACCGGCACGCCCTTGCGTATCGAGTTCAAGTCGTCGCAGAATCCGTTTGCCGACAAGGAACAATAACCCTGGCCACCTGAAAGTGGCGCTGGGCGAAGGCATTTAACCCCGCACAGCGTCATCGATCACATAACCATATCCGGTCAGGTGACGGGGACTGTGTTAAGGTGGCAAATCCGAAACTTTTCAACACGGAGCATATCGTGAGCAACAAAGGGCAACTCCTACAAGACCCCTTCCTGAACCTTTTGCGCAGAGAACATGTGCCGGTGTCCATTTACCTGGTCAACGGCATCAAACTCCAGGGACATATCGAATCGTTCGACCAGTACGTCGTGTTGCTCCGCAATACCGTCACGCAAATGGTCTACAAGCACGCCATTTCCACGGTGGTGCCTGGGCGTGCGGTGAATTTCCACGCCAGCGAATCGACCGAAGACTGATCAGCGAAAGCTGAGCAGTTTTTCTCAACCAGCCGACCCAAGCCCTGACGCCTTGACGACCTCCTCTTCAACGTCTGTGCTTCATCCTTCCGAGGATCCCCGGGTCGTGCTGGTCGGGGTCGATCTGGGCCCCGGCTCATCCTTTGACCCCACATTGGACGAACTGGCATTGCTGGCCGAGTCTGCGGGTGACCAACCCGTGGCCAAAGTCACCGCCAAGCGCAAGGCACCTGACGCGGCCTTGTTTGTTGGCTCCGGCAAAGCCGACGAGATCAAGTCGATCGTGGACCTGTACCAGGCTCACGGTGTGATCTTCGATCAGGCACTTTCGCCCGCCCAGCAACGCAACCTGGAACGCCATCTGGGCGTCGAGGTGCTGGATCGCACGGGCCTCATTCTCGAAATTTTTGGTGCACGCGCGCGCAGCCATGAGGGCAAGCTGCAGGTCGAGCTCGCTCGTCTGCAATACCTCTCCACGCGCCTGGTGCGCCGCTGGTCCCACCTGGAGCGGCAACGTGGTGGCGTGGGCCACCGTGGCGGCCCGGGCGAAACGCAGATCGAGCTGGATCGCCGGATGATCGACGCCAAGATCAAGTCGCTCAAGGCCAGCCTCATCAAGGTCAAGAGGCAGCGCAATACGCAACGCCGGTCGCGTGAACGTACCGGCGCGTTTCGCGTCTCCCTGGTGGGCTACACCAACGCGGGCAAGTCCACGCTGTTCAACGCCTTGACCAAGGCAGGTACGTACGCGGCCAACCAGCTGTTTGCCACGCTGGATACCACCACGCGCCAGTTGTTTCTGGCCGAAGCGCAGCGCAGCGTGACCCTGTCCGACACCGTGGGCTTCATTCGCGATCTCCCGCACTCTCTGGTCGAGTCCTTCGAGGCCACCTTGCAGGAAGCGGCAGAAGCCGATCTCCTGCTGCACGTGGTGGATGCCGCCAGCCCGGTTCTGCACGAGCAGATCGACGAGGTGCTGCGCGTGCTCGACAGCATCGGCGCGGGCGAACTGCCTCAGGTGCTGGTGTTCAACAAGAGTGACTGCCTTGACGCACACCAGCAGCCGCGGGTGTTGCGCGATATTTACGAATTGCCCTCGGGGCGCCGTTGCGTACGTGTGTTTGTCAGCGCGCTCAAGGGCGAAGGCCTGGATGTGTTGCGCGGGGTACTCGCTGAAGCGGCATTGCACGGGCTGGAAGGTGTTCCTGGTGCCAATCAGCCACCAGATCCCCGTTTCGACATGCACAATCCCATCGACGCAGAGGTGCCCAGTCCGGCGTACCCTGCTTATCCGACAATCCGAACATGAACATGCAATCCATGGAAACGGGTTCTCCGTCTGAACCAGCTCGCCCGGGGGCGATCAATGCCGTGGCATCCGCTGCCTGGCAGCTGGTCCGGTTTTCTTATGGCGCGACCCGGCGCTTGAGCTGGTTGGGCCTGAAGGCCGTCCGCGAGGCGACGCCTGGTCTGGCTCGTCCGCAGGGCATGCGCAGCGAGCGCAATGACGGCCCGCCCGACCTGGATGAGCTGTGGCGCGATCTCAATCGCAAGCTGTCCGGCATTTTCTCCGGTCGTCCTGGTGGCGGTGACAGCGGTCCTGGCGGCAACATGACGCCTGATCCGACCGGTGCAGGTATCGGCATTGGGCTGGTGTTGGGTCTGATTGCGCTGGTCTGGCTGGGCAGCGGCTTTTTCATCGTTCAGGAAGGCCAGCAGGCTGTGGTGATGACCTTCGGGCGCTACAGCCACAAGGTGGACGCTGGTTTCCAGTGGCGTGCGCCGTTCCCCTTCCAGAGCCACGAACTGGTCAACCTGACCCAGTTGCGCTCCATTGATGTGGGCAGCAACTCGGTCATGCAGGCCACGGGCTTGCGCGATTCGTCGATGTTGACACGAGACGAGAACATCGTCGACATCCGCTTCACGGTCCAGTACCGTCTGTCCGATGCCCGTGAGTACCTGTTCGAGAACCGTAACTCCGACGAGGCCGTGCTTCAGGCAGCAGAGTCGGCCGTGCGTGAAATCGTGGGCAACAGCACGATGGATTCGGTGTTGTACGAGCAACGTGATGCCATCGCCACCGAACTGGTCAAGTCGATTCAGCATCAGGTCAACAAGCTCAAGGCCGGCGTGACGATTGCCAACGTGAACGTCCAGAGCGTCCAGGCGCCAGAGCAGGTTCAGGCAGCGTTTGACGACGCGTTCAAGGCCGGCGCCGACCGCGAGCGCCTGAAGAACGAAGGCCAGGCCTACGCCAACGACGTGATCCCCAAGGCCCAGGGCACGGCGGCCCGCCTGCGTGAAGAAGCCGCTGGTTACGCCGCGCGCGTGGTGGCCCAGGCTGAAGGTGATGCGCAACGCTTCAAATCCGTGCTGGCCGAGTACCAGAAGGCCCCGGGCGTGACCCGTGACCGCCTCTACATCGACACCATGCAGCAGATCTACAGCAACGTCACCAAGGTGATGGTGGATTCGCGTCAAGGCAGCAACCTGCTGTACCTGCCGCTGGACAAGCTGATGCAGTTGTCTTCGCCAGCCGGTACCGCACCGGTGACGCCTGTGCCGCCCGCAACGCAGGGCAGCGGCACGACGGGCAGTGGCACAGCCGATCTGCCTGCTTCCTCAGGCCCTACGCTGGGTACGCAGGATGCCCGTTCGCGGGACGGCCTGCGCAGCCGCGATCGTGACGCTCGCTAAGCGGCACGCAGCAAGGACAGCAAGGAATCTGACATGAATCGATTAGGCATCATCCTTGGCGGCGTAGTGCTGGCCATCATCATCTCGGCATCGACTTTGTTCATCGTGGACCAGCGGGAATTCGCCGTGGTCTACGCGCTGGGTGAAATCAAGGAAGTGATCACCGAGCCCGGCCTCAAGGCCAAGTTGCCCGCCCCGTTGCAGAACGTCGTGCGCCTGGATCGCCGCGTGCAGACGCTGGACAGCCCCGAGTCACGCCCCATCTTCACGGCCGAGAAGAAGAGCCTGGTGATCGACTGGCTGGTGAAATGGCGTGTGGTCGAACCCAAGCAGTTCATTCGCAACAACGGCGTGGACCTGCGCAATGCAGAGAACCGCCTGTCGCCCATCGTGCAGGCTGCCCTCAACGAGGAAGTGACCAAGCGCACGGTCGGCTCGATGCTGTCTTCCGAGCGTGACAAGGTGATGCAAGGTGTGATCAAGCGCCTGGCCGACGACGCCAAGTCTTTCGGCATCGAGATCGTGGACGTGCGCATCAAGCGTGTGGATTTCGCCGTCAACATCACCGAGTCGGTTTATCGCCGCATGGAGTCCGAGCGCAAGCGCGCGGCCAACGAGCTGCGCTCAACCGGTGGTGCCGAGGGTGAAAAGATCCGCGCCGATGCCGATCGTCAGCGTGAAATCATCGTGGCCGAGGCTTACCGTGATGCGCAAAAGATCAAGGGTGACGGCGATGCCAAGGCGTCTGCCATCTACGCTGATGCCTTCGGCAAGGACCCGCAGTTCGCGCAGTTCTATCGCAGCCTGGAAGCCTACCGTTCCACATTCCGCAACAAGACGGACGTCATGGTGCTGGACCCCAGCAGCGAGTTTTTCAAGGCCATGCGCGGCAACAGCGCGCCTGCACCTGCAGGCAAGAAGTGACCGTCTGACGGCGCTACGCTTGTTCGCACATGTCTGACGCGATCTGGATCGCACTGGCTTTGTTGCTGGTGCTGGAAGGCCTGATGCCCGCCATCAACCCTGGTGGCTGGCGTCGCATGTTCGAGCAGATCATGCAGCTCAATGACCAGCAGATCCGCACCGTCGGCCTGGTGAGCATGGTGCTGGGTCTGGTCATGCTCTGGGTGCTGCAATAGCCCTAAAGCGCGCGCCTTGAGGCCCTGTTTCACGGGTATGAGTGTGTCGGATTGGTAAACCGACGTCATCCCCCTGTAGAATCTCGTTTTTAACCCCCACACGTTTTCCTATGTCGTCTGCTTGGCTGTTGCCAGAGCACATTGCTGACGTTTTGCCTGCGCAGGCGCGTCGCGTGGAAGAGTTGCGCCGCGTCTGGCTGGATGCGGCCCGCAGCTACGGCTACGAACTGGTCATGCCGCCGCTGCTCGAGCACATCGAGTCGCTGCTGTCCGGTACGGGGCACGCTCTGGATCTCAAAACCTTCAAGCTGGTCGACCAGCTCAGCGGCCGCACCCTGGGGGTACGCGCTGACGCCACCCCGCAGGTGGCGCGCATCGACGCTCACCTGCTCAATCGTGATGGTGTGACCCGCCTGTGCTACTGCGGCCCCGTGCTGCACACGCGCCCGGCCACGCCCCAGTCCAGCCGTGAACCCCTGCAACTGGGCGCCGAGATCTATGGCCATGCCGGCCTGGAAGCGGATCTGGAGTCCACCGAGCTGGCGCTGGAAGGCTTGCGTGCCACCGGTCTGTCTGGCCTGGTCATCGATCTGGCCGATGTCCGTCTGGTCAATGGCGTGCTCGCCGGCTTGGGCGTGCCCACCCTGGACACCGCTACCCACAACGCGTTGGTGCTGGCCTTGACCACCAAGGATGTCGGCACGCTGCGAGAGCTGGCTGCACAGGGCCCGCTGGCCACCGTGCCGGCTGCCGCTGATGTGCTGGTGCGTCTGACCAGCCTGTTTGGCGGCGAAGAGGTGCTGGCCCAGGCGCGCGCCGTGCTGCCACAGCATGCCCTGGTGGACGCTGCACTGAACGATCTGACCTGGCTGGCTGCGCAATTGCGCCATGCCCAGCCTGAAGTCTCCGTGGGCTTCGATCTCTCCGATCTGAGTGGCTATGCCTACTACAGCGGTACCCGATTTGCCATCTACGCGCGGGGGCACGCTGATGCCCTGGTGCGTGGTGGCCGCTACGACGAGGTGGGGGCGGTTTTTGGCCGTCGCCGTCCCGCCGTGGGCTTCAGTCTCGACCTGAAGATCCTGGCTGATCTGCTGGCTGGCCTTCAAGGGCTGGCTGTGCGCTCGGCCGTGCGTGCACCCTGGGGTGAAGACCCCGCCTTGCGCGAGGCCGTGCGCGCTTTGAGAGGGCAGGGCCACACCGTGGTGTGCGTGCTGCCCGGACATGAACACGACGTCCAGGAATTCGACTGCGATCGCGAACTCGCGCTGGTCGATGGACGCTGGTCGGTGCGCGCGCTCTAAGCGCCCCGATCCTTTCAAGCGAAACAGGAATACGCCATGCAAAGCACTTCCGCGTCGGTACGTCCCGACTCCGCATCCGCCCGCAACGTCGTGGTCGTCGGCACCCAATGGGGTGACGAAGGCAAGGGCAAGGTGGTCGACTGGTTGACCGACCATGCCGCAGCGGTCGTTCGATTTCAGGGCGGTCACAACGCCGGCCACACGCTGGTCATCAACGGCAAGAAGACGGCCCTGCAACTGATTCCCTCGGGCATCATGCGCGAAGGCGTGGCCTGCTACATCGGCAACGGCGTGGTGGTGGATCCCACCCACCTGCTGTCCGAGATCGAGCGCCTGGAAGCCGCTGGCCTGAACGTGCGCTCGCGCCTGTTCATCAGCGAGTCCTGCCCCCTGATCCTGCCTTTTCACGTTCAGGTGGACAAGGCTCGCGAAGCCCTGCGTGAAACCAGCGGCAGCGGCAAGATCGGCACCACCGGCAAGGGCATCGGCCCGGCCTACGAAGACAAGGTGGCCCGCCGTGCACTGCGCGTGCAGGATCTGAAGCACCCCGAGCGCTTCGCTGCGAAGCTGAAGGAGCTGCTGGATCTGCATAACTTTGCACTCACTGGCTACCTGAAGTCCGAGGCACTTGAGTTCCAGCCCATCTATGACCAGGCCATGAAGGCCGCCGAGCAGATCCTGCCCATGCTGGCTGACGTCGGCGTGAAGATCCATGGTCACAATGTGGCCGGCGGCAGTGTGCTGTTCGAAGGCGCGCAGGGCACACTGCTGGACATCGACCACGGCACCTATCCCTTCGTGACCTCCAGCAACTGCGTGGCCGGCAATGCCGCCGCGGGTTCGGGTGTCGGTCCGGACAAGCTGCACTACATCCTCGGCATCACAAAGGCTTACACCACACGTGTTGGCAGTGGCCCGTTCCCGACCGAACTCGAGTGGGATGTGCCTGACACCGTCGGCTACCACCTGTCCACCGTGGGCCAGGAGCGTGGCACCGTGACCGGCCGCGCACGTCGTTGTGGCTGGCTGGATGCCGCAGCGCTGAAGCGCTCGGTGCTGATCAATGGCGTCTCCGGCGTCTGCATCACCAAGCTGGACGTGCTGGATGGTCTCAAGGAGATCAAGGTCTGCACAGGCTACATGCTCAACGGCCAGCGCATCGACATCCTGCCGCTGGACGCTGATGAGATCGTCGCCTGCGAACCCATCTACGAAACCTTCCCGGGCTGGGAAGGCACCACCTTCGGTATCACCGAGTGGGACAAGCTGCCCGCCAATGCGCGTGCATACCTCGAGTGCGTGCAAGGCCTGATTGGCGCGCCCATCGACATGGTGTCCACTGGCCCCGACCGCGATCACACCATCCTGTTGCGTCACCCTTACAAAGGCTGATCGGCACACTGCGGTCAATCACGTTTTGCCCATACCTTCGCAACTCAGCAAGAAAGACGTTCTCATGCTCACTGACGACGGCAAGCACCTGTATGTGTCCTGGGAGGAGTATCACCAGCTCACCGAGCGCCTGGCTCTGAAGGTCCATGCCTCCGGCTGGGAGTTTGATCAGATCCTGTGCCTGGCTCGTGGTGGCATGCGCCCTGGCGACGTGCTGTCGCGCATCTTCGATCGTCCGCTGGGCATCATGTCCACGAGTTCTTATCGCGATGACGGCGGCACCTTGCAGGGCCGCCTGGACATGGCCAAGTACATCACCATGCCCAAGGGTGAGCTGGCTGGCCGCGTGCTGCTGGTCGATGACCTGGCTGATTCGGGGGTGACCCTGCGTGCCGTGGTGGATCGTCTGCGCAGCATGCCGGCCATCACCGAATTGCGCTCGGCCGTGATCTGGGTGAAGGGGGTGTCTACCTACACGCCCGATTACTACGTGGACACCTTGCCGACGAGCCCCTGGATTCACCAGCCGTTCGAAGAGTACGACACGCTGCGTCCCGAGGCCTTGCTCAAGCGCTACAAGGTCTGAGCGGGCGCTGGTCAACTGTCTCATCTGAAA
The DNA here is from genome assembly GCF_036279675.1 of Aquabacterium sp. Classification (GTDB taxonomy): domain Bacteria; phylum Pseudomonadota; class Gammaproteobacteria; order Burkholderiales; family Burkholderiaceae_C; genus Aquabacterium. The sequence continues at coordinate 77,675 of NZ_DASUIS010000146.1, read as the reverse complement.
CGGCTCGGGGTGTGTCTCCGGGCCGTTTTTTCATGGCCGAGCCATATCAAGGCGACGGTGTTGTGGCGGCGTGTGCATCAGGACGCGCAAGCAAAGAAAAAGCCGCTTGATGCAAGATCAAGCGGCTTTTCAATTGGTGCCCAGGAGAGGACTCGAACCTCCACGGAGTTACCCGCTAGTACCTGAAACTAGTGCGTCTACCAATTCCGCCACCTGGGCAGGTACTTTTTTGAATCGGCGTTGTTGCCAGCGCGTCATCGAGACCATGAATATAGCATGACTTTCATGCTTTTCAGGTTGTGTGGCGGTCGGGCATCAAAAAAGTTGAATTTGGGCGGGGCGCGTTGCTTTTTTGATGGCTGATCGACGCGGGATTTCAAAGGGGATGTCCGACATGTGCCACATCGCGCCTTGGCTCCGGCGAAAAGGTGTACGCTGGACTGGCACTGACCTATTTGATGTTGACCAGTTTTTCTTTGATCACGGATATTCGTTCGGCCTTCAGGACGACATTGCCTGCGCAGGACGCAGCAGGCATTGTTCAGGCGTCTTCCGGGGGGCTGAGCGCTCTTGATGTCTGTTGCCGCTGGGGTCATGTCATGCATGCCCGCAACGACATCGGCCAACACGCTGGTCAATACATCAGCATCAGGCAAGAAAAAAGCCGCTTGATGCTGGATCAAGCGGCTTTTCATTTGGTGCCCAGGAGAGGACTCGAACCTCCACGGAGTTACCCGCTAGTACCTGAAACTAGTGCGTCTACCAATTCCGCCACCTGGGCAGGTACTTTTTTAGCTTCTGACTTCTGGCTTGAACTTCTTGGCATCTTTCGATGCTTGAAATTTCTGCCTCAGTCATCAGCGAAGAATTCAATTCTAGCATCAAAATGATGACTATGACAACACCCTCTCAAAATTTTGTGAATCTCATGAGCGAAGTCGTGGGCACCGTACAGGGCCACCGTGATGGACACGGCTTCGTTCAGCCTGATGAAGGCGACGTGAGCATCTACCTGTCTCCCCAGGAGATGCGCTCGGTCATGCACCGTGATCGGGTCAAGGTTCGCGTGGTGCGCTTCGATCGACGGGGGCGCCCGGAGGGCCTGGTGCTCGAGATCGTCGAGCGCAAGAAGACGCCCATCATCGGGCGCCTGTTGCATGAAGGCGGGGCCTGGGTGGTGGCGCCGGAAGATCGCCGCTTCGGTCGCGACATCCTGATCCCCGCCAAGGCCACGGCGAACGCCGAGCCGGGGCAAGTGGTGGCGGTCGAGCTGACGGAGGCGCCTTCGCTGAGCGCGCAGCCCGTGGGGCGCGTGACCGAGGTGCTGGGTGGCATTGATGACCCTGGCATGGAAATCGAGATTGCGGTGCGCAAGTACGAAGTGCCGCACAAGTTCAGCGAGGACACGCTGGCCCAGGCCGCCAAATTGCCCGAGAAGCTGCGTGCGGCAGACAAGAAGGGCCGCATCGACCTGACGGACGTGCCGCTGGTCACCATTGATGGTGAAGATGCGCGTGACTTCGATGATGCGGTGTATTGCCAGCCCGCCAGCATCGGTCGCTCCAAGGCGCCCAATGCCTGGCGCTTGCTGGTGGCGATTGCGGACGTCAGTCACTACGTCAAGCCAGGCGACCCGCTGGATCGCGATGCCTACGAGCGCGCGACATCGGTGTACTTTCCGCGGCGTGTGATTCCCATGCTGCCTGAGAAGCTGTCCAACGGCCTGTGCTCGCTCAATCCCGAGGTCGAGCGCCTGTCCATGGTGTGCGACATGCTGGTCACGCAGGAGGGGGAGGTTCACGCCTACCAGTTCTATCCCGCGGTGATCAATTCGCATGCGCGCTTCACCTATACCGAGGTGGCCACGATCCTGGGCAACACGCGTGGCCCGGAGGCGCAGAAACGCGGTGAGCTGGTGACGCACCTGCTGCATCTGCATGAGGTGTACAGGGCGCTGCTGAAGTCTCGTTCCGGGCGTGGTGCGGTGGACTTCGACACCACCGAGACCCAGATCGTGTGCGATGACAACGGCAAGATCGCCAAGATCGTGCCGCGTGTGCGCACTGAGGCGCACCGCTTGATCGAGGAGGCCATGCTGGCGGCCAATGTCTGTTCGGCAGACTTCATCTCGCGCGCCAAGCACCCCTCGCTGTACCGCGTGCACGAAGGGCCGACGCCTGAAAAGCGCGCCTTGCTCAAGAATTACCTGAAGGCGCTGGGCCTGGGTTTGAGCCTGGGTGAGGAGCCAACGCCGGGTGAATTCCAGGCGATCGCACAAGCCACCAAGGATCGTCCGGACGCGACGCAGATCCACACCATGCTGCTGCGCTCCATGCAGCAAGCCATGTACACGCCAATCAACAGCGGGCACTTCGGCCTGGCCTATGAGGCGTACACCCACTTCACCAGCCCGATCCGACGTTATCCGGATTTGCTGGTGCACCGCGTGATCAAGGCCTTGCTGGGCAGTGCGCGATATGGCCTGAAGGTGCCCGAGGGTGTGATCTCTTCGGTGTCCACATTCAAGCGCAAGCCTGGTGGCAAGCCAGGTGCGCCTGCGAAGGGGCTGCCGGCTGCGCCCACCAAGGCTGCGGCGCGGATCAAGTTGCCGCCTCAGGAGCTGGCTGCCTGGGAAACCGTCGGCATCCATTGCAGCGCGAACGAACGCCGCGCCGACGAGGCTTCGCGCGATGTGGAGGCCTGGCTCAAGTGCATGTTCATGCGTGAGCGCCTGGGCGAGGAGTATGGCGGTACCGTGACGGCTGCCACGAGCTTCGGCTTGTTTGTTCAGCTCGACGGTTTGTATGTGGAGGGCTTGATCCACATCACCGAGCTTGGTGGTGAGTATTACCGGTTTGACGAAGCGCGCCAGGAGTTGCGTGGCGAGCGTACCGGTGTGCGCTACAGCATCGGTTCACGTGTGCGGATTCAGGTCAGTCGCGTGGATCTGGATACCCGCAAGATCGACTTCCGCATGGTGCGCGAAGGCGTGGAGCCGCGTCCTGGTGCGGCGCCTGGCGGTGCGCGTCGCAAGGGGCGGGGCGCAGACGCAAACTGGCCCGGTGATGTGTCGGCTCAGGAGGAGTTGGCCGACATCCAGGAGGCGGACCGCGAAGCCAAGCGAGGCGGCAAGGCTGCCAGCAGGGGCGGGAAGTCCGGCGGCAAGGGGCGCGATCGCAGTGTCGTCGCCGAAGTGGCGCCCGTGCGCGCGGCCTCTGGCGGGCGCGGGGCGACCAAGGCTGCCGGCAAGAAAGCGGTTGCGCGCAAGGGAGGCAAGGGCAAACGCTGAGTTTCATGCTAGAATGCCAGAGTTTGCCCGAAATGGGTTTGGGCAAATTAATCGCGAAGCCGGCAATTCCCAAGGTGTCGCAGTGCGTTCCAGTCCTTCTCCATTCGGGGTTGGCTGTGCAGTTCACTGAGATCGCTGTCGGCTTCTAGAAACAACCTCTGGAGCATTCCATGTCCGTATCCATGCGCGAAATGCTGGAAGCCGGTGTCCACTTCGGTCACCAAACCCGCTTCTGGAACCCCAAGATGGCCCCGTATATCTTCGGCCATCGCAACAAGATCCACATCATCAACCTCGAGAAGACGCAGCCTGCGTTCGAAGAGGCTCTGAAGTTCATCAAGCAACTGTCGGCTCGCCGCGGTACCGTGATGATGATCGGCACGAAGCGTCAAGCTCGTGACACCATCGCTCTGGAAGCCGAACGCGCTGGCGTGCCTTTCGTGAACCAGCGCTGGTTGGGCGGCATGCTGACCAACTTCAAGACGGTCAAGGGCTCGCTGAAGAAGCTGAAGGACATGCAGGCTCAGGTCGAAACCGGCCTGGACAACCTGAAGAAGAAGGAAGGCCTGCTGTTCCAACGTGAACTGGCCAAGCTGGAAAAGGACATCGGCGGCATTCAGGACATGAACGCACTGCCTGACGCCCTGTTCGTGATCGACGTCGGCTACCACAAGATCGCCATCGCCGAAGCCAAGAAGCTGGGCATCCCTGTGATCGGCGTGGTTGACACCAACCACTCGCCCGAAGGCATCGACTACGTCATCCCCGGCAACGACGACTCCTCCAAGGCTGTGGCGCTGTACGCCAAGGCCGTGGCTGATGCCGTGCTGGAAGGCAAGGCCAATGCCGTGAACGAAGTGGTGGCCGCTGCTGCTGGCGACGACGAGTTCGTGGAAGTCAACGAAGCTGCCTGAGGCTCCTTGACCTAGCAAGAAGGGGCTGACCAATCAGCCCCTTTTTTTCAACAGAATTTCCTGTGTGGCGGTGATGACACCGCCCCTGAATCAAACGGAGAAAGCAAATGGCTGCTATTACCGCCAGCATGGTCGCCGAACTGCGCGCCAAGACCGACGCTCCCATGATGGAGTGCAAGAAGGCTCTGACCGAAGCTGATGGCGACTTCGCCAAGGCTGAAGAGATCCTGCGCGTCAAGCTGGGCAGCAAGGCTTCCAAGGCCGCTGCCCGCGTGACCGCTGAAGGTGTGGTGTCGGCCGCTGTGTCCGGTGCAACCGGCGCCCTGGTTGAAATCAACTGCGAAACCGACTTCGTTTCCAAGAACGAATCCTTCCTGGCTTTCGCCAAGTCGGTGGCCGAGCTGATCGCTCAGAACAACCCCGCTGACGTGGCTGCCATCGGCGACCTGCCTCTGTCGCAAGACGGTTTCGGTCCTACCGTGGAAGAAGTCCGCAAGGGTCTGATCGGCAAGATCGGCGAGAACATGTCCATCCGCCGCTTCAAGCGCTATGCTGACGGTGGCAAGCTGGCCGCCTACCTGCACGGCGCCCGCATCGGCGTGGTCGTGGAGTTCGACGGTGACGACGTCGCCGCCAAGGACGTGGCCATGCACATCGCTGCCATGAAGCCCGTGTCGCTGTCGTCGGCCGACGTGCCTGCTGCACTGATCGAGACTGAACGCAGTGTGGCCACGGCCAAGGCCGCCGAGTCCGGCAAGCCTGCCGACATCGCTGCCAAGATGATCGAAGGCGCTGTTCAGAAGTACCTCAAGGAAGTGTCCTTGCTGAACCAGGTCTTCGTGAAGGCCGCCGATGGCAAGCAGACCGTCGAGCAGTACCTGAAGTCGACCAACACCTCGGTCAAGAGCTTCACGATGTTCGTCGTGGGTGAGGGCATCGAGAAGAAGCAGGACGACTTCGCTGCTGAAGTGGCCGCCACGGTGGCCGCTGCCAAGGGTCAGTAACCCGACGCAAGACAAGGGGGCTTTCAGCCCCCTTGTGCTATGCGGCTTGCTTTGCCTCAAGGGGCTTCAAGCTTTACAGAACAAAGGTCGCCGATTCATGGAACCATCGCGCGATCAGTATTTCAAAGACCAAAGGTCTGGGTGGCTTCAAAGTTGCGATAACCTTTGAAGTCGCCACAAGTCATCAAACAAGGACGTCTGCATGCCCGCCTATAAGCGCATCCTCTTGAAACTTTCTGGTGAGGCCCTGATGGGCGACGATGCGTACGGCATCAACCGCGCGACCATCGTTCGCATGGTCAAGGAAATCCAAGAGGTCACCGCCATGGGCACCCAGGTTGCTGTGGTGATCGGCGGTGGCAATATTTTCCGCGGCGTGGCGGGTGGCTCGGTCGGTATGGACCGCGCCACGGCTGACTACATGGGCATGCTGGCCACGGTGATGAACTCGCTGGCCCTGGCTGACACCATGCGCCAGGAAGGCATGACCGCCCGCGTCATGTCGGCCATCAGCATCGACCAGGTGGTCGAGCCCTACGTGCGCCCCAAGGCCTTGCAATACCTCGAAGAGGGCAAGGTGGTGGTGTTCGCTGCCGGTACCGGCAATCCCTTCTTCACGACCGACACGGCCGCAGCACTGCGTGGTGCCGAAATCGGTGCAGAGATCATGCTCAAGGCCACCAAGGTGGATGGTGTGTACACGGCTGATCCCAAGAAGGATCCGTCTGCCACGCGCTACACCAGCATCACTTTCGACGAGGCCCTGATCAAGAACCTGCAGGTGCTGGACGCGACGGCTTTCGCCTTGTGCCGCGATCAGAATCTGCCTTTGAAGGTGTTCTCCATCTTCAAGCCCGGCGCGCTCAAGCGCGTGGTGCAGGGCGAAGACGAAGGCACTCTGGTTCACGTCTGAGCGCAGGTTCGGGCACAATTTCGTCTTCCGGTTTTCCCTCTCACGCGTTTGTCAGTCAGGTAGTCAAACATTCGCACGGAGTTCTCCATGAGCATCGCTGAAATCAAGAAAAACGCCGAGCAGAAAATGCTCAAGTCCATTGAGGCATTCAAGAACGAGCTGGCCAAGATCCGCACCGGTCGCGCGCACCCTGGCATCCTGGATCAGGTTCAGGTGGATTACTACGGTTCGCTGGTGCCCATCAGCCAGGTGGCCAATGTCTCCCTGATCGATGCCCGCAACATCAGCGTGCAGCCTTGGGAAAAGGGCATGGCCGCCAAGATCGAAAAGGCGATCCGCGAATCCGACCTGGGTCTGAACCCCTCGACCCAAGGCGACCTGATTCGCGTGCCGATGCCTCCGCTGACCGAAGAGCGCCGCAAGGAGCTGACCAAGGTGGTCAAGAACGCTGGTGAAGATGCCAAGATCGCCGTGCGCAACCTGCGCCGCGATGCCAACGAGCACGCCAAGCGCCTGCTCAAGGACAAGGAAATCACCGAAGACGAGGATCGCCGTTCGCAGGATGACGTTCAGAAGCTGACCGACAAGACGATCGCCGAGATCGACAAGCTGGTCGCTTCCAAAGAAGCCGAAGTGCTGGCGGTTTGATCAGCCGCGCTTTGTCATAATCTTGACGTAGTCCGAGGCGGCATGGCCGCCTCGATGTATTTCTGGCTGGCCTGCTTCACGTGCGAGTCAGCCCGGCCGATTCCTTTCTTGCTGAACCGATGTCCAAGACACCAGTTGCCGACCTTGTCCCTCGCCATGTGGCCATCGTGATGGATGGGAACGGGCGTTGGGCGCGCAAACGCTTCATGCCGCGAGGTGTCGGGCACAAGGCTGGCGTGGATGCCTTGCTCAAGGTGGTGCAGGCTACAGTGGATCGCGGGATCGGGTTTCTGACCGTGTTTGCTTTTTCGTCAGAGAACTGGAAGCGCCCCGAGGAAGAAGTGTCAGGTCTGATGAGCCTGTTGCTGGTGGCGCTGTCCAAGTATCTGGCCAAGATGAACGCAGACGGCGTGAGCATTCGGATTGCGGGCGATCTGGAGAACGTATCGGAGAAGGTTCGCAACGCTTTGCTGGATGCTCAGGCAACCACGGCACACAACGACAAATTGATATTGACGGTTGCCTTCAACTACGGCGGGCGCTGGGACATTGTTCAGGCTGCCCGCCAGGCCATGGCCGCCGGCGTGCGACCGGAGCAACTGGATGAGGCGACCTTGTCGCGTTACATGGCCATGAGCTATGCGCCAGATCCGGACTTGTTTGTCCGCACGGGGGGGGAGGTGCGGCTGTCGAACTTTCTTCTCTGGCAGAGCGCCTATGCAGAGTTGTATTTCACGGATTGCCTCTGGCCCGACTTTGATCACCGGGAGCTCGACAAGGCGATTGCGAGTTACGCCCGGCGAGAGCGGCGATTCGGGGATGTGGGCTCGTCGGGTGAGGGTGATGGGGCCATAGGCAGTGGCGACGACAGTTGTGACAAGGGTGCCCCAAGGGCTTCCGTCTGAAGGATCCACAGATGCTCAAGCAACGTGTCATCACGGCCCTGATTCTGGTGGCCATTCTGCTGCCCACACTGGCCGCACAGGCCGCCTGGCCCTTTGCCATCCTGACGCTGGTTTTCATCTCTGCCGCAGGGTGGGAGTGGTCGCGTCTGAATGACGCGCCTGGCGTGCGCGCCATCATCATGGGCGCGGCCGTTGCGGGCGCCTGTGCCACTGCTGCCCAGTATCTGGGACTGCCGGTCTGGGGGGCGGCGCAGGCGGTGGTGTCCGATGCCCAGGGGCATGTACATGGCTGGGGGCACCCGCTGGTGGGCTTCGGAACGCCCGCCTTCATCTGGCTGGCTGCCGTGCTCATCTGGGTGATCGGTGGGGTGGCCGTGCTGCGCTATGGCACGCTTTACTGGAAGCAGGTGCCGCAGGACCTGCGTCGCTTGCTGGGCCTGGCACTGCTGGTGCTGGCCTGGCTGGCGCTGGTCGAAAGCAAGATGCAGGGCCTGAACTACCTGCTGTCGGTTTTTTGCCTGGTATGGGCCGCTGACATCGGCGCCTATTTTGGTGGCCGGACCTTCGGCAAGCGCAAGCTGGCACCGTCCATCAGCCCCGGCAAGAGCTGGGAGGGCGTGTGGACAGGGATGCTGGCCGTGGGGCTGCTCGCCGCGGGCTGGATCTGGATTGACCGTAACATCGGCGTGGACTCACCCAGCCTGTACAGTCGTTTGCTCATGGGCCTGGGGCCTGTCGGCATGCTGGTCGCACTGGCCTTTCTGACTGGCATGAGCGTGGTGGGGGATCTGTTCGAATCCTTGATCAAGCGTCAGGCTGGCGCCAAGGACAGCAGCCAGTTGCTGCCTGGGCATGGTGGTGTGCTCGACCGTATTGATGCCTTGCTGCCGGTGTTGCCCTTGTCGCTGGCCTTGATGACCCTGTGCCATGGTTGATCACACACATCATCGCCGCCTTCGCCTGTGCATCCTGGGTGCCACGGGCTCCATTGGCACCAACACGCTGGACGTGGCCGCGCGCCACCCCGATCGTTTCGAGATCTGGGCCCTGAGCGGGGCCTCCCGTGTGGACGAGCTGTTTGCGCAGTGCGTGGCACATCGCCCCACGTATGCCGTGATGCCGGCCGAGTCGCTGGCGGCGCAGTTGCGTGACAAAGTGCGTGCCGCAGGTTTGCCCACCGAGGTGCTCAGCGGCGAGCAGGCACTGAGTGAGGTGGCCTCCCATGCCGATGTCGACGTCGTCATGGGCGCGATCGTGGGTGCCGCCGGGCTGGCGCCCTGTCTGGCTGCGGCCAGGGCGGGCAAGCGACTGCTGCTGGCCAACAAGGAAGCCCTGGTCGTGGGGGGCGCCTTGTTCATGGACGCCGTGAAGCAAGGCGGCGCCACCTTGTTGCCCATTGACAGCGAGCACTCGGCCATCTTCCAGTGCCTGCCCGAAGACCCCGCCACCTGGTCGGCGCGCATCGACCACATCGTGCTGACGGCATCGGGTGGCCCTTTCCGCGATCGCGATCCGGCCACGTTTGCAGACATCACGCCTGACCAGGCCTGCGCGCATCCCAACTGGGTGATGGGGCGCAAGATTTCCGTGGATTCGGCCACGATGATGAACAAGGCGCTGGAGATCATCGAGGCGCGCTGGCTGTTCGGTCTCTCGCCGGAGCAGATCCGCGTGGTGCTGCATCCGCAAAGCATCATCCACTCGATGGTGGTGTGTCGGGATCGGTCCGTGCTGGCGCAACTCGGGACGCCGGACATGCGCGTGCCCATCGCCTACGGCCTGTCCTGGCCCGAGCGCATCGAGTCTGGCGCAGAACTGCTGGATTTCACGAAACTTAACGCCTTGACCTTCCGTGAGCCCGACGCAGCCCGCTATCCTGGGTTGCAGCTCGCATGGGAGACCCTGCGAGCGGCACCGGGCAGCACCTGCGTGCTCAATGCAGCCAACGAAGTGGCGGTTGACGCGTTTCTCAAGCACCGGATCCGGTTTGATCAGATTCACCGCGTGAACGTGCAGACCCTGGCCGATTGCCCTGTTACGGCCGATGCGGCGTCGTCCGTGGAAGGGTTGTTGTCACTGGATCAGCAGTCACGGCGTGTGGCAGAGTCCGTGGTGGCGGGGCTGGCGCGTTGATCGCGTGATGGCCGGCCTATTGGTTGCCCTCGGGGCAGTCTTCCCAGGAGTGTGTCGATGCTGTTGAATGCGCTGGCGTTTATCGTGATGATCGGCGTGCTGGTGGTCATCCACGAGTACGGACACTACCGCGTGGCGGTGGCCTGCGATGTCAAGGTTCTGCGCTTTTCCGTTGGCTTCGGTCGGGTGTTGTGGTCGCGCATGCGTGGCGAGACCGAATTCGTGATCTCCGCGTTGCCGCTGGGTGGCTACGTCAAGATGCTCGATGAGCGCGAAGGGCCGGTCGACCCTTCCGAGCTGCATCGTGCCTTCAATCGCAAGCCCGTTCTTCAGCGCGCGATGGTGGTGGTCGCGGGGCCGCTGGCCAATCTGGTGCTGGCCGTACTGCTGTATGCCAGCGTGAACTGGGTGGGTGTGTCGGAGATGAGGCCCTGGTTCGCGCAGCCCTCTGCAGGCAGCCTGGTGGCTCAGGCCGGCATGCGCGTGCAGGATGAAATTGTCGCGCTCAAGCGAGATGGTCGCGCCGCAGAAGCACAGTCCGACGACGATGCCGAGTGGCACGCCATTCGCTCCATGAACGACCTGCAGTGGTGGCTCACCAGTTCTGCCTTGAGCGGCCACGACATCGTTCTGCGCGTGCAGTCCAGAAGCGCACCCGATCAAGCCGCTCGCGGTGAGCGCGAGCTGCACGTGAGCCTGGGCCAGATCAAGGCATCCGAGGTGGACGGCGACCTCATGACCCGCATTGGTTTGACGGGCCCCTATGCCGATCCTGTCGTGTCGCGGGTGATGGAGGGTGGCCCCGCACACAAGGCTGGTTTGCGCGATGGGGACAAGGTCTTGCTGATCAACGGCGTCGCCCCGACGGACGCCACGCATTTGCGACAGGTCATCCGCAACAGCCAGCGCAATGGCCAGCCCTTGCCTTTGAGCTTGCAGATCCAGCGTGGTCAGGACACCTTTGGCGTCAACGTGACGCCGGTGATGAAAGAGATCCAGGGGCAATCCGTGCCGCGCATCGAGGCGGGTCTGGGCGGGCCACCTGCCGTGGTGGATGTGCGCTATGGCTTCACGGAAGGCTTGAAGCTGGCCTTGGACAAGACCTGGGGCATGGCCCGGCTGAGTCTGGAAATGCTGGGCAAGATGGTGGTCGGGCAGGTGTCGGTCAAGAACCTGAGTGGCCCGCTGGCCATCGCCGATCTGGCCGGGCAGTCTGCTCGCCTGGGGTGGGTTTACTACATCGGTGCGCTGGCGCTGGTCAGTGTCAGCCTGGGGGTGCTCAATTTGCTGCCCCTGCCGGTCCTCGATGGTGGACACCTCATGTATTATCTTTTCGAAGGTGTCACGGGCCGGCCCGTTTCCGAACGTTGGCTGGAGCGCCTACAACGTGGTGGCGTCGCCATCATGCTGGTGATGATGTCACTGGCCCTTTATAACGACCTGGCGCGTTTCGTCGGCGCGCACTGAGTTACTTCCGCATGCAAATCTCCTCCATGACTGCTGTCCGGTTCAAGCCGTCCCTGCTCGCTGCCTTGCTGGCATCTTCCTTGTTCCAGGCGGCCTGGGCCGTCGAGCCTTTTGTGCTCAAGGACATTCGTGTTGAAGGTCTGCAGCGCGCGGATGCCGGTACCGTGTTTGCGTCTCTGCCATTCCGCGTGGGCGACACCTACACCGACGACAAGGGGGCCGCTGGCTTGCGCTCCTTGTTTGCCACAGGCTTGTTCAAGGACGTGCGCATCCAGATCGATGGCAAGGTCGTGGTCATCGTGGTGGAAGAGCGTCCGGTGATCTCGCGCGTCGAATTCGTGGGTACCAAGGAGTTCGACAAGGACAACCTGATCAAGGCACTCAAGGACGTCGGCATTGGTGAAGGGCAGCCGTTTGACCGTGCCCTGGCCGATCGCGCCGAGCAGGAACTCAAGCGCCAGTACCTCACCCGCAGCCTGTACGGTGTGGAAGTCGTCACCACCATCACGCCAGCCGAGCGCAACCGAGTGAACGTGACCTTCACTGTGACGGAAGGCGAAGTCACCAAGATCAAGAGCATCCGCATCACGGGCAACCAGGCCTTTTCCGAGAGCACGCTGCTGTCGCAGATGGACCTGACCGTGGGCGGCTGGCTGACCTGGTACACCAAGTCTGACCAATACGCCCGCTCCAAGCTCAATGCCGACCTGGAGTCGATCAAGGCCTACTACCTCAACCGAGGTTACCTGGAGTTCCGCATCGACTCCACGCAGGTGGCCATCTCTCCTGACAAGCAGGACATCTCGATCGCGATCAACGTGACCGAAGGCCCCCGCTACGTGATCACGGGCGTCAAGCTCGATGGCGATTACCTGGGCAAGGAAGACACCTTCCGCAAACTGGTGACCATCAAGCCGGGTGAGGGCTATCGCGCGGAGGATGTGGCTTCGACCATCAAGGCCTTCACCGATCGCTTCGCTGCGTTTGGCTATGCCTTCGCGCGCGTTGAGTTCCGTCCCGAACTGAACCGTGACAAGGGCCAGGCTGTGGCCGTGCTGGTGGCCCAGCCGCAGCGTCGCGTCTATGTGCGCCGCGTGAACGTGGCCGGTAACTCCCGCACGCGAGATGAGGTGATTCGCCGTGAGTTCCGCCAGTTCGAGGCAGCCTGGTATGACGGGCAGAAGATCAAGCTGTCGCGCGACCGCGTCGACCGTCTGGGTTATTTCAAGCAGGTCAACATCGAAACCACGGAAGTGCCCGGCACGGCCGATCAGGTCGATCTGACCATCTCGGTCGAAGAAAAGCCGACCGGCAACCTGATGCTGGGGGCGGGTTTCTCCAGCGCCGAGAAGTTCACCCTGACCGCATCGGTCAAGCAGGACAACGTGTTCGGTACGGGGAACTATCTGGGGGTTGAGCTCAACACCAGCAAGTACAACCGCACGATCGTGGTCAGCACGGTGGATCCGTATTTCACTGACAACGGCATTTCGCGCTCCTATGACGTGTATTACCGTACCTCGCGCCCCTTGAGCACGCAGGGTGGTGATTACGAAATCGTGACGCCAGGTGCCAAGGTCAATTTCGGCGTGCCCTATACCGAATTCGATACCGTGTTCTTTGGTATTGGTGCAGAGCAGACGGCCATTCACGGGACGACAGGTTTGCCTCTGAGCTACCAGATTCACCGCGAGACCTTTGGCGAACGAAGCCTTTCCATCCCCTTGACCACGGCCTGGCAGCGTGACTCGCGAGACAGCGTGATCGCGCCGTCTTCTGGCCGCTACCAGCGCATCAACCTGGAATGGGGTGCTCTGGGCGATACGCGTTACCTGCGTTCCGACTACCAGTTCCAGCAGCATTTTGCGCTGACCAACCGCTATACCTTCAGCTTCAATGGCGAAATAGCCTACGGTATCGGGTTGCAGGGCAAGCCTTATCCGGTGTTCAAGAACTGGTCGGGTGGTGGTCTGGGCAGCGTTCGGGGTTTCGAGCAAGGGACACTTGGTCCGATCGACGCCCTGGGTTCCTCGATTGGCGGTAACAAGCGCATCAACCTGAACAACGAGTTCTATGTGCCGTTCCCCGGCGCAGGCAATGATCGGACCTTGCGTCTGTTCGGCTATGTGGATGCCGGTAACGTCTGGGGCGAGAACGAACCAATCAAGTTCAAGGACTTCCGCGCCTCGGTGGGGGTGGGTGTGAGCTGGGTTTCACCGGTCGGTCCTCTGAAACTGAGCTACGGCAAACCGTTCCGCTACTTCGATCAAGATAAAATCCAGAAACTCCAGTTCCAGATCGGCACGGCATTCTGATCATGAAATCGATTCGCAAGATTCTGCTTGCCAGCATCACGGTGTTGGTCTCCTTGGCCGCTCATGGTCAGGAGCTCAAGATCGGCGTGGTCAATCTGGACCGTGTGCTGCGTGACACCACAGCGGCGAAGGCGGCGCAGACCAAGCTGGAGGCCGAGTTCAAGCCTCGCGAGAAAGAGCTCAACAAGATCGAGGGCGTCATCAAGTCGGCCTCCGAACGGTTCGAGAAAGACGCGCCGACGCTGGGCGAAAGTGAGCGCATTCGCCGTCAACGCGATCTGCTGGATCAGGATCGCGAGTTGCAGCGCAAGCGTCGCGAATTCCAGGAAGATTTCAATCAGCGGAAAAATGAGGAGCTCACCAGCATCCTCGACCGTGCCAATCGGGTGGTCAAACAGATCTTCGAACAGGAAAAGTTCGACCTGATCCTGCAGGAAGCCGTGTTCGCCAGCAACCGTGTGGACATCACTGGCAAGGTCATCAAGGCACTGGATACCGGATCTGCCAAGTGAGCGCCCCGCATATCGCGCAAGACGACCGTGCCGCGCTCAACCCCGCCACCACGCTCGGTGGGCTGGTGGATGCGCTGGGTGGTGAACTGCTGGGCCAACGTGACACCGTGATTCGCCACATTGGGGCGCTGGACACAGTTCGCCCTGATGCCATCTCGTTCCTGTCCAACCCGAAATACCGCGGTCAGCTGGCCTCGACACAGGCCGTGTGCGTGATCGTCAGCCCGGCCGTGAAGGATGAGGCGGCTGCGCGTGGTGCCGCCATCGTCTGCGACGACCCTTATCTTTATTTTGCGCGCCTGACCCAATGGTGGGCGGCCCGTGTGCGGCCTCGTCCTGCCGCAGGCGTTCACCCGTCTGCCGTGGTTGATGCGACGGCGGTGATCGGGCAGGGCGTGACCATCGGTCCGCTGGCAGTGATCGAGGCGGGTGCGGTCATTGGCGACAACGTGATCGTCGGGTCTCACTGTGCCGTAGGCGCGCGTGCGCGCATCGGCGCTGGCAGCAAGCTGGCGCCTCACGTCACGCTGGGCTTCGATTGTGTGGTCGGTGAGCGCTGCATCCTGCACAGCGGGGTGGTGATCGGTGCGGATGGCTTTGGTTTCGCGCCCAACCAGGGCCGCTGGGAAAAGATCGAGCAACTCGGGGCCGTGCGCATCGGTGATGATGTGGAGCTCGGCGCCAACACCTGTGTGGACCGCGGTGCCATCGAAGACACCGTGATCGACAATGGTGTCAAGCTCGACAACCTGGTCCAGATCGCGCACAACGTGCACATCGGTGAGCACTCGGCCATGGCTGGCTGCGTCGGTGTGGCGGGCAGCGCGCGCATTGGCAAGCATTGCACGGTCGGGGGCGCCGGGATGATCCTGGGCCACCTCACGCTGGCTGACAATGTGCACGTGTCTTCCGGCACGCTGATTTCCCGCTCCATTCCACAGCCCGGCATGTATACCGGGGTGTTCCCCTTCGACGACAACGCATCCTGGGAGAAGAACGCAGCCACGCTGCGGCAACTCCATGCCTTGCGTGATCGCATCCGAACCCTAGAGAAACAGATCAAATCGTGATGGACATCCACAAGATCCTCGACAAGCTCCCGCATCGCTACCCCTTCCTGATGGTGGACCGCGTGCTGGAGATCGAAAAGAACGTGCGGATCCGCGCCTTGAAGAACGTGACCATCAACGAGCCGTTCTTTCAGGGGCACTTCCCCACGCGCCCCGTGATGCCTGGCGTGCTGATGCTCGAAGCGCTGGCCCAGGCGGCCGCCCTGCTGGCCTTTGATGCCCGTGGCGAAGGTGCGGACGAAGACTCCGTGTACTACTTCGTCGGCATCGATGGTGCGCGTTTCAAGCGCCCTGTGGAGCCTGGCGATCAGCTCATCCTGGACGTGGCGATGGACCGCAACAAGGCCGGCATCTACAAGTTCAACGCGCAGGCGTTTGTGGGTGAGGAACTGGCTGTGTCCGCGCAGATCATGTGCACCGTGCGCAAGGTGGCCTGATCTCGTCATGGCGAACATCCATCCCACCGCGATCGTCGATCCAAAGGCGCAACTGGCCGAGTCCGTATCGGTTGGCCCCTATTCGATCATCGGTCCCCATGTGGTCATCGGCGAAGGCTCGAGCGTTGGCGCGCATTGCGTGATCGAGGGCCATACCACGATCGGGCGCGACAACCGCATCTACCAGTTCGCTTCGCTGGGGGGCGATCCTCAGGACAAGAAGTACGCAGGCGAGCCGACCAGGCTTGTGATCGGCGACCGCAACACCATCCGCGAGTTCACCACGTTCAACACGGGCACCGTGCAGGACAAGGGCATCACGCAGATTGGCGATGACAACTGGATCATGGCCTATGTGCACGTGGCGCATGACTGCGTCATCGGCAACCACAATGTCATTGCCAACTCGGTGCAGTTCGCCGGGCATGTGACCGTGGGCAATTACACCTTGATCGGTGGCATCAGCGGTGTGCACCAGTTCGTGCGCATTGGCGATTTCGCCATGGTGGGCTTCCAGACCCGCTTGTCGCAAGACTTGCCACCATTCATCCAGGCCGCGGGCAACCCGGCCGAAGCTCAGAACGTTCACCAGGAGGGCCCACGCCGCCGCGGCTATGCCCCTGAACGCCTGAGCATCCTCAAGCAGATGTACCGCACGCTGTACCGCAAGGGCCTGACGCTGGAGGCCGCCAAGGCCGAGATCGCCACCTTGCGCGGGCAGCACGCCGACGCGGATGCCGACATCGACATGATGCTGGCCTTCCTGGCTGACGCCACGCGCGGTATCGTGCGTTGATACCCATGGGGACAGCCGCACCTCGGGTGGCCATGGTGGCCGGCGAGACCTCCGGGGATCTGCTGGCCGGCTTGCTGCTGGGTGGCATGAAAGCCCGTTGGCCTGAGCTCACTGCATCCGGCATAGGTGGGCCACGCATGGCAGCGCTCGGCTTTCAGGCCCACTGGCCCTACGAGAAGCTGGCCGTGCATGGCTTCAACCTGGAAGTGCTGCGGCGATTTCGCGAGATCTGGGGCATCCGTGAGCAACTGGCAGAACGCCTGCGCAAGGAGCGGCCCGATGTGTTCATCGGGGTGGATGCGCCTGACTTCAACCTGGGCCTGGAAGCGCGCCTGAAGACTGCCGGCATCAAGACTGTGCACTTTGTCAGCCCCTCCATATGGGCCTGGCGGGGAGGGCGCATCAACAAGATCCATCAATCGGTGGACCACATGTTGTGCCTGTTTCCGTTCGAGCCTCAGCTCTATCATGACAAGGGTATCGCGGCCACCTTCGTGGGGCATCCCCTGGCTGACACCTTTCCGCTGGAAGTGCCGCGTGAAGCCGCGCGCGCCAGGTTGGGTCTGCCAGTCGATGCGCCCGTGGTGGCCGTGTTGCCAGGCAGTCGCGGGGGCGAGATACGGCACATCGCGCCCACCTTTCTGCAAACCATCGCACGCCTGAGCCAGATGCGTCCGGATCTGCGTTTTGTGCTGCCGGTGGTGCCGGGCATGCGCGGGTTGATCGACCCGATGGTGGCCGAGCATGTGCCAGACAAGGCCCGGTTGATGGTGCTGGATGGCCAGTCGCATGACGCGCTGGCTGCCTGCGACGTCACGCTGATCGCCAGTGGCACGGCCACGCTGGAGGCGGCTCTGTTCAAGCGCCCCATGGTGATCGCCTACAAGATCAGCGCCTTGAGCTGGCCCATCATGAAGCGCATGGCTTATCTGCCATGGGTAGGCCTGCCCAACATCCTGCTGCGCGATTTTGTGGTGCCCGAGCGCCTGCAGCATGATGCCAACCCCGAGCAACTGGCTACCGACGTGCTGGCCTGGCTGGATCAGCCGGCGCGGGCGCAGTCGGTCCAGCAGCGTTTCCTTGAACTACACCATACCCTGCGGCGCAACACCGCCCAGGCCGCCAGCGATGCCATCGCCCAAGTCCTCGAAAGCCACTAAAGCGCCCAACGTGGCCACCAAGGGCAGCCGGGCCAGCAAGGCCGCTGTCGAGCTTGTGGTGCCGCAACAGCTGGATCTGTTGTGGCCGACTGCCTCTGCGGGCTTGCTGGCTGGTGTGGATGAGGCCGGTCGAGGGCCTTTGGCTGGCCCCGTGGTGGCTGCGGCGGTGATCCTGGATGACCAGCAGCCGATTTCAGGCCTGGCGGATTCCAAGAAACTGACGGCCCGCGCACGCGAGCGCTTGTACGACGAGATCCGGGCCAAGGCGCTGTGCTGCTGCATTGCAGAAGCCAGTGTCGAAGAGATCGACGAGCTCAACATCCTGCACGCGACCATGCTGGCCATGCGTCGTGCGGTAGAGGGGCTGCGCTTGAAGCCGGCGATGGTGCAGGTGGACGGCAACCGCGTGCCCCCGCTCAGCGTGCCGGCGCAGGCCATCGTCAAGGGCGACGCCAAGGTGCAGGCGATTTCGGCCGCGTCCATTCTGGCCAAGGTGCACCGTGATCGCCTTTGCGAGCAGTTGCACGAGGCTTATCCTCAGTACGGCTTTGACGGCCACAAGGGCTACCCGACTGCCGACCATGTCGCCGCCTTGAAGTTGCACGGCGCGACACCCGCGCATCGTCGCAGTTTCGGCCCCGTGAAGGTGGTACTTGGCCTGGCGCCTGATCCCTCCCTGGTGCAGCCGCGTTCGGGTCGACGTTGACCCCCAGGCCCTGACTCCCACATGACCACACAACTGATCACCTCCCGCGACAACCCGCTGGTTCAGCGCTTGCGCAAGCACGTGCAGGATCCATCCGCCTACCGCAAGCTGGGCGAGGTCTGGCTGGAAGGCGATCACCTGTGCTCGGCCTGTCTGGCCCGCGGGGTTCCCGTCGCCTTGGCGGTGATCGCCGATACCGCGTGGCAGGGTGAGCATGGCGTGGCGCCGGCCTTCGACGAGCAGGCACGCAGGCTCAGCGAGTTGGCCAGGCAGGCGAGCAAGGTGGTGGTGGTACCCGAGGCCTTGTGGAAAGCATTCACGAGCCTGGAGTCGCCCGCCAGACTTGGATTCCTGCTGAATCGCCCAGGGCTGGACGGGCAGGGCGCTGGCATCCGGCGTGGCGTGCGCACGGTGGTGCTGGATCGCGTTCAGGACGCGGGCAACGTCGGCAGCATCCTGCGCAGTGCCTCGGCCATGGGTTTCGAGCAACTCGTGGCCCTCAAAGGGACGGCAGCGCTGTGGTCAGGCAAGGTGCTGAGGGCCGGCATGGGGGCGCACTTCGCCTTGCATCTGGTCGAACAGGCCAGCGCAGATGATCTGGACGGCCTGGGCGTGCCCATGGTGGCCACCAGCTCGCACACGGATCAGATGCTGCCATCGGCCCCCTTGCCTGATCCCTGTGCCTGGGTGATGGGGCATGAAGGACAGGGCGTGGCCGAGGCTGTCATGGCGAAGTGCCAGTTGAGGGTGTGCATCCCTCAGCCGGGCGGCGAAGAATCACTCAACGTGGCGGCCGCGGCGGCGGTTTGTCTATACGAGTCACTGAGGCGGCGCCATCCTCACTGATATCGCGGGCCGAAAAGGCCTGGCATCTTGAAGTTTTCTTTAGCACCCTGATTTTCCAGGCGCAGCCTACAATCTGCGTGCAGGTAGCGGGCTTTGGCCTGTGCCGTTTTTCGTTTTCGGAGGATACATGGATCGTTCTATCAAACCCCTTGATGTCGTTTATGGCGGCTCGTCCCTGGGTGTGGACCGTCAGCGGGTGCTGCGCAATACCTATGCCCTGCTGGCCCTGTCGATGGTGCCTACGGTGCTGGGTGCCTGGCTGGGCGTGTCCATGGGCTTCAGCTTCTTTGCTGGCAGCCCGCTGATGGGCTTCTTGCTGTTCATGGCCGTGTCGTTCGGCTTCTTTTTCGGCATCGAAAAATACAAGAACTCCGGCGTGGGTGTGTTGCTCCTGCTGGGTTTCACCTTCTTCATGGGGCTCATGCTGTCGCGTCTGATCGGTCACGCCCTGGGCATGTCCAATGGCGCGCGGCTGATCTCGCTGGCCTTCGGTGGTACCGGTGCGGTCTTCCTGGGCATGGCTGCGATGGCCAGCACCATGAAGCGCGACGTATCCAGCATGGGCAAGTGGCTGTTCATGGGCATGATCGTCATCCTGGTGGCGGCCGTGGCCAACATCTGGCTGCAACTGCCTGCGCTGCACCTGGCGATCTCGACCATGGCAGTGGTGATCTTCTCGGCCTTCATCCTGTACGACATCAAGCGCGTGCTGGACGGTGGCGAGACCAACTATGTCACGGCCACCCTGGCCATCTACCTGGACGTCTACAACGTCTTTTCGTCTTTGCTGCAGTTGCTCATGGCGCTGGGTGGCAACGACGACTGAGGCCGGGGGATGGGAGGGCTTGAAAACTGGCTCGCAAATACCATGTAGGGTATGTGAACGAGTTGGAGCCTTCCCATGTCAAGCCCATCACTGGAACTGGTCTGTCCGCATTGCGAAACCATCAACCGCGTGCCTGCGGCGCGCTTGAATGACGGTGCGCAATGCGGCAAGTGCGGGCAATCCGTGCTGCCAGCCTCGCCCGTTGTGCTGACGGCGCGCAACTTCGAGCGTTTCATCACCCGCAATCAACTGCCTGTGCTGGTTGATTTCTGGGCGCCCTGGTGTGGGCCCTGCAAAATGTTCGCGCCGGTGTTTGCGCAAATGGCCGGCACTTATGCCAGCCGTGTTCGTTTTGCCAAGGTGGACACCGAGGCGGACCCCTCGCTGGGTGCGCGCTACAACATTCGCAGCATCCCGACGCTGGCCTTGTTCAGCCAGGGGCGGGAGCTGGATCGGGTCTCGGGTGCCTTGCCGCCAGCCCAGTTGCAGGCCTGGCTGGCGCGACACGGTCTGTAGACGGCTGGCAGGCCGCACCCAAGGCGATCAGTATTGGTCGCCTTCGCCGGTATAGGTGCCGGGCGCGAGGTTTTCGAAGCGCGTGTTCGACTTCAGGAAGGCCAGGTGCACGCTGCCCACAGGCCCGTTACGCTGCTTGCCGATGATGATTTCGGCCTGTCCTTGCAGCTTGGACTCGCGGTTGTAGTACTCGTCACGGTAGATGAACATGATGACGTCCGCGTCCTGCTCGATGGCGCCGGATTCGCGGAGGTCGGACATCATGGGGCGCTTGTCAGGGCGCGTTTCCACCGAACGGTTCAGCTGCGACAGCGCGATCACCGGGCATTGCAGCTCCTTGGCCAGGGCCTTCAGCCCCCGGGAGATTTCACCGATCACGGTCGCGCGGTTTTCCTCGTTGCCGCCCGAGCCACTCATCAGCTGCAGGTAGTCGATGATGATCAGGCCGAGGGTGCCACCGAACTGACGAGCCAGGCGACGCGCACGCGCGCGCAGTTCGTTGGGAGACAGGCCTGGGGTCTCATCGATGAACACATTGGCTGTGCGCAGTTTTTCAACCGTTTCGCTCAGCCGGCTCCATTCGTCGTCCGACAGTCGGCCAGTACGCAGATTCTGCTGGTTGATGCGGCCGATCGAGCCCACCATACGCAGTGCCAGTTGCGAGGCGCCCATTTCCATCGAGAAGATGGCCACGGGCAGGCCTTCATTGACGGCCACGTTTTCGCCGATGTTCAGCGCAAAAGCGGTTTTACCCATGGAGGGGCGGGCCGCCAGAATGATCAGGTCGCCCTTTTGCAGGCCGGCCGTCATCTTGTCCATGTCGATGAAGCCAGTGCGCACGCCGGTGACGTCATCCAGACCGTTGTCGGCCAGTTCGGTCACGCGGTCCAACAGGTCGACCACCAGGCCGTCCATCGCATGAAAGCCTTGCTTGTTCTTGTTACCCTCTTCGCCGATCTTCATGATCTTGGCTTCGGCCTCGTCGAGGATGTCCGACACCGACTTGCCGTTGGGGCTGAAGGCATTGGTGGCGATTTCATCGCTCACCGTGACGAGTTTGCGCAGCACGGCGCGTTCACGCACGATTTCGGCGTAACGGCGCATGTTGGCCGCGCTGGGCACCGACTGGGCCAGGGCATTCAGATAGGTCAGGCCACCGACGTCCGAGCCTTTGCCGGACATCTGCAACTGTTCATAGACCGTGATCACGTCCGCCGGCTTGGACGCGTTGATCAACTGCTGAATCGCCGTGAAGATGAGCTGATGCTCGTGGCGATAGAAGTCGGAGTCGCTCAGCAGATCGGAGGCGCGGTCCCAGGCGCTGTTGTCCAGCAGCAGGCCGCCCAGCACGCTTTGTTCGGCTTCGATCGAGTGGGGCGGGACGCGCAGTTTGGCGACTTCATCGGCGCCTATCGCGTCAGTGAGCTTCGAAGGGGAAAACGGGGTCGGTAGAACAGCGGCCATGGTCTGCAATCATAAGCTCGCCCACAGCAGGCACCTGTGGGTAACTCTGTGGACATGTGGGCAAGTCTGTGGACAGCCGTGGGAAATCCTGGGGATCAGCGGGGATAACTGCCAGATACTTCCTGAGGGCGTGTTCGTGAAACGACAAAGCCGGCACGAGGCCGGCTTTGTGTCGGGGGCGGCGAGCCGCCCCCTTCAGGTACAAGACCTGACTCAGGCGGTTTCGCCAACCACAGCGACGACGATCTCGGCGACCACGTCAGTGTGCAGCGACAGCGACACAGGGTGCTCGCCCACGGTCTTCAGAGGACCGTTAGGCAGGCGGATCTGGTGCTTGGCCACGTCGAAGCCGGCAGCCTTCAGGCCTTCAGCGATGTCGAAGTTGGTCACGGAGCCGAACAGGCGACCGTCCACGCCAGCCTTCTGGGTGACGTTGATGGTCTTGCCGGAGAGCTTCTCGCCCAGAGCTTGAGCGGCGGCCAGCTTTTCAGCCTGGACCTTTTCCAGTTCAGCGCGGCGGGCTTCGAACTCGGCGACAGCCTTTTCAGTGGCGCGACGGGCTTGGCCTGTGGGGATCAGGAAGTTACGAGCGTAACCGTCCTTCACGCGGACCACATCACCCAGGTTGCCCAGGTTGGCGACTTTTTCGAGGAGGATGATTTGCATGACAGAGAACTCCTTAGACGCGGTGCTGGTCGCTGTAAGGCAGCAGAGCCAGGAAGCGAGCACGCTTGATGGCGGTGGTCAGCTGACGCTGGTAGATCGCGCGGGTGCCGGTCAGGCGTGCGGGGATGATCTTGCCGTTTTCAGCGATGAAGTCGCGCAGGGTGTCAACGTCCTTGTAGTCGATCTGTTCGACGTTGGCGACGGTGAAGCGGCAGAAGCGCTTGCGACGGAACAGCAGGGATTGCGTGTTGCGCTTGCCCTTGCGGTCTTTGGAGAACTTGCCGTTCTTGGAGCGGGGAGCAGCCATGATGACCTCTCAGTATCCGAATGGATGTGTTTAAACGATGTCGTTGAGTTCGGTGATGTGGAGCAGTACGCCACGTCCGTTTCGCGGAGCACCCAGGAAGCCGGCAATGCCCAGGGGCACGCCAACTGGCTGCAGGTTCAATTGCTGTGCAATCGGACCCATGGCCACGGCCTTGATTTCCACCTTCACCTTGCGGGGAAGCTGGGCCTCGGTCACTTCGGATTCGTGCTCAAGCACGACGTCGAGTGCGGGCAGGCCGGCGGGTGTGTATCTCAAAGCCTTTCGCTCGATGATCTGGGCTGTCAACAGCACACGGTTCATGAACGTCGGGCTCGCAAAAAAACTACTTGCGGACGCGTTGTCTGACGATGCCTTGCGGCATCAATCAGGCAGCGGCTTGCTCTTGCTGGGCCTTGCGGGCCTCTTCACGCTCAACTTGCTTCATCATCACGGAAGGAGTGGTCTCAGCCTTGTCCTTCAGCACGGTGAGGTGACGCAGCACGGCGTCGTTGAACTTGAAGCCGGTTTCGAGCTCAGCCAGGGTTTCCTTGCTGGTTTCGATGTTCAGGCACAGGTAGTGAGCCTTGGCCAGCTTGTTGATCTGGTATGCCAGCTGACGACGGCCCCAGTCTTCAAGACGGTGAACTTGACCGCCGGTGGAGGCGATCAGGGCCTTGTAGCGTTCCAGCATGGCGGGAACTTGTTCGCTTTGATCCGGGTGGATCAGCACGACGATTTCATAGTGACGCATGGATACTCCTTGTGGATTCCAGTTGATGGAAGCCGCTACGAAGCGTCAAACCCGTAAACGGCAAGGGCTGCTCAGAAATTGAGCAACAGATGGAAAGCCTGCGATTGTAGCAAGGAAAACGCCACCCGAGGGTGGCGCGCTGTCGGAAAAAGCCGGATTTCTGTCTGAAACCCAGCCGGTTTGTCCGAAAAACTTATTTGGCAGCCAGGCGCTGCCAGGTCTCGACAACCGTATCCGGGTTCAGGGACATCGACACGATGCCTTCGTCGGCCAGCCATTCGGCGAAGTCGGGGTGGTCCGAAGGGCCCTGGCCACAGATGCCGATGTACTTGCCGTGTGCACGGCAGGCCGCGATGGCGCGCGAGATCATGGCCTTGACGGCCGGGTCGCGTTCGTCGAAGTCCTGTGCCAGCAGTTCCAGGCCGGAGTCGCGGTCCAGGCCCAGGGTCAGCTGGGTCAGGTCGTTGGAGCCGATGGACATGCCGTCGAAGAACTCCAGGAACTGCTCTGCGAGGATGGCGTTGGATGGCACTTCGCACATCATGATGACGCGCAGGCCGTCAGTGCCGCCCTTGGAGGCGCGCACCAGGCCGTGGTCAGCCAGCATGCCCGTGACGCGCTCGGCCTGCTTCAGGGTGCGCACGAAGGGCACCATGATCTCGACGTTGGTCAGGCCCATGTCGGTGCGCACGCGCTTGAGCGCTTCGCATTCCATGGCGAAGGCCTCACCGAACTCGGCGCTGATGTAGCGCGAGGCGCCGCGGAAGCCCAGCATGGGGTTTTCTTCCTCGGGCTCGTAGCGCGAACCACCGATCAGCTTCTTGTATTCGTTGGACTTGAAGTCCGACAGGCGCACGATGACGGGCTTGGGCCAGAAGGCGGCGGCAATCGTGGCGATGCCTTCGGCCAGCTTGTCCACGTAGAAAGCGCGAGGCGAGGCGTGGCCGCGGGCGACCGACTCCACGGCCTTCTTCAGGTCGCTGTCAATGTTCGGATAGTCCAGGATGGCCTTGGGGTGGACGCCGATGTTGTTGTTGATGATGAACTCGAGACGAGCCAGGCCGACGCCGTTGTTGGGCATCTGGCAGAAGTCGAAGGCGAGCTGTGGGTTGCCCACGTTCATCATGATCTTCAGGCCGATGTGGGGCATCTCGCCGCGGGTCACCTCGGTGACTTCGGTTTCCAGCAGGCCTTCGTAGATGTAGCCGGTGTCACCCTCGGAGCAGGCCACGGTCACCAGGGTGCCGTCGGTCAGGCGCTCGGTGGCGTTGCCGCAACCCACGACGGCAGGGATGCCGAGTTCGCGGGCGATGATGGCGGCGTGGCAGGTGCGGCCGCCACGGTTCGTGACGATGGCCGAAGCGCGCTTCATCACGGGTTCCCAGTTGGGGTCGGTCATGTCGGTGACCAGCACGTCGCCAGGCTTGACGGTGTCCATCTCGGAGATGTTGTGCACGATGCGCACGGGGCCGGTACCGATCTTCTGACCGATGGCGCGGCCTTCAGCCAGGATGGTGCCGGTGCTCTTGAGCTTGTAGCGCTGCTCCACCTTGCCCTGCATCTGGCTCTTGACCGTTTCAGGGCGAGCCTGAAGGATGTAGAGCTTGCCGTCGCCGCCGTCCTTGCCCCACTCGATGTCCATCGGGCGGCCATAGTGCTGCTCGATGATCACGGCGTAGCGGGCCAGTTCGGTCACGTCCTCGTTGGTCAGGCTGTAGCGGTTGCGGGCCTCGACGGTGGTGTCGACCGTCTTGACCAGCTTGCCCGTGGCGGCCTTTTCCTCTGGCGTGGCGAACTCCATCTTCAGGAGCTTGGAGCCCAGGTTGCGGCGAATCACGGCCTGCTTGCCAGCCTTCAGCGCTGGCTTGTGCACGTAGAACTCGTCAGGGTTGACGGCGCCTTGCACCACGGTCTCACCCAGGCCATAGCTGGAGGTGATGAAGACCACGTCCTGGAAACCGGATTCGGTGTCGATCGTGAACATCACGCCGGCGGCGCCGAGGTCGGAGCGCACCATGCGCTGCACGCCGGCCGACAGGGCCACGACGTCATGGGCAAAGCCCTTGTGCACGCGGTAGGAAATGGCGCGGTCGTTGTACAGCGAGGCGAACACTTCCTTCATCTTGTGCAGGATGTCTTCGATGCCGACCACATTCAGGAATGTTTCCTGTTGACCGGCAAACGAGGCGTCGGGCAGGTCTTCTGCTGTAGCGGAGGAACGCACGGCAAACGATGCCTGCAGGTTGTCGCCGGCGAGCGTCGCGAAGGCGCCACGGATGGCCTGTTCCAGGTCGGCAGGGAAGGGTTGGGCCTCGACCCAGCCACGGATTTCGGCGCCGGCTTCCGCCAGCGCGCGCACGTCTTCGGTGTTCAAGGCTGCCAGGCGCTGGCTGATGCGGTCAGCCAGGCCGTCGTGCTTGAGGAACTCGCGGAAGGCATGGGCCGTGGTGGCAAAGCCTGTGGGCACACGCACGCCATTGGGCAGTTGCGAGATCATCTCGCCGAGCGAGGCGTTCTTGCCGCCGACGACTTCGACATCGGACATGCGCAGTTGCTCGAAGGGCACGACCAGGGCGGTCGGCTCAAAGCGGTTGGTCATAAAAGCTCCAGGATGGTGAAAAAAATGCTTGTGGCATCCACGGCCCGGCGTCGGTCTGTTGGTGTTGTTGGGTGACCTTCATCGAGCGTCCGTGCGGCATCTGACAACACGTGTGGACACGAGATGGACTGATTGTAGGGTCAGGCCTATGATGATGGGTTCACCAAATTGAAATCCTGGGGCCCTCATGCGGGTGATTGGCGCGCGTTTGCGTACATTTGCGTGCATACCTCGCATGTCTCGGGAAAAACTTGTCTGCTTATGTCTGATCGCAGCGTCTTTTTCGTGTCCGATGGCACGGGTATCACGGCCGAAACCATGGGGAATTCCATCCTCGCGCAGTTCGCCATCAAGCCTCGGCACGTGCGCCGCCCCTTCATCGACACGGTGGACAAGGCGCATCAGGTGGTGCGTGAGATCAACGCTGCCGGCTTGCGCGAGGGCAAACGCCCCATCGTGTTCACGACCCTGGCCAACGACGACGTGCTGGCGATCCTGCGCGGCTGCGAGGCCCGTGTGTTCGACGTGATCAAGACCTTCGTCGAGCCGCTGGAAGAAGAGTTCAACATGAAGTCCAACCACCGGGTGGGGCGCTTCAGCGATGCCAGCGTGGATCAGGAATACAACGACCGCATCGAGGCCATCAACTTTGCGCTGGAGCACGACGACGGGCAGTCTTCCCGCAGTCTGGAACTGGCCGATGTGGTCCTGGTCGGCGTGAGCCGTTGCGGCAAGACACCGACATCTCTCTATCTGGCGATGCAGCACGGCATCAAGGCCGCCAACGTGCCTTTGATCCCCGAGGATTTCGATCGCGGTTTTCTGCCCTCGATGCTCAAGCCTTACAAGAAGAAGTGCTTCGGCCTGACGATCGAGCCGAACCGCCTCAGTCAGATCCGCAACGAGCGTCGGCCAGGCAGCAAGTACGCCAGCCTGGAAAACTGCCGCCTGGAGGTGGCGCAGGCCGAGGCCATGATGCGCCGTGAGGGCATCGACTGGCTGTCATCCACGCACAAGTCGATCGAAGAGATCGCCACGACCATCCTGCGCGACATCCGCCCGGATCGCCTGATCTATTGAGATCTGGCCGCCTGGTATCGGGTGGCCATGTCGATGAAGTCGCCCAGGCGTGCCGACAGCGTCTCGGCTGTGGTCAGGGCTTCATCGCTTTGCTGGCGAGCCTGTTCCTGCGTCTGAACGGACAGCCGTGCCAGTTCGGGCGTATGCAGGTTCAGCGCCGTGCCCTTGATGTTGTGCGCCACCTTGGCCAGCGCGTCCATGTTGCGCGCCATCCGGGCTTGCTCAAGCTCTGTCTGAATCGCCGAGAGTGTGGGCGTCAGCATGCCAATCAGTTTGTCCAGCAGTTGAGGCTGGGATTGGAAGTACTGCTGCATCGCTTGCCAGTCAGTGATGTCCTGCTGCATGGAAGGCTCGGGCGTGTTGCCGCCAGTGAGTGGCTCGTCGTCTGAAGGTGGTGGATCCCCTGGGCGCCGACGGGCAAAGCGCCTGATTTCTTCGACCAGTGTATCGAGCATATACGGCTTGGTGACGTAGCCGACCATGCCTGCGCGTCGGGCTTGTTGTTTGGCCGTGTCAAAGGCGTGGGCGGTCAGGCCGATCACGGGCAGGGAGGGGGCGATGTGGCCGAGTGCCTGTGCAGTCTGGTAGCCGTCCATGATGGGCATCTGGATGTCGCACAGCACGAGATCGAAACTGGCCGGCCCTTGAACACGAACTTGTTCCAGTGCATGAGCGCCGTCAAAGGCAAAGCTCATGATGGCGCCTTCCTGCTCGAGCATCTGTTGCAACACCAGTCGGTTGACGGGGTTGTCTTCGGCAGCCAGGATGCGGATGCCTTCCAGGCGATGTGGGCTGCTTGCCGCAGGGTGGGCCAGACGGGTCTTGATGGCATTGAGCAACCTGAGCGGGCTGAGTGGCCCGGCCAGCACTGGCAGATCGTCTGGCATGCCTTCGGGAAAGGCCAGCGCCGTACTGGCGGGAGAGTTCACCACAATGGTGTGCCCGCTCTGGCGCAGGCGCGCCATCTCGCGGGGGGCGCATTGCGAGAGCGTCGAGGCGTCAACGATGAGCATGTCGAAGGCCTGGTTGGTGATGTCGGGCCAGTGCGCGTACTGCTGGGTGGGAACGTGGCGACACGTGAGCGCTTTGTGCAAGGCTTCGCTTTGTGCATCGACGGGCGCCAGCAATGCCACCCGCCCCAGTTGACGGACCTGCGCCCCCTCGGGGTGGAGCAAGGGCAGCTTGACCGTGAAGCAGGTGCCTTGCCCTGCGGTGCTGTGCACGTCGATGCGCCCCCGCATCAGGTCGATGAGCCGCTTGGTGATGGCCAGTCCGAGACCCGTGCCACCGGTCTGAAGCGGGTGGTTGCCATGAACCTGCACGAAGGGCTTGAAGAGCTGCGCCAGCTTGTCCGGTGTCATGCCCAGACCGGTGTCCTTCACCTCCATGATCATGTCTGGTGCGACGTAGTCGAGCGTCAGCGTGACCTGTCCTCGTTCCGTGAACTTGATGGCGTTGGAAAGCAGGTTCAGCAGGATCTGCGAGATGCGGGTGGCGTCGCCATGGAAGTATTGGGGCACGTTGGCGGACTCGTGGACAACGAGCGGCAGGCCTTTGCTCTGTGCCCGGATGGCCTTGAGCGTGAGCACATGTTCCAGCACCTGCCCGAGGTTGATGCGTTCGTAATGCAGGCTCAGCTTGCCGGACTC
Source organism: Aquabacterium sp. (assembly GCF_036279675.1). Taxonomy (GTDB): domain Bacteria; phylum Pseudomonadota; class Gammaproteobacteria; order Burkholderiales; family Burkholderiaceae_C; genus Aquabacterium. Next base: position 48,702 of record NZ_DASUIS010000146.1, on the reverse strand, counting down.
GATCTTCGAAAAATCCAGCACGTCATTGACCAGCGTGAGCAGGTGTTGCGCCGAATCCAGGATCTGCTCGAAGGTCCGACCCAGTGGCGTGGGGCCAGCTTGCCTGGCGCCGACCTGGGCCAGCCCGAACATGGCGTTCAAGGGTGTGCGAACTTCGTGGCTGATGTTGGCGAGGAATTCGCTTTTGGCTTGATTGGCAGCCTCGGCCGCCAGCTCCGCCTGCTTGATCTGGCTGATGTCGAACACGATGACCAGGAAGCCCTGCACCACGCCGTTGACGGTGTCGGGCAGGTAATGGGCTTCGCTGTGTCTGACCTCTCCGGGACGGCCCGGTACCGGGATCTGGCGTTCGAAGCGCTGGCGCTGGCCACTGAGGGCCGCTTCGATGTGCGGTCGATTGAGTTCGTAGAGTTCTGCGCCAAGCAGTTCCTTGATGTGTTTGTTGCGGAGTTCCTCAGGCGTCAGGCCAAACCATTCGCTGTAGGCACGATTGGCAAACCGGCTGTAGAGATCCTTGCCCCAGTACCCGATCAAACCTGGTATGCCATCCAGAATGTTCTGCAGGAGCCGTTCGTGTTCGGACAGAGCGGCCGTGCGTTCACGGACGCGCTCTTCCAGTGTTTCGGTGAGCTTGAGCACGGCATGCTCCGCCTTCTTGCGCGCCGTGATGTCCATGACGATGCCGGTATAGGTGGCCTGCCCGTTGTCTCGCGGCTTGCCTGGTTGGCCCCGCGACATCAGCCACCGCACGGTCCCTAGTGCTGGATTGGTTCGCCACTCGATTTCGAACGGCACCCGGCATTGACTGGCGGCAGCAATGGTCTGGCGCGCGTAGGTGCGGTCTTCCGGGTGGATGCTGTAGAGCCAGGCATCGTAAGTGGCTGGAATGTCCCTGCTCAAGCCGTAGAGCAGCCAGACTTCTGTCGACCAGATGTTTTCATTGCTGTCGAGGTGCCATTCCCAAATGCCGGCCTGCGCGGCAGCCAGTGCCATCTTCAGGCCCTCTTCGGTGGGGATGAAGCTGGTCGACGCAAGCCTGGGTTCCGTCAATGCCGGCATAAGCCTCCCGTTGCATTTTGCTGGGGGCGCACCGTACTGTGCGATACGCCCGAGACAGGGGGCTCGGTCTGGCACTGCGGCAGACGAAGCCGGCGAGCCCAGGCCGACTTCAGCAGCACATTAGCGCCGAACTGGCGGCTTGGCAACGACCCGGCTTGAGCCTGGTCAGTTTGTTGGCCACTGGAAACAGTTCGGCCCGCCCTGGTGTGGTGCACCAGGGCGGGCCGTTCAGGTCGGAGGCTGTCAGAATCAGCCCTGGTAGTCGCTCACGGGCACGCAGGAGCAGAACAGGTTGCGGTCACCGTAGACGTTGTCCACGCGGCCAACAGGCGACCAGTACTTCTGCTTGAGCAGGCTGGGCACCGGGTAGGCGGCCAGTTCGCGGCTGTACGCGTGCGTCCAGTCGGTTTTCAGCAGGCTGGCAGCCGTGTGAGGTGCGTTTTTCAGCGGGTTGTCGTCTTGCGGCAGCTTGCCTTGCTCCACCAGGCGAATTTCCTCGCGGATGGCGATCATGGCGTCACAGAAACGGTCCAGCTCGGCCTTGGATTCGCTCTCTGTGGGTTCCACCATCAGTGTGCCCGCCACCGGGAAGCTGAGCGTGGGGGCATGGAAGCCGTAGTCGATGAGGCGCTTGGCCACGTCTTCGGCGCCCACGCCACTGGCGTCCTTGAGTGGGCGGATGTCCAGAATGCACTCGTGGGCCACGCCGCCACCCTTGATGGTCTGGCTGCCGCCGCTGAAGTGGATGTCGTAGTGGTCAGCCAGGCGGGCCGCCACGTAGTTGGCGTTGAGGATGGCCACTTCAGTGGCAGCCTTCAGGCCCTCGGCACCCATCATGCGGATGTACATCCAGCTGATGGGCAGCACGGCGGCGTTGCCCAAAGGTGCGGCAGACACGGCGCCCACTTGCACCTCGGTGCCGATGCCGGCAGAGCGGTGAGCCGGCAGGAAGGGCGCCAGATCTTCGACCACGCAGACGGGGCCGACACCGGGACCACCACCGCCGTGAGGGATGCAGAAGGTCTTGTGCAGGTTCAGGTGGCTCACATCGCCACCGAACTGTCCAGGCGCAGCCAGGCCGACCAGGGCGTTCATGTTGGCGCCGTCAACGTAGACGCGGCCGCCGTGCTGGTGCACGAGCTTGCACAGCTCGGTCACGCGGGTTTCGAACACGCCATAGGTGGAGGGGTAGGTGATCATCACGGCGGCCAGGTTGGCGCTGTGCTGTTCGCACTTGGCCTTCAGGTCGTCGAGATCGACGTTGCCTTCGCTGTCGCACTTGGTGACCACCACCTTCATGCCCGTCATCTGGGCGCTGGCAGGGTTGGTGCCGTGTGCCGATTCGGGGATCAGGCAGATGTCGCGGTGACCCTGGCCCTTGGATTCGTGGTAGGCCTTGATGATCAGCAGGCCGGCGTATTCGCCTTGCGAGCCTGCATTGGGTTGCAGGCTGATGCCGGCATAGCCCGTGGCCTGGCTCAGCCACGCGCACAGCTGTTCGTCCAGCAGTTCATAGCCCTTGAGCTGGTCACGTGGGGCGAAGGGGTGGATGTGCGCGAACTCGGGCCAGGTGATGGGGATCATCTCGCTGGTGGCGTTGAGCTTCATGGTGCACGAACCCAGAGGGATCATGGTGCGGTCCAGCGCCAGGTCCTTGTCGGCCAGGGCGCGCAGGTAGCGCAGCATGTCCGTTTCGCTGTGGTGGGTGTTGAACACCGGGTGCGTCAGGAAGGCGCTGGTGCGGCGCAGCGTGGCGGGCAGGCCCAAGGCCACGCCGTTCTCGAACGCGGCGAACGAGGGCAGGGCCTTGCCGCCGGAGAAGACACTCCACAGGTCGATGATGTCGTTGCGGGTGGTGGTCTCGTCCAGCGAGATGCTGATGCTGTCGTTGCTGGCGTCACGCAGGTTGATGCCGAGCTTGCGGGCCGCTTCCAGCACGGCTTCGCGGTCTTCGGCCAGCACTTGCACCGTGTCGAACCAGGTGTCATGCACCAGCTTGCGGCCCAGCGATTTCAGGCCTTCGGCCAGGATCGAGGTGTAGGCGGCCACACGCAGGGCAATGCGCTTGAGGCCTTCGGGGCCGTGGTAGACCGCGTACATGCTGGCCACGACGGCGGGCAGCACCTGGGCCGTGCAGATGTTGGAGGTGGCCTTCTCGCGGCGGATATGCTGCTCGCGGGTTTGCAGGGCCAGGCGGTAGGCGGGGTTGCCATGGCTGTCCACGCTCACGCCCACCAGGCGGCCGGGCATGGAACGCTTGAACTCGTCCTTGGTGGACATGTAGGCCGCGTGCGGGCCGCCGTTGCCCATGGGCATGCCGAAACGCTGGGTGGTGCCGCAGGCGATGTCGGCACCCAGTTCGCCCGGAGGCGTCAACAGGGTCAGGGCCAGCAGGTCGGCGGCCACGATGGCCAGGGCGCCCTTGGCGTGCAGGGCATCAATCAGGGGCTTGAGCTCACGGACCTGACCGTTGACGCCAGGGTATTGCAGCAAGGCGGCAAAGCAGTCGTTGCCTTGCAGGTGTTCAACCAGTTGCGCGGCATGAACCAGGTCCACAGTGATACCCAGGGGCTTGGCGCGCGTCTGGATCACTTCCAGGGTTTGCGGCATCACGTCATGGCAGACCACGAATCGGGTGGACTTGCTCTTGCCGCCACGTGCGGCCAGCGTCATCGCTTCAGCGGCGGCCGTGGCTTCGTCCAGCATGGAGGCGTTGGCAATCGCCATGCCGGTCAGGTCGGTGATCATGGTCTGGAAGTTCACCAGCGCTTCCATGCGACCTTGCGAGATCTCGGCCTGGTAAGGCGTGTAGGCCGTGTACCAGGCGGGATTTTCCAGGATGTTGCGCAGGATGACTCCAGGCGTCAGCGTGCCGTAGTAGCCCTGGCCGATGAAGTTGCGCATCACCTTGTTTTGCTGGGCGATGGCCTTCAGCTCGGCCAGTGCCTGCGCTTCGGTCAGGGGGGCGGGCAACTCCATGGGGTTGCCGCGCTTGATGGTGCCGGGCACGATGCCGTCGATCAGGGCCTGGCGCGAGGCCACGCCGATGGCGCTGAGCATGAGTTGCTGCTCGTCGTCCCAGGGGCCGAGGTGGCGGGCCTGGAATTCGGTCGCGTTTTCAAGTTCAGCGAGTGTGGGCAGGTGGGTGTTCAGCATGGCGTTCGGCGGCATCGTTCGGGCGGGGCGCGGGATCAGGCGTTCTTCAGCAGGTCGTCGTAAGCGGTCGCGTCCAGCAGGGCGTCCAGCTCGGCCGGGTTGCTCAGCTTGACCTTGAAGAACCAGCCAGCGCCGGTGGGGTCGCTGTTGGCCAGGGCGGGGTCGTCACGCAGGGCTTCGTTGACTTCGGTGATTTCACCGGTCACGGGCATGTAGACGTCAGCGGCGGCCTTCACGGACTCGACCACACCGGCCACGTCCTTGGGGTTGAAGGTGGCGCCCACGGCGGGCAGGTCCACGAACACCACGTCGCCCAGGGCGTCTTGAGCGTGGTGGGTGATGCCGACGGTCGCGGTGCCGTCAGCTTCGATTTGCAGCCATTCGTGGTCGGGCGTGTACTTGATGGTCATGATGGACGTCCTAGGTATGAATTGATGTAGGTGGTGTGCCGAACGGCCGAGAGTATCCCTCAAGAGACCCTCAGGCCGATGCGGCCATGTCAGCGGTTTCAGCCGCGGTAGTAGCGGTTGGGCACAAAGGGCAGGTTGGTCACGGTCATGGCGACGCGCTTGTCGCGCACGATGGCGAAAACCGGGGTGCCGATCGCAGCTTGAGCGGTGGCCACATAGGCCAGGGCAATGGGCTGGCCCAGGCTGGGGCTGGGCGAGCCGCTGGTGACGATGCCGATATCCGCGCCGTTGGCATCCACCACCTTGGCACCTTCGCGCACGGGCATGCGTTCGGTGCTGATCAGGCCGACGCGCTTGCGGGCCGCGCCGTTGGCCAGCTGGCCGTCGATCACGCTGGCGCCAGGGTAGCCACCGGCACGGGCGCCACCGGCGCGGCGCACTTTCTGGATCGCCCAGGTGATGCTGCCTTCAACGGGCGTGGTCGTGGTATCGATGTCATGGCCGTACAGGCACAGGCCGGCTTCCAGGCGCAGGGTGTCGCGGGCGCCCAGGCCGATGGGTTTGACTTCCGGCTGGGCCAGCAGGGCGCGGGCCAGTTGCACGGCCTTGTCGGCAGGCACGGAAATCTCGAAGCCATCTTCACCGGTGTAGCCGGAGCGGGTCAGGAAGCAGTCGATGCCATCGAGCTCGAAATGGCCGCCTGTCATGAAGGTGAGCTTCTGCACGTCGGCGTTCAGGCGGGCCAGGGCGGTGACGGCTTGCGGGCCTTGCAGTGCCAGCAGGGCCTGGTCGGGCAGGGGCTGCACGGTGCAGCGGCTGCCGATGTGCTGCTGCATGTGGGCGATGTCCTGCGTCTTGCAGGCGGCGTTGACGACCACGAACAGGTCGTTGTCGCGGCGGGTGACCATTAGGTCGTCCAGGATGCCGCCTTGGTCGTTCGTGAACAGCGCGTAGCGTTGCTTGAACTTGGGCAGATCGACGATGTCCACGGGTACCAGGGATTCCAGTGCGGCATCAGCGCCTTCGCCCTTGAGCAGGACCTGACCCATGTGGGAAACGTCGAACAGGCCGGCAGCGGCACGGGTGTGCTTGTGTTCAGTCAGGATGCCGGTAGCGTACTGCACGGGCATGTCATAGCCGCCGAACGGGACCATCTTGGCGCCGAGTTCAACGTGCAAGGCGTGCAGGGGTGTCTTGAGCAAATCTGCGGACATGGCAAAAGCTGGCTGCTAGGCCAGTGGAGGGCATTCGATCTGAATCCGCCCCGGCATCTCAACTTGCGTTGAAGCCGGTTTGGTGCTGCCCTCTCTGTCCGCTTTACCTGAGAGATTGACCCCTCGCAACAACATTGGCCGTCGCGTTATGGGCTTGCCCCTTCGGTGGCCGGGCTCACCTTGCAGGATGCAGGGTCACGCGGCTCTCTCCAGTGAGGATCACGACAACCTGGGTTGCCGTGCTTGCCAGTCCTTTTGCCTGAGCGTTCGGGCGGTCAACTCGCGTTGGGTGGCCCTGCGCCTTCGGCGACCCGAGTGCCGTGCGGCTTGGCCGCGCGGTCAGGTTCTCTCCTGGCCGGGCGATTGTAAGGGAGGTTGAGGGGAAACACGATCTGCTTTTTGATCGGCCTCCCCCCGAGTGCGTGATGTGCGTGAAATCAGCCCGTGTTGCGCAAGGCTGCCGCGACGCCGTTGATGGACAGGTGGATACCCCGGCGGACACGCTCGGCCACCGTTTCCCCCTCGACTTCGGAGGCCCGGGTGTCGGGCGCCTTGCGATGGCGGCGCATCAGCTCGACCTGCAGGTGATTGAGCGGGTCGACATAGGGGAAGCGGTAGGCCAGGAAACTGGCCAGTTCGGGCTGGGTCTCCAGTCGGCCTTTCGACCCCGTGATGAGGTTGAGCGCCTGGATGGTCAGATCCCACTCTGCGCGGATCGCGGCCAGGATCTTCTTGCCCAGGCGTTTGTCTTCCACCAGATCGACATAGCGCGCCGCGATGGCCTGATCGCTCTTGGCCAGCACCATGTCCATGTTGGACAGCAGTGTCTTGAAGAAGGGCCACTGTTTGTACATGCGTTGCAGCAAGGCCAGTTGGGTCTTGCGATCACGGCCAGGCGCCGACAGGAAAGCCTCGATCGCCGAGCCCAGGCCGAACCAGCCGGGCAGGGCCACGCGGCATTGCCCCCACGAGAAGCCCCAGGGAATGGCGCGCAGGTCTTCGATGCGGCGCGTGGCCTTGCGAGACGCGGGCCGAGAGCCGATGTTCAGCTCTGCGATCTCCCGGATGGGCGTGGCCGAGAAGAAGTAGTCGGTGAAGCCCGGCGTTTCGTAGACCAGCTTGCGGTAGGCCTTCATGCTGGCCTGCGAGATGGCATCGGCCGCCTGCAGGAAGCTCGCGGGCACCTGGCGATCGGGCTGGATCAGGCTGGCTTCCAGCAGGGCCGATACGAGGGTCTCCAGGTTGCGGCGGCCGATTTCCGGGTTGGCGTACTTGGAGGCGATGACTTCACCTTGCTCGGTGAGCCTGAGTTGCCCGTTGACCGTGCCGGGTGGCTGGGCCAGGATGGCCTGATGCGATGGCCCGCCGCCTCGGCCCACGGTGCCGCCTCGGCCATGGAAGAGGCGCAGCCGGATGCCGGCATCCTTGCGCAATTGGTCGAACAGGGCCACCAGTGCCACCTCGGCTCGATACAGCTCCCAGTTGCTGGTGAACACGCCGCCGTCCTTGTTGCTGTCGCTGTAGCCCAGCATGATGTCCTGCTCGCCACCGGAGCGGGCCATCAGGCTTGAAATGCCGGGCAGGGCATAGAAAGCCTTCATGATCAGCGGCGCGTTCTGCAAGTCGGCAATCGTTTCGAACAGGGGCACGACGATCAGTTCCAGCTGAGATTGGGCATCGTCCAGCGTGCCCTGCATCAGGCCGCATTCCTTTTGCAACAGCAAGACTTCCAGCAGGTCACTGACGGTCTCGGTGTGGGAGATGATGTAGTGGCGAACAGCCTGTGGCCCGAGCTGCCGTCTGGCCACCACCGCGGCTTCAAAAATGGCCAGTTCACCCTTGCTCAGTTCGCTGTAGGCGCTGCCCACCACGCGCAGGGGGCGAGCTTCGTTCAGCAAGCGCAGCAGCAGGGCCTGCTTCTGGCTCTCGTCCAGCGAGGCGTAATCGGGCTCGACACGCGCCTTGGCCAGCAATTCACTGACCACGAGCTCATGTTGATCCGAGCTCTGGCGCAGATCCAGCGTGGCCAGGTGAAAGCCGAATACCTGCACGGCTCGCATGATGGGGCGCACGCGCAGGTCAGCCAGCACGGCCGCATGGTGGCCGCGCAGGGACGCGTCGATCACGGCGAGATCGGCCAGAAATTCCTCCGCACTGGCGTAGGGCTGGACCTGGGCGACGGCATGCCGCAGGGCCACGGTGCCGGTGAGTTGCTCGAGGGTGGAGGCCAGGCGCGCATAAACACCAGTCAGGGCGCGGCGATAGGGCTCGTCGGAGCGATGCGGGTTGTGGTCCGGCGAGCGCTCGGTCAAGGCCTGCATGTCGGCGCTGACATCAATCAGCCTGCCGGACATGGACAGCTCTGCGCCCAGTTGATGGATCTCGGCCAGATAGTGACGCAGGGCCACTTCGGACTGACGTGCCATGGCCAGCTGCAAGGTTTGCGCGGTGACGTTCGGGTTGCCATCGCGGTCGCCGCCGATCCAGTGGCCCATGCGCAAAAATGGTGCGATGTGGCGCCCCGGCAGAGCGCGCTCCAGTTGCCCGTACAGCTGGGGAATCTCGCGCAGGAAGGTGGCGTGGTAATAGCTCAGCGCGTTCTCGATCTCGTCGGCCACGGTGAGCTTGGAAAAGCGCAGCATGCGTGTCTGCCAGAGCTGGGTCACACGGGCGCGCAGAGCCAGTTCCAGGTCCACCTGCGGCGTGTCGGCATGCTCGTCAAGCAGGGCAATCAGTTCGGCCACGCCGCGTTCGGCGTCCAGGATGGACTTGCGTTGTACTTCCGTGGGGTGCGCCGTCAGAACCGGTGCGAGGTAGGCCCCATTCAAGAGGCCGGCAATGTCGTCGGCATGGATGCCCTCGTCGGCGAGGCGCTGAAAGCACGCGGCCAGCGAGCCGGTCGCCGGTTTGAGACTCTGGCGGGCGGTGCGCAACTGGTGGCGGTCTTCCGCCAGGTTGGCCAGGTGTGAGAAATAGCTGAAGGCGCGGATGACCGAGACGCTCTGGTCGGCCGACAAGCCTTTGAGCAGTCGATCCAGATCCTTGCCGGCCTGATCGTCACGCTTGGTTCGATAGGCGACCGCCAGCTGGCGAATGCGTTCAATGAGGTCGTAGGCCTCTCGACCCTCCTGCTCGCGAATCACATCGCCGAGGATGCGCCCAAGGAAGCGGATGTCTCGCAGCAGAGGGGCGTTGTGTCGCCTGGCTGATTCGGGTGTGCCGGTCTTGCGAGCCGATGGGCTCCTGGCAGCGGTGGTGCGCGTTTTGGGCGTGGTGCGGGGTGTGGCCTGGGTTGTCATTCGATGGTGTTCGATGGGTGGCAGGGCAAGGGCGGACAGGGGTAGCGTCCGCCCTTGATCACATCGCACACATCGTGCCAGGGTTTGCACCCTGCGCGCATCACTTCATCAGCAAATGTGGCAACCACAGGGACAATGGCGGCCAGTAGGTGACCAGGCCCAGGAAGACCAGCATGGTCAGCAGCCAGGGCCACACGGCCACCGTCAGCTCCGTGATGCCCATCTTGGTGATGCCCGAGGCCACATACAGGTTCAGCCCGACCGGAGGGTGGCACATGCCGACTTCCATGTTCACCACGATCAGGATGCCGAAGTGGATGGGGTCGATGCCCAGCTTCACGGCCACGGGGAACAGGATGGGCGCCATGATCAGCACGATCGACGAAGGCTCCATGAAGTTGCCCGCCACCAGCAGCAGGATGTTGACCACCAGCAGGAAAGCAATCGGGCCCAGACCCATGCCCACCAGCCAGTCAGCCAGTTGCTGCGGGATGTTCTCGTTGGCCAGCACGAAGCTGAACAGCACCGCGTTGGTGATGATGTAGAGCAGCATCGCGCTCATGTTGGCCGAGTTCAACAACACGCGGGGCACGTCCTTCAGGCCCATGTCCTTGTAGACGAATACGGCGATGATGAAGGCGTACACCGCAGCCATGGCGGCCGCTTCGGTCGGGGTGAACAGGCCGGTGTAGATCCCGCCCATCACCACCACGATCAGCAGCAGACCCCAGAACGAGTCTTTCAGCGCCTTCAGGCGTTGCGCAAACGTGGCCTTGGGCTGGCGAGGGTAGCCGAACTTGCGTGCGCGCCACCAGGTGGTGAAGCCCAGGAACAGGGCCAGCACGATGCCGGGCACCACGCCTGCCAGGAACAAGGCGCCCACGGACGTGTTGGTGGACACCGAATACATCACCATCACGATGGATGGCGGGATCAGGATGCCCAGGGCACCCGAGGTGGTGACCACGCCCGCACCAAACTTGTTGGGGAAGCCTGCCTTGGCCATGGCCGGCAGCAGGATCGAGCCGATCGCCACCACCGTGGCTGGCGAGGAACCGGACACCGCCGCGAACAGGGCGCATGCCAGCACGCCAGCCAGCGCCAGGCCGCCATGCCAATGACCCACCATGCTGGTGGCGAAATTGATCATGCGCTTGGCCACACCACCGTGGGTGAGGAAGTTGCCAGCCAGGATGAAGAAGGGGATCGCCATGATCTCGAACTTCTCGATACCGGTGAACAGTTTGAGCGCCACGGATTCCAGCGGAACCTCGGTGAAGCCAAAGATGAAGGTGAGAACCGTGAGGCCCAGCGAGATGGACACGGGCATGCCCGTGAGCATCAGTGCCAGCAGCACGGAGAAGATGATGATGCCGTTCATGTGCTGCTCCTTCAGGCCTTGGCCACTTCTTCGTCCAGACCGTCCACGTGACCGTGGTCATGGTGTGGCAGCTCACCTGTCTTCGCGAAGTTCCATGCCACCTGCAGGAAGCGGAAACACATCAGCGACGAACCCAGTGGGATGGCGGAGTAAATGATCCAGGTCTGCCATTCCAGGTCGGGGGTGGTCGGGCCTTCTACGAGGTCGGTCATGTCCAGGTGAAGCGCGTTGAACAGGGCGTAGTGCGCGCCGTTTTCCCAGACGAAGCTCGCGCCCATGGTGGCCACGGTGCCCGTGAACAGGGCGCCCGCCATCAGGCCGAACAACACGAAGACCTTGCGTTTGGGTGTGGACAGTTGGTTGATGAGCACGTCAACTCCCACATGGATGCCGGTGCGCACGCCATAGGCGGCACCAAACTTGGCCATCCACACGAAGAGGTAGATGGTGGCTTCCTGTGCCCAGGCGAAGTTCAGTGTCAGCAGCCAGTCCTGTATGGGGCTTTGGACGCCCACCAGATAGCGGTGTAACACCGAGGTAAAAATGATCAGCGTGGCGGCGCCCATGAACGACGCGATCAGCCACTCTTCCAGATGGTCAAGCCATTTCATGATGGGCTCTCCTGTTCAAAAAAAAGCCCACGACCTGGCGTGGGCTGAGGTGCAGTCAACCCGCCTGATCACATCTTGCTGGGATCGAAGTTGGTTTCCTTGTAGATGGCCTGGATGACGTCGTCGCCAATCCGTGATGCCATTTGCTTGTGCACGGGCATCAAGGCCTTCTTGAGCAGGAAGCGCTCGCCCATGGTGGGCTTGTAGATCACGGTCTTGCCGGAGGCCTGAACCTTGGCCAGCGCGTCCTGGTTGTCCTGGAAAGCCACATCGTTGGCGACCTGGGTGGACTCCGTCATGGCCTTGGTCAGGGCGGCACGAATGTCGCTGGGCAGGCCCTCCCAGAACTTCTTGTTGACCACCACCGCGTAGCCCAGGTAGCCGTGGTTGGTGACGCTCAGGTGCTTTTGAACCTCGTGCATCTTCTGGGTGTACAGGTTGGAGGGCGGGTTCTCGGTGCCATCCACCACACCGGTCTGCAGGGCCTGGTAGGTTTCAGAGAAGGCCAGCACCTGAGGCAGGGCGCCCAGTGCCCGCATTTCCGCGTCCAGCACCTTGGACGACTGGATGCGCATCTTCAGGCCGCGGTAGTCTTCCACGCTCTTCAAGGGGCGGTTGGCGGACATGACCTTGAAGCCGTTGTCCCAGTAGGCCAGACCATGGATGCCGCGTGATTCCAGCTTCTTGAGCAGACCCTGGCCGATCGGCCCGTTGGTGACGCGGTGCAGAGAAGGGTAATCGTCAAAGATGAAGGGCAGGTCGAAGACTTCGAATTCCTTCACGCCCAACGGGGCGAACTTCGACAGCGAGGGCGCGAGCATCTGGACAGAGCCCAGTTGCAGGGCTTCCAGCTCTTCCTTGTCCTTGTAGAGCTGGCTGTTGGGATAGACCTCGACCTTGACGCGGCCTTTGGTCAGCTCCGCCGCACGTTTGGCGAAGAATTCAGCGGCCTTGCCTTTGGGCGTATCGACCGCCACCACGTGGCTGAACTTGATGACGATGGGGGATTGCGCGAATGCTGCAGGCAGGAGCGTGAGCGAGGCCGCGATCGATGCGGCCATCGTCAGCATGTTGCGACGCAGCAAATGACGGGACTGACGGTTGAACATGATGGCGTCTCCGTTTGGTTTTGGATAGGCTCATTGTTCAACCAGCCACGTGCGGTGCAAATTGTGGAGTTCCACATTCCTGCGAATGCGGCTCGTGCGACATCCTTGCCAGCGCCTAGACTGCCGACATGACAGACAAGTCAAACAACGCCTTTGCACCCAGCGTGCGTGTCCCGCAGCGGCCGGCGATGGCTGTGCCGCCCAGGCCACGTCTCCAGCTGTGGGGGTCGCGCCTGGCCTTGATGCCATCCATGTGGGCCTGGCCCCTGGTGCTGTCGCTGTTGCTGGTGGGAGGGGTGATGGTGTGGCTGCGGGCCAAGGAAGTGGCCGACCTGGAGTCGCAACGCGCCGACATGATTTCCGACGCCTTGTCGCTGGAGGCCCAGATCACCAGTCGCCTTGACGATGAGACCGGCAAGTTGCGAGCGCTGGCCAACGAAATCGAATCGCACACCATGACGCAAGATGCGTTTTCGCGGCACGCCCTCGTGCTGGACGGACTGCGGCGCTTCTGGGTCAGCCTGACCTGGCTGGGTGACGACGGTCGGATCATGGCGCATTTGCCGGACGACACACTGCCCGCCCGCGATGCACTTCGAAACAGTAGTGATGAAGGTGGCATGGCCGGGCACCTGTCCGTGTCGCTGCCTGGGCGAGCCGATCACCCCGGCGGCATGCTTGTGGCGCGGTATTCCGCCGCAGCCTTGTTGCGCCAGAAGGTACCCTGGTGGCTGGCGAGCAAATACGACATCCGCCTGGTCGATGAATCGGATGAGGTGATCGCCGCCACGGTGGATGGCCCTCGTCGCGCGGTTCAGGCCTGGTACAGGGTGTCCATGGCACCGACCTTGCCCAACGCCTGGCTGGAGTTGAGCTCGCGAGAACGCATCACACCCTGGTGGCGCACCATGCCCATGGCCTTGATGGGCGGCTTCGTGCTGCTGCTCGGCGTGGCCAGCTTCATGCTCCGGCGCCAGATGCAGAGCGTGTCCCGCGCGGAGGAAGCCTGGCGCACGGAGGCGGCCTGGCGTTCAGCCATGGAGGACTCTCTGGCCGTGGGCATTCGTGCCCGCGATCTGCAAGGGCGTCTGGTGTATGTCAACAAGACCATGGCCGACATGGTGGGCTACCAGCCCGACGAGTTGATCGGTCTGATGCCGCCCATGCCTTACTGGGTGCCCCACGAGCTCGATCAAAGCATGCGTCGTCATTTGCGCAACATGGCGGGCAAGGCGCCGCGCGAGGGTTACGAGTCACGCTGGCAGCACCGGGATGGGCGCCTGGTCGAAGTCATGGTGTTCGAAGCACCCCTGGTGGACGCCAAAGGCGTGCAGATCGGCTGGATGGCCTCGGTGCTCAACGTCACGGAACGCAAGCGCATGGAAGAGCGTGAGCGCAAGCAACTGGAGACCATGGCCCACCATGCGCGCCTGACCATGCTGGGCGAGGTGGCCTCCACGCTGGCGCACGAACTCAACCAACCTTTGACGGCGATCGCCAGCTACAACGCAGGCTTGCTCAATGCGCTGGGGCCCCGTGATGACCTGGATCCTCAGGTCATGAAGGCCCTGCAGACCATGGGCGAGCAGGCCAGGCATGCCGGTCGCATCGTCATGCGCATCCGGGAGTTCCTGACTCGGCGTGAGCCACAGCGAGAGCCCTGCCGCATCATGGATGTGATCGAGTCCGGCGCAGGCTTGCTCAAACGCGATCTGTCCCGGCATCAAGTGCGGCTGGACATCCATGGCGATGACACCTTGCCAGCCGTATGGGCCGATCCTGTGCTGATCGAGCAGGTGGTGGTCAACCTGGTTCGCAACGCCTGCGACGCCTTGGCGGCCGGACCGGCGCCCAGGCACATTCAGGTCTCGGCGACGCAGTCAGGCGGGTTTGTGCGCGTGAGCGTGACCGACAACGGACCAGGGCTACACGGCCAGGACAGCGAGCGACTTTTCGCACCCTTCTACTCGACGAAGTCAGAGGGCATGGGCATGGGCCTGGCCATCTGCCGCTCGATCATCGAATTGCACTACGGCGCACTCGACGCATCGGATGCGCCTGAGGGTGGCGCCACCTTTTCATTCAGCTTGCCCATTCACCACGAGGATGAGCCGGGCAAGGACGCGGGAGAATCATCTTGACAATCCATCACTCGGCTTCAGGGGGGGGCGTGGTCTACCTGGTGGATGACGAAGCCGTCGTCAGGGATGCGCTGGTGTTCCTGTTGGGCTCCAGAGGGCTGGTTGTGCATGCGTTCGACAGCGGCCTGGCTTTGCTGGATTTTCTGGCGCGCAGCGGCACGCCGGTGCAGGGCGTGTTCGTGCTCGATGTGCGCATGGAGCCCATGTCTGGCCTGATGCTGCATGAGTCCCTGCTGGCCATGGGCGTGCACAACCCGGTGCTGTTTCTCAGCGGCCATGGCGACATTCCCATGGTGGTGGAAGCGCTCAAGAAGGGCGCCTTCGATTTCCTGGAAAAGCCCTACAGCGACAACACCCTGGTGGACCGTATCGAACAGGCACTGGCCGTGGAGGCCGCATCCAGAGCGCAGAACGCCCAGTCGCAGGAGCGGCAGGCCCGACTCGCCAGCCTCAGCGAGCGCGAGCAGGAGGTCATGACGCGTGTAGCGGCAGGCAAGCTCAACAAGGTGATCGCGGACGAACTGCACATTGCCGTTCGTACCGTGGAAGTGCATCGCGCACGTGTTTTCGCCAAGCTGGGCGTCCGTTCTGCCGCGGAACTGGCGGGCTGGCTGGCAAGCGGGTGATTCCGTGACAGCCATGGGGTGGACGACGACAAGTGCATGCCCATGAGCAGGTGAAACCCTTTGCCGATTGATGTGGCGCGTTTGGTAGATTGGCGCACTGATTTCAAGGATGGACTTCTCGATGCCCCGTATTCTTTCCCGTGCACGTTTCGGCAAACTGATGGCCCTCGGTGTGGCCGGTGTGGTGAGCACGTCTGCCTGGTCCGCCCAGACGGCCTGCGTGTTCGACATCGTGGGCACGACCGGGCCCGCCTATGCTGCAGCCAAGGACTTCGTGCTGGCCATGCAGAAGCTCAACATGGGCATCGACATCGAACTCAAGGCCTACACCGACGAGCGCGTGGCTGCAGAAGACTTCCGCAGTGGCCAGTGTGATGCGATGGCCGTCACATCCTTTCGCAGCAAGCCCTACAACCTGGTAGCCGCCACGGTGGATGCCATGGGTGCGACGACCTTTGCCCGTAACGGCAAGATCGACATGGACGCCAGCTACGAGATCTTGCGCAAGGCCATCGAGATCTTTGCGTCGCCCGCGGCTTCCAAGATGATGGTGCAGGACAAGTACGAGGTGGCCGGCATCGTCCCCATGGGCGCGGCTTATCCCATCGTGAATGACCGCAAGATCAACAGCGTCGAAGCAGCGGCTGGCAAGCGCATCGCGGCACTGGATGTGGACCGTGTGCAGACCATGGCCATCACGCGCATCGGGGCACAACCGGTGCCCGCTGACATTACCAATTTCGCCAGCAAGTTCAACAACGGGCTGGTGGACGTGATTTTCGCGCCGGCCCTGGCTTACAAACCCCTGGAGTTGTACAAGGGCATCGGCACCAAGGGCGCCATCTCTCGCATGCCGATCACGTTCCTGACCTACCAGATCATCATCAACAAGAACAAGTTTCCGGCAGGTACGGGCCTGAAGTCGCGTCAGTACTGGCTCAGCCAGTTCGAACCGACCATGAACATGATCCGCCGTGCCGAGGCCGAGTTGCCCGCCAAGGTCTGGATGGAGATCCCTCCGGCCGACCTGGCACGCTACATCCACATGCTGCGCGATGGGCGTGTCGAGATCGCTGAAGCCGGTTTGTATGACAAGAAGGCACTCAAGGTGCTCAAGCGCATCCGTTGTGACATGAATCCGGCTGATTCAGAGTGCACCAGCCCGCTGGAAACCGAGTGGCCGGACAAGCCCAAGGCCGTACCGGCCAACTGACGCGATGACGGGGTGGGGCAGGAGGCTGTGCCCACCGACCTCACCGGGGCTGTTGGCCGAATTTGCCTGCGTTGCGCTCCAGCACCCGCTCGATCACGTCAACAAGCACCTGCGTCTGTTGTTCCACCTCGATGTTGAGGCGATCTCCCGTCTTGTATTGAAACAAGCCGGTGACGCGGATGGTTTCCGGAATCAGGTTGACGCGGCAATATCCGCGTTCCGCATCGGCCTCGGCCAAGGTCAGGCTGCATCCGTTGATGGACAGAAAGCCCCGTGGGAACAGGTAGCGGCGCCAGGGATCGCGCACATGCAGTTCAACGTGGGCACGGGGGCCCTCCAGCACGATGGAGCTGATGCGGGCGGTGTCGGACACGTGGCCGTACATCGCGTGGCCGCCGTTTTCATCGCCTTGACGTGCGGAGCGCTCGATGTTGACCACGTCGCCTGCGCGGCGGTCGCCCAGGTTGGTTCGCTCCAGGGTGGCGTTGATGGCGTCAAACGAGATCAACTCGCCGTCGATGGCGACCACACTGAGGCAGACGCCGTCGACGGACACGCTGGCGCCGATCTGCAGATCGTGCAGCAAGGCCTGCGGAATGCGCAGGGTGAGGTGCAAGCCACTGATGGTCGGGGTGAGGGTGACGACGCGTCCGAGGCCCTGGACGATACCGGTATACATGATCGGGCAATCCTGTTGTTCAAGCCAATACGCCATTATCGTTGCAGCGCAGCATGGCCAGCTTGAGGGTGGGTGTATGCACAGGCTGTGAAATAGGTCCGACCTGGGCCATTACAAGGGGCGAGAAGGCCTGTTTTTTCCCCGTGAAAGCGATAGACCACAAGGTGATATGGCGTCCTACACTGGGCCATATTCAGGTTTCCTGCTGCGCGGCGAGCCTGTCGATCGTGATCAGGCATGATGCGGTGCAGCAGACCCGAGGAGGACGTGATGAACGCTCCGCTGCCTGCAGAAGTGCTCAAGGCCCTGGCGACACTCTCGCTGGACGACAAGTACGCGCTTGATCGAGGCCAGGCCTTCATGAGCGGGATCCAGGCGCTGGTTCGCCTGCCCATCCTGCAACACACCCGCGACGCCATGCAAGGCCTCAACACGGCGGGATTCATCAGTGGTTACCGCGGCTCGCCCCTGGGTGGCTATGACCAGGCCTTGTGGCAGGCCAAATCGCACCTGCAGAAGCACCACATCGTCTTCCAGCCCGGCGTGAATGAAGAACTGGGTGCCACGGCTGTCTGGGGCACGCAGCAGCTTGCGCTGACGCCTGGCCCGCATCGTTTCGATGGTGTCTTCGGCATGTGGTACGGCAAAGGCCCGGGCGTGGACCGTTGCTCCGACGTGTTCAAGCACGCCAACATGGCCGGCACATCACAATATGGCGGTGTGGTGGCGGTGGCGGGTGACGATCACGTGGCCAAGAGCTCGTCTGTGGCGCACCAGAGCGACCACATCTTCAAGGCCTGCGGCCTGCCAGTGTTCTTCCCCAGTACGGTTCAGGAGATTCTGGATCTGGGCCTGCACGCCTTTGCGATGAGCCGCTTCTCCGGCTTGTGGGCCAGCCTCAAGGCGATTCAGGAGGTGGTGGAATCCTCCAGCACAGTCAATGTGGACCCGGACCGAGTGCGCATCATGCTGCCCGAGGACTTCGTGATGCCCGACGGCGGCGTGCACATCCGCTGGCCTGACACGCCGCTGGCTCAGGAAGCGCGCTTGATGGACTACAAGTGGTATGCCGCGCTGGCCTACATCCGTGCCAACAAGCTCAACCGCACGGTGCTGGACAGCGATCATGCCCGCTTGGGGCTGATCGCCAGTGGCAAGGCCTACAACGATCTGCGCCAGGCCTTGCATGACCTGGGTCTGGACGACGAGACCTGCCGACGCATCGGCTTGCGCATTCACAAGGTGTCGGTCGTGTGGCCCCTGGAGGCCAGCAGCACGCGCGAATTCGCCACGGGTTTGCAGGAGATCCTGGTCATCGAAGAAAAGCGCCAGATGATCGAATACCAGCTTAAGGAAGAGCTGTACAACTGGCGTGAAGACGTGCGGCCCAATGTGTTGGGCAAGTTCAGCGAACCCGATGGCGATTTCACCGGCGGTGAATGGTCCATGCCCAACCCTGCCTCACGCTGGTTGCTGCGCGCCAAGGCCGATCTGAACCCCTCGCTCATCGCCAAGGCCGTGGCGCAGCGCATTGACAAGCTGGGCCTGTTGCGCGACATGGACCCCAGTCTGCGCGAGCGCATGGCCGAACGCCTGCGCGTGATCGAAGCCAAGGAGCGTGCGCTGGAAAGCCAGGGCGCCAGTGTGGAGCGCGCCCCCTGGTTCTGCAGCGGCTGCCCTCACAACACCTCGACCCGTGTGCCGGAAGGCTCACGCGCCATGGCGGGCATCGGCTGCCACTACATGGCCATGTGGATGGACCGCAGCACGGGCACCTTCACGCAGATGGGCGGCGAAGGTGTGAGCTGGGTGGGGCAGGCGCCGTTCACGGATGAGAAACACGTGTTCGTGAACCTGGGCGACGGCACTTACTTCCACTCCGGTCTGCTGGCTGTGAGGCAGGCGATCGCGGCCAAGGTCAACATCACCTACAAGATCCTCTTCAACGACGCTGTGGCCATGACCGGTGGGCAGCCCGTGGACGGCACCTTGTCGGTCTCTGCCATGACGCGGGAGTTGCACGCCGAAGGCGCGCGGCGCATCGTGGTGGTCAGTGATGACACGGACAAGTACCTGAGCATCGAAGACCTGGCACCCGGCACCGAGGTGTTCCACCGTGATCAGCTGGATCAGGTGCAAAAGACACTGCGCGAGGTGGAAGGCTGCACCGTCATCATCTACGAGCAGACCTGCGCCACGGAAAAGCGTCGCCGCCGCAAGCGCGGCACCATGCCCGCGTTGGCCAAGCGCGTGGTCATCAACGAGCTGGTGTGCGAAGGCTGTGGTGATTGCGCCGTGCAATCCAATTGCCTGAGCGTGGAGCCGGTCGACACCGAGTTTGGCCGCAAGCGCCGCATCAACCAGAGTTCCTGCAACCAGGACTTCTCATGCGTGAAGGGGTTCTGCCCGAGCCTGGTCACCATTGAAGGTGGTCAGCTGAGGGCGCCCAAGGCCAAAGAGAGCGCACCTGACGTCAGCAAGTTGCCTCCGATCCCCGAGCCCGATGTGCCCGCGGCCACGACGGCTTATGGCATCGTGGTGGGTGGCATTGGTGGCACGGGCGTGATCACCATTGGCCAGTTGCTCGGCATGGCCGCGCACCTGGAAGGCAAAGGCGCTGTCACGCAGGAATCCGCGGGGCTGGCACAAAAGGGCGGCGCCACCTGGAGCCACATCCAGATTGCCGACACACAAGAGGCCATCTTCACGACCAAGGTGGGCATGGCCGAGGCTGATCTGGTGATCGGTTGCGACCCGATTGTGGCGGCGCACGCCACCACGGTGGCGGTGATGAGCCCGGGACGTACGAGGGTGGTGCTCAACACGCATCACACGCCCACTGCCGCCCTGATGCACGATGCCAACTGGCAGTTTCCGGCTGGCCATTGCGACAAGGTGCTGGGTGATGAGGTGGGCACACAAGCCATCAAGCGCCTGGACGCCGTGGTGCTGGCCAATCGCCTCTTGGGTGATGCGATCTACGCCAATCCCTTGATGCTGGGTTATGCATGGCAGATGGGCTGGGTGCCGCTCACCCTGGCTTCGTTGACCAGGGCGATCGAGCTCAATGCGGTGCAGGTGGAGCGCAATCTGGCTGCGTTCGAGTGGGGCCGCCGCGCCGCGCACGACCCTGTGTTCGTCGCGCGCATGAGCATGCCGGCCCAGCCTGTGCAGTGGTCGGCCAGGCCGCTTCGTTATGGCAAGGATGATCTGGACACGCTGGTGCAGCGTCGCATGAACTACCTGGCCGAATACCAGGATGAAGCCTATGCCGAGCGCTACAGGGCCCTGGTAGGTCGGGTGCGTCAGGCTGAGTCCACCTTGAACAGCACGCGGCTGACCGAAACGGTGGCGCGGCAGCTGTTCAGGCTGATGGCCTACAAGGATGAGTACGAGGTTGCCAGGCTGCTGACGTCAAAGGCGTTCAAGGCGCAACTGGATGAGCAGTTTGAAGGTGATTGGCGCATGGTGCTGCATCTGGCGCCGCCCTGGATGGGCGGTGGCAAGACGCCGTCGGAGCGTCCGCCCAAGCACGACTTCGGGCCATTCTGGCAGTGGGCGATGCAAGGCCTTGCCATGTTCCGTGGCTTGCGTGGCACCTGGTTTGATCCCATGGGCTACAGCCACGACCGGCGTGAAGACCGCGCGGTATTGGCCCAATACATCAGCCTGCTGGAGCAGATCATGCGCAAGCTCCATGCAGGGTCCCTTGATCACGCCTGCCGCATGGCCGAACTGGCCGACAAGATCAAGGGCTATGGGCCGGTGCGGCACGCACAGGTTCAGGCTGTGCGTACGCAGTGGGCTGCCATGAGTGATGCCTGGCCAGGTGACGACAAGCGTTGATGGCCAGGCCGGCCCGGGTTGCGCTTACTTGCCGCAATCCAGGCCGTACATGCGCTTCATTTCTTCGCGGTCGGCCTGTGGCCCCTTGGTCAGCTTGGCGCATGTCGAGTAATTGCCGTGCATCTTGTGGCCTGCGGTGTCGTAGTACATCCAGTCCACGACATCGTCGCGGCTGAAGATCCACTGCTGGCCTTCCTTGACGTTGCCCACGACTTCCGGCTTTTCGTTGATCTTGCCGGTGAAGTGGCTCTTGCCCAAGGTGGAGAACGGCGTCACCCAGATGTGCTCCAACTTGTTGCCATCACGAATGGCCACCTTCAGCGAGACCGCCTGATTGTTGGGGTCCGCCTTTTCAGCGATGGGCAGAAAGCTGTCCAGCGTGGCTTGGGCCTTGCGGGTGGCCGCCTTGATGGCTGGATCTCGGAGGCTGATGACAACGGGCTTCGGGGGCGGCGGTGCAGGGGTGGCAGCCGCAGCGGCTTTGCGTGCCGCCTGGGCAGCCGCCAAGGCCGCCAATTTGGCAGCGATCTCTTCTTTCGTGAGTTTGGGCTTGGCGGGTTTGGACGCAGCCGACTCGACGGCAGACGCGGCAGAGGCGGCAGAGGCGGCAGAGGCCGCAGCAGGTTCCTGCTGGGCCTGGCTCACGGTGGGCAGCGCCAGCAGCCAAGATGTCAATGCCAGAGTAAGGGTGATTCGATTTTTCACGTGCATGGTTTGAACAGAAGGTGCCAAGGCACCGATTTGTGACCCGGAATCGCTGGTGAGTCTACTGGGAGAATCACGCTCCGGCCGTGAATGCGCTATGGTGCCGGGATGATTTCGTTGACGAGCTCGCGGGCAACGCTGCGCACCCAAGGACTGATTTTTGCCGTTTGTGGGGCCGTGGCTTTCTCAGGCAAGGCCATCGTGGCCAAGCTGATGTACAGGCTGGGGGCCGATCCATTTGCCGTAGTGGGCTTGCGCATGCTGATGGCCTTTCCGATGTTCCTGGCGATGGCCTGGTGGGCCGGACGGCAGCAGCGGGCCGAGCGGGGTAACGACGCCGATCTGACACGTCAGCAGTGGTGGCAGATTCTGGGCCTGGGTTTCACGGGCTATTACCTTGCCAGCACCCTGGACTTCATGGGCTTGAAGTACATCAGTGCGAGTCTGGAGCGCGCCATCCTGTACCTGAATCCGACCATCGTGCTGGTGTTGTCGGCGGTGTTTCTGCGCCAGCCGGTGCGTTTGCTTCAGTTGGGGGCCATGCTGCTGTCCTACAGTGGGGTGGTTCTGGTGTGGTTGCACGACTGGGATGCCGCGGCCATGCTCGCCAGCCACGGTGGCAGCCTGGATGCACGGGAGGCGATCACCGTTGGGAGCCTGCTGGTGTTCTTCAGTGCGGTGTCGTACGCTGTGTACCTCATGGGTAGCGGCCAGCTCGTGCAGCGGCTGGGCTCCATGCGGCTGGTGGGGCTGGCGTCGTGTGCCGCATGCTTCATGGCGCTGCTGCAATGGTGGGTGGTTCACCGTGCCACGCATGGCCAGCAAGGTGCCGTGGCGCAACTGCCCTGGCAGGCCTGGGCCTTGTCACTGGTGAATGCCACCCTGTGCACGGTGCTGCCCGTCTGGCTGGTGATGCGTGGCGTGCAACTCGTGGGCGCTTCCATGGCATCGCAGGCGGGCATGGTCGGCCCCTTGTCGACCATCTGGATGGCGGCCTGGTGGCTGGGAGAGCCGGTGACCTGGCGCCTGATGCTGGGCACGGCCGTCGTGCTGGCCGGTATCGTGATCCTCGCGCGAACCGGTCAGGCAGGCAAACCTGCTCAATCCGTGCCCGCAGGTGCCGTCACGCGCGCCAAGGCTTGAACCAGCGCGGTGGCTTGCGCGTGTATCGCTGCAGGCAGGTGTTGCTGGCCGCTGTGCACAGCGGCAATGTAGGCGGCCGTATCTTCGGCACTGTGGCTGACAGGCAGATCAGGCAAGGTTGTGAGCACGCCTTCGGTGGGTGACAGGCAGAGTTCCTCTGCGCGCTCACCATGCAGGAAGACATCGCATTTGGGCTGCCGCCTCGCATCGGCCACCGGCTCGCCTTCCGTGCCGCGCATGAGCATGGCGTTGGCCTGCGCGTGCTGCAGAAATGCCGCCATGGACAAGGCGTATTCAGGATGCGTGTGGTTGACCACGCGAACGCTTTTCACGCCCTGTGGCAGAAGGGCTGCAAAAGGATCCAGCAACTTGGCCACGGAGTGGGCTGGGGTGCGCAGGCCGATGGTCCAGCGAACAGCCAGAAGCGCGTCCATGGGCGGGCACAGGTGGGCTATGTCCATGAAAGCGGGCTGGGCGGCTTGCCACGCAGCGCCCAGCGCCTGGGCATCCTTCACCACGGGCAGGGCGGCGGCCTCGAATACCTGTGCCGTGGTGACCCGCCCCGGATCATGTGATGGGCCGTGCACCAGCACGCCCACGCCTTGTCGGGCCAGCTCTTGCGCCAGCAGGGCAGTCAGGTTGGGCAGCTTGCGCGCACCGTTGTAAGAGGGCAGCACCACGATGCCTTTGGGTGCGAACTGCGCGGCTTCGGACAGATCGACGCAGCGTGCATGGCTGGCCTGAACGAAGCCATCGAGCTCTTCGGTGGACTCACCCTTGATGCGCATGGCCAGGCAGAAGGCACCGATTTCCAGTTCGGTGACCTGGCGGTCCAGAACCTGTTCGAACAGATCTCGGGATTCGTCCACGCCAAGGGAGCGGGCCCCGTCCTTGCCTCGACCGATGACCTTGATGTAGGGCGCGATGCTCATGATGTTGTGTCCACGACTTGAGGCTTGATTATCCTTGGAGACGTGGACACAAGCCTGCAGGACATCAAGTAGCTGACGCCATGGCTGGGTGCAGCTTGACGAGCTGCCGCAAGGCCGGGATGCACGAGCCGCAGTTGGTGCCGCACTTGAGCGCGCCTTGCAGCTGTTGCAGTCGCGCGTCCGTGTCACCCTGGCATGTGGCCAGCGTGTCGATGATGGCCGGCTCTGTCACATTGAAGCAGGTGCAGATCTGCTTGCCCTTGGACACAATCGCCACTGGAGGCGTGGCTCCCGGCGAGAGCAAGGCACGACCGTAGGTGTCGGCCACGAGCTCCTCCTGCAGCAGCGGGCGAATCCAGGCTTCGGCGCTGATGTCGCCGGCCATGAGGAAGGCTGTGAGTTTGAGCCCTTCTTCGCTGCGCTCCATGCGCATGGCGCGCTTTTGCCCACGATGCTTGTCCTGGTAGCGCATGACGTCAACGCCATCAACGCCCATCAGCGATTCAATGCGGGCAAGGATGTCGCTGCTGGCTGGCTCCATGGCTGCAGCACGGAACAGCACGCCGACCTTGCCTTGCGCATGTGGCTCCCGCCCGAAAGGGACGCAGCTCGTGAAGGCGAACGCCGACATCAGGGGCTTGAGCGCCTCACGCACGGCCAGCGCGTCGGTTTCAGGCAACCACGCCACGGCCAGCAAACGCCAGGGCAGTGCGACAGGTGTGACCCTGACTGCTGCATGCTTGAGTTCGGGTTGTTTGGACTTGGGGCAGAACGCCGGAACGGTCAGGGCATTGACACCATTCATGGCGCGGCCATGATGGTCGAGACCGCTGAGGTACTCTTCGCCCCAGTGCATGGCGATGAAAGCCTGCATGGGCGCGATGGTGTCGCTGGCTTGTGCGGGGATCACGATCTGCCCGCGGCGCGACGCCACCTCCACCAGATCGCCTGGCTGCAGGCCCATGCGGGCCAGATCTTGAGGGTGGAGCTCAACGGCTGGCTCGCTGACGTGCCCGAAGAGCCGGCCCAGTGTGCCGGTACGGCTCATGCCATGCCATTGATCGCGCAGGCGGCCGGTGTTCAGGCTGAATGGATAGCGTTGATCGCGCTGCTCGCTGACAGGTTCATGGCGCACGGCGGCAAAGCGCGCCTTGCCATTGTCGGTCGGGAACTGGCCGTCAGCGTACAGGCGAGCCTGACCTGCGACCGCGCCTTCAGGCATGGGCCATTGTTGTGGCCCCGCGCCCTCCAGAATGGCGTAGCTCAGCCCCGTGATGTCGAGATCGCGGCCTCGTGTGGACTCGCGGTGCTCGTTCCACACGGATTCGGGTGACTCATACGGGAAGAGTGTCTCGATGCCGTCGCGGTAATGCGCCGTGCGCTGGCTCAGCCGCTTTTCGAGCCGGCGCCCGATGTCCGACAGGATGGCCCAGTCGTGGCGCGCTTCACCTGATGGGGGCACCGCTGCCTTCACACGGCTGATACGCCGTTCGCTGTTGGTGACCGTGCCTTCCTTTTCGCCCCACGTGGTGGCGGGCAGCAGCAGGTCTGCATAGGCGCACGTGGCCGTGGTGCCAAAGGCCTCCTGTACGACCACGAACTCGGCAGTTTCCAGGGCCTTGCGCACGGTGGCCTGGTCAGGCAGCGATTGCGCAGGGTTGGTGCAGGCAATCCACAAGGCCTTGATCTCGCCTCGGGCCGCAGCCTCGAACATCTCGACAGCGGTCTTGCCCGGCTGAGCGGGGACATCGTCCACCCCCCAGAGTGAAGCCACTTCAGCCCGGTGTTGCGGATTGCTCAGATCCCGGTGCGCACTCAGCAGATTGGCCATGCCGCCGACTTCGCGTCCGCCCATGGCGTTAGGCTGTCCGGTGAGCGAGAAAGGGCCCGCACCGGGCAGACCGATCTGACCGGTCGCCAGATGCAGGTTGATCAGTGCCGCGTTCTTGTCGGTGCCACTGCTGCTCTGGTTGAGGCCCTGGCAATAGAGGGACAGCGTCGGTGTCTGCTGACCGAACCAGCGCGCGGCCTGGATCAGGTCCTCCACCTTGATGCCACAGGTGCGGGCAACGACTTCCGGCGTGTAGTCATGCACGATGGCTTGCAAGGCCTCGAAGCCTTGCGTGTGCTGCTTGACGTAGGCCGTGTCGATCAGCCCATCGGCGATCAACACATGCAACATGCCGTGGAACAGGGCCACGTCCGTGCCGGGGAGGATCTGCAGGAACAGGTCGGCCATGTCGGCCGTTTCGGTGCGACGTGGGTCGACCACGATCAGCTTCATGGCTGGATTGGCCCGGCGCGCTTCCTCGATGCGCCGGAACAGGATGGGGTGGGCGTAAGCGGTGTTGGCCCCGACGATGAAGAGGGTCCGGGCGTGGTTGAAGTCCTCGTAACACGCAGGAGGCGCGTCGCTGCCCAAGGTGGCTTTGTAGCCCGCCACCGCACTGCTCATGCACAGCCGCGAATTGGTGTCGACGTTGTTGGTGCCGACAAGGCCCTTGGCCAGCTTGTTGAGAACGTAGTAGTCCTCGGTGAGCAACTGGCCCGAGCCATAAAAACCCACGGCGTCGGGGCCATGCTGGCGAATGATGCCGGCGAGCTTGTCAGCGGCTTCTTCCATCGCCGTCTCCCAGGCGATGGGGGCAGGTGCTTCCCCTCGCTGATCCCGGCGCATCGGGGCCAGCAGACGGGTCTGTTGCGTCACGGTTTCGGCCGCGGTCAGATGCAGGGTGCTGCCCTTGGTACACAAGCGGCCAAAGTTGGCAGGGTGCTGCGGGTCGCCCTGTACGTTGATGATGCGACCCTGCCGGGATTCGATCAGCACGCCGCATCCTGTGCCGCAGTAGGGGCAGGTCGCACGCGTCGTCTGTGTGGTGTCAGACGAAGGAGGGAGGGCGCTTGCGGCGCTCGGGGGCGCGCTCACGACTTGCTCCATGCACGGGTGCCAATGCGCCCCTGGCTGGGCAGCTTGCCCTGCTCCTGGCAGGCTGCCAGCCGGCCTGGCGCATCAACGTTGCAAATGGGCTTCCATTGGCTCATGGCTGTTCTCGATTTGATGTGGTTCTCAGCGGGTTTCATTCGTACAAAAGAGCGAGGCGGTTGTTGCCGCCAGGTTGGCAGGGTGCGCGACCACCCGATCAACCCATGTGGTCAGGCGAGCTTGCTATACAGGCTGGTGACCTTGTCCATGACTTGCAGGATGTTCTCGCTGCTGGCAAAGACTTCAGTGGCGTGTTGGCTGGCACTGCTGCGTTCGCCGACCCTGGACAGGGCGTTGTCAAAGAATATCCATTGCTGTCGGGCCAGCTCCAGCTCCTGCTTGATGGCTGTGGTGGCTTGTGGCGCCGTCGTCAATGTCTGGAGCGCTTGCGCGAATTCCTGGCGTGCGGTGTTGAGTTCCTTGAGTTGCTCGGGTACGGCCGCGCCCCAGCTTTGGCTGAGGTAGAACTTGGCGGTGCGTTGCGACAACATGCGCTGTCGCCCGGCGACGTTCACCAACTTGCCCACGGCCTTGCCCGAGTACTGTTCCAGCTGCACGGTGCCTTGATGGGCCAGTTTGAGTACCTTGGCATCCAGGCTGAGCAGTAAGGGGGCGGCGCTGCGATCGGGGGCAGACCCCACCAGCGCGGCCTTGTAATCCGCCCACAAAGGCTCAAGGGCCTTGTAGGTCGATTCGATCTCAGGCGTGGGCGCGTAGGCTTTGAGTTCGACGAACTGCCGGTCAAACCAGGCCATCGAATCAAACAGGATCTTCTCGGCTCGCTTCACGTCCACGCCTTGCCCCATGGCCAGCCAGGCCTTGGCCATGCGCTGGGACAGCATGCGCTGACGCCCGGCCTTGTTGATGGCCTCGTTGAGGCTCACGATCTGTGCTGAAGCAGGCCGCACCATGGTCGCCCCGATGGCCAGCGCCAGGCCTTGCTTCATCCATTCACGACGACACGTAATCGACTGCATACCGCTCTATCACTCAAGAAATCAAACGCCCATGGGCTCTGGCTGACGCGTGCTGGCCTTGGCGCCAGCCTTGTTGTGTTCTGGGTCGCTGGGTGCGATCACGGGCGGTGCGCCGAACATCAAGGTGTCTCGCTGGTCGTTGACGCAGGTGCCTTCGCGGATGAGCTTGAAGTAGTAGCTGCCGTCAACGGTGTCGCCATACATGCAGGCGCCCACCAGTTTGTCGCCCTTGAGCACCAGCTTCTTGTAGACGCCACCAAAGGGGTCGGACAGCACGATTTCCTCCGTGCCTTCGCCACCCATGAAGTCGCCTGCGGAGAACAGGTCAATGCCCGTTACCTTGAGTTTGGTCGAGGTTTGAGAGCCCGTGTAGCGGCCAATGCCGGACATGGCCAGATGGTTCGCGCAGACCTTGCCCTGCTCGAACAGTGGGGCAACCAGACCATAGGCGATGCCGCGGTGTGCCGCACATTCACCTACCGAATAGACACGTGGGTCGGTGATGGTCTGCATCGAGTCGGTCACGACGATACCGCGGTTGCAGTGAATGCCGGTCTTCTCGGCCAGGGCCGTGTTGGGACGAATGCCGGCGGCCATGACGACCAGATCGGCGGGAACTTCGGTGCCGTCCTTGAATTTGACGGACCTGACGCGGCCATCCTCACCACCCACGAGTTCCTGCGTCTGCGCGCCGATGCGGAACTTCAGCCCCCGCTCTTCCAGTGAGCGCTGCAGCAACTTGGCGGCGACCTCGTCAAGCTGGCGCTCCATCAACCAGGGAGCGATGTGCACCACCGTGACGGTCATGCCGCGCAGCATCAGGCCGTTGGCGGCCTCCAGCCCCAGCAGACCGCCGCCAATCACCACCGCGTGCTGGTGGGTTTTCGCGGTCTCGATCATGTAGTTGGTGTCGGCGATGTCCCGGTAGGCGATCACGCCTTCGAGATCCTTGCCGGGCACAGGCAGCACAAAGGGCATGGAGCCCGTGGCCAGAAGCAGGCGATCGTACTCTGCCTCGGTACCGTCGTCAGCGATCACGACGCGACGGGTCCGGTCCACGCTGACGACTTTCTTGTTCACGTGAAGCGTGATGCCGTTTCGCGCGTACCAGTCCAGCGGATTGAGGATGATCTCTTCCAGCGTTTGTTCTCCCGCCAGCACGGGAGACAACAGGATGCGGTTGTAGTTCGGGTGCGGTTCAGCACCGAATACGGTGATGTCGTACAGGTCTGGCGCCAACTTCAGCAGCTCTTCGAGCGTGCGGACGCCGGCCATGCCGTTGCCCACCAGCACCAGCTTCATCTTCTTCATGCGAATGCTCCGTCAGCGGGAATCGAAATAGTTGTACCTTTCACTCAGCAATAAGCAGGCCAGCACCCTTTCTGGGCGCACCAAGTTGGTCTGACGTGATGAGTGCTGCGGTGCACCGATAGCGGGCGTGGAAATTGCGTACTTTTTGCGTGAACATGCACAGACGCACGGCAATAGTGCGCATCACCCTTGACCGCTGAAGGATATGGATGAGCTTTGATCTCGATGTGGGCTACGCCAGCCAGCGTGGGCCGCGCTCGGTACTGGAGGACCACGCCGGTGTGGGCCAGCCGGCGCCCCATGAAGAAGCCTGGGGAGTCATCGCTGCGCTGGCTGACGGCGTGTCTGCTGGCGGCCTGGGGTGGGAGGCCGCTCAGACAACGGTTGAGACACTGCTACGGGACTACTACGCCACGCCGGCGACCTGGGACACGACCGTTGCCCTGGACCGTTTGATCGCTGCCCAGAATGCCTGGCTGGCTGACCACAACCGCAGGCGTCAGGCCATCGGCGGTGCGCAAGGTCGTGGCACGGCCGGCATGACGACCTTGACCGCCATCGTGCTTCGGGGGCATGGCTACACCTTGGCGCACGTGGGCGATACCAGGGCCTACCTCTTGCGCGGTGGTGAGCTTTCACCCTTGACGCAGGACCATACCCTGGGGCCCTTCGAGTTTCAGAACGGTCTGACACGCGCCATCGGGCTGGATGATGCCTTGCGAGTGGATTACCTGGAGGGTGATCTGCAGATCGGCGACACCTTCGTGCTCACCAGTGATGGCGTGCACGGTGTGATCAAGCCGTCCGCGCTGCAAAGTCTGGCGGGGCAGGGCAGTGCACAGGAGGCCAGTGAGGCCCTCGTCGCCAAAGCCCTGACCAGCGGGGGGCGAGACAACGCCACCGCCTTGGTCATCCGTGTCAAGGGCCTGGCCGCGGCCAGGCTGGAGGATGCTGCCCGTCAGGGGCGCCAGTTGCCCATTCCGCACAAGATGCAGGTGGGTGATCTGGTCGATGGCATGCGCATCGAGGCTTGTGTGTTTGCCAATGGCGTACATCGTCTGTACAAGGTTCGGCATCTGCAAAGCGGCTGTCTGTACGCCCTCAAGACACTGCACGAAGCCCGTGCAAGCGATCCCGAGGAGCGCGCAATGCTGGCCCACGAAGCCTGGTTGGGTGCCCGTGTGACGGAGCGTGAAGCTCGGGGATTGGTCCGTGTGCACGAAACCAAGGATGCCACTTGTTTCTATGCCCTGTTTGACTGGCACAGCGGGCAGACGCTGGGTGATCTGCTGCAAGCGCAGCAACGGTTCCCGGTGGGCGAGATCGTGGCCACCACCACTACTGTGGTGCGTGCGCTGGGGCGACTGCATCAGTTTGGTGTGATCCATCGCGACGTCAAGCCGGACAACATCCATCTGGGGGACGATGGGCAATGGCGCCTGCTTGATCTGGGTGTGGCCCTGTCAGGCAAGGAGCCCGAGAGTTTGCGTGTATTACATGCAGGCACGCCCAGCTACATGAATCCGGAGCAATGGGAGGATGACCCGGCTGTTGCACGGGTCACGGCGCAAAGTGACCTGTTCGCGTTGGGTGTCACCTTGTACCAATGGTTGACCGGCCGCTTGCCCTACGGCGAAATCGAACCCTACCAACTGGGGCGCTACCGACGTGATCCGGTGCCGCCTTCGCGCTTGCGCCCTGATGTGCCAATCTGGTTGGATCATGTCGTACTCAAGGCGGTGGCGAGAGATCGACGGCAACGGTTCGAGACGGCAGAGGAGTTGCTGCTGGCACTGGAGCGGGGGGCGTCAAGGCCTTTGTCGGCGCCGATGTCCACACCCCTGCTGGGTCGGGATCCGGTCGCCATGTGGAAGATCGCGTTGACCGTGTCGGTGCTGTTCAATCTGTTGCTGGTGTATTGGCTGGCCTTCTTGCCGCGTGCCTGAGGAGCGCCTCGACCGCGTGCGGTCGTGAGGCGCAAAAAAAGCCCTGTGCGCACGGCGTGGCGCCAGGGCTGCTGACCAGGGGTGGCGGTCAGGTCGACGCCAGCCTTGTGGGCTGGCGCTTTGATTGAACAACAAAGGAGACGAGAAATCGTTTCAGCGGCTGTTGACGGATCCCTGGCTGCCATAGGCCATGGACATCGTGCCGCCAGTGCGGGCGCGGCCACCTTTTTCGGCCCAGGTGCGCGTCCAGCGCAGTTGCATGACACGCATCATCACGAGGATCGCCACACCCAGCAGGGCGAAGGCCAGGAAGCCATAGAAGTAGGTGCCATAGTGCTGCTTGGACATGCCCATGGCATTGGGGATGAAGCCCCCGCCCAGGGCACCGAGCTCACCGATCATCGAGCCTGCCACCGCAGTGGCCAGGGGCCAGCGCAAGGGCACCAGTTGGAACAGCGCACCATTGCCCGCACCGAGCGCAGCAAAGCACAGCATGAAGAGCAGGGTGGTGACGGTCAGTTGCTGCCCCATGGTGCCGCAGATCACGAGTGTCACGATGACCAGGCACAGCACGCCGGTGAGCGTGTTGATGCCGCCCCAGCGATCGGATACATAGCCGCCCAGTACGCGCGTTGCCGAACCCATCAAGGTAGCGAGCATCGTGAGCTGCCCCGCCTCGATCTTGGTGACCTTGAACTGATCGTAGAAATAGGTGGGCAGGAAGTTCGCCAGGCCGATGAAGCCGCCAAAGGTGATCACGTAGATCAGGCTGAAAGCCCAGCCATCCTTTTCGAACAAGCAGGCAATGTGTTCGCGAAAGGACTGGTGTTCCCGATCGGGGGGCTCCTTGGCTGCGATGGCCATCACGATCATGGGCAGCACCATGGTGGCGGCTGCCAGGCCATACACAGCCTGCCACCCGAACCTGGTCGCCAGCGGTGGTGCAAACAGCACGGCCAGCACGGTACCGCTGTTGCCTGCCCCTGCGATGCCCATGGCCAGCCCCTTGTACTTGGGCGGGAACCAGCCGGACCCCAGCGACAGGGCGATCCCGAAGCTGCCGCCTGCAATGCCCAGCAGCACGCCCATGGCCAGCACGCGATCATGCGTGTCCACGAAGAAGTAGCCGAAGAGCAGGGCCAGGACGATGAGTGCCATTTCGGTCATCGCCGCATTCTTTCGCCCGATGTACTGCGAGAGGATGCCAAGTGGGAAGCGCATCAGGGCGCCTGCCAGAATGGGCACCGAGATCATGAAGCCCTTCTGGGCGGGTGTCAGGTTGAACGATTCGCTGATGAACGGTGCCATGGCCCCGTTGAGCACCCAGATCGCGAACGTGAAATCGAAATACAGAAAAGAAGCGAGCAAGGTAGGGGCGTGCCCCGACCTCAGGAAGGCTTTGTAATCGGACATGTGAACCTCAGCGTAGCGTGCGCACCATCGTGGGTGGCACTTGGATTTGTGAGGGTTTTCAAGCGAAAAACGTGCCAATGTGAGGCGTGCCAGTTTGGTGCGCCCTCAAAATGGGCGGCAAGCCAGCCGGATCTGGTGCGTGGGCGCCATCTCGTTTGGATCTTGTAACAAGCCGATCAGAAAACACGCGCCTCTCATCAAGCACAATCACGCCTGTCACACAGGAGTATTCATGAGCATCAAGTCAGACCGCTGGATCCGCCGCATGGCTGAAGAGCACGGCATGATCGAACCCTTCGAGCCCGGTCAGGTTCGGGCGGCAGCCGATGGCCAGAAAATCGTGAGCTACGGCACGAGCAGCTACGGCTACGATATTCGGTGCGCCCCGGAATTCAAGGTCTTCACCAACATCCATTCCACGGTGGTGGACCCCAAGAATTTCGACGAAAAGAGTTTCGTGGACATCAACAGCGATGTCTGCATCATCCCGCCCAACAGCTTTGCGCTGGCCCGTACGGTCGAGTATTTCCGCATTCCCCGCAATGTGCTGACCATCTGCCTGGGCAAGAGCACTTATGCGCGCTGCGGCATCATCGTCAACGTGACACCGTTCGAACCCGAATGGGAGGGGTATGTCACCCTGGAGTTCAGCAACACCACACCCCTGCCGGCCAAGATTTATGCTGGCGAAGGATGTGCGCAGGTGCTGTTCTTCGAGAGCGATGAAGTCTGCGAAACCAGCTACCGTGACCGAGGTGGCAAATATCAGGGCCAAACTGGTGTGACCCTGCCTAAGACCTGAGTCAGATCGTCCGATAACAGCTGTATCCACCACTTTGGTGGGGCAGCTGTTCATTACGGTCTGTTACAATCGGGGCAGAAACATCGAGCGCAACATAAACGCCTGTCAGGGCGGCGCGTCCGGTACGTGATCCCACTGAAACGGATCTGTCAAATGACAGTCATCCCTGCCAGAAGTACAAAAGCAGAAGGTGGTCATGAAAAAGGGCTGTGCATTCACACAGAGGCCTTGAGGCTTCAGGGAGGGGGTGTCGAGTGTGCATTGATGTCGTTGTAGTAAATTTTTTGGGCCTACCCCCATGCGCCGACCGCTTCAGTCCCCCGCGTTGATCAACGCGTTTTATGACAGCCTTCGTCCTGAGCAGCGTGATACTGCCCAGGCCATGCACAAAGCCATTCTGGCCGCTGCGCCACACCTCCGCCCTGAAGTGAAATGGGGCAACCTGTGTTTCATGAACGATGGCGACAACGTGATGGCCATCGTCCTGCACAAGATGCATGCGCATCTGCAGGTGTTCAATGGTGTCATGCTGGTGGGCGAGTTCCCCGAGCTGGATGGTGCCGGCAAGGGCATGCGCCACATCAAGGTGCGCTATCGCCAGCCCGTCAATGAGCAACTGGTGCGCGAGCTGACCCTGGCTTGTCTGCAGGCCTGGGGCGCATCGCAAGCGCGTTCCGGCCCGCGGTGGGGTTAATTGGTGCGTGACAGCCAACAAAGGCTTGGCTTGATAGCATCACCGACATGCATTTGATGAACGCCGATCTGCACTGCCACTCCAATGTCTCTGACGGGACCTTGTCGCCAGAGGATGTCGCCGAGCGCGCGCGACGAAACGGTGTGGAGTTGTGGGCGCTGACCGACCACGACGAAATCGGTGGTCAGTTGCGAGCAAGGCAGGCAGCGGCGGCTTTGGGCATGTCCTACCTGCCGGGCGTTGAGATCTCGGTCACCTTTGCCGGTCGGACGGTTCACATCGTTGGCCTTGGCTTTGACCCCGAGAACGCGGACATCGTCCAGGGCTTGGCCGATACCCGTGGAGGGCGCGAGCGTCGTGCCCGCGACATGGCAGCCAGCCTCGCAGGTGCCGGTATTCCCGGCGCGTTTGAAGGCGCCCTGAAGTACGTCGGCAACCCGGATCTGATCTCGCGCACGCACTTTGCGCGCTACCTGGTCGAGATCGGTGTCTGCGGTGATCCGCACGAGGTATTCAAGCGCTATCTGACCGAGGGCAAGCCTGGCTTTGTCGAGCACCGGTGGGCCAGCCTGTCGGATGCCGTGTCTTGGGTCGTAGGTGCAGGCGGCGTGGCGGTGATCGCGCATCCTGGTCGCTACGACTTCACACCCAACGAGGAATTCGCCCTCTTCACCGAGTTCAAGGCCCTGGGTGGCCTGGGCGTGGAGGTCGTCACAGGCAGCCACACCGTGGCCGAGTACGGCAAGTACGCCGACATGGCCCAGGAGTTCGACCTGCTGGCCTCTCGCGGCTCCGACTTCCATGATCCAGCAGAGAGCCACACCGACCTGGGCACCTTGCCTGATCTGCCTGGCCGGGTCACACCCGTCTGGGAGGCACTGGCCAGTCGCGTGTTGCATCCATAAGGAAAACACCTTGCATTGGTTGCAAGGCGCGGTAGGCTAGTGGGCTATGGCCCAACTCTTCGAAGTTCACCCCGAACATCCCCAGCCCCGTCTGCTCAAGCAGGCGGTCGAGATCCTCCATCGTGGCGGCGTGGTGGCTTTGCCCACCGATTCCAGCTATGCCCTGGTCTGCCATCTGGATGACAAGGCCGCCGTGGATGAACTGCGCCGTATCCGGGGCGTGGACGAGCGCCATCACCTCAGTCTCTTGTGCCGTGATCTGTCGGAGCTGGCCAATTACGCGCGGGTGGACAACCGACAGTACCGGCTCCTGAAGCTGGCCACCCCCGGGCCTTTTACCTTCATCCTGGAGGCCACCAAG
Source organism: Aquabacterium sp. (assembly GCF_036279675.1). Taxonomy (GTDB): domain Bacteria; phylum Pseudomonadota; class Gammaproteobacteria; order Burkholderiales; family Burkholderiaceae_C; genus Aquabacterium. The sequence continues at coordinate 13,786 of NZ_DASUIS010000146.1, read as the reverse complement.
GAGGTCCCGCGGCGTGTGTCGCACCCGTCGCGTCGCACCATCGGTCTGCGCGTGCCTGATCACAAGGTGACCCAGGCGGTGCTGGAGCTGATGGGCCAGCCCTTGCTGGCGACCACGCTCATCCTGCCGGATCAGGAAGAGCCGCTCAACGATGCCAGCGAGATCCGTGAGGCCTTGCAAAAGCGCATCAAGGCTGTGGTGGACGCCGGCGCCTGCCAGATGGAGCCCACGACGGTGATCGACCTCAGCCAGGGCGAAGCGCAGGTAATTCGTCAGGGGCGTGGCGACGTGTCCGCCCTGGGGCTGGATGCGGGCTGAGCAGCAGTCTTGATCGGCGTCGTGAGGGCTTCGGCAATCCAGCCAGGATCAAAACCCAGGTGCCAGTGGCCGCCCACGCGAACGATCGGGGTGCCGGGGGCACCTTGGGCGTCGAACGTGGCTTTGCAACTGGCGTCGCGTTCCACGTCACACTCATCCCAGGCGATACCGTGTGAGCGCAGCCAGAATTTGGCGTCCACACAGAAGACGCAGGTTTGCGTCGTGTAAAGCGTGATGCGCTGCGGCCCCAGATTGGCTTTGATCAGATCCGCTGTGCGGGCCTCCCTCCACCAGTTGATGGCCTTCGAGCCCCCGGCAATCAGCGCCAGCAGCAACACCAATGTCCACAAGGACCCGGTCTTGGGCGGGCGGGGAGGGGTGCTCATGTCAGCAAGTCATCAAGGGCCGCTTGGCGGGGTCGCCTTCTGGCCCAGCTTGCTTTCCTGCCCGGCCAGCAGCTTGCGAATATTGGCTTCGTGGCGCCAGATGAGCAGCACGCTCATCACGATCACGCCAACGGTCATGGCACTGAAGCCCCAGCCTTGTACTTGAATGATCGGTGCTGCCAGCGAAGCCGTCAGCGCTGCGAGCGAAGAGTAACGGAAGACCACCGCCATGCCCAGCCAGACCAGCAGCACCAGGCCCCCCATGGCCGGCGCAAAGCCTAACAACACGCCGGCGGCAGTGGCCACACCTTTGCCGCCCTCGAACTTGAAGAACACGGGCCACAGGTGGCCGATGAAGGCGCCCAGGCCCACCACGGTCACTGTCAGGTTATCCATGCCCATGCTTTGCGCGATCACGACGGGGATGTAGCCTTTGAGGGCGTCAAACAGCAGCGTCAGGATGGCTGCGGCCTTGTTGCCCGAGCGCAGCACGTTCGTGGCGCCTGGGTTGCCGGAGCCGTAGCTGCGTGGATCGGCCAGGCCGAACAGGCGGCTGACGATGACGGCAAACGACAGCGAGCCGATCAGGTAGGCGATGACCGCGCCAATGGCGGCAAGCAGGCGAGGGTCGAGGCTGGAGAGGTTCATGCGCAACGGTGGAGTCTTCTCGTAACAGGGCGCAAGTGTAGTGGCAAGGTGACGTCAGTTCGCCCGACGGGGTTTGTCCCATGATGGGAGGCGCTATCCTTTGCGGACAATCCGCCCATCTTGTTTGCTTCCCGTTAACCGCTGGCAGGCTACCCACCTCATGATCACTTACGAAAACCCCAAGCTCTGGCAGCGCACCTGGGTTCTGGCCATGGTGCTGGGGGGCGGCGTGGGTGTGGCGGCGTGGTGGTGGCAGACACATGCTGCTCAGCAGGCTGAGGCCGCGCCGGAGGCTGCACCGGCGGTATCTGCCAAAACAGGTGCGCAGAAAGCGGTGGCCACTGTGGATTCAGCGCTGCTGGTTCAGCCGAGGATCATGGAAGACGGGAGGCCCTCCGATTTCACCCCTGAAGACTGGTCGGCCTTGAAAGAGGCGATGTCCAAGACGGCCAATCCGCGCAGTGAACTGGAGCGCGTGGTGAAGTACCTGCGCTTTCAGAAGGGCTTCGAGCAATGGCAAAGCCTGCAGGACAGCCCGGATGTGACCACGCGCCATCAACTGGCCAGGCGCTTGCTGGAGCAGATCCCGGATCGTCTGAAGCAGGCTGAACTGACCATGGGCGAGGCGCTCATGCTGGAAGCGGCGCTGTGGACGGATCTGGAGCCCAACGAAGAGTTGCGCAAGCAGAAGCTGGAGCAGGCGCAAAGTGCCTTGACGTCCGCCGCACCCCAACCAGACGCAGAGCAGCAGGCACGCGATGCCAGCCTGCTCAAGGAATACAAGCGCCGTGAGGCTGCCATCCTGGCGGATTTTCAGGCCAAGCCTGAAGGGCAGCGCGACCAGGCCAAGCTGGAGCAAGCCCTGGAAGCGGCGCGCGTGTCGGTTTACGGCCGCAAGAATTGATCGGCTTTGTGACGCCAAGGAGACGGGGAGGTCTATAAAATCCCCCCGTTCATGACCCAAGCGCCCGCCCACCCCCTCAAACCCATCTGGAGCCTGTTGGCCGCAGCCGCCTTGATTGGCGTGCTGTGGTGGCATGCCGCCGTGCTGGCGCCATTTGTCATCAGCCTTGTGCTGGCCTATGCCCTCCATCCCGCGGTGGACAAGCTGGTCAGCTGGCGCCTGCCCAAGTCGGTGGCGGTCACGGTGTGCCTGGTCCTGCTGGCGCTGGTGGTGGCCACGCTGATGGTGCTGCTGGTGCCCATCGTGTCGCAACTGGTGCCGGCCTTGCGGGATCAGCTGCCGGACTTGCTCGTGGCCATCTGGGGCAAGGTGGCGCCCGTGTTGAGCCAATGGGGCATCAAGCTGCCGACCACGGTGGATGCGCTCAAGGCCGAGCTGGTGAAGCTGGTTCAGAGCCACGCTGCGCAGTGGAGCGGCACGGTGTGGACTTCACTGCTCATCGGGGGCAGCAGCATCATGACCCTGGCCGGCTTGGCCGTGTTGGTGCCCATGCTCGCGTTTTACTGGATGCTCGACTGGGAGGCCCTGACCGGGCGGTTCCGCAGCCTGCTGCCGGCACGCTGGCGGCCGCTCGCGCATGACGTGATGGCCGAGTGCGATGAGTTGATGGGCCAGTATCTGCGTGGACAAGCCCTGGTCATGCTGATTCTGGCGGCCTACTACAGCGTTGGTCTGAGCCTGTTTGGCTTCAACCTGGCCTTGCCCATTGGTGTGTTCACCGGTCTGGCCATCTGCATTCCCTATCTCGGGTACGGCCTGGGGCTGGTGCTGGCCATTCTGGCCGGGCTGCTGCAGTTCGGTGTGGGTAACACCGAAGCCACCTCGCCCGTGATCGCCATTGCCGTCGTCTATGGCTTCGGACAGGTCATCGAGAGCTTCTTCCTGACGCCGCGCCTGGTGGGTGAGCGCATCGGCCTGCATCCGCTGGGTGTGATCCTGGCCTTGATGCTGTTTGGGCGCTGGATGGGCTTTGCTGGCGTCGTGATTGCCCTGCCTGTGGCCGCGTTTGCGACCTTGCTGGGGCGGCGCCTGCTGCGGGCCTATCGGTCCAGCGATTTTTTCCTGGCCCAGCAAGCTGGTGAATAGGGCCCTGCCGTGACCTTGTTCGATACCGTGGCCGAGCGCCCGGCACCCCGTACGGCCATGCGCCAGATCCCGCTGGATCTGGGGCCGGCCGTCATGCAAGGCCTGGACGATTTCGTGGTGGGAGGCAACGAGGCTCTGATGGCCTGGCTGCGTGCCTGGCCGCATGTCGAGGGCACGGTGTCGCCTGCCTACATCTGGGGGCCAGCCGGAGCCGGCAAGACGCACCTCTTGCGCGCCATGGTCGAGCGCGCCTTGTCGATGGGCTTCGGCGCCATCTGGCTCAACGCACAAACCTGCCAGATGTGGGATGCGCCCGATCCCATGATGCCGACCCTGGCCGTGATCGACGAATGCGAGCGCCTGGGGGAGGACCACCAGCACCTCGCCTTCAACCTGTTCATCGAATCGGCCAGTTCGCTGGCAGCACAAGCCAGTGGGCAACTGGAGGAACGCGGCAGCGGGCCGTTGCTCATCCTGGCGGCGGGCGCGGTCCCTGCGGTTGACCTGCCGGTGCGTGATGACCTGCGCACGCGCCTCGGTTGGGGCCTGACCTTTGGCCTGAGCCTGCTGGACGAAGGTGGCCTGCGCGCCGCCTTGCACCACGAAGCCACGCGCCGCGGCATCGCCCTGGATGAAGGCGTGGTGAGCTACCTGCTGACCCGATACAGCCGCGATCTGGGCTTTCTGATGAGCCTGCTGGACCGCCTCGACCGGTTCGCTTTGGCCGAAAAGCGCGAAGTCACCGTGCCCTTGTTGAAACAAATGCTGGCCCTGGAGACCGCATGAACAACCTCTGTCTGTTTGATCTGGACCACACCCTGTTGCCGCTGGATTCCGATCACGAATTTGGCGAATTCCTGATTCGCCAGGGCCTGGCCGACGCGGTCGAGTACCGCCAGCGCAACGACGGCTTCTACCAGCAGTACTGCAACGGCACCCTGGTGCTGGGCGAGTACATCCAGTTCACCACCAGCATCTGGCGTGAGATGGATGCGGCTGGCCAGCAGGCGCTGCAACAGGCCTTCATGGACGAGGTCGTTTTCCCTGCCATGAAGCCCCAGGCCATCGAGCTGGTGGAGCGGCACCGTGCCATGGGCGACCTGATCGCCATCGTGACTGCCACCAACGAATTCGTGACCCGGCCCATCGCTGATGCCTTCAACGTGCCTGAGTTGCTGGCCGTGAAGCTCGTCAGGGATAGCCTGGGGCGTGTGACGGGCGACATCGACGGCGTACCGTCCTTCCGAGAGGGCAAAATCACACGTGTGGAACAATGGCTGGCTCAACAGGGTCGCCAGCTGACGGATTTCGATCGCGTCAGCTTCTACAGCGACTCACCCAACGACCTGCCCCTGCTGGAACGCGCCAACGACCCGGTGGCCACCAACCCCAGCCCCGCGCTGGAAGCCGTCGCCCATGAACGTGGCTGGCGCATCCTTAGACTGTTTGCATGATCAAAAGCCTGATAGACAAGATCCTGGGCAAGGCCCCGGCCAAGCGCGCAGGCGCCACTGGAGGCAAGAGTGCCAAGGCGCCCCGCATCCCGACTGGCAAGCGGGTGGACGTGCCCGCCAGCGAGCATGGCATCGACCCCACGCTCGTCGATGACCGCGCCCGCAAGGTCGTGGAGACGCTGCAAGATGCCGGCTACGAGGCCTACATCGTCGGCGGTGCCGTGCGCGACCTGATCCTGGGCCATCGCCCCAAGGATTTCGACGTGGCCACCAACGCCACGCCCGAACAGGTCAAGGGCCTGTTCCGCCGCGCCTTCATCATCGGCCGGCGCTTTCGCATCGTCCACGTGGTGTACGGCCGAGGTCGTGAGCACGAGGTGATCGAGGTCTCGACCTTCCGCGCCTACCTGGACGCCAATGCCGCCGAGCAGGTGACGGGCAACGAAAAGACCTCTCGCAAGGACCTGGCCGACAAGACCCACGTGGTGGATGCCAGCGGCCGCGTGCTGCGCGACAACGTCTGGGGCCCGCAGGACCAGGATGCCGCCCGCCGTGACTTCACCGTCAACGCCATGTACTACGACCCCCGCACGGGCAATGTCGTGGACTACCACGGTGGCATCAAGGACGCCAAGAAGCGCGTGCTGCGCATGATCGGTGACCCGGAGACCCGTTACCGCGAAGACCCCGTCCGCATCATCCGCGTGGTGCGCTTTGCCGCCAAGCTGGGCTTCGAGATCGAACCCAAGACCCGCGCACCGTTGCAGGAGATGGCCGAGTTGCTGTCGAACGTGCCGCAATCGCGCCTGTTTGACGAGATGATCAAGCTGCTGCAGACCGGCCACGCGCAAGCCTCGCTGGACCAGTTGCGCAAGCAGGGCCTGGACCGTGGCGTGTTCCCGATCCTGGATGCCGTGTTCGACGAGGCGCGCCGCCACCCCGGCCGAGACCATTTCGTGCAACTGGCGCTGGCGGATACCGACCGCCGCGTGTCGGAAGACAAGCCGGTGGCGCCCAGCTTCCTGCTGGCCTGCCTGTTGTGGCATGACGTGCTGGATCACTGGAAGCGCAACCAGGCGCAAGGCGAGCCGCCATTCCCTGCGCTGCAATCGGCCACGGATGCCGTCTTCGACGCCCGCATCGGTGACATCTCCGGTCGGGGCAAGCTGGCCGCCGACATGCGCGAGATCTGGACCATGCAGCCGCGCTTCGATCGTCGCTCCGGCAATGGCCCGTTGACCTTGGTGGAGCAACCCCGTTTCCGCGCTGGCTTCGATTTCCTGCGCCTGCGCGCTGCCGCCGGCGAGGCCGATCCCGAGCTGGCCAAGTGGTGGGAAGACTTCTCTCTGGCCGACATGCCCGAGCGCCGCGACCTGATGGACGTCGCCCGCCAGCAGGATCTGGCCAAGCGTCAGCAGCCTCGCGCTGCCGGCGCAGATGGTGGCGAAGGCGCTGTGGGTGGCGATGCCCCTGCGAAGAAGCGCCGTCGTCGTCGCCGCAAGCCGGCCGGTGAGGGCGGTGCGCCCGCCTCGGGCGAAGGTGGAGATTGAGCCAGGGCCCTGATCCCCAGCAGGTGACGGCCTTGTCGGCCGTGCCGCGCCACCGTGCCTTCATCGGCATGGGCGGCAACCTGGGGGATGTGGCCAGGCGTTTGCAGGAAGCTTTACGTGGCCTGGCTGCCTTGCCTGGCACGCAGGTCGAGGCCGTGTCCAGCCTGTATCGCACCAGGCCTGTTGAATCGTCGGGGCCGGATTACCTGAACGCGGTGGCGGTGTTGCAGTCGTCCCTGGGGCCGCGCGAGCTCTTGCACGCCTTGTTGGCGCTGGAGTTGACCCATGACCGTGAGCGGCCGTACCAGAACGCGCCTCGCACCCTGGATCTGGACCTGCTCTGGTACGGTGCCTGCCACTGTGACACACCCACGCTGACCCTGCCTCACCCGCGCATGATGCAGCGCGCTTTCGTGCTGGTGCCCCTGGCGGAGGTGCTCAAGTCCCTCAAGGGGGATGTGATGCCAGCGCTGCCGGATGCCACGGCGGTGGCGGCCCTGGCGCAGGCACAAGGCATCGAAGCCGCAGGGGTGCTTGACCTTCGTTGAGCGCCGGCGGCAAACTGATCGGCTTGAAAAATCGCCCGTTTCGAGGCCTTTTTTGTTCTTTTGAGGCCTGGAGCGCCTGAAATTCGGGCAAGTTTTGAATCCCTCCCCGCCAGAATGCTGGAATATTGTTCAAAACCGGGGTAGAATCTCAGGCTTTGTTGGTGGGGCTTGCTTGCATGCTTGCAAGGAAGTCCACCAGTTGCGAGCGTTTTGAGCAGCGCCGTGCACACCGAGACCGGTCAGCCCGTTTTCGTCCGCGAAATCCGGACGTGGAAACACGGGAGCGGGCCCAGACCCTGGTGGCTTGACGGCAAACCTCTTGCAGGTTTTGTGCAGCAAACTCGAAGCAATCCGCTGGTGGCCGTGTTGGCAGCCCTTTGAATGCATTCAATCTGAAAGCGAATTTGTAATGACGACCATCCGTGTCAAGGAAAACGAGCCGTTCGACGTGGCCCTGCGCCGCTTCAAGCGCACCATTGAAAAGCTGGGTCTGCTGACCGAACTGCGCGCCCGCGAGTTCTACGAAAAGCCCACCGCCGAGCGCAAGCGCAAGAAGGCCGCGGCCGTCAAGCGTCACTACAAGCGCGTGCGCAGCATGCAGCTGCCCAAGAAGCTGTACTGATTCGCTTCTTGCTGTCCAACCCGCACAATGCGCTGATCGCGCTGTAGCCGGGTAGGCACCAAAGCCCGCGCGGGGACGCCCATGCGGGCTTTTGTATTTTTCAGCCCCGTTTTCCTCTTACATCGAGACCGATCATGAGCCTCAAAGAACGCATCACCGAAGACATGAAGACCGCCATGCGCGCCAAGGAAGCCGAGCGCCTGGGCACCATCCGCATGCTGCTGGCCGCCATGAAGCAAAAGGAAGTCGATGAGCGCGTGGAGCTGGATGACGCCATGGTGGTGTCCATCGTCGACAAGCTGATCAAGCAGCGCAAGGACGCCGCGCAGCAGTACGAAGCCGGTGGTCGTCAGGATCTGGCCGACAAGGAAAAGTCCGAGATCGTGGTGCTGGAGGCTTATCTGCCCCAACGCCTGAGCGCTGACGAGATCACGGCCGCCGTCAAGGCCATCGTGGTCGAATTGGGTGCGGCAGGCCCTGGCGACATGGGCAAGGTCATGGGCGCGGTCAAGCAGCGTCTGGCTGGCCAGGCTGACATGGGCCTGGTGTCCGCTGCGGTCAAGGCTGCGCTGGCTGGTTAATCACTGGCAAATGGCTTGCTTGCAACGAAGACGTACATAGCTGGGTAGCCGCCGCTGGAGTGCGGCTACAGTCTCCGGGTTTCATCAAACAGGGTCCACCATGAGCAACGTGTCCTTGACGCCGATCGCAGAAGACGTTTACGCCGCCCCCCAACTCACGCCGGAGGCCATGGCGGCTGCGGCCGAGGCGGGTTTCAAGTCTGTGATGAACAACCGCCCCGACATGGAAGGCGGTGCAGAGCAACCCGCCAGCGCGGCCATCGAGGCTGCAGCCAAGGCCGCTGGCCTGGCGTACGCGTATCTGCCGGTGCAAGGGGGCTATCAGTCGCCCGAAGAAATCGCCAGGTGCGCCGAGCTGCTCAAGACCCTGCCTCGCCCCTTGCTGATGTTCTGCCGCAGCGGGGCGCGCTCCAGCAAGCTGTACATGCAGGCTGTGGCACTCGATCAATAAGGTCGTTTCTTCATGCAAAGCTACATCCGCGTGATGGATGCGGTGTCGCGCTGGTGCGGCAATCTGGCGTCCTGGGCCTTGCTGGCCGCCTGCCTGATCAGCGCAGGCAACGCCACCTTGCGTTACGCCTTCAACATCGGCTCCAACTCCTGGCTGGAGGTGCAGTGGTACCTCTTTGGCATGGCCGTGTTCGCGGGCGCGCCCATGCTGCTCAAGCTCAACGAGCACGTCCGGGTGGATGTGGTCTATGGTGGGCTGCAACCTCGCACCAAGGCCTGGATCGATCTGCTGGGCATCCTGTTCGTGTTGCTGCCGCTTTCCCTGACGGTGGCCTGGCTGGCCTGGCCCTTTGTGGCCGAGTCCTTTGCGCAGCATGAGGTGTCGCCCAGTGCGGGGGGGCTGATCCGCTGGCCGATCAAGCTGGCCATTCCGCTGGGCTTTGGCCTCGTGGCCCTGCAGGGCCTGGCCGAGTTGTTCAAGCGTGTGGGCTATCTGCGTGGCACGTCCAACCTCGATCTGCACTACGAGAGGCCGCTGCAATGATCGAGATGCAACATCTGGCGCCGATCATGTTCGGCTCGCTGGTCTTTGCCATGCTGATTGGCTTCCCGGTCGCCTTCACGCTGGGGGGGCTGGGGCTGGGCTTTGGCTTCTATGCGGTATCGCAAGGCTTCTTCCCTGAAGCCTTCATGTCGAATTTGCCACTGCGTTTGTTCGGCATCGTCTCCAATGAGCTGCTGCTGTCCATTCCTTTCTTCACCTTCATGGGCGCGATCCTGGAGCGCTGCGGTCTGGCGGAGGATCTGCTCGAAGGCACCGGCCAGCTGTTTGGCAGCAAGCCGGGCGGCCTGGGCTTTGCCGTCATCATCGTGGGGGCCATCCTGGGCGCCATCACCGGGACGGTGGCTGCCAGCGTGATCGCCATGGGCGTGATCTCGCTGCCGGTCATGATGCGCAACGGCTACAACATGCGCTATGCCACGGGCGTGATCGCCGCCTCGGGCACGATCACGCAGCTCATCCCGCCGTCGCTCGTGCTGGTGGTGCTGGCTGACCAACTGGGCCGTTCCGTGGGCGACATGTACCGCGGTGCCATCGGCCCGTCCATCATGCAGACGGGGATCTTCCTGTTGTTCACGCTGGGTGTGGCGATTTTCCGCCCGCAGTGGGTGCCACCTCTGCCGGAAGAGGCCCGTACCGAGCGGGGCTGGGCGTTGTTCAAGCGTGTCATGTGGGGCATGCTGCCCTCCGTCGTGCTGATCTTCCTGGTGCTGGGCACACTCTTCATGGGCCTGGCTACGCCCACGGAGGCGGGGGCGCTCGGCGCCATCGGTGGCATGGTGCTGGCGGCCATGCACCGTCGCCTGACGCTGTCGCTGATCTGGCAGGCCATGGATTCGACCATGCGCGTCACCGCCATGGTCATCTTCATCCTGTTGGGCTCCAGCGTGTTTTCGCTGGTGTTCCAGGGCGTGGATGGCAACAAGTGGATCGAGGATCTGCTGTCGAGCCTGCCTGGTGGCCCGGTGGGCTTCCTGATCGTGGTGAACATCTTCGTGTTCTTCCTGGCCTTCTTCCTGGACTTCTTCGAGATCGCCTTCATCATCGTGCCGCTGCTGGCGCCGGTGGCCGAGAAACTGGGCATCGATCTGGTCTGGTTCGGGGTGCTGCTGTGCGTGAACATGCAGACCAGTTTCATGCACCCGCCATTTGGTTTCGCCTTGTTCTATCTGCGTGGCATTGCCGATCAGATTTTCAAGAACAAGGCCATCGAGCGGCCCATCGAATCCAAGGACATCTACCTGGGCGCAATTCCCTGGGTGGTGATGCAACTGATGCTGGTGGCCGTGGTGATCTTCTGGCCCGAGTCGGTGACCTACTGGCTGGACAAGGAGCAGAAGGTCAACGTTGACGATGTGAAGATCGAGATGCAGATCGAAGACACCTCCGCACCGGATCCGGCGGCTTCAGGTGCCAGCGGTGCGTCGGCGGCAGACGGTGGCGGCGATCCGTTGAGCGTGCCGGTACCCGATGTCACACCTGAGGACGATCCCACCAAGGCGGTGAAGGACGCGATCAACGCGAAATGAAGAAGGCCTCCTTCCCAGGAGGCCTTTTTTCATGTCTGCGGAGTGGTGTCGGGCGCCTGGGGCGGAAGCCGGTGCTGACCTCGGTGCATCCACCAGCGCCAGGGGGCGCCGATGATAGGGTGTGCGGCCAGCCGGGCGCCCAGTGTGGGGTTGGCCTTGAAGTGTGCCCAGATGCTGGCCAGCAGCAGGCCCAGGGCAGGGCTGCGTGGCACGAAGGCCAGTGCATAAGCCAGGGCGAAGGTCGCGCAGATCACGCTGGCAGTGCGCCAGGTTCGCTGCAAGGCGTGTTCACCCCATTGCGCATGCATGTGCAGGGCCCGCAAGGGCTGGATGCCGTGCGGCCTCCGCTGGACGGGAGGACGACGGGCAGAAAGAGGGGCAAAGCTCATTGGCGGCTTTCCTGACGCGGGGCGACTGACCCCGGGTAAATCGACCGGTTCGATGCCGTACTTGAGCACGGACCGTGCCTGACATCATTGTCCAGCGACAAGCCTCATGCAAAAAGGGCCCGAAGGCCCTTTTTTGGTGATGGATTACCCGTAAATCAGAGCTTGGCGGCCTGCATGTAGCGGTCGAACGTGGCTTCGGTGAAGCGGAACCACATGTTCTGGTCGCCACGGAATTTGGCGTAATCGGCGTAAACCTTACGCCAGTTGGGGTTCTTCTCGCTCAATTCGCTGTAGATGTCCATCGAGGCCTTGAAGGCTGCGTCCATCACGGGCTTGGGGAACTGAACCAGTTGCGTCTTGGCCGCGACCAGTTGCTTGAGGGCCAGTGGGTTGCGGGCATCGTAGCGGGCCTGCATTTCCACGTGGGCCTGCGAGGCAGCGGCCTCGATCATGGCCTTGTATTCGGCGCTGAGGCTGTCGTAGGCCTTCTGGTTGATGAAGAAGTCGAGTTGCGGACCGCCTTCCCACCAGCCAGGGAAGTGATAGTGAGGCGCGACCTTGTGGAAGCCCAGCTTCTGGTCGTCGTAGGGGCCGACCCATTCGGCGGCATCGATGGTGCCTTTTTCCAGGGCCTGATAGATCTCGCCGCCCGGGATGTTCTGCGGGACGGCGCCCAGGCGCTCGATGACCTTGCCGGCAAAGCCGCCAATGCGCATCTTCAGGCCCTTCATGTCTTCGATGGACTTGATGGGCTTGCGGAACCAGCCACCCATCTGCGCGCCGGTGTTGCCACCGGGGAAGCTGATGATGTTGTACTTGGCGTAGAACTCGCGCATCAGCTTGAGGCCGTTGCCTTCGTACATCCAGGCCGTCATCTGACGCGAGTTCAGCCCGAAGGGGATGGCGCAACCGATGGCGAAGGTTTCGTCCTTGCCTACGAAGTAGTAGGGGGCCGTGTGGGCCATTTCGACGGTGCCGTTCTGCACGCCGTCGACCACGCCGAACGCGGGCATCAGCTCGCCACCAGCGTGTACGGAGATCTGGAACTTGCCGCCGGACATGTCGGCGATCTTTTTGGTGAAGACGTCAGCCGCGCCAAAGATGGTGTCCAGCGACTTGGGGAAGCTGGAGGCCAGGCGCCAGCGCACGGTCGTCTGCGCGTGAACGATGGCGGGGGCTGCACCGGCAGCCAGCACGCCGGCCAGGCCTGCGTGGTTGATGAAGGAACGACGTTGCATGTGGGGCTCCTGAGCGTCTGAGTAACGCCTCGGATTCTAGGAGCGCTGTCAGGCTGCACGGGCTCGGCCCATGCAGGGCTTACCCGCTTGTCAGCTTCCTAGGGGGACGAACGTGGCGCGCCGCCAACGCGCCGGTTCGTCACGCACCCCTGCGGCGCACCAGATCGGCGCGCCAACGCCCGGATCAGTGCCCGGCGATCTTCATCTTCTCGATCAGCACCGAGCCGATGGTCTTGCTGCCATAGGTGTAGGCATCGGCGCCCACCGCCACGATCTGCTTGAACATCTCGCCCAGGTGGCTGGCGATGGTGATCTCGTGCACGGGGTACTGGATCGCGCCGTTTTCCACCCAGTAGCCGGCCGCACCGCGCGAGTAGTCGCCCGTCACGTAGTTGACGCCCTGGCCCATGAGTTCGGTGACGAACAAGCCGGTGCCGAGCTTCTTGAGCATGGCCTTGAGGTTGTCTTTGGGATCTGTGAGCTTGCTGTGCAGCACCAGGTTTTGCGAGCCGCCTGCGTGGCCCGTGGTGCGCATGCCCAGCTTGCGTGCCGAATAGCTGCTCAGGAAGTAGCCCTGCACCACGCCGTTCTTGACCACGCTGCGCTTGCGGGTGAGCACGCCTTCGTCGTCAAACGGAGCGCTGCCCTTGGCCTTGAGGATGTGCGGATCTTCAACGATGTTGATGTGCTTGGGAAAGACGGGCTTGCCCAGGCTGTCAAGCAGGAAGGTGGACTTGCGGTACAGGGCGCCACCGCTGGTGGCTTGCACATAAGCGCCCAGCAGGCCGGCGGCCAGCGTGTTCTCAAACAGCACGGGCACTTCGCAGGTGGCGATCTTGCGGGATTTCAGGCGGGCCAGTGCACGTTCGGCGGCATAGCGGCCCACGGCCTCGGGGCGGGCCATGTCGCGGGCGTCGCGCTCGGAGGTGTACCAGAAGTCGCGCTGCATGTCGTTGCCGCGGCCCGCAATGGGCGAGACCGACAGCGAGTGGCGCGAGCTGGCGTAGCCGCCACGAAAACCGCGGCTGTTGCCCGCAAAGAAGTGCGATTGCTGCGCCGAGACGCCACCGCCTTCGGAATTGGTGATACGCGGGTCGACGCTCAGCGCGGCGTCTTCGCAACGGCGGGCCAGCTCGGCTGCTGCCTCGGCGTCAATCGCCCAGGGGTGGAACAGGTCCAGATCGCGGGTGGCGTGGCGGCCCATGGCCAGGTCTTCCACATCGGGCAGGCCGGCGGCCGGGTCTTCCGCGGTGTAGCGGGCGATGTCGTAAGCCGCACGCACCGTTTGTTCCAGCGCCTGGGGCGAGAAGTCGGACGTACTGGCATTGCCGCGGCGTTGGCCCACGTAGACGGACACGCCGATGCTCTTGTCGCGATTGCGCTCGACGTTTTCGAGCTTGCCCTTGCGCACGGAGACCGACAGGCCGGCGCCTTCGGACACTTCAGCCGCCGAATCGGTGG
>NZ_DASUIS010000145.1:0-12464 GCF_036279675.1 Aquabacterium sp. | reverse complement strand
ACGTGGTGCTGGTGTCCACGTTCGAGAGCAAGGATGCACTGGCTGCCTACATCCCTCATCCGCATCATCAGGGCGTGGTGGCACAGATCCGCGAGATGGCGGCTACCCGCCACGTGGTGGATTACAACGTCTGAGGCGAGGGCAGCATGACGGAAGCACGCAAGGTACAACAGCTGTTCGATCTGACCGGCAAGAAGGCCCTGATCACCGGCGGCTCGCGCGGCCTGGGGCTGCAGATGGCGCACGCATTGGGCGAGGCTGGCGCCAAGGTCGTGATCAGCTCGCGCAAGTCGGCTGACCTGGAGCTGGCCGTGCAAGATCTGCAAGCAGCCGGCATTGATGCTCGCTGGATCGCCGCAGACGCCGGCAAGGCCGACGACATCCAGCGCCTGGCAGACGAAACCCTGGAGCGTGTGGGCGATGTGGACATCCTCGTCAACAACGCGGGTGCCACCTGGGGCGCGCCAGCTGCCGAACACCCGGTCGAAGCCTGGGACAAGGTCATGAACCTGAACGTGCGTGGCTACTTTCTGCTGTCGCAAGCCATCGCCAAGGCCAGCATGATCCCGCGCAAGCAGGGCCGCATCATCAATGTGGCCTCGATCGCGGGCCTGCGCGGCAACCCGCCTTTCATGCAGACCATTGCCTACAACACCAGCAAGGGCGCGGTCATCAACTTCACGCGGGCCCTGGCTTGCGAATGGGGGCACCTGGGCATCCGCGTCAATGCGATTGCACCGGGCTTCTTCCCCAGCAAGATGACGGCGGGCACGCTGGCCATGGTCGGCGAAGAAACCATTGCCAACCGTGCACCGCTGCTGCGCGTGGGCGACGATGAAGACCTCAAGGGCATCACCTTGCTGTTCGCGTCTGATGCGGGCAAGCACATCACCGGGCAGATCCTGGCGGTGGACGGTGGCGTCAGCGCCTTGATCGGTTGATGGCGATGCGCCCGAGTTTCACCCGTGCCCTCATGAAGGACTGACATGGCCATTCCCTTTGCGGTTCGCATTCCCTTCATCGAGCAGATCGGCTGCGAGATGCAGCGCTACGAAAACGGCGAAGCCGAGATCACGCTGGACGTGCAGGACCAGCACACGAACTCATTCGGCGTGGCGCACGGTGGCCTGATGATGACCTTGCTGGATGTGGCCATGGCCCATGCGGCGCGCAGCCTGAACCTGGATCAGCCGGATGGCGGGCCTGGCCTGGTCACCATCGAGATGAAGACCACCTTCATGCGACCAGGCCTGGGCCACATCCGGGCACTGGGCAGCGTGCTGCACTCGACCGCCTCCATGGCTTTCACCGAAGGCAAGGTGCTGGATTCGAAAGGCCGCGTGTGTGCCCATGCCACGGCCACGTTCAAGTTCCTGCGCGCCTTGCCGGTGTCCGACCGCGAAGTGCGGCCGGCTGCCAAACCCTTGCTCCACGGGCCGGGCTCCGATTGAGCATGCCCCCGTCCTGATCGATTCATCCGTCAACCAGCTGTCACGCTGAAGGAGAGTTCACATGACCACCAACCATCAGATCCTGCTGGCTTCGCGCCCGCAAGGCGAAGCCACCGTGGACAACTTCAAGCTCGTTGAGGTGCCCGTGCCCACGGCCGATCAACTGAGCGATGGCCAGGTGCTGGTGCGGCATCACTTCATGTCGCTCGACCCGTATATGCGCGGCCGCATGAACGACAGCAAGAGCTACGCTGATCCACAGCCGCTCGACACCGTGATGATCGGCGGTACCGTGGGCGAGGTGGTGCTGAGCAAGCATCCGCGCTTTGCGCCCGGCGACAAGGTGCTGGGCATGGGGGGCTGGCAGGAGTACTCAGTGGTGGACGCCAGTGTGAAGGGCGCCATGCTGCACAAGGTCGATACCACCCACATCCCGCTGTCGGCCTATCTGGGCTCGGTGGGCATGCCCGGCGTCACCGCCTGGTATGGCCTGATCAAGATCATCGCGCCCAAGAGCGGCGAAACCGTGGTGGTGAGCGCCGCCAGCGGTGCCGTGGGCAGCGTGGTGGGTCAGTTGGCCAAGGCCCGTGGTTGCCGCGTGGTGGGTGTGGCCGGTGGCGCCGACAAGTGCCGCTATGTGACCGAGGAACTCGGCTTTGAAGCCTGCATCGACTACAAGCAGCACAGTGACCCCAAGGCCTTTTACAAGGCCCTGAAGGAGGCCACGCCCAATGGCATCGATGGCTACTTCGAGAACGTGGGCGGCATGATTCTGGACGCCGTGCTGCTGCGCATGAACGCGTTTGGCCGCATCGCCATGTGCGGGATGATTGCCGGCTATGACGGCCAGCCGCTGCCTTTGCAGAACCCCGCGCTGATCCTGGTCAACCGCCTGAAGGTGGAAGGCTTCATTGTCAGCGAGCACCCCGAAGTCTGGCCCGAGGCCACGATGGAGCTGGGCACGATGGTGGCTACCGGCAAGATGAAATTCCGCGAATCCGTGGCCCAGGGCATTGCCAGCGCGCCCGAGGCCTTCCTGGGCTTGCTCAAGGGCAAGAACTTCGGCAAGCAGCTGGTCAAACTGATCTGATCCCTCGATCACTCTCCCTACTGATCCCCCCACAGCAGGACGCAGGACAACAACATGTCGACTTTGAATTTGCAAGCAGGCCAGACGGCCGTGATCACCGGCGCTGGCAGCGGCTTTGGCCTGGAGCTGGCACGGCTTGGCGCTAAGAAGGGCCTCAACCTCGTGCTGACCGATGTGCAGCAAGATGCGCTGGACGCCGCCGTGGCCGAGCTGAGCGCCACGGGCGTGAAGGTGGCGGCCTTGCGTGGCGATGTGTCACGCGCCGAAGACGTCCAGGCGCTGGCTGACATCTGCATGGAGCGCTTTGGTGCCCCGCACATCGTCATCAACAACGCGGGCGTGGCGCACGGCGGCCTGATCTGGGAACACACGCAGCGCGACTGGGAATGGGTGATCGGCGTCAACCTGTTTGGCGTGATTCACGGCATGCGTGTGTTCACCCCGTTGATGCTGGCGGCGGCGCGCAAGGATCCAAGCTATCAGGGGCACATGGTCAACGTGGCCTCGATGGCCGGCTTGTTGAACTCGCCGAACATGGGCGCCTACAACGTGAGCAAGCATGCGGTGGTGAGCTTGTCGGAGACGCTGTACCAGGATCTGGCGCTGGTGACGGAGCAGGTGCATGCCTCGGTGCTGTGCCCGTACTTCGTGCCCACCGGGATCCACCTGTCGCATCGCAATCGTCCGGCAGATATGCGCAGCGAAGGCAAACCCACGCCGAGCCAGATGATTGCGCAGGCGATGAGCACGAAGGCCGTCACGTCGGGCAAGGTCACGGCCACGGATACGGCGGAGCTGGTCTACAAGGCGATCGAGTCGGGGCAGTTCTACATCTACACGCATCCACAGGCTTTGGGCATGGTGCAGACGCGTCTGGAAGATGTGGTGCAGGGGCGCAACCCAACCGATCCGTTTGCGGGCAAGCCGGAGATCGGGCAGCAGTTGCGTCAGGCATTGCGGGATGCGATGGAGAAGCAGGGCTGAGTTTATTTGGGCGTGCCTGGTGAGGTGCGCTTTGGCGCTGCAGCGCGGGGCGCGGCTGAGCCGGCATCTGGCCGGGCGCCTTGTTGGCGCTGAGAAGCGCAGTGGGGAAGTGGGCACGCGCAGCGTGCTTCGTCATCTGACTCGCCGGAGCTGTTTGACTGGAGTGGTCGTCAGGCCACGCAGGGAGTTCTCCGGCGCCACTTCCTCGCGAGCATCGCAAGGGAGGCCCGCTGGCAAAGCGGGCCCGCCAACAACGAAGCCTGGCCGGATGTCGGCTCAGACCCCACCTCGCGCTCTACCGAGAAAACGCACTAATCGGTGAATCGATCTATGCAGCGAAAAGCGCGTCAGGCTTACTTGGCATCCTGCTCACGATGCCGCGCCAGCACCACCCCTCGTGGCCCAAACCGCTGCACCAGTTGCTCGACGCAATACACCGACCGGTGCTGCCCACCCGTGCAACCAATCGCCACCGTCACATAACTGCGTTGATCACCTTCCAGCGCCGGCAACCAGCGCAACAGGAAGGCCTCGATCTGCGCAATCAGCTCGGCCGATTCTGGCTGCGCCGCCAGGTAGTCGATCACCGGTTGATCACGGCCCGTCAGCGGCTTGAGTTCCTTCAAGTAGAAGGGATTGGGCAGCATGCGCACGTCGAACACGAAGTCCGCATCCATGGGCACGCCATGCTTGTAGGCAAATGACTCGAACACCAGCGTCAGGCGTGACGGTGCAGCCTGCACGATGTTGCGGATCCAGGTGCGCAACTGCGCCGGGCGCAGCAGCGAGGTGTCGATCACGGTCGAGAACTCGCGCAGCGGGCTGAGCAGTTCACGCTCCAGGTTGATCGCGTCCATCAAGGCCTGCTCGGTTGCATCAATGGGCGTGATCAGATCGCTGGCGCGCCGTTGAGGCTGATGCGTATCCGGGTGCGGCGCCTTGGCCAGTTGCGACAGCGGGTGAGGGCGTCGTGTTTCAGAAAAGCGGCGAACCAGCGCGTCCGTGCTGGCATCCAGGAACACCGCACGGACCGAATGACCTTCCTGCCGAAGGTTGGTCAGCACCGGCGTGAGGTTGGGCAGCGAATGCGCGCTGCGCACGTCCACCGACACGGCAATGCGGCGCTTCAGCTCTGGTGCACGCTTCTCTTCCAGCTCGATCATGCCGCGCAGCAGTTCGGGCGGCAGGTTGTCCACGCAGAAGTAGCCGGCGTCCTCCAGCGCATTGAGTGCCACGGATTTGCCGGAGCCGGAGATCCCGGTCAGCAAGACGATGTCCAACGCGCTCATCTTGACACCTCCATGCTGCGCACAGCGGCGCGAGCGCCTTCGGGCGACCTTGCCTCGCTCATGCTGCTTCCTTCTTGCGCTTGGCCTTGCTGGCAGCGATCGCTGCTGCTTCGGCCTGCGCTTCATGTGCCTTCGCCGTCTCCAGCATCACCTGCGCATGGGCGCGGCTGGTATCGGTCACGGCGCCGCCCAACATGCGGGCCACTTCGTGCACGCGTTCGGCGGCTTGCACCTCGCGGATGTCGCTGGTGGTCTGGCCATGGTTCAAGGCCTTGGACACCACCAGGTGCTGGTGCGCACAAGCTGCGACCTGGGCCAGGTGCGTCACGGCCATGACCTGGCGTTCGCGGCCCAGGCGTTGCATCAACTGGCCCACCGTGTCGGCCACCGCGCCACCCACGCCGGAATCGATTTCGTCAAAGATCAGCGTGCCCACTTGCGCCGCTTCATCGGCACGTTGCGAGGTGGTCACCGCAATGGCCAGGGCCAGCCGTGACAGCTCGCCACCGGATGCCACCTTGCCCAATGGGCGCGGCGTGCTGCCCGCGTGGCCGGCCACCAGGAACTCGATGTTCTCCAGGCCATAGGCCTGTGGTTCGTCCTGCTTGACCAGCGAGACCTCGAAGCGGCCACCGGCCATGCCCAGATCCTGCATGGCCTCGCTTACCGCCTGCGCCATGGCAGGGGCGGCTTGCGCACGCTGCTTCGACACGGCCTTGGCCACGTCCAGCCAGGCCTGGTGGGCTTGTTGCGCCTCGCGCTCCAGCGCTTCCAGATCGGCGGCGGCATCCAGTTCGGCCAGCTCGGCTTTCCAGCCTTGCAGCAAGGCGGGGAGCTCGGGGGCTGGGCGGCGGTATCGGCGCGCCAGGCTCATCCAGGCCGACATGCGGTTGTCCAGTTCGGCCAGACGATCCGGATCCAGCTCGGTGTGGTGCAGTGCGCTGTTGAGGCTGTGCGCCGCATCTTGCAATTGCGCTTGGGCGCCACGCAGGGCTTCGAGCGCATTGGCCAGGTTGGGCTCCACGCCGGCCACTTCTTCCAGCGCGGCGATGGCGCGGGCCGTGAGCGAGTCGGCGCTGTCATCGGCTTCAGAGACCACATCGAGTGCCAGGCGGGCACCATCGAGGATGGCCTGGCCGTGACTGAGGCGCTGGTGCTCGGTGTTGAGTTCGTCCCACTCGTCAGCTTGCGGGTTGAGCTTGTCCAGCTCGGCGATCTGCCATTGCAGGCGCTCGCGTTCGCGGTCCAGGTCGGCTTGCTTGCTGCGGGCTTCGTCCAGGCGGCGCTGGGCGTCGCGGCGTGCGGCCCAGGCTTGTTGCAGCGCGGCATGGTCCACACCCGCTTGCGCATCCACCAGGGCGCGAACCGAATCGGCGCGAGTCAGGCTTTGCCAGGCGTGCTGGCCGTGGATATCGACCAGGTGCTCGCCCAGCTCGCGCAATTGCGTCACCGTGGCGGGGCTGCCGTTGATCCAGGCGCGGCTCTTGCCCTGGCTGTCCACCACGCGGCGCAGCAGCAAGGAGGCGCCAGCTTCCAGGCCATCGAAGCCGGCTTCCTCCAGCCAGGGGGCCAGCAGGGTGGTCAGTTGCGCGGAGGGTTCGAACTCGGCGGTGATGTCGGCGCGCGCGGCACCTTCGCGCACCACACCCGCGTCACCACGGCTGCCCAGGGCCAGTTGCAGGGCATCGATCAGGATGGACTTGCCGGCACCGGTTTCGCCGGTCAGGGCGGTGAAGCCGCCGCCAAGGTCCACTTCCAGGCTGGTGACGATCACGAAATCGCGCAGTGTCAGGCGGCGCAACATCTCAACTCACTCCTTCGTTCCAGCGCAGCTTGCGGCGCAGGGTCGCGTAGTAGTTCCAGCCCTTGGGGTGCAGGAAGCGCACCTTGTGGGCAGATTGGCGCACCGTCACGCGGTCGCCGTGCAGCAGGCTGGCCAGGCTCTGCATGTCGAAGTTCATGCTGGCATCGCGGCCGGCCACGATCTCGATGGTGATCGTGACGCTGTCCGACACCACCAGAGGCCGGTTCGACAAGGTGTGCGAGGCAATTGGCACCATCACCCAGCCACCCAGGCCCGGGTGCATGATGGGGCCGCCGGCTGACAGCGCATAGGCCGTCGACCCGGTGGGCGACGCCACGATCAGGCCGTCTGCGCGGTAGTTGGCCACGAACTGGCCGTCGATCTCGGCGCGCAGCTCAACCATGGAGGCGGTGGCGCCGCGGCTCACGACCACTTCATTGATCGCGTAGCCTTCATAGATGGTCTCGAAGCCGGCGCCGCGCATGGGGCGCAGCACGGCACCTTCCAGCATGGCGCGGCGCTCTTCTTCGTACTGGCCGGCCAGCATCAGGGGCAGGGCGGTGGCCATGTCCTTGTGCTGGATGTCGGTGATGAAGCCCAGGCGGCCCTGGTTGATGCCGATCAGCGGGATGTTGAAGGGGGCCAGTTCGCGGGCAATGGCCAGCATTGTGCCGTCGCCACCCAGCACCACGGCCACATCGCACTGCTTGCCGATTTCCTTGATCGACAAGGACGGGTATTCCGTCATGCCGGTGTTCAGGGCAGTTTCCTGCTCCAGCCAGACTTCGACGCCGGTACGCGCCAGAATATGGGCCACGTCCTCCAGAACCGGGCGGATGCCGCGGGCCTGGTACTTGCCAATCAAGGCAGCATGACGGAAGCGTGAGGTGGGCAGACTCGACATGCGGGGAATTACACCACACGGGGGTGTCAAAATGAGACCGTCCCCCACTGAGGGGCTGGCGCCGTTTCACTCGGAAACTAAAATGAAGAACACATGCTGGATGATCGAGCCAAGATTCTGTTGAAAGCGCTGGTCGAGCGCTACATCGCCGATGGGCAACCCGTCGGCTCGCGCACGCTTTCCCGCGCCTCCGGCCTGGATCTGTCGGCTGCCACCATCCGAAATGTGATGGCGGATCTGGAAGAGCTGGGCCTGATCGTCAGCCCGCACACCTCGGCCGGCCGCGTGCCCACGCCCAAGGGCTACCGCCTGTTCGTGGACACCATGCTCACGGCCCGCCACCTGAACCTGGCTGACCTGGGCGCCGAAACCCGTGATCAGCTCCAGCCCGATCAGCCCCAGCGCGTGATCGCCAGTGCGGCGCACATGCTGTCGAGCCTGTCGCAGTTCGTGGGCGTGGTCACCGCGCCGCGCAAGGTCTCGCTGTTCCAGCACATTGAATTTTTGCGCCTGGGCGACAAGCGCGTGCTCGTCATCCTGGTGTCGCCCGATGGCGATGTGCAGAACCGCGTCATCTTCACCCCGCAGGACTACAGCCAGTCTCAGCTGATCGAAGCCAGCAACATCCTCAACGCCCACTACTCGGGCCTGACGCTGGATGAGATGCGCGAGCGCCTCAAGCGCGAGGTGGAGCAACTGCGCGGCGACATCGCCAACCTCATGCAGCAGGCCGTGCAGGCTGGCGGCGAGGTCATGGCCGAAAGCAGCGACCAGCTTGTGCTCTCCGGCGAACGCAACCTGTTGACGGTGCAGGATTTCTCCAACGACCTGGGTTCGCTGCGCCGCATGTTCGACCTGTTCGAGCAAAAGACCCAGCTCATGCGCCTGCTGGACGGTTCCAGCCGGGCAGACGGCGTGCAGATCTACATTGGCGGCGAAAGCCAGTTCGTGCCGTTCGAAGAGCTGTCCGTTGTCTCGGCGCCGTACGAGATCAACGGCCAGGTGGTCGGCACGCTGGGCGTGATCGGCCCCACCCGCATGGCCTATGACCGCATGATCGAGATCGTGGACATCACCTCCCGGCTGGTGTCCAACGTGCTCAGTCAGAAATAAGAAAATCTTTTAGATATCCCAAGTAAATACAATTTGCCTTATTGATGGGCGGCCTCTAGCCTTGAGGCCCTGAACCCATCAAACGGAGCAAAGATGCAGACTTGGATGAAGCGCAGCCTGGGTGTGGCTGCTGGCGTGGTGGTGCTGCTGGCCGGCCTGGCCACGGGCCTCAGCGCCATGGACGCCCCTTTGCCTGTGCCCACGCAGAACCTGCCGGATCTGGGTAGCAGCCTGCCACCTGCCAGCCCGCCGTCAGGCCTGGGTTTCGCGGTGCTCAAAACCTCCGAATCACAAGGCGTGTTCGAGGCGCTGGAGGTGGGCGGTGGTTCGTGGCTGCGCTACCGCCACCCGGCGCATGTGGCGGTGCTGGTGCGCCACCCGAAGGCGACCTTTCTGTTCGACACGGGCCTGGGCCGCCAGGTGGACCAGCAGTTCGCCGCCAACCGCTTCATGGACCGCCAGTTCTTTGCCTACCGCAACGTGACACCCGCCGTTGATCAGTTGGCCAAAGCCGGCTGGGCGCCGGAACGCATCAAGCTGATCGTGCCCTCGCACATGCACTGGGACCACGTCAGCGCCTTGCCCGACTTCCCCGATGCCGAAGTGCTGATCAGCCCCACCGAGCGCGAACACGCCCGGCACGGCCATGCGCCGGCCTTTCTGGCCAGCCAGTTTGCCGGCGTGCAGCATTGGCGCGAGCTGAGCTTCAAGCCTGGCGCCTACCTTGGCTTTGACCGCAGCCTGGATCTGTTCGGCGACGGTTCCGTTGTGCTGGTGCCGCTGGCCGGGCACACGGCAGGGCAGGTGGGCATGTTCCTGAACCTGCCTTCCGGCCGTCGCTACTTCTTCACGGGCGACACCACCTGGACCATCGAAGGTCTGCAGAAACCGGCTGATCGATCCTGGGCCCTGCGGCAGGTGGTGCATGTCGACAAGGACGAAACCGCCAACCAGGCCGCCATCGTGCACGTGCACCGCATCATGCAGCGCTTCCCGCAGCTGACCGTGGTACCCGCACACGATGAGAACGTGGTCAACGCGCTGCCGCACTTCCCGCAGTTCCAGGAGTGAGTGGCGTGAACCTGCGCAACCTCAGGTACTTCTGCTCGGCGTATGAGGCGGGCTCCACCGTGGCGGCAGCCAGGCTGTGTCACGTCACACAGCCGGTGATCTCCAACGCGATCGCGCAACTGGAGGAAGAGCTGGGCACGCGCCTGTTCACCCGCCAGCAGCGCGGCCTGGTGCCCACGCCCGCGGCCATCCGCTTGTTCAGATTGGGGGGCAAGTTGCTGGCCGATGCCCAGGCCATTGTGGAAACCTTTCAGGACGTGGCCACCCACCCCAGGCTGAGCCTGCACATTCACCCCACCGTGAGCGTGGCCCATGTGCGCGAACTCATTCGCCACCTGAAGCAGACGCTCACGCACCTGGAGTTGTCCGTGCTGGACGACCCGCAAGCTGCGGACGCCGAACTGACCAGCCAGAGCTGTGCCGCGCCGGGCAAAGCCTTCATGCCGCTGTGGGAAGAGCAATACGCCTTGCTGGTGCCTGCAGCGCACCCCCTGGCCGTGAAAGAAGAACTCTGCCTGCAGGATCTGCACGGCGTGGCCTTCATCGAGCGCACGCAGTGCGAACTGGCCAGCTACTGGCACGCCGGCCTGAGCCAGTACCAGATCGTGCCGGACGTGCGCGCCCGCGTGGACAGCCAGGAATGGGCGCTGGGCCTGGTGGCCGCCGGTGTGGGCGTGACCATGGCGCCGCTGCACCCCATGCTGATGACACCTGGCCATACGCAGGAAGGCATCGTGGTGCGCCGCGACTTGCGCGAACTGCAAGGCGCCAGCCGCGTGGTGGGCCTGGCCTACGGCGCCCACGCCCGCCACGCGCAGGAAAACGGCACCCTGACCGAGGTGTTGCGTGCATGCGAGCCCTGGGCCAGCGTATTGCCCGTGACCGCGCACGACTGTGGTTGAAAAGGCATGACAAGCTTCAGCCGAGTGCAATCCCTGATTGAGGGCAGGTGGCGTAGCAAGTCAAATGCTTTTACCTTGGCACGATGACAAGGTCGGTGGCGATGCCACTTGAGGTTCACAAATCAACTGATATCAGAGAGGTCAATATGTTTTCTACATTCAAGTTCGCCAGATTGGTGGCAGCGTCTGCTGCCTTGCTCGCCGTGACGGCGCACGCCGAGTTGCAGGTCTGGAAAATGACCGGCACCGTTTACGAGGAGTTGACCCCGCAAGGCGACCCCTTTGTGCCGCCATCCAGCTACTATGCCCACGGCAAGACCGTGACGGTCAACTACGTTGTGGACACGGCTGCCACCGCCACCGACGGCTTCTTCTACAAATCCGTGCTGGCCTTCACTGTCAACGGGATAGGCTCCAGGGCTGACAGCAACAGCTATATCTGGCCTGACGGCGTGGGCATCAACGGCATCAACGTGTCGCCCGTGAAAGCGCGCGCAGACAAGGTCAGCTTCCTGTCCTTCAACCGCTTGTACGGGGCCAAGTTCACCAACGTGAGCGATGCCTTGAACGATTTCTCGACCGCGACGGCCAATGGCACCGATGTTGATTACCGTGTTGATTTTGGCTCGGCCGGCAGCGTGCGCGTCAAGCCCACGTCGTTTGACAAGCAAACGATCCCCGCACATTGCAAGTCCCCGCTGTACCTCTTGATCGACCCCAGGTGCGCGCCCCTGCTCCCGCTTGTTCATTGAAGTGAGGCAGGCCGGCCATTGGCCAAGGTGTTGCGCGCATGCGAGCCCTGGGCGCGCTCCCTGGCCCTGGCCGACTGAGCAGGTGCGGCGTGGCCCTACAATGGCGGGCTTACCTCAGGGGGCCGTTAGCTCAGTTGGTTAGAGCAGAGGACTCATAATCCTTTGGTCGTTGGTTCAAGTCCAACACGGCCTACCAACCCCATCCGGCACTTGGCCTGCAAAGCCAGGTGCTTTTTTACTTCTTGCGCCACCGCAAGGCGTCGGCGGCGAACCGGTGTCGCCAAATACATCCTCCAGTCGCGACATCTCCTTGTCGTGTCGCGATGTATCGCTTCCAATCTGTCGGAATTGACGCGCCTCAAGCCTTTGAGGCGATCG
Source organism: Aquabacterium sp. (assembly GCF_036279675.1). Classification (GTDB taxonomy): domain Bacteria; phylum Pseudomonadota; class Gammaproteobacteria; order Burkholderiales; family Burkholderiaceae_C; genus Aquabacterium. The sequence continues at coordinate 726 of NZ_DASUIS010000145.1, read as the reverse complement.
CTCCATCCCCCCGACAGGAAACATGGCCAACAACCCACCCGTTGACGACATCGTTCCTTTCCCTGGGCTGAATGCCTGGGTTCGCGCCGCGTCCTGGTGCCAGCTCAACATCAACCCGCTCCTGATGGAGGCGGGCCTGCATCTGGATCAGCACGGTACCCATCACATCAGCCGCAAGGGCATTGTCAATGTGATGCTGCAATGCGTGTGCCGAACGGCGCCCTCGCATCACTTCCCTTTGCTGGTGGGCCAGTCTTTCGCGTTTGACACGGTGCCCGCGATCGAAACCTATCTGGCCACCAGCCCCACCTTGCGTGATGCCATGAAGGCCTTGCAGTGGGTGTCGCAGTTGTTGACCGACATCCGCCTCTACATGGAGGAAGGTCCGCAAGGCACGGCCGTGGTCATCGAGTTGGGCAAGCGGCCGGATGATCCGCCCAAGGCTGCGGGCTACTTTGTGGAGCTGATCCTCGCCTGCCTGGGCAAGTTCGCGCGCATGCTCATGGGCGATCAGCCCCTGGCCACACGCATTGACCTGGAGCATGACCCCGGGCCCGTGCTCGCCTTGTGCGAGATGCAGTTTGGCGCGCCCATCCTGGTTCATCAGGCGCGCAATGCCGTGTGGATCCGATCGTCGCTGCTGGATGTGCGGCTGCCCGGTGGGGTGCCCGATCTGCACAAGCAGTTGCAGCAGGTGATCGAGCAGAAGCTGCCCAGCGCGCCTGG
>NZ_DASUIS010000144.1:0-7615 GCF_036279675.1 Aquabacterium sp. | reverse complement strand
CAGCTTGACCGTCTGACGGAGAACCCGACATGTCCCTGCGACTGGCCACCCTGACGCTGGCCTTGATGCTCCTGTGGGCCGAGGCCGAAGCGGCACGCGTGATCGGCTATGTGCGCGACACCACCACGCGCCGCTATCTGTACACCGAGGTGCACGAGCAGAACCTGGCCGCCGATGGTGCCGTGCAGACGGGCGTCACCACCTACTACGACGCGCAAGGCCGCGAGATCGCGCGCAAGACGCTGGACTACCGGGGCAACCGCACCGTCCCCGTCTACCGCATGGACATCCCGGCGGTGCGGTATGCGGAGGGCATCAGCAGCAACGCCCCCCAGGCGCAGATCTTCAAACGAGATGGCGACCAGGAAGAGCGCAAGAGCCTGCCGATCAACGAGGGCCTGGTGGCGGCAGATGCCGGCTTCAACCAGCTGCTACAGGATCAGTTGCCCGCCATTCGAAAGGGCGAGCCGGTCAAGTTCAACCTGATCGTGGCAGGGCACACCAACAGCTACCGCTTTCGTGCCAGACGGGTTGACGAGCAGGCCATGGACGGCCGCACGGTGATGCGTGTGCTGGTGGAGCCCGACTCCATGCTGCGCATGCTGGTGCCCGCGATTTCGCTCAGCTACGACCTCAACAGCAAGCGCCTGCTCAGCTACCAGGGCGTCTCCAACATCATCGACCCGGAGACCAGCAAGGTGTACCGCAACATCACGATCAGCTACGGCGGCGAACCACCTTCAGATGCCAGGCTCCCAACCTTGAGCTCCGACGCGCGCTGACGTTGATAGCCCCATCTGGCTGTGGTTGAGCTTGTTTCTGCTCAAATCCACCTGAGCCGCGCTTCGTTACCCTTGGCCTCTTGCCAATCAGCTTCAACGGAGACTGCAACCATGGCCTCAATGCGTCTGACCATCCTCGCCCTGTGTCTGCTGGGTGCCAGCACCTCGGCGCTGACGGCCGCCCATGAATGGGAACCGGTGCGCCAGGGCCAGGGACGAGAAGACGTCAGCACCTGGGTCCGCAGCGTGGATGGCATGACCGTCAAGGCGTTCAAGGGCGTCACCGAGGTGCACTACTCGGCCCTGACCGTGCTGGCGCTGCTGGCCGACACGAATGGCCTGAACAACTGGGTCTATCACTGCAAGAGCAGCGGCCCCGCCGACAAGTTCCCGCTCGATCACACCTATGCGCGCTTCAAGGGCATCTGGCCCGCGTCCGACCGGGACGTGATGTTCCGCTCCACCGTCAGCCAGCAGGCCGACGGCAGCATCGTGCTGGACTCCAATCAGGTGGAAGGCTACCCGCAGCAGGATGGTCATGTGCGCATGCCCTACCTGCACAACACCTTCAAGCTGGTACCGCTCAAGGGCAACTGGACCCGCGTCGAGTTCGAAACCCAGGTCGACCTCGGCGGGCTGGTGCCCGACTGGCTGGCCAATGCCGTCTCGACCAAGGCACCGCTGGTGACCCTGGAAGGCCTGCGCAAGCAGGTCGCCCTGCCCCGCTATCAAGTGAAATCGTTCGGCGACCTGCCGGCCCACTATCACAAGGGCAAGCACATGGTGCTGCCTGAAACGCACCTCGCTCCCTGAGCAACGGCGCTGCGGCTGGTCCGACAGTGCGGCTCAGTCACTCAAGGCCGCATCAATGCCTGCCAGCACCTGGTCCAGTTCACGGGCCATGACCATGACCGCCTGCTCGATCTGATCGGATGAGGCCGGTGCCTGCACCTCGGCTGCCACCTGCTGGCAGGCCTGCGCCAGACCCAAGGCACCCAGCGTGTTGGCCACGCTCTGCATCGTGTGCAAAAGGCGCCTGACGGTGTCGATGTCCCCCTGCTGCCAGGCCGCCTGCCACTCGGCGATGAAATGGCGCTCCCGCTCGACAAAGATGCGCAGCATGCGCACGTACAAGTTGGCATTGCCCAGGGTGCGGGCCAACCCCACATTGACGTCCACACCGGGCAGATTCAAAGGCAGGCCTGTGGTGACTGACGAGCTGGACACCGCTTGCGCCTCCCGATTGGCCGGGCGTGTCCATTTCGCCAGGGTGCGATAAAGCTCTTCCACATCAATGGGCTTGGCCACGTGATCGTTCATGCCCGCCGCCAGGGCACGCTCGCGGTCACCCAGCATGGCATTGGCCGTCATCGCGATGACTGGCAGGCCCTGCCAGGCCGGGTTCTGGCGGATGTGGCCCGTTGCGGTGTAACCGTCCATCCCCGGCATCTGGCAATCCATGAGCACGGCGTCAAAGGGCTGCTCGGCCAGCATGGTCAGAGCCGTCTGCCCGTCCTTGGCCACGACCACCGTCACACCCACGCGCTGCAACAGCTCGATCGCCAGTTCCTGGTTGATCTCGTTGTCCTCGGCCAGCAGCACGCGTACACCGGACAGGCGCTTTTGATGATCGGTCAGCGCCAGCTTGATATCGCGGTGCATGTCCATGACCGGCGTGTTGGGCGCCCCCAGCACCCGCACGCAGGCATCATGCAGCGACGACGGTGTCACGGGCTTGGTCAGCACCGCCTGCACCTGCACCTGCTCCTGCCGCATGCGGCGCAGGACATCGTCCCGGCTGAAAGCTGTGACCATCAGCACCTGGGGCCGGTCATGTCCTGCCTGCGCCAGGCGGCGCGCGCAACTGACGCCATCCAGGCCCGGCATCTTCCAATCCAGCAAGACGAGCTGGAACGGGCGCCCGGCCTCGCTGGCCTCATGGACCATTCTCAAGGCCTGTTCGCCATCGTGGGCCTCGTCCACCGCAAAGCCCATGCGCATGGCCATGCTGGCAAGCACCTCTCTGGCCGCAGCGTTGTCGTCCACCACCAGCAAACGCCCGCCCGCCGGCACAGGCAAGACACCAGGTTGCTGAGCCTCGGAGGCGCCCAGGCCCATGCGCAGATTGAAATAGAAGGTGCTGCCCTTGCCTTCGTGGCTGTCCACCTCAATGGTGGAGCCCATCATGCGCACCAGCTTCTGGCTGATGGCCAGCCCCAGCCCCGTGCCGCCAAAGCGCCGCGAAGTAGACATCTCTGCCTGCGTGAAGGGGGTGAACAGGCGCTCCTGCTGGGCCTCGCTCATGCCCACTCCGGTGTCCTTGACCCAGAACCGCAGCAGCACCGAACCCGCACTGCGCTCGATCTCTTCCACGCCCACCATGACCTCGCCCTGGCTGGTGAACTTCACCGCGTTGGCGGCCAGGTTGACCAGCACCTGGTGCAGGCGCAAGGGGTCGCCCATCACGCGATCCGGCACACCAGGTGATTGCACGAGCAGGAGCTCCAGATCCTTTTCCTCCGCTTTCAGGCCGATGAGGTCTGCCAGGCCGTTGAGCGTGTCGTACAGGCTGAACTCGACCGATTCGATGTCCAGCTTGCCCGCCTCGATCTTGGAGAAATCCAGGATGTCATTGATGATGCCCAGCAGCAATTTGGCCGAGGTATGCACCTTCTGCACATAGTTGCTTTGCCGCGTGTCCAGGCCAGATTGCAAGGCCAGCTCCGACATGCCGATGATGGCGTTCATGGGCGTGCGGATCTCATGGCTCATGTTGGCCAGGAACTCGCTCTTGGCTTCGTTGGCCAGCACGGCCGCTTCCTTGTCGATGGTGAGTTGCTGACTGCGCAGTTCCATCTCGCGGCGCTTGCTGATCTCGTTCATCAAGGACAGGCGCATGCCGTTGATGGACTCCACCAAGGCATCGATTTCATCGCGCCGCTGCGCCTGACGCTGCGGCAATTGCAAAGCGGTATCCAGGTTGTCGATGGACAGGCTGGATGAGAAACGGGCAATCCGGGTGAGATGCCGCATGATCAACAAGCGCATGCCCAGCACGATGGCAAAAGCCAGCACGGTGGTGCGAACCACCTCGGCCACCACAATGGTGACCGCTGTCTCCTTCAGTCTCGCGTACAGGCCACCGAGCGACACCTCGACCTGCAACTGCCCGATCATCTGGCGCTGCCCAGGCTGCATCGGGTCGCTATAGACCAGGTCGTAGACACGCCGCAAGGTGGGCACGACCAGGCTCAATGCCGCCGGACTCGCATGGGGCTGGCCCAGCGCCTTGACCTGGAACGGGAGATCACCGGTGACCCCTACATACGTGACATCCGGCAACTTCGCGATGCCATCGAGCTGTTTTCCGATCAAGGACTGGTCCAGCAGCCACACATTGGCAGTCAAGGCCGGCACATGACTGGATTCGATGAGACGCAGGTTGTCCTCCACCGCACGCAAGCCCATGCGATAACCACCGTAGATCTGGTAGACCGCCGACAGCAACGCAATCACCAGGCTGATCAGCAGAACCAGCAGCGTCATGCGTCGGGTGATGGAGTAGGTCATGCGTCCGCGCCTCCGATCAAGGTTGCATCTCGCGCTTGAATGCCGTCAGCATGCGGTCGTATTCACCATTGGCCCTGATCGCCTGCAAGCCCTTCTCGAACACCTCGGACATGCGCTTGCCGTCGGGATGCGTGCGTGAAAAGCTGACCCAGAAGCTGTCCATGCCAATCGCCCCAACACGTTTGATCTGCCCTTTGAGCGCGGGCTCCTGCTTGATGCGGTAATAGCCCGGCATGGTGTTGAGCAGGATGTAGTTCACCCGTTTGGCCACCAGCATCTTGACCAGATTGCCGTCCGACACGGCACTGAGCCGCGTGATGCGGGGGTTCTGCATGAAGTCGGTCGGGTAGGTATAGCCGATGGTGATGCCCACCGACTGCCCCTCCAGATCCTTCTGCTTCAGGTCACTGGCTCGCACGTCGCTGCGCGCAAAGATGCCCAACTCCTCCTGAAACAAGGGCGTGGGGTGCCAGTAGAACAAGTCCTTGTTGGCCTCGGTGCGCGTGGTGTCGAAGCAGCCCACCACCGTGCCCTTCTCGGCGTAATGCAGGCACCTTGAAAAGGGCACCACCTGAAAACGCACCTCGACGTCCTGGGTCTTGAACGCGGCCTTGACCAAGGCTGGCGCCAGACCCTCGGGACCGGTGCGATCTGCACGCATGGATGAATAGGGGGCCCAGTCGTCCTCGGCTGCCACGGTCACCACTTCGGTGGCCATGGCCGTTGTCCACAGTCCTGCACATACAGCCAGTACCGACCATGTCGTCCGAATACCCATTTCAGACCTCCTGGTCGGACAATGTAGCGCCTTTCCCGCTGATTCGATAGCCAGACTAAATCGGTATCTGCCCTTCCATGGCGTCCGACTCGCGCAACAACAAGGCACGCTTGCGCGCCACACCCCAGCGGTAGCCAGACAGCCCGCCATCGCTGCGCACGACGCGGTGGCAGGGGATGGCCACAGCCAGTGGATTGGCGGCACAGGCGCCAGCCACGGCCCGCACCGATCGAGGTGAGCCGATGCGTTCGGCCAGCTCGCTGTAGCTCACGGTCTGCCCGGGCGGCACGGCGCGCAAGGCCTGCCAGACACGTTGCTGAAACGCCGTGCCTCGGATGTCCAGCGGCAGGTTCAAGCCCAGTCGAGGCGCCTCGATCAGGCCCACAACCTGGGCCATCCACGACTCGAAGCCCCCATCTGCACCGATCAGTTCGGCGGCTGTGAAACGGTCCTGCAGGTCGCGCAACAAGGCCTCTGGCTCATCACCCATGAGGATCGCGCAGACGCCACGTTCACTGGCTGCCACCAGCACGGCACCCAGGCTGCATTGACCAATGGCGAACCGGATCTGCATGTGGCGCCCACCGGCCTTGTAGTCAGTTGGCGTCATGCCCAGCACGGCATCGGCCTGCTCGTAAAAGCGGCCACTGGAACCGTAGCCAGCCTCATACAGCGCCTGCGTGACCGTGCCCCCTTGAGCCAGGGCATCCCGCACTCGCCGGGCACGCTGTGCCGATGCATAGGCTTTGGGGGTCAGCCCGGTCTGGCTCTTGAATACCCGCTGAAGGTGCGTGGCACTCCACCCCACCACGGCGGACAGCTCCGCCAGGCTCGGCTCCGAGCTGGCCTGTTCGATGTAGCGGCACAAAGCCACTACCTTGTCTGTCACGGAATCGGTCACGTCTGCACGCTGAAAGCCTTGTCGAAGGCCTCAATGTAGCCACAAGCCAGCACTTGAGCACTCCGGTTCTTGCGCTGCACGCCGGGCGTGCGCATCAATGCCCGTGTGGCACATCGGCGCCGCCCACCACATGTGTGCCCGGCTCGATCCACGCCGCCACCTGTCTGGCCATGCCTTTGGCGAGTTCCTGCTCCAGCACGAACACCTCCACCTCCAGGTCTTTTCTCAGCAAGGCGGCTTCGTCGGCACTGGCGCAATAGACCAGAACGCGGATCCCCGCATTGAGCTGCCGGGCAATATCGACCAGTTGATGGATCAGCAGGCTGTCCGGCAAGGTGATCACCAGGGCGCCGGCACGCGCGATGTGAGCCTGGATCAAGGTGGCGGGATCGGACAAATCACCCGTGACCGCCGGAACGTGGGCCTGGCGCAGGCTCTCGACCACATCTCGCCCCTCGTCGGCCACGACAAAGTTGATCTTCTGTTCATGCAGCAGCGCGGCCAGATGCTGGCCCACCTGCCCGTAGCCCACCAGCACCACCTGCCCGTGCAGGCGCGCCTGGTCAACGGTGCTGGGCAACTGCGCCAGCGGATCATCGCGGGCCTCCAGCCTCCGTGCCAGCGCCGAATGCGCACGCGCCCAGTTCAGCAGGGGTGCGAGCAAGCCGAACAAACCGGCATTGACCGCGATGGACACGATCGCAGCGGCCAGGATCAGGCTCTGCCCTTCCTGAGGCAGCATGCCCAGTGACACGCCCAGGCCAGCCAGGATGAAAGAGAACTCACCGATCTGAGCCAGGCTGGCCCCGACCGTCAAGGCGGTATTGAGCGGGTAACGAAACAGCAGCACCAGCGCCACGGCAGCCAGTGTCTTGCCCAGCAGGATCACGGCTACGGTGGCGGCCAGCTTGCCGGGTGAATGCCACAGGACAGTCGGATCGAACAGCATGCCGACCGACACGAAAAACAGGACGGCAAACGCATCACGCAAGGGCAATGACTCGTCGGCAGCCCGGTGGCTGAACTCCGACTCCTGCATCATCATCCCGGCGAAAAAGGCCCCCAGTGCAAACGACACGTCAAAGAGCTTGGCTGCACCGAAGGCCACACCGACGGCGGCGGCCACCACACTCAGCGTGAACAGCTCACGCGAGCCCGTGCGCGCCACCCACCACAACATCCTGGGCAACACGCGCCGCCCGATCAGCAGCATGGTGGCGATGAAGGCCATGACCTTGGCCAGCGTCAGCGTCAGCGAGAGCCACAGGGGTTGGCCAGCACTCGTGGCTGCTGCGGGCTTGTCCGACAACATCCCGGCCACCGCGGGCATGAGCACGAGCACCAGCACCATGACCAGGTCTTCGACCACCAGCCAGCCAATCGCAATGCGCCCGTTGACGGTCTCGATCAGGCCCCGGGCTTCCAGCGCCTTGAGCAGCACCACGGTACTGGCCACGGACAGACACAGGCCAAACACCAGCGCAGGCCCGATGCCCCATCCCCAGGCATGGGCCAGCCCCATGCCCATGGCCACCGCCACCACGATCTGAACCACAGCACCTGGAATGGCAATGCGCCGCACAG
>NZ_DASUIS010000143.1:0-32419 GCF_036279675.1 Aquabacterium sp. | reverse complement strand
AGGGCCCTGCGGGGAGTACGGCGCATTTGCTGAAGTCGCTGGCCCTTCACCCATTCGGGCTTTCGGGTAACGCCATCGACGACTACCGCGATAAGCGTCAAGACGAGGCCCAGTTCGCAACCTTTCTGAACGACAAATCTGTCCTTGGAGGTTTGCGGGATGCCTTCAGCGACGATGCCGACATGTTCTACAAGTTGGAGGCGCTGGACGTATCCGACCTCATCCGCCATCTGAATGTTTGGGTGACGCGCCAGAACGACGCTAGTGGTGACATCGAATACGCCGACCTGTCGGATGGCGAGCGGCAACTGCTGATGGTCATGGGGCTGCTGCGAATTGCGCGCGGCAAGCGTGTGTTGTTCTTGCTTGATGAGCCTGACACCCATCTGAACCCGCATTGGCAGCACAACTATTTAAAGCTGATTGAGCGGTGGACTGGCACGGCGGCAGATTCGGACAACTGTCACATCGTGCTGACTTCGCACAACCCGTTGACGATTTCGGCCTTGTCGCGAGCCGAAGTTCGAGTCCTATCGAGAGAGGCTGATGGGAGTACAGCGGCGCAGTCTCCTTACGTCGATCCTAGAGGGATGGGTTTCACAACAACCCTGACAGAAATATTTGGGCTCCCGACAAGCTTGGACGCTCGTACGCAGCGTTTAGTTGACTTGCGTAGTCGCCTTGCAAGGCGCACTTCGACCTCGGATACGCATCAGAGGAGGTTGCTTCGTATCAACGATGTTCTCGCTCGGTTGGGGTTCTTGCAGGAAGACCGAGATCCCTTGTATCAGACCTTTCTTCGGGCGCTTCACGACGTACGGTGGGCAAATCGTCCCCCGCTTACGGCATCTGCGCTTGCAGCACAGCATGCTGCGATGAAAGCCCTCATAAATGAGTTGATCGCGAAGCAGGGGGGGCATGCATGATTTTTGTGAAGCGGAACCCGGCGCTGATTCCCCGCTTACTCCTGGATGCGGCAGCTCAAGCGCAGCGAGAACTCGATCAAATTGCAGAGCCAGACGCACGCAAGGCTTACATCGAGAAGAGGGCGAGGCTCTGGCGTCGATTTGCGCGATACCTCAAGCAGATGTCATATGGCAAGTGCTGGTACTCTGAAAGTGACTGTGTCCAGTCATTTGCTGATGTTGATCATTTTCGGCCGAAGAAAGCCGCCAAGAGATCTGAGGGTGAGACGGACGATGGTTACCCATGGTTGGCGTTTTCTTGGGAAAACTTCCGTTATGCGGCTCAGCGCTCAAATCAATTGAATACTGATGAGGATTTAGAAGAGACAGTTGGGAAGGGGGCGTGGTTTCCTTTAATGCCAGGTAGCAAGAAGGCATGTTGGGACGATCGGTGTGATGCCGATGAAAGGCCTGTAATTTTGGATCCTGCGTCTAAAGCAGACGTGAAGTTGGTGGCGATTGACGGCGCCGGTGTTCTGGTGCCAAGCGGTTTGTGCCTTGGTGAGTATGAGCGTTGGCGAGTGACCGAGAGCGTTAGGTACTTGGGATTGAATTTGGATGGGTTAGTTGGCGCACGGAAGCGAGCGATGGATTCGATTCAGGAGCAAGTACAACAGGTTTTCAGGGCTACGAATGCGGCTGATGTTGCGCCGGATAAGGGGCAGCAGATCGCCCAGCTCCTCCCGATAAGCCAGCAGTTGGATTCCATCCAGAAAAAGACGTTGCCAAGCAATCCATATGCTGCTGCCATTCGTGCGCAGCTCTCGCTGATGGGGCTTGGTCAGCTTTGTTTGCGGGCTGAGGAAATTGAGTAGGAAAGATGAGTGATATCAAGCTTTTCCGATTTTCCAACGGGTTCGCTGCAGAACTCCGAGGTGACGCTTCCGACTTAGAGAAGCCTCTGCAAAATCTTATCGAGGCAAATCTGGTGGCTTTGTTGGGCATTCGCTTCTTGGCCACCGAGTACTCGACTGGCAAGACCCACGGTGGCCGCATCGACACCTTGGGGCTCGATGAGAACAACTGTCCAGTCATCTTGGAGTACAAGCGTTCGGTCGGTGAGAATGTCATCAACCAAGGCTTGTTCTACTTGGATTGGCTGATGGACCACCAAGCAGAGTTCAAGCTCTTGGTGCTGGACAAATTTGGCAAAGATGTCGCCGATGACATCGACTGGAGTGCACCTCGCCTAGTCTGCATTGCTGCCGACTTCACCAAGTACGACGGGCATGCCGTTCAGCAGATCAATCGCAACATTGAGCTGATTCGCTATCGTCGGTTTGGCGATGAGCTGTTGTTGTTCGAACTGGCCAACGCTTCCTTGGCCTCCAACAACAAGGCGGGTGCAGGCAAGGCGCTCAAGGTAGCGAAAGATGTTAAAGAGCCGGGCTTGGGGAAAATCGTCGGCCCGGATAAGCCTTATGGCGAGACGGTAGCGTCCTTATCACCTGCACTCGCGGATTTGCTTGCTTCCGTAGAAGACTACACCCAGTCCCTGGGCGATGATGTGCAGCGAAAAGAACTTCGGCTCTATGTTGCTTTCAAACGCCTGAAGAACTTTGCCACTCTCGTGCCGCAGAAGGGACGATTGTTGCTTTACCTGCACTTGGATCCCGCCAAAGTAATGAGGCTGCTGCCAAGCGCCAAAGACGTTTCTCAGAAAGGGCACTGGGGCACCGGAGACGTCGAAGTCCCACTGGCGACGATGTCGGACCTGGAGGCCGTGAAGCCGTTTATCGCTGAGGCCTATGAAGGACGCTCTCCGGCTAGCAGGGGAGGCAATGATGGCTGAAGCACCGGTGATGGATACGCTCGGACCAAAAGATATAGAACTGTTATCGGCACTTCTGGAGGCGACCGAGGCAGCTAAATCTTGGATCGACATGAAGGTGTTTCGCCGGGACCAACTCGCGCATAGAGAAGCCATTGATCGCCTTGAGAAAGCAGGCTATGTGCTCAAAGAGCGAGTTGCCGAAGTGGAGTGCTATCACGTGAGCTTAGTTGCCATGGCGAAAATGCCTGAGCACCCACTGGCTACCCGCATTCTTCGTACCGCCGAGTTGATGTGGATCGCGTTCCGCGATCACTACATACGATCACTAGATGCACCCATCACATTGAGGGCAGTGGCGGAGTCCATCAACGTGCCGTTTGAGCAGGTGAATCGTGTTCATGCCCATATGCGGGAGTGGTGGCGCACGCCAATTTCCTTCACGCCAGCCGAAACGGTGTACCAGTCAGTGATCGTGCGCGAGGAGGTGCTTGACGTACGATACGTTTGAGGCCTGCATTCAAGAACTCAGGCAGATGTATGCCAGTCGAATGCAGACGATGGCGAATGGCTTCGTAGCGCTTGCACAGTTGGGGCTAGACGGTGCTCCGATCGCGCAACATGGGCCTTCCATTCCTGCCATGAAAGAGCCGTCATGGTTTGGTAAGTTGCCGCAACACGCTCAGGTATTGATGCGCGAAATTCATGTCGCCCAGCATCTTGGCTTGATGGCGTTGTCGGCGATGGGTATCAGGGCTGTCATTGATGTCACTGCCGATCACATCTTGGATGCCAAGATTCTAAGATTTGACGAGAAGCTGGGGCGTTTGCTCGACGCGGGGCACCTCACTCAACAGCAGTTTGACTGCATCAATGCGGTGGTCGAGTTGGGGCACGCTGCAGCTCATAGGGCGCATGTTCCCGAAACAAGCGATGTCCAGTTGATGCTGGAGGCGTTGGACCACATGTTGTGCTCTGCCTATGGGCTTAATGAGGCGAAACAGAAGCTCGCCGCAAAGACGCCCCCGAAGCTGAATAAGGGCAAGCCGAACAAGGCCAATTGATTTCTGCGAGGATCGTTGGAATTTACCCATGGCTGGTGGGGCTATTTCGCGACGGCGGCACCCTGCATGTGGACGGATCGTGCTGCGCTTCGGTTCAGAACTCTATTTCCGATCGGAACCTCTATGACGCCGAATCGTTCAGAACTCTATTCTTCCGTTCAGGACTCCATTCATATGAACCACATGCCATTCCAAGCCGCCATCGTCGATCTAGACGGCACCATGGTTGATACCCTGGGAGACTTCGTCGTCGTTCTCCAGCACACCCTGACCGATGTCGGGTGCCACCCTGTCGAGCTCGCTCGTGTGGACCGCGCGTTCATCGAACTGACCGTGGGCAAAGGCACTGAAGACCTGGTGCGCCGCAGCCTGGCGCACGCCTGGGGCTTGTCCCCGGACGATGCCGACGTGACCGGAGCCCTGCCGCAGGCGCTGCACCACTATCACCTGCACTATCCCCGCCTCAATGGCGAGCACGCCGAGGTCTTCCCTGGTGTGCCCGAGGGCTTGCGTCAATTGCGTGATCTGGGCGTGCCGCTGGCCTGTCTGACCAACAAGCCCACGGCCTTTGCCAAGCAGTTGCTGGAGCGCAAGGGCCTGCTGGGCTACTTCGATCAGGTGTTTGGTGGGGACGCATTCGAGCGCAAGAAGCCCGATCCATTGCCCTTGCTCAAGACCTGCGAGGCACTGGGCTCGGCGCCCGCATCCACGTTGATGGTGGGCGACTCCAGCAATGATGCGCAAGCCGCACGCGCTGCGGGTTGCGACATCCTGCTGGTGACCTATGGCTACAACCATGGTCACCCGATTCAGGACGTGCCGGCCGTGGCCCATGTGCCGCGTCTGGACCAAGTGAATTGGCCCGCCGTGTTAGGGCGGGCCAATGGCTGATTCAGGGCGCTGAGAATGGGCGATGACTAGGCGATTACTGCAGGGCGTCCAGCACCGGTGGCGCCTTGTAGTCCAGCAGGGCATCCTTCAAGTCCTGCGTGACGGGGCGGTTGCCCAGCCAGGTGCGCAGCACGGCGGGGAAGAAGCCCGCGTCTTCCAGGGGCAGGCCGGCAGGCTGGCCGTTGACGAAGAACATGGTGCCACGCTTGGGCACGAATTCGATCGCAAACACATCGCCGGTGTTCAGGCGCTTGATGCGCGAGAACTGCTCACCCATGATGCGGATCGAGGGGATCAGCTTGAAGAACTCTTCGCGGCTGCTGTTGTTCTCGATGCCCTTGGTGATGACCTTGCCGAGTTCATCCACGCGCATGCCCTGCAGCATCACGAAGCGCAGTTGTTTGGGGCCACCTGTGGCGAAAATGGCTTCGGCCTTGCTGGCCTTCTGCGGCACATACAGGCCCACCGTGTACAACTTGGCCACAGCGCGGTAGCTGATGCCGCTGCCGTTGATGGTGAGGTTGGAGCCTTCGACCTTGATCGTGGGGGGGTAGTGCACACCCACGACATCGGCGCTTTGAGCCTGGGCCGCGTGGGGCAGCCCCAGCACGAGTGCCAGGCCGGCTGTGGCCAGGGCTTGGCGCCCGATACGGGACATGGCAGCGAGAGTCAACAACATACGAATACTTATAAGGCGTCCTGTCATGTGAAGCTTGTATGACATCGAGGTCAGATTGGCTCCGCACAGGAACTGTACTGGTAAGAGATTGTTACTCGTTCAACGCGAATCACAATCTGGGTTTGCCCTTGAAGCCATGGCTCACTCAAGGGGGGTGCGTTTTGATCATTTGGCGCCAAGAGCGCCCTGCTACACTGGTTTGATGTTCATCTCGCGCAAACAGACCAAAGGTTCGCACGACCGGGGGGCATGGCCCTGGCGACGCTGACTCCCTTTTCTTGTCGCTCAGTGCGTCGCGATCATAGCGGCGTGCTCATCCGGCAAGGGGCCCTCCACGTCACAACGGTAAGAGGGCGTAAACAGAACGGGTGGATCCGCCCCTAAGGGGGTGTTTCACAAGATGACATATGTGGCGCAAAGCCGACTGATGCTGGCGCTGCCGGGCTCGGAGTCCCCAACCATGATCACTGAACAAGCATTCAATGCCCTGGCCGCTCAAGGCCACAACCGCATTCCCCTGGTCGCCCAGGCCCTGGCCGATCTCGACACGCCGCTGTCGCTCTACCTCAAGCTCACCAAGGGGCAGCCGCTGAGCTTCCTGCTGGAATCCGTGGTGGGTGGCGAGCGCTTTGGTCGATATTCCTTCGTGGGCTTGCCGGCGCACACGCTGGTGCGGGCCACCGGTCGCCAGGTCGAGGTGGTGCGCGACGGCGCAGTCGTCGAGACCTTCAACGGCAACCCGCTGGATTTCATCGCCACGTACCAGCAACGCTTCAAGGTCGCCGTGCCCCAAGGCCTGCCCCGCTTCTGCGGCGGCCTGGCGGGCTACTTCGACTACGACACCGTGCGCCATATCGAGCATCGCCTGGCGAAAACGCACAAGCCCGGTGGCATCGGCACGCCCGACATCCTGCTGCTGCAGTGTGAAGAACTGGCCGTGATCGACAACCTGGCCGATCGCCTCTTCCTGATCGTGTACGCGGATCCATCCCAGCCCGGCGCTTATGCCAAGGCGGCTTCCCGCATCGCGCAATTGCAGGCGCAACTCAACGAAGTCGTGCCGGTGCCGCCCATCACGGCGGGCGAGTCCTACCCTGTCGAGCGCCACTTTGCCAAGGCCGATTTCGAGTCGGCCGTGCTCAAGTGCAAGGAATACATCGCGGCGGGCGACTGCATGCAGGTCGTGATCGGTCAGCGTTTGCAAAAGCGCTTTACCGCTTCACCGCTGAGCCTGTACCGTGCGCTGCGTTCGCTCAACCCGAGCCCCTATATGTATTACTACGACATGGGCGATCACCATGTCGTGGGTTCGTCGCCCGAGATCCTGGTGCGCCAGGAGAAGAACAAGGATGGCGGCGAGACGGTCACCATCCGCCCGATTGCCGGCACACGTCCGCGTGGCACCACGCCTGAACAGGATGCCGCCAACGAGAAGGAACTCCTGGCTGACCCCAAGGAGCGCGCCGAGCACGTGATGCTGATCGACCTGGCCCGCAACGACATCGGCCGCATTGCGAAGACCGGTTCGGTCAAGGTCACCGAGGCCTTCGGCATCGAGCGCTATTCGCATGTGATGCACATCGTCAGCAATGTCGAAGGCACCTTGAAGGACGGCATGACCGGCCTGGATGTGTTGCGTGCCAGCTTCCCGGCGGGCACCTTGAGCGGCGCGCCCAAGATCCGTGCGATGGAGATCATCGACGAGCTGGAGCCCGTGCAACGTGGCGTCTATGGCGGTGCCGTGGGCTACCTGAGCTTTGCGGGCGACATGGACGTGGCCATCGCCATCCGCACCGGCGTCATCAAGGACCAGACCTTGTACGTGCAGGCAGGTGCCGGCGTGGTGGCTGACTCCGTGCCCGAGCTCGAATGGCAAGAGACCGAGGCCAAGGCCCGCGCCGTGGTGCGCGCGGCCGAGATGGTCGAACAAGGCCTGTGATGTGATCCTTTTGACGATCGGGTCTGATGACCTGGTCGTCGAGGGATATCCCCATTTCAGTGCGCCTGCGGGTGCGTCGATATACCGCTTCCATCTTCATTTCGGAAGCCGCGTTCGACGTGCTCTACACCTTCGCGATCTACATGGCCGTGACCCTGGGTACCGGGGTTGCCTTGCTGCTGGTGTGGCGGCAGGATCGCGCGCAGACCTTCACGGCCTTGCTGGGCCTGTCGCACCTGATCTGGACGCTCAACCCGCTGGCCTACCTGGCCACGCGCAGCACCGATCCCCTGTGGCACCACGTCGGGCTGGTCGGGCTGGTGCTGGTCGGCACCACCTACCTCAGCCTGTTGACGCTGGGTTTCATCCACCTGTCGGGCAGGCGTTTCAGCAGGTGGAAGCTGTTGGCGACGGGTTGCTTTCTCTTCCTGTTCCACATCGGCCTGATCCTGGTGGATCTGCATTGGGCGCAACTCGGTTTTGCCGCGCTCAACACGGTGATCGGTCTGGTGGTGGCCTGGTGGTTGCGCAGACAGGGCCCGGGCGAGCGGGCCAGTGGTCTGTTGATCGTGCTGTGCGGCCTCAACCAGTTCACCTATGTGGTGATGGGCGAATCAGGGACGATGTTGCAGACCACGGTCGCGGCTGCCTTGCGTCTGTTGCTGGGTATGTCCCTGATGTATTCCGCCCTGACCCGAACGGGGCAGGCCGTGCGTCGGTTGCACGATCGGTTCTTCGAACTGACCGAGCGATCGCCGCAGGGCGTGACCGTGGTGCGCAAGGGCATGGTGGCTTATGCCAACCCGGCCTTCCGTCAGATCTATGGCATGAACGACAAGGCGCCGCACCCGCCGATCTTTTCGCCGCGCTGGGTCGAGCAGACCGTGCCGGAGGCCGAGCGCCAGGGTGCAGAGCTGATTGCGCGGCGGGTGCTGGACGGACAGCTCCAGCAGGCCGAGTGGCATGGTGAGCGGTTTGCGCTGGATGGCCGCCGCCTGTACCTGCGTTTCCGGGCCTGGCAGGTGGAATGGGATGGGGCGCCGGCCTTGCAGGTTGTGGTTTCGGATGACACGGCGCGCGTGGATGCCACCCAGGCCTTGTTGTGGCGCGCCACGCACGACGAGCTGACGGGTCTGCCCAACCGCAGTGCCCTGCTGCAGCGACTGCGTGAACTGTTCGAGGACCCCGCGCATCCCACCTTCGCGCTCATCCTGATGGATGTGGACCGCTTCAAACTGTTCAACGAGGCGCACGGGCAAAGCGTGGGTGACGACGTGCTCAAGGTGCTCAGCGCCGAGCTGGCGCGCTGTCTGGCTGATCGGGCCCAGGTCATGCGCATGGGTGAAGACGAGTTCGCTCTGTTGATCGAGTGTGTGGACGCGGTGAACGAGGCCGAGCGCATGGCTCAGCAGGTCAAGGTCATGCTGCGCGAGCCGCTGGTCCTGCCTGCGCACCGCTTCTTCCTCGATGTCTCGATGGGCGTGGCCAGTCACCCTTCCTCGGCCCGGGATGCCGAGGCCTTCCTGCAGGTCGCGCATGCCGCCATGCATGAGGCCAAGCGATTGCCTGGCACCTCCGTGCAGTGGGCCTCGGCCGACGGGGCCCAGGGGCTGGTGGCGTTTTTCAGCGCCGAACAAGCCCTGCGCGCGGGCTTGCAGAACGACGAGTTCAAGCTGGTCTATCAGCCCAAGGTGGCCGCCAAGACGGGCAGATTGCTGGGCTTCGAGGCCCTCGTGCGATGGGATCGCCCGGGCGTCGGGCGCATCAGTCCACTGGACTTCATTCCCGCAGCCGAGCGCAACGGCCTGATCGTGCCCCTGGGGGCGCTGATCCTGCGCGAAGCCTGCCAGCAGCTGGCGGCGTGGCGCGATCAGGGGCTGAGCCTGGTGCCCGTGGCGGTCAACGTGTCGCCCTTGCAGTTGCTGGACGCGCAATTTCCCGAATCGGTGCTCGCCATTCTTCGGTCCTTCCAACTGCCGCCGAGCTGTCTGACGCTGGAGATCACAGAGACTGCCGCCGTGACCCACATGGATCAGGTCAACGAGCAGATCAGCCAGTTGCGCAAGGCGGGCGTCGAGGTGGCGCTGGACGACTTCGGTACCGGCTTTTCATCGCTGAACATGCTGCGCAGCCTGCCCTTGCGTACGGTCAAGATCGATCGCAGCCTGATCGACCCCATGCCCAACCAGGAGGCCAACGCCGTGGTCAAGGCCATTTGCGATCTGGCTTGCGTGCTCAGCCTGGATGTGGTCGCGGAAGGGGTGGAGACCGAAGCGCATGCCAGTGCAGCCTTGAGCGCCGGGTGTGATGTGCTCCAGGGCTTCCTGTTTGCGCAACCGCTGGAAGTGGACGAGGCCACGCGCTGGCTGACGGATCGCTACTGAGCCTGACCAGAGCCTCGCGGCTCGACAGCCGCAGGCCTCAGTGCGTGCCCAGGCGTTGCCGCAACCACGACTGCGCCGGCATCTCCACCAGCTGGTAAACCACGGTAGCCAGCCCGAACACACCGATCAGATAGGCCAGCACCCAGGCCGGCTCGTGCAAGGGCAAGGTGAAGCCCAGGCTGGAGGTCAGGCAGGCCAGCAGCAGTTGCAGCGGGAAGTGCAGCAGATAGCTGGCGTAGGTGGTGTTGCCCAGGCGGTTGATCCAGCGGATGGCCGTGGCGGATCGCGGCTGCACCCAGTCCAGCAGCACGATCAGCGCCACCGGCGTCAGCACCGCCACGTAGAACATGGCGCGCAGCTTGCCGTTGATCAGCAGTGCGGTGCCCATGGTCACGGCCAGCAACCCGGCGGCCTGCACCGCATATTGCAGCCAGCGTGGGCGTTTGACCAGGGCTTCATGTGCCAGATGGGTCAAGGCGCCGAGGTAGAAGAAGAACACGCACAACACGATGGGATGGTCCGTGAGCTTGAGCGCGTAGACCATGCCGGAGGCACCGATCAGGCCCAGCACCTGCCACCAGCGTGTCAGCCCCAGCTTGCACAGCGCGAAGAACAGCGCATAGACCAGCACTTCGATCGAGATGCTCCAGATCGGGCCATTGAAGGACCATTCGCTGCGCCCGGGCCAGTCGCTGGCCATGAACAACTGCAAGGCGAAGTGCGTCCAGTCGTTGTACTGGTAGACGTAGTCGCTGCCATGCAACTGCCGGTACCACAGGCCCAGCGCCGCCACGATCAACAAGGTCAGCAGGTGCAGGGGATACAGGCGGGAAAAACGCAGCACGGCAAAGCGCCGCGTGCTGACCCGCCCTTGAGCCACCGGTTGCGCGTACTTCCAGAAGAAGATGAAGCCCGACAGGGCCCAGAAGGACTGGACACCCAGCCAGCCAGCTTCGTAGAAGGGTTTGAGCCAGGTGTACAGGGGCTGAGCGCTGGTCTCGAAGCCCACCGGCGCACCGCCCTGAAAGAAGAAGTGCTGGTAGTGCCACAGCAGCACCGACACGGCACACGCAAAACGCATCAGCTCCAGACCCAGCAAGGCATGTGCAGATTGGTCTGTGTTTGTGAGGGCGCGTTTCATGGCGTGCATCTTGGCACGATGTGTCGGTTCGCCTGTGCTCGCAGCCCCCCTCAATCAGGGCGGGGCCATGTTCCCCGCGATATGCCGGGGTTGCGCGTGTCTCAGAACCGCAGAGCGAACACGCGGTTGACCGGGGCATTGGCACCGCTGGTGTACCAACCGTTGGGGGCGTGCCCACCGACACGAGGCAAGTCGAAGCCGGAGTAGCTCAGCATGGCCGCACCGCTCGCATTGATGCTGACCGCAGGAATGGACAAGGCCAGCTTGTTTGCGGCGATGAACCAGGGTTGCCAACCTTGAGCAAAGCTGAACCTGGCGACGACGATGCGCTCATCGACGGTGCTCACGTTCGTACTTGCGAGCTTGATGGCGGCCACGGCATCGCCATTGGCATTCATCGCGAGGACGGGGCGTGAACTTCCGGAGTAGTTTCCGACCTGGGGGAGGTTGAGAATCAAGTCCTGTGCTGTGGACCAGGCTTCACCCGGCAAGGACTTTGACCACTTGCATTGCCAGTTGCTGGTGTAGTAGTAGTTGTTGAGCACACCTTCACACCAGATGGCCAGCGCACGCCCCTGCTGATCGATGGCGATCTGCGGAGGGAAGTCCAGTGCCGTATGCGGCGCATTGGCCTGGATCGAACTGATTCGGAAGAAGGGCACGGTGTCAGCCCGTGTCAGGAACATGCGATGTGTATTGCAGGTGTAGCTCGGCGAGATATCGTCTGCCAGCGTGATGGCCGCCACGCCGGCTTGCGAACTCGACGCTTTGGCGATGATGGGCGCAAAGCGCAGGTAGTTATTGCAGGATGAGCCCGCCTGGACTGGCAAGGAGGCAAACAAGGATGGATCGGTGCTTGTGCCAAGCCGGACCCTGGCGGTGCGCGCGTTGCCATCGAAGTAGAAGGTCAGGCCCGTGGGGTTGGACGCGCTTGAGAACGGGGCGAAAGCGGAGATGATGCTGGTGGGGTCTGCCGGTGAGAAGGTCTGCTGACCGCTGGCATCCACGCGCAGTAGCCCTGACAGGCCGCTGCCATTGACGGCGGTGGACAGGAGAGTCCCGTCCTCTTGAATATCAAGTGCCCAGGATCGAGGGTCTTGATAATTCGGCCATCCAGGCCCGCTGCCCTGGGTGATGGCCGTCGCAGACCAGCCTGTCGCACGGGCGTACACCAGTGCCTGGCCGACGTTCTGAGTATTGGTGGTGTTGTAGGTGTCGTTGGCCCATGCCAGCACGGCATCGCCTGCTGCATTGCTGCGCAGCGTGATGGGCAGATAGCTCAAGCGCCCCTTCATCTGTGTGAGCGTTTGCGCGGTGCTCCAATTGCCGCGGCTGTCCATTTGGGACCAGGCCAGTGTGTTGTTTTGAGTCGCCTTGGGGTCATTGATACGCCACGTAGCCAGGGCCGTGCCGTCGTCTCGCAAGGTCACGGCTCCGGATTCCGGACCCATGTCAGCTTGACCTGCCGGATTGGCCTGGCCGATAGCCTGCGTGCCGCTGAGATGGCCCTGTACACCCAGGCCGTCCGCGTTGTTCGCCGGGTCGACATTGCTGGCGTCGGAGCTGCTGCCCCCGCCTCCACCCCCGCAAGCCTGAAGGGCCAGGACGGTGAGCAAAGCAGCGGCTGAACGCCAGGGGCGGCGCGCATATCGGATCATGGAAACTCCCTGTTGTACGGTCTGGATGAAAGCGCTGCCGATATTACGTGGCCGGGCGGGGCGCGCAGGCCCCTGGATCGGGGTGTCGCCAGTCACCCATGTAGAATCACCCGCATGCAGCAACCCTCGGATTTCTCTCACCTTGACGCACGCTGGTGGCGGTGACGCCAACCTGACACTGCATGACCGTGCTTGCACCTTTCCCCGGTGCGTACAGCCAGAAGAAAACGGTCTCCGAGGGGGAATTCCGAGGGGTGGTGCAAGACCTCCCATGACTCACATCCCGAATCAGGATAGTGCCCATGCTGCTCATGATCGATAACTACGACAGCTTCACCTTCAACCTGGTGCAGTACTTCTGCGAACTGGGCGAAGAGGTCAAGGTGTTCCGCAATGACGAGATCACGCTCGACGAGATCGCCGCGCTCAAGCCTGATCGCCTGGTGCTCTCGCCTGGCCCGTGCTCGCCTGCCGAAGCCGGCATCTGCGTGCCTGCCCTGCAACGATTCACCGGCCAGTTGCCCATCCTGGGTGTCTGCCTGGGCCATCAGAGCATCGGTGCGGCCCTGGGCGGCAAGGTGATCCGCGCGCACGAACAGATGCATGGCAAGACCAGCATCATCACCACCGACGAACAGGGTGTGTACGCCGGCCTGCCACGCCAGTTCACCGTGATCCGCTACCACTCGCTGGCCATCGAGCGCGAGACCTTGCCCGATTGCCTGGAGGTCACCTCCTGGACGGAGGACGGCGAGATCATGGGCGTTCGCCACAAGGGGCCTCAAACGGACAAGAACTTCGCGCCGCTGGAAGGCGTGCAGTTCCACCCTGAATCGATCCTGACCGAGCATGGTCACGCCATGCTGGCCAATTTCCTGAAGATGTAATCGAGGTGGCCGACATGTCCCAGCTGACCGATCAACAGGCTTTGCAACGCGTCATCGAGCACCGCGAGATCTTCCACGACGAGATGCTGGGCCTGATGCGCCGCATCATGACGGGCGAGATGTCGCCGGTGATCATGGCCGCCTTCATCACCGGCTTGCGTGTCAAGAAGGAAACGGTCGGCGAGATCACGGCGGCCGCCCAGGTGATGCGCGAGTTCGCCACACCGGTGCATGTGTCCAACAAGCTGCACCTGGTGGACCTGTGCGGCACGGGCGGTGATGGCCAGCACACCTTCAACATCTCGACCACAGCCATGTTCGTGGCGGCCGCTGCCGGGGCCCGCGTGGCCAAGCATGGTGGCCGCAGCGTGTCGTCCAGCACGGGCAGCGCGGATGTACTTGAAGCGCTGGGTGCACGCATTGACCTGAAGCCCGACCAGGTGGCGCAGTCGCTGGCTGCGTCCAATGTCGGCTTCATGTTTGCGCCCAATCACCATGGCGCCATGAAGCACGCCGCGCCGGTGCGCAAGGAACTGGGCATCCGCACCTTGTTCAACATCCTGGGGCCATTGACCAACCCGGCTGGTGCACCCAATCAGTTGATGGGTGTGTTCCATCCGGATCTGGTGGGCATCATGGCCCGCGTGCTGCAGCGCCTGGGCTCTGACCACGTGATGGTCGTGCACGGCTGCGATGGCCTCGACGAGATCACGCTGGCCGGCGACACCCTGGTGGCCGAACTCAAGAACGGCGAAGTGCGCGAGTACCGCGTCAACCCGGGGCAGTTCGGTCTGGCCGAACACGATGGCTCGATGCTCAAGGCACAGAACCGCGAGATGTCAGTGGGCATCGTTCGGCGCGTGTTCGACAACGAGCCCGGCCCAGCGCGCGACATTGTGCTGCTCAACGCGGGTGCTGCCTTGTACGCTGCGAACGTGGCCGATTCGCTGGGCGATGGCATCGAGCGCGCCCGTGAAGCGATTGCCAGCGGTCGCGCTGGCGAGGCCCTGTTCAACTTCGTGCAGACGACGCAGGGTCTGGCTGCCCAGCAGCCGGCTTGAGCGATTCGCTCGGTGTGGCGGGCGCATGCTGCGCCTGCGGTTTGTGCGCAGCACCTGATTTGCGCGGCATTGTGGCCAGCGCCTCGGGGTTGAGGGCGCAGCGGTTGCGCCCCTTCTGTTTGGCTTGATACAGCAACTGGTCTGCGGCATTCAGCAAGGCCTGGGGCGGCAGGTCGATGGTGGGCACCACGCTGGCCAGGCCGATGCTCACGGTCAGCGGGATGGGCTTGCCCTCATGCCGGAAGTCGAGTGACTGCACGCCCAGCCTGATGGTTTCCGCAATGTGCGCAGCGCCCACGGTGTGGGTCTGGGGCAGCAGCACCAGGAACTCTTCACCACCGTAGCGCACGGCGTGATCGCCCGGCCTTTGCACAGCGTGTGCGATGACGCCGGCGACTTGCTTGAGCGCCTCATCGCCAGCCAGGTGCCCGTGATCGTCGTTGACGCGCTTGAAGTGGTCCACATCAAGCATCAGCACCGAGACAGGTGTGTGCCAGCGTTGAGCCTGGCGCCACACTTCGGGCATGCGCTCCGACAGGAACATGCGGTTCTTCAGGCCGGTGAGCGCATCCTGCTCGGTCAGCTCCTGAAGTCGTTCGTTGGCCCGGGTCAGCTCGTTCATGGCCTTGTCCAGATCGCGGGTGCGGTCCTGAACGCGGTGTTCCAGTTCCAGCGCGTGGGCCATCTGCAGGCGTTCGTTCTCCTCGCGTGCGAGCTTGACGCGGTGCGCCAGTGCAAACGACAGCAGGGTGAATTCCAGCATGGAGCCGATCTGCATGCTGTACTCGGTCAGGAAGTTGCGCTGCACGATGCCGAACATGTGCAGCGCCGTGAGCAGGACGCCCAGCAACAGCACCGTGAACGCGGCCAGGAAGTAGCGTGCCTGCTGCACGCCCTTGCGCAACAACCCGACCGTGATGATCAAGAGCAGCACCGGTGTGACGATGGTGGCCAGGGTCACGATCTTGATGGGGATGGCGTAGGGCAGGACAAAGGTTTCGGGGACGGCGGCCAGGTACAGCCACTGCAAGGCCAGCATGGCCAGATCGGCTCTCGGCCAGTGCGTGTGCAGATTGAGGAACTGACGGCTGAACAGCACCAATGACCATCCTGCCAGGCCCATGAAGATGGGGGCGGCCTGGTTGCCCCAAATGGGCGCATTCGGCCAGAGCGTCTCAAAGGCCAGGCCGCTGAGCGTGTACTGGGTCAGGCCAAACAGGCTGATGTAGGCCACGTAGTACAGGTAGGCCTTGTCACGCAGTGAAATGCACAGCAGCAGGTTGTAGACCAGCATGGCCAGCAGGGCGCCGCTGTAGATGCCCAGCAGCAGTTGTTCGACATGGGCGCGGTGCTCGTAGGCAGCTGGCGTGCTCACTTCCAGCGGCGCCTGCAGCGAGCCCTGGCCCTGTACACGCACATACAGTTGCACATGGTCGCCTTGTCGCAGGTTCAGCTTGAAGTAGAAGTTGCGGTCTTCCAGTGAGCGGGTGTGGAAGGGCCGGCGATCACCACTGGCGTGGTGCTGTACCCGGCCGTCGGGCCACACCACGTAGATGTCCAGGTAGTCCAGCAGCGGGTAGCGCATGCCCAGCAGCCAGTCCTGTTGTTGGCTGGCCAGGTTGACCAGTTCGCCGTGCAGCCACAGGGCCGAGCGGCTGTAGCCGAAGTTCAGGTTGTCGCTGTGGCGATCCTCCCAGCGGCTGTCATGGCGGTGCGCCTGGACATCGGCCAGGCTCATCTTCCCGGTGGTGTCGTCCAGCACCCGCAAATGACGCCCGATGGCTTCACTGGTGAACTGGTCGCTCAGTTTGATCGTGTCGCCCCAGGCGCCAGCACCCAGCAGGCTCAACAGGATGAGCGCCAGCCATCGAGTCCAGCAACGGTAAAAAGTGGCCCACGCCAATGCACGAACTCCCGAACGGGGGGATCTGTCCTTATCGGCAGGAATGCGACGAGTACAAAGCCCATGAATGGCCGGGAGCGGTCGCCTTTCACATCTCCCACCATGTGGACGTGCCAAACGCGGATAATTCAGGCCTGACCGAACCCTCTTCACCCCATGTCCGACATCCTCAACAAGATCGTTGCCGTCAAGCACGAAGAAATCGCCGCCGCTCTCCAGACCAAGTCCTTGAGTGCCGTGCGGGCCGAAGCCGAGGCGCGCAACCGCGAGCTGGCAGATGTGCGTGATTTCGTGGGCGCCCTGCGCAGCAAGATCGCGGCCGGCCAGGCGGGGGTGATCGCCGAAGTGAAAAAAGCCAGCCCCAGCAAGGGCGTGCTGCGCGAGCATTTCGTGCCCGCCGAGATCGCGGCCAGCTATGCCCGCCACGGCGCGGCCTGCCTGAGCGTGTTGACGGATGCCCAATTCTTTCAGGGTTGCACGCCTTATCTGCAGGAAGCCCGCGCGGCTTGCACATTGCCCGTGCTGCGCAAGGATTTCATGGTGGACGCCTACCAGGTGTACGAGGCCCGGGCCATGGGCGCGGACTGCATCCTGCTGATCGCCGCCTGCCTGGATGACCAGCAGATGGCCGATCTGGAGGCCTGTGCGTTCGAGCTGGGCATGGCCGTGCTGGTCGAGGTGCACGATGGCAACGAGCTCGATCGTGCGCTCAAGCTCAAGACGCCACTGGTGGGCATCAACAACCGCAATCTGCGCACCTTCGAGGTCACGCTGGACACCACGCTGGGCCTGCTGGACCGTGTGCCGCCCGATCGCCTGCTGGTGACCGAATCGGGCATCCTGGGCGCAGCGGACGTGCAGCGCATGCGCCAGGCCAACGTGCATGCCTTCCTCGTTGGTGAGGCCTTCATGCGTCAGCCTGATCCGGGTGTGGCGCTGGCCACTTTGTTTGCCTGAGCCCGGCGTGAAGCGCGCGGTGCAACAACAGGGGCTGTTCGAGGCGGATTCGGTTGCGGCCGAGCCTCAGCCGCAGGTGCCTGAAGCGCCGCAGGGCCTGAGCCTGCCGCTGGATCGCCTGTTTGACGAGGTGCCGCCGGACTGGCGGGGCGTCACGGATGCCTTTCGCCGCACGGCGGCGGGTCAGGCCTTGATCCAGCGTGTGGATGCCGCACGCGTGGCAGGCGACACGCTTTACCCGGATGATGTGTTCGCTGCCTTGAAATGGACGCGGCGCGACCAGGTCAAGGTCGTCATCCTGGGGCAGGATCCTTATCACGGGCCGGGGCAAGCGCACGGGCTGGCGTTTTCGGTGCGGCCCGGTGTGGCCATCCCGCCCAGCCTGCGCAATATCCGCAAGGAAATCCAGCGCGATCCTGGCTTGCCTTTGCCTGAACATGGTTGCCTGCGGGCCTGGGCCGAGCGCGGCGTGCTGCTGCTCAATACGGTGTTGACGGTCAAGGCCGGGGAGGCGGCCAGCCACGCGGGTTGGGGCTGGGAAGCGCTCACGGATGAGTTGATCAGGGCGGTGGCCGCCGATGCCGGTCCCAAGGTGTTCATGCTCTGGGGGGCGCACGCTCAGAAGAAAGCGGCGCTGATCGAGCAGGCGGCACAAGCGGGGGCAGCCGGCGGTGCGAACACGTCGCGCCACCTGATCCTGCAAAGCAACCACCCCTCGCCCCTATCGGCCATGCGACCGCCCGTGCCCTTTGTGGGCAATGGGCATTTCGCCAGGGCCAGTGCGTTCTGGCAGGAAAAAGGCCAGCGCCTGGATTGGTCGCTGGCCTGATCGCTTGTTCGGTGCGTGCCTGGTTTACTTGAAGTAGTAAACGCCAATCACGCCCAGGTGGCTGCCGTCCACTTCCTGCTGGTTGCCCAGTTCAGGCTTGTACTTTTCGCTCACGCCGCGCACCTTGACGCCGAACTGTGGGCTGATGAAGGCTTCTGCTTCCAGCACCAGGCCCGCCGTGGAGGTGTACTTCTGAGCCACGACATAGTCGGTGCCATTGCCGGACGACTCGGTCTTGGCGTTCACGGCTTTGCGCAGGCCGCCCCCCAGGCGCCAGGTGTCGTTGATGCGGTAGTGCGCCAGCAGTTCCACGGGGAAGCGCGAGAAGCTGGCGCTGCCGCCTTTGCCGTTACCCAGCGAGGTGTCCGTGTGATAGCCAAGGCTGAGCTGAAAGGACAGCGGCGAGTTGATGGCCTGGTATTCCAGACCGGCGCGCAGATCCACCAGGCCGCCGGCATGCAGTGCCGAGGAGTCACCATTGGTGTACTGAATGTCGCGGCCAATCTGATCACCACCAAAGGTGATGCCCAGGCCCACGAATGGGGTGATGCCACTCGGGTTCGAGGCCACCTGGGCCTGACCAATTGACAAGGCGCCCAGCAGTGCGCTCAAAACGAGGTATTTCTTCAAGACGGACTCCATTTCTTTGTATGCGCTCCCTGTGAGCCGGCCGAACAGGCCGTCATTGCAACGCGAGGCGAATGCTAAAGGGGGTTCCGGCCATGTGCCCATGTTCTGCGCGGCGAGCCTTCAGATGAGGGGGGCGGCACGGGGCCCATTTGACTGAAATCCTTCCCTCTTGTTCAGTCTTTCATAACGCTTGCTGCATAACAGCAGGTAGCATGCAGTCACATTTGACACCCTGCTCTTGCATGTAACGCTCATTCGCGGGGGTTAGGGTTCACCCTGAATTCCCGCAAACGGCCAGACAATGTTGTGGACGCCCCGAAAAAGATCAGATGTTGTCAATTCCAGAAAGGGCGCATCACAGGTGAGGGGGCTGGCAGGCACGTGCACGCACGCGTTTGCTGCGCCCCTTTTGTTCTGACGGAAGGCCCTTCTACTGAGAGACCAACGCCATGACTGATTCCTTGCATCCGGGCGTGCCCGAGCCGACCTGCAGTCTGGGTGTGGTCATCGTCAACTATCAGAGCTTCGACCTCACCATGCAGTGCGTGGCGTCGCTGCTGGAGCATGGCATTGCCCGGGCCGAGCACATTGTCGTGGTCGACAACCATTCGCCCGACCAGTCCGGTATCCGATTGGACCAGAGTCTGCCTCAAGGCGTGGTTCGCGTCTTGTCCAAAGTCAATGGTGGCTTTGGCGCGGGCGTCAATCTGGGCGTTCAGGCGCTCAAGACCGATCTGGTGCTGGTGCTCAACCCGGATACCGTTTTTCTGCGCAACAAGATCGATGTGGTGCGCAGACTGTTCGATCAGCGTCCGCGCCTGGGCGTGGTGGGCCTCAAGCTCATCAACCCTGATGGGTCGCTGCAGTATTCGGCGCGGCGCTTCTATTCCCTGCCTGACATCCTGGCTCGTCGCACGGCCTTGGGGCGATTGGGGCCCTTGCGCAAGCTGGAGCGCTCGCACCTGCTGATCCGAAAATGGCGGGACGAGCCCTTCGAGGCCGATTGGGTCATGGGCACTGGCTTCATCGTGCGCCGGCAGGCGTTCGAGCAGGTGGGGCGGATGGACGAAGGCTACTTCCTGTATTTCGAGGAGGTCGACCTGTGCGCGCGCATGTGGGCGCACGGCTGGCGCGTGCTGGCTGTGCCCGAGGTCGAACTGGTGCACGACCACCAGCGGGCCAGCGGTGCCGGCATTCTGTCGGCATCCGGCAAGACGCACCTGCGCAGCATGGTGCGCTTTTTCGCCAAATTCGGGGTGCCCTGGCTACGCAGGCCATCCCATCACCGCATGGCCATGGCGCTGGCGCGCTGGCGGCAATCGGCACATGCCGCACGCCTGACCAACAAGCCACAACATGGGGGGTAGCCGCCTCACTGCGGGTATCCCGATTGCTTGTGACCTCTTATCATCGCCGCGGGCCGCTTTGTCGCCCGTATCGAGTCCCCTCATCCTGTTCATGAAGACCAACCTTGTTCGCGTGCTGCTGGGCGTGCTGGCGGCCTGGGCCTTGTCGGCCTGTACCCCGCTGAGCGTGCTGGAAACGCCCGAGGGCACCCATTTGCAGTTGCTGATGGTGTCACCGGATCAGTTGGCTGCCATGCCCAAGGTGCCCACGCGCATCCGCGCTGGCGACACTTTGCGCATCACGCGTGACGCGCAGGATTCGGCCTCGCTTGACCTTCGCAACCTGGTGGACGACAGTCAGACGCAGAACTACCTGGTGCGTACCGACGGCACCTTCTCGTTCCGCTATGCGGGACAGGTCGTGGCAGCGGGCAAGACGCCCGACGAGCTGGCTGCCTATCTGCGTGCCAAGCTGGACGCTTATTACCGTGAGCCCGGTGTGACCGTGAACATCGTGGCCTCGCCCACCAGCAAGGTGGTCATCGGTGGTGCGGTGCGCAATCCGATCACACTGGATCTCAACGCGGTTGCCAATCTGGAGCAGGCCTTGTTCGCCGCAGGTGGCATGGCCGTGTCCGCCGATCCGGGGCGCATCGCCTTGATGCGTCTGGACGATCAGGATCGCTATCGCGTTTATTTCATCGACTTCAGTCGCGTTCTGCAGTCCCCGCTACAGACCCAACAAGGTGCTGGTCGCCATTCAATCGCGCTGCAACGTGGGGACATCGTGTTCGTGCCGAAGTCTTCCGCAGGTGGTTCGGCCGACGGCGTCGATCTGTACATCAACCAGCTCTTGCCTTTCTCGCGCTCCGTCGGTGTCGCAGGCAATGTGAACCTGAACTGATCGCGCCCAAGACATGATCGACATCCGCTCCTTGCGCGACCTGATTCGCCTGTTCTACATCTTCCGCAGCGAGTTCAAGCTGGCCATGATCACCACGGTGGTGCTGGCCGTGCTGGGCGCCTTCATGCTGCCGCACAAGTACGTGTCGGACGCGCGCCTGCTGGTCAAGCCCGGCCGCGAGAACATGACGGTGCCCATCGATGCGAGCGACCGCCAGACGGTCTATCCGCAAAGCACCACGCGCGATCCCATCGTGGATGAAGAAAAGATGCTCACCGGGCGGCCCGTGCTGCTGGAAGTGGCGCGTCTGTATCTCAATGAGCTGAGTGCGGAAGCGCCCAAGCCGGGCGTAATGGGTTCGATCAAGGCGGCAGTCAGGAAGGTCCGCAAGGCCATCTCGCAAGGCGTGAGCCAAGGCCTGGCGGCCCTGGGCCTGGTCGAGTTGCAGAGCGACGAAGAGATCATGGCCGCACAACTGGCCTCGCATTTCCAGGTCAGCCACGGGCCGGGCTCCAATGTGATGGACCTGAGCTTCACCTGGAACGAGCCCATGCAGGCGCAGCGCGTGCTGCAGACCTGGATCCGCGTCTACACCGATCAACGCACGGCGGTGCTGGGCCGCAAGGGCCTGGTGCTGTTCTACGAGGGCAAGGTGCGCGAGGTGGATCAGCAGATCGACTCGGCCAAGTCCCTGCTGCGCTCGCGCCTGGAGCAGATCAATGGCACCAGCGCCCAGGAACGGCTGGACATGTTGACCAAGCGCCTCAATGACCTGCGCACCCGTCTGGCTGAAATCAACGCCGAGCGCTCGGCGCTGCAAAACGGCATCAGCTTTGCCGCAGGCCGTGCACGTGCCTTGCCCAAGGAGTCTGTGTCCGAGCGCGACCTGAGCCAGAGCGCCTCGTGGCTGGCCCTGAGCGCGCAACTGGCCGAACTCAAGCGCCAGCGAGCTGATGCCCTGCGCGTGTTCAAGGACACGGCGCCCACCATCAAGGCCCTGAACGACAGCATCGCCCAGCTGGAGGCCCAACTCAAGGATGAAGACCGTGTGGTGCAACGCTCCGAGAAGCGCACACCCAACGAACTGAACGCGAGCATGGAGCGCAACCAGCTCGAAAAATCCGTGCGTCTGCAGGAGCTCAACACCCTGTACGCCGCCTTCGACAAGGAAGTGGCTGATCTGGAAGCCGCTCGCCGCAAGGTCATGGAACGCGAGCCGGAACTGGGCCGCCTGGAGCAGCTCCTGTCCGTGGCCGAAAAGAGCCGCGGCCTGTATCTGGACAGCCTTGAAAAAGCCCGCATCGATCAGGCCCTGGATGACCAGCGCATCAACAACATCGCGCAGATCCAGGAGGCCACCTTCAACCCCACCCGCAGCTCGCCCAACAGCATGCTGCTGCTCTTCATGGCGCTGCCGGCCGGCGCCATGGTGGGCCTGATGGTGGTGTACCTGTATTCGCTGTTCGACCAGCGCATCCATGATGGTGGTCGTTTCGAAGCGCGCTTTGGTGTGCCGCTGTGGTCCACCGTCAAGGACATCACCGAAGGTGGGCCGGACAACGATTTCCACGCCAGCCTCTACCGCATCTATGGCACCTTGCCGCTGGAGCGCATCGCGCGCGAGGGCATCGTGCTGGGCCTGGCTTCGGCCCGTGTCGGCGAAGGTGTGAGCTTCATCGCCTCGCGTTTGAAGACGCTGCTGGAGGCGCAGGCGCTGACGGTGCGCATCAATCCGGATCAGGTCAAACCCGCCCCCGGCGAGGTGATCTTGTTGGAGGCCTCCGGCCTGCACAGCAACCGTGAGGCATTTGTGCGACTGAGTCAGGCCAATCTCATCGTGCTGGTGGTGGAAGCCCGCGCCAGCACCATTCCGGTAGTGGACAATGCGCTGGGTGTCTTGCGCACCGCCTTCCGCAAAGTGGATGGCGTCATTGTCAATCGCCGGCGATTCGAGGTTCCACCTAAAGTGCTTCGCTGGCTGCAACGTTGAGGGGCGTTATGCGTCTGGCCTTGTTGTCGCCTTTGCCACCTGAACAAACCGGGATTGCCGATTACGCGGCGCACTTCCGTACGTCCTTGAATCAGGCAGGGGTTGATGTGTTGACCCCGCTTGCGGGGCAGCGACCTATCGATAGCCTGGCGGCTGCGCGCGCCTGGGTGGCCGAACGCGACTGGCGTCGGGTGGATGTGGTCCATGCCGAGCTGGGTGGCGGTCGTCACAGTGAGTTCCTGACCTTGTGTGCCCTGGCCAGCCTGCCCAATAGGCCGGCCCTGTCTGCCACGGTGCATGACCCGGAGCGCCTGATCTGGAAGCCCGTTAACCGGGTCTGGACCATGGTCAACGGCATGTCCGGCCTGCCGCGTCCTGCCAAGCAGGCCGTGGCGCTGTTGTCGGATCCGGCCACCTTGATGGCCGAGCGCAAGCTGGCGCGCCAGCTCGATGGCCTGGTCACCTTGACACAGACCGGTGCCGGCCGCCTGATCAAGCGCATGAAGCTGCCGGCCGATCGCGTCAGCGTGATTGCGCACGGTGCGCTCACTTTGCCGTCCAAGCCTCTGCCCGACCTGGATCCGATTCGGTTGCTGTACTTCGGCTTCATCTATGCCGGCAAGGGCATCGAGGATCTCATCGATGCCATGGGCAAGGTCAAGGCTCAGCAGCCTGAGCTGGCCGCGCGCCTGCGTCTGACGATCGCCGGCGGCACCTCGCCCGACATCGCCTTTGGTGCGCAGGGCAGCTATCTGGATCAGTTGCGTGCCCGTGTCGAGCGCCGCGGCCTGTCGGCGCAGGTTGATTGGGAGCTGGATGTCGACGAGCGTGACATCCCCTTCCTCGTGCAGCGCCACCACCTGATGATGTTGCCCTACCGCGAATCCCGCAAGCTGGCCTTGCTGGGGCAGATGCGCGGTACCAGCGGTGCACTGGCCTGGGCGATTGCCTGCGGGCGCGGCGCCATCACCTCTGATGCGCGTGCGTTTGCCGAAGAGATCAGCCACGGCAATGGTTCGTCGTACAAGCAAGGCGATGTGAATGCGCTGGCCACGCAGATCGAAGGCGTGCTGCTCAAGCCCGAGATCCTGTCGCAATGGGCGGACCGCGCCAGTGCCCTGGCGCACGAACGCGCCTGGCCCACTACGGGGCAACGCTTTGTGGGCCACTTCCAGCGTGCCATGGCGCGTGCGCCGCGTGCCAAAGGCTCGTCGTCGGCGGGCCCGGCATCGGTGTGGTCGCAAAAGGAAAGCCTATGAGCTTGCCGGCCGCTACCCGGCGCCAGCAGTTGCGCCTTGGTGGCGCGCTGGCCGTCGGCGCCACCAGCCTGATGCTGGGTGGGGCTGCGCAAGCCGGGTGGTCTCTGTGGCCGAAGAAGACGCCGCGTGCGCTGGAAATCCGGCCCATGCGGCCCGTGGTCTGGCAGGACTTTCTGGGCGTCAATGCCCAGCTGCAATGGTTTGCGCCTGATGTGGCGCGCCTCCAGGTGGAGCGCCTCAAGGCCCTGGGTTTGAATTGGGTGCGGCTGGCCCTGCACTGGATGCTGATCGAGCCCGAGGCTGGCAAACTGCAGCTCGATGCCACCGACCGCATGATGAGCCTGGTCAAGCAGTCTGGTCTGCACAGCCTGACCTATGTCGTGGGCACGCCGCGTTTTGCCAGCTCTGCGCCGCCGGGTGCGGATTACGCCGACAAGTTCCCACCCAGGGATCCCGCCGTGTTCGCGCAGCGCCTGCAGGCTCTGGCCAGACGCTATCCCAATGTGGATGTGTGGCAGGTCTGGAACGAGCCCAATATCCCGGCCTTCTGGCAGCCTCGCATCGATCCACAAGGCTACGGCCGCCTGCTGCAGCCCGCCGTGGCCGCCTTGCGCCAGGCCGTGCCAGACAAGCCCATCGCCATGGCCGGCATGGCCTACTATAGCCAGATGGCAGGCCGCGAAGGCCTGATGCTCGATGCCATGGGCAAGCTGGGCGCCTACCAGCTCAAGCTGATCGCCTGCTATCACCCCTACACGGCCGAGCCTGAAGGTGCCGATGATGGCTCGCGCGACCTGCTCACCCACGTGCCCTTTCTCAACAAAGGTCTGCGGGCTTATGGCGTCAAGCAGATCTGGGCAACGGAATGGGGCTGGTCCAGCTATGACGGCCCTGTAGAAGAGCAGCCGCTGGTGGGCGAAGAGGGCCAGGCCGGCCACACGCTCAAGCGTCTGGCCCTGATGGCCACACAGGATTTCGACCGTGTCTTCCTGTTCACGCTGGCTGATCTGGATGACCCTCGCGTCGGCCCGCGTGACAAGCGTTATGGCCTGCTGCGCGCCAATGGCCAGCCCAAGCCGGTCTACACCGCGCTGCAACGCTTCCTGAGCATTGGCGGGCCGCGGCTGGAGCCGGCGGCCGCCCCCATGCGCATCGACGGTGGTGTGCCCGCAGGCCTGGTCAGCATCCACTGGAAGCGGCCCGATGGCAAGCAGCTCTGGATGGTCTGGGCGCATGAACCCATGAGCGTGACCTTGCCTGCCGTGAAGTCGGGTACCTGGCATCAGCCCTTGTCCGGCACGCAACGCGATGTGAAGGCGGCCGATGCCAAAGGCCTGGTGCTGGATGTCAGCACCGATCTGCAGATGCTGGTGTGGTGACCATGAAGCCTCAGCGCATCCTGTGGACCATGCCCTATCTGCCCTGGCCCATCACCAGCGGTGGCAAGGCGCGCCAGTACAACCTGCTCAAGGCCATGGCGCAACGCGGTCATGAAATCACGCTGCTGGTTCAGTCCAAGACACCCGCCGATGCCGATGTGCAAGCCGCCTTGGCACCCTGGGTGAAAGAGCTGATCGTGTTGCCGAGGCGCTCGTTGAAGGACCCCCGCACCTTGTGGCGCGCGGCCTTCTCACCTTTGCCCTTGCTCACCACGATCAACGGTTACGCGCCGGCCTTGACCCGCCAGTTCGAGGCCTTGCTGAAGCGCCAACGCTGGGATGTGGTCCAGATCGAGCACAGCTATGGCTTGCAACCCTTCGAGGCCGCGCTGCGCCGACACCGTCAGTCTTTCATCCTGGTCGAGCACAACGTCGAGTCCGAGCTGGGTGCGGCCACGTATGGCAAGTGGCCATGGTGGGCGCGCCCGCTGGCCCGGTACGACCAGTGGCGTGCGCGCCGTTGGGAGCGGCACGCCATGGAACTGGCCAGCCTGGTGGTGGCTGTCACGGAATCCGACGCCCGCAAGCTCTCGGCCCTGACCGCGTGCAGGCCGCATGTGGTCAGCAATGGTGCCGACATCCAGGGCTATGCCAGCGTGAAGCCCGATGGGCTCAGCCAGCGTGTGCTGTTTGTGGGCAACTACGAATACGCGCCCAATGTGGATGCCGTGGAGTGGGTGATGGAGGCCGTGTGGCCGCGTGTGTGGCAATTGCAGCCACAGGCGCGCTTTGTGGTGTGCGGCCATGCTTTGCCTGATGCCTGGCGCCAGCGCTGGACCGATCCACGTGTCGAGTGGCGTGGCTATGTGGATCACCTGCCCACCGTGCAGTCGCAGTCGGCCGTGTTCCTCGCCCCTTTGCGATTCGGTGGTGGCTCCAAGCTCAAGGTGCTCGAGGCCCTCGCGGCCAGCCTGCCGGTGGTCAGCACCACGGAGGGCTTGTCAGGTCTGGGGGTGCAGCCCGGTGAACAAGCGCTGGTGGCCGACAACCCCGAGGACATGGCCCAGGCGGTGGTCAAGCTGTTGAACGCGCCGGAACGCGCGGCCCAGATGGGACAGAGGGCCCGCCAGTATGTGACCTCGCATTTCGACTGGCAGGCCTGTGCGCGCCAGCTGGAGGGGGCCTACGAAGCCCTGTCAGAACAGCCTGACAAGGAGCCGGCATGCGCGTAGGACTGGATCTCCGCCCTTTGACCGCGGCGCCCTATTCGGGCATCGGCAGGCAGGCGCTGGCGCTGTACAACACCTTGCGCCAACGGCCCGATACCGAAGCCTTGCCATTCACGAGCGCACCGCTCACCCATCCGCATCGCACATGGGCGTATTGCCCGGCCAAGCCTTCACCGGTTGAGGGCCTGCACCGTCCACAGGAACGCTTCCGTTTCGAGCGAGAGTTTCTGCCGGAAGCCATCAGCAGCCTCGCGGTGGATGTCTATATCGCCACGGTCAACATGGGGCTGCCCATCGGGTTGAGTGATGTGCGCCGCAAGCGCACGCGATGGGTGTTGCAGTTGCATGATCTCTTTCAGATCACGCACCGCAACCGTCACGAGTCCGGCCTCAAGGCCGCCTTCTACCGCTGGTTCGACCGCTGGAGCATCCGCCACGCCATGGAGCTGGCCGATGCCATCTGGACTCCTTCGGCCTACACCGCACAGACCGTGGCTGATCTGTTCCCTGCCACGCAATCACGACTTCGCCATCTGCCCAATGCGGTGCCACTGGAGCCCTGGCAGAAGCTGCAGCAGGACGTGTTTGCCCCCCAGCGCTACTGGTTGCTGGTGGGCACGCGCGAGCCGCGCAAGAACATCGTCTGGTTCCTGGGTGCATGGCAGCAGGCGCGCAACATGTGGCCGGATCTGATTCCGCCGCTGGTGCTCATCGGTCATCCGCGCGATGTGCCTTCCGTGCCGCAGCATGTACGTTTCGTGCATGGCATCAACGATGCGCAACTGGGCGCGTGGTACAGCCAGGCCGAGCGTCTGTGGCATCCGTCTTACGCGGAGGGCTTCGGCCTGCCGGTGATCGAGGCGGCTGCGTGCGGCACGCCTGTGGCCACGGCACGCGGTTCGTCCCTGGATGAGGTTACCCCGCCGGGCGCCTTGCGCTTTGACTCACGGGACACGGTCACCCTGGTTCAGCTCATGCTCCAGGCCGCCCGCCAGGGCCGGGGAGAGCAGGAGTCGCCTGAAGCCTTGCGTGCCTGGGCAGCGCACTACGATCTGCCGGCCTACGCGGGTCGGGTCGACGAGCTGCTCAAGGAGCTGGCATGAGTCAGCTGCGCGCCACGTTCGCCATGGCCAACTGCCTGCCCGTGCTGGCGGGCTTGCTGTTCGGCGGCCTGATGTTGCTGGCCGGCCCCCCCGCCTTGATCATGGGCGTGGTGGGCTTGATGGTGGCGGTAGCGGTGCTGGCCAGGCCGGCGCGCGGCTTCCTGTTGTTCTGCCTGATCGCCCCTTTCGTGCCCTGGACCACGGTCACCATCGGGATCCGCATGACCGTGTCCGAAGCCCTGTTGGCGCTGACCTGGGCAGGCGTTGTGCTGCAAAGGCTGATGGGGCGCATGCCGCCGGTCGAGCACGGCCCGACCGAGCGCGCCATGCTCAGGCTGATGGCCTGGAGCATCGTGCCCCTGGTGGCGGGGCAACTCATGGTGCACGAAGCAGGCAACGGGCCCGTGAACTGGCTGCGCTGGTTGCTCAACATCTCCACACTGTTCCTGGTGCCCTTGCTCACGCCCACACCGGCCTTGCGTCAGCGCATGATGGACTGCCTGGTCATCGGCTTCAGTGCCATGCTGGCCTTGTCGCTGGGTGTGTTCATCAAGAGCCATGATGCGCGCGCCATGATCCCCGTGCTGTCGAGCCTGCACTACGCGCACCCTGAGGCACTGCTGGACATCTTCACGGCCATGGCAGACCGCATGGCCTCGCCCTGGGTGCACCCCAACTCCACCGGTGGTGCGCTCCTGCTGGCCGTGCCGCTGGCCATGTTCTACGGCATCACGCAAAAGGGCTGGCGTCGTGCCTTGTGCTTGTTCGTGGCGCTGGGTGGCTCCGCCGGCATCGTCTTCAGCGGGTCTCGCGGCGCGCTGCTTTGTCTGGCGGCACTCGTGATCTGGCTGGCTTATCGCCGCGTGCCTCTGGCCGGGCGTGCGCTGTTGATAGGTGCCTTGCTGTCGGCCACCATGCTGGTCGCCTACCCGCCGGCGCGTGAGCGCCTGATGTCCCTGACGCAGGGTTCTCAGGATGCCAGCACCAGCGTGCGTTTCGACGAATACCGTAACTTCCACCGCGCCGTCGAACGCTATCCGCTGGGCATGGGCTTCAAGATCGAGACACCCGCGACGGGCTCAGGCCTGTTCGGCATCTCCAATCTCTGGCTCAACTACTGGTACAAGCTCGGGCTGCCGGGCATGCTGTTCTTCATGGCCTTGACCAGGGCCTGGTGGCGCGAGGTCCGTCTGACGGGTGACCTGTCGCGGATGGATGGCAGCATGGCCTTGCGCGTGGGCAGTGTGGGGGCCATGCTGGCCGCCTTGCTGACGGGCTTCATCGATCACTACTTCAGCTTCACCCAGGTGCTGATCTCCTTCTTCTGGCTGACCATGGCCATCAGCCTGCAGGCTTCGCGCCCCTTGCCGCAGGTGATGGCGCCCGGTGGCCAGCCGAAGATCTGATCCGCTCGGGACAGACACACACATCGTCATGAAACACCGCATCTTTCACAGCAACAACCTGCGCGAGCGCCTGGCCGAGTACGCGCCGCGTCTGGGTGTCGATCTGCCCACGCTGGCCGAGGCCTTCGAGTGGATGTGCGGCCACGATGTGGCGTTCGAGCAGCCCGGCCGAGGCGGCGTCACGCAGACCTACATCGCCTACGTCAACATCGAAAAACGCATTGAACATCCGTTGGGCAAGCGCTTCTACGCGATGCTCAGAGACGAGATCCCCGCGGGTTTCGTGCCCTTGTACGGCATCAACTGGCCCACCCTGGTGGACCGTTGGCGCCGTGCCTGGGAGCAGGTCTACAACATGCTGATCAACAAGATCCCCAGCCACACCATTCGGCTGGCCTGGTTGCGCATCGGTGGCGCGAAGATCGGCAAGGGCTCGACCATCTGGCGCAACACCGAGGTCCTGGGCATCGAAGGCCTGCAGATCGGTGAAGACACTTGCATCGGCTGGCACTGCCAGGTGGATGCGCGTGCCGGCTTGCGCATCGGCAACCACGTGACCGTGGCCTCGCACGCCATCATGATCGCGGGTGGGCACGACATGAAGGCGCCCGAGTTCTGGGCCTTTGGCTCCCCCATCGTGATCGAGGACTACGCCTGGATCACCACCCGTGTGATCTTGCTGCCTGGTGCTCACATTGGCGAAGGCGCCGTGGTGGCGGCCAACACGGTGGTGGCCAAGCCCATCGAGCCTTACACGATTGTGGGCGGCGAGGGCCCGAAGGTGCTGGGCCAGCGTGTGCGCGGCCTCAATTACAAGGTGGGTGGCAAAGGCCTCTTCACCCTGTTGCACTGATCGGCCGCAGACGTGCTCGGCGCCGCATCCTTGCTGACCCTGGTCACGCTGGCCGGGCTGGTCACAGGCTTTGCCCGCGAATGGCTGTTGGTGGCCAGCTGGGGCGCGGGCGCTCGCACCGATGCCTTCGTGATCGCGATGTTCATTCCGGAGGCGGTGCGCAGCATGCTGGCGGCCGGCCTGCTGACCTCGTCTGCCCTCGCCTTGTGGCAACAGCGTACCGCCACCGAGCGTATGCGCTGGTTCAGCCAGCTCAGTCAGGTGTTGGGCCTGGGGGCGCTGGGGCTGGCCGCCTTGATCAGCCTGGGGGCGCCCTGGCTGGTGCACCTGATGGGGCCTGGCCTGGCGGCCGAGCCGCTGGCACGCACGGTTTCTGCCTTGCACATCCTGGCCTGGAGTCTGCCGGGGCTGGTGTTGCAGGCCTGGTGGGCCGTGCCGCGTCAGGCCGCGGGGCACTTCCTGCTCGCGGGCATGGGCTCTTTGCTCTACAACCTGCCGGCCATGTTGTACCTGTGGTGGCGCGGCCCGCAAGCACAGGAGGACATGCTGTCCTGGGCCTTTGTGTCAGGCAGCCTGGCGATGGGCCTGGTGATGCTGCCCTCGGCCTTGCGCAGTGGCTTGCAGCCGGTGTCCCTGCGGGGCAGTGCGAGTGCGTTTGCCGAGCTGGGGCACAAGCTGGCGCCCTTGCTGGGCAGCGCCATGGCCGGGCAGGGGCTGGCCTTGCTGGAGCGCATCGTGGCTTCGTATCTGGGCGAAGGTGTGGTCACGGCGGTCAACCTGGCGCGCAAGCTCATCAACCTGCCCCTGATCGCCCTGCAAAGCCTCAACCAGGTGCTCTTGAGCCTGATGAGCCGCAGCGAAAGCGAGCGTGTGGCCCTGTTGCGCAAGGGGCTGGCGGCCGTCACGGTCGTGTCGTTGCCGGCTTCGCTGGGACTCATGCTGGGTGCGCCGGCCCTGGTGAGCCTGTTGTTCCCCAAGGTGCAGGGCACGGCCGTGGTGGTGCCGCTGCTGGCGGGTTACGCGGCCGTGCTGGTGCTGGCCAGCTGGAACACCCTGCTGGCGCGCTATCACTATGCCGAGGGCGACACCCGAGGCCCGGTGGTGGCGGAGTTGCGGGGCAGCCTGCTGCAGGCGCTGGTCTTGCCGCCTCTGGCCTGGCTGGCGGGCTCGCTGGGCATCGTCTGGGCCTTGCTCCTGGGCACCTTGCTGACGGGGCAGTTGCTGCTGCGCGTGCCGGCCTTGAAGCAGGGGCTGGGGCTGGTGCCGCAGGCGCTGGTGTCGACGCTGTGGCTCGTGCTGGCCTGGTGGGGCATCAAACCCTGGTTGAGTGAGCACCTGCTCTGGCAACTGGCGCAAGCCAGTGCGGTGGGCGTGGCGTGCCTGATCAGCATGGCCTTGTGGCTGCGCCCCTGGCAATCGCGCTGAGCGTGGCGGCACGCCAGTGAGCAATGGCGCTTTCGAACAAAAAAGCGACAAAGATTTGGCAAGTTTCAAAAAGCTGTGCTAAAGTCTTGGGCTTGCCTGGAGGGGTGGCCGAGTGGTTAAAGGCAGCAGACTGTAAATCTGCCCGCTTACGCGTACGCTGGTTCGAATCCAGCCTCCTCCACCAGGCAAACCTAATTCGTACATGCTGAACGTCGGATCAAGGTTGGCCAGTTTGCTGAAAGCAGGCTGGTGGCCATGAGAAGGCTCCCGAGCGGGAGTAGTTCAATGGTAGAACCTTAGCCTTCCAAGCTAATGACGCGGGTTCGATTCCCGTCTCCCGCTCCAAGGTCACGGTTCTGACACGTTCGGCGTGCTACAGTCGCGGTCTTCGCAGAAGAGCGGGGCGCAAAAGTGTCAGGTCGGCACTGGTTTGAGTTCGGTTGACGAGCTTAAACCTGTGTCGATGCCCATGTGGCTCAGTGGTAGAGCACCCCCTTGGTAAGGGGGAGGTCGGCAGTTCGATCCTGCCCATGGGCACCACACACCCCTTTCTTCTCTTCTTTTCTTCCAGCTTTTCATAGCCTCGATCAAGGCGCCAGGAGCGAGAAACATGGCAAAAGGTAAGTTCGAACGGACCAAGCCGCACGTGAACGTGGGCACCATCGGTCACGTTGACCACGGCAAGACCACCCTGACGGCTGCTATCGCTACCGTTCTGTCGAAGAAGTTTGGCGGCGAAGCCAAGGCCTACGACCAGATCGACGCT
>NZ_DASUIS010000142.1:0-19748 GCF_036279675.1 Aquabacterium sp. | reverse complement strand
CCCTTGGCCGATGCCTCACGTTGCTGCGTCTTGACCGACCAGCCCTGCAAGGCCAGCAACTGGATCACATGCTCACGCATGGGCTCCAGCGGCTTGCCCACCACACCAGCAGCCTTGTGAGGAAAGGCCTGCAATGCCTTCTCACGGATGTATTCCTTGTGGGTACGCCAGTCCGCCAGGATCTTGGGAGTATTGCGCGCGATGCACAGGCTGGTGGACACCACCAGAAACGCCAGAATCACCAGGAACCAGTAGGTGCCGTACACGCGGTACAAGCCCAACGCACCGAAGACCTCGGCCCAGAAAGGCCCGAACTGGTCCACGTAGTTGACGAAAGGCTCACCCTGCTTGACCACCGTGCCGATGGCCGATGCGATGCAGATCACGGTCAGCAGCGCAATCGCAAAGCGCATGGACGCCAGCAACTCCATCAACTCACGCCCAAGCTCGCGTTGCGGGCGCTGTGGGCTGGAAGGCACCGGCTCACCGGGAGGAACAACTGCTGCGGTCATAGGTTCGGATCAGGCAAGGGCCCACTATAGCGAGGCACGCCCCCCAGGAAAGTCGCGCAAACGACCTCTTGCCCTGGTGGAAACGCGCAGCCCAGGAAAGCAAAAGGCGGTCAGCCCGATACCGGACCTCCCGCCTTGGCAGTGAACGCCGGCGCGCCAACCGCACGCCGGCAAGGGCATCAACGCAGACCGGCGATGTAGTCGGCCAGCGCTTCGATTTCCTTGTCGCTCAGGTTGGCCGCGATGCTGCTCATCTGGGCGTTGTTGGTGCGCTCACCTTGACGGAAGGCGGTCAGCTGAGCCTTGAT
Source organism: Aquabacterium sp. (assembly GCF_036279675.1). Lineage (GTDB taxonomy): Bacteria > Pseudomonadota > Gammaproteobacteria > Burkholderiales > Burkholderiaceae_C > Aquabacterium. The sequence continues at coordinate 18,928 of NZ_DASUIS010000142.1, read as the reverse complement.
GTAGTCGCCATGCTGGCCAGCCAGACGCGGATACTGAACCGGAATGCCAGCACCATTGGGGCTGTGGCAACCCGCACAGGCAGGCACGCTCTTCTTGGCGATGCCACCACGATAGATCTTCTCGCCTGCAGCCACCAGCTCAGGGCTCTTGGCCACGCCGGCCTTGGCCTTCTTGGTGGCGTAGAACGCGGCGACATTGCGCATGTCTTCAGGCGTCAGGGCAGCCGCCATGCCGTTCATGATGCTGTTCTTGCGCTTGCCTTCCTTGAACTCTGTCAGTTGCTTGACCAGATATTCAGGATGCTGACCTTGCAGGATCGGGTAGGTGGGCATGCCGCGCGAACCGTCTGCCGTGTGGCAGGCTGCGCAAACGGTGGTTGCCTTGGTTTCACCGGCCGCCAGGTCAGGCTTGGCAGCGGCTTTGGTTTCCGAGCTGTGGGCCACGCCCGACAGGGACAGGGCCACTGAGGCAAGGGCGATCAGGTTGAAAAAGCGCTTCATGGCGTGGTGGGCTGTAGTTGATTAGGCAGATAAACCGAGAGATTTTACAATGTCCTATGACCCGTCCAAGCGCAACCCGACCAAAGCGTCCCCAGAAGGACGCAAATCCGGGGGCTTCCGCCCCTGCCAACACCACGTCAGACAAGGTATCTGACCCAGAAAAGGAAGCCCTGGCCTGGGCCCATTCGGCTCGTTTTTTCACCACAGCCGCCCAACTGAACCAGTTGCCCGTCACCGAATTGCCGGAAGTGGCCTTCGTGGGCCGCTCCAACGCAGGCAAATCCACGGCCATCAACACGCTGGCCCAGCAACGCCAGCTCGCCTTCGCATCCAAAACGCCAGGGCGCACGCAACACATCAACCTGTTCCACGTCGGCCCCAAGGCGGCCCCCAACCAGGTCTGGACCGACCTGCCCGGCTACGGCTACGCGGCGGTGGAACGCTCCGCCAAGCTGCGTTGGCAGGAAGTGATGGCCAATTACCTGGCCCTGAGGCGCAACCTCACAGCCGTCGTGCAGATGGTGGACTCGCGACACGGTTTCACCGAACTCGACCGCAACCTGCTTGAGTTTGTCACCCCGCGGGTTCGCAATGGCGAAGTCAAGTTGCTGGTGTTGCTCACGAAGGCCGACAAGCTCAACCGCAAGGAAGGCGCCGAGGCACTGCGTCAGGCGCAAGACGTCCTGGCGGACCTGGCCACGGAAGAAGCCGACATCGGGATCGCCCTGTTTTCTTCGCTGAAGAAAATCGGCGTGGGCGACGCCGCCCAGATGCTCAAGGAATGGGCTGCCACGCCCGAACTCGCACAGGCGCTGGCCGCAGCACACACGGCGCCCGAGCCAGATTTGCCATAACCCGGGAAAACCCCTATCCGGAGGGGCTATCTCCCCCATGGGCGGGGGATGACAGTGTCATATTCATCCTGAAGAATGCATCCAATTGCCTGTGACATCGTTCACGACCGTGAAACACGGTGTCCGCGGGCCTCGCGTCGTTTAACGGGAGCCTCCCTCATGAAACTGAAGTTCGTCGCAGCCCTGGCAGCCCTGGCCTCCAGCACCGCCGTGCTGGCCGGCAATCCCGGCTCGGTCAATGTCGATCTCGTGCTGGAAACCAGCGCTGATGTGCCGGATTACGCCTTTGCGCTGCTCGACACCCGCAAGGTCGACCCCACCAAGTCGTTCAACGACTACTACAACTTCCACCTGGATGGCGTGAGCGACGTGACCTTCAGCGCCATCTCCGATCCCCTGTACAACGCCGCAGGCAACGTGCTGCTCAAGGTCGTGGTGTTCGACTCCATCAAGCTGTCGGGCCCCAATGACTTCCTGGGCACCGGCACGATCAGCCCCACGCCGATCCGCGCCTCGTTCGGTTTCAAGAACCTGGCCGCTGGCGACTACACCATCACCTTGCTGGGCCATGCCGAAGGCAAGGCCGGTGGCAGTTACTACGGTGACCTGGGCGTGACTGGCGCCGTGCCCGAACCCGAATCCATGGCACTGGCGCTGGCTGGCCTGGGTGTGATCGGCATGCTGGCACGTCGCCGCAAGGGCAACTGATCCGAGCCAGGCCTGGCGGCGCATGCGCTTGGCCAGGCCGTGAAAAAGGGCATCCACCTGGATGCCCTTTTTTTATGGCCTGGGGCGACTCAAGGCCGCCCACTCCGTGCCATCACTGGCCGGTCAGGCGCGTCAGCGCTTCCTGGTACTTGGCTGCGGTGTTGTCGATCACGCTTTGCGGCAAGGCTGGCGATGGCGCGGTCTTGTCCCAGGGCTTGCCATTGACGGTCGCCTGCTCCAGCCAGTCACGCACGAACTGCTTGTCATAGCTGGGTGGGTTCGCGCCGGCCTTGAAGGCCGCCTCATAGCCTTCCACGGGCCAGAAGCGCGAGGAGTCAGGCGTGAGCACCTCGTCCATCACGGTCAATGTGCCGTTGGCGTCCAGACCAAACTCGAACTTGGTGTCGGCAATGATGATGCCTTTGGTCAGCGCGTAATCGGCCGCCTTCTTGTAGAGCTTGATGGCCAGTTCGCGCACTTGCGCAGCCATGTCGGCACCGATGATCTCGACCATCTTGTCGTAGCTGATGTTCTCGTCGTGGTCACCCACGTCGGCCTTGGTGGCAGGCGTGAAGATGGGCTCCGGCAGCTTGCTGGCATTTTGCAATCCGGCAGGCAATTTCACCCCACAAACTTCGCCGTTGTCCTGGTACTCCTTCCAGCCGCTGCCGGCCAGATAACCGCGCACCACCGCTTCGACAGGCAGGGGCTTGAGTTTCTTGACGAGCATCGCGCGGCCTTCAACCTGCGCGCGCTCTTCAGGGGTGACCACGCTCACGGGGTCCTCACCCGTCAGGTGGTTGGGAGCCACGTCCTTGAGCAACTCGAACCAGAACAGCGCCATCTTGGTCAGCAGCGCACCCTTGCCCGGAATGGGCTCGCCCATGATCACGTCGAACGCGCTGATGCGGTCGGAGGCCACCATCAGGATGCGGTCGTTGCCCACGGCGTAGTTGTCACGCACCTTGCCGCGGGCAAGGAGAGGCAGGGAGGTCAGGGCGGAGGTGTGCAGGGCAGAGGTCATGGTGGTTCGGGCGCCGAAATCGTCACGTCAAACCGACATTGTGCCGTCACTGGGGGCTCGCGCTCAACAAACGCTTCAAGGTGGGCTGCACCTGGGTGATGTCGATGGGTTTGGTCCAGTAGTCGGCAAAGCCGGCGTGCAAGGCGCGATGGATGTCATCCGGCATGGCATCGGCCGATACCGCCACGATCGGGCGGCCGGCAAAACCGGGTTGCATGCGCAAACGCTGCAACAAGGTGAGCCCATCCATGTCGGCCAGGTGCATGTCGAGCAGGAATGCAGAAGGCCATGGCCCTTGTTTCACGGCAGCCAGGGCTTTGTCACCGGTGTCCACCACCTGTAATTCAAAGTCCGGCGAATCCTCGAACACCGATTGCATGAGCAGGGCATTGATCGGGTTGTCCTCCACATACAGCACACGCTGGCGGGCCGCAAGGGGAGCTTGCGTGTGCCCAGGCACCTGGCTTTGTGTCAACGCGGACGCCGCGGAAGCGCCGAGGCCCACGTCCTCCTGCACCTCCCCCCGACGCAGACGCACCACAAACGCGGCCCCCTGCCCTGGCTCGCTGCGAACCAGCAAGTGCCCACCCATCAGCTCAACCAGCCCACGCGTGATGACCAGGCCCAGCCCCACCCCTTCAACCGGGCCGTGCTCCGCGCCCAGCCGGTTGAACGCTTGAAACAACTGCGCCTGCTGAGCCTGCGTGAGACCCGGCCCCTGGTCCTGCACCGCGATCTCGACAGCACCGTCATCGTCAGCGGCGACACTGGCTTGCACCGTTACCAGCCCCCCTGCAGGCCCGTACTTGATGGCGTTGCTCAACAGGTTGAGCAACACCTGCCCCAATCGGTGGCGATCGGCCTGAACCACCAGGGACATCTCGCCCATGCAACGCAGGTGTGCAGCACGTGGCATGGCCAGCGGCTCAGCCAGGCTCACCGCCTGCGCCAGGATGTCAGCCAACCCCAGCGGCGCCATGTGCAGCTTGATGGCCCCGGACTCGATGCGCGACACCTCCAGCAGCTCGTTGATCAGTCGCAGCAGGTTTTGCCCGGCCGTTTCGATGTGCATCAGCTTGCCTCGCTGGTCTGCACGCAAGTTCCCGGCATCCTGCATCTGGAGCAGTTTGGAAAAACCCAGGATGCCATTGAGGGGCGTGCGCAACTCATGGCTCATGCTGGCCATGAACGCGCTCTTGGCCTGGTTGGCACGCTCCGCCGCGGCCTTTTCCCGCAGGCCGGCCTCCATGATCCGCCGCTCGGTGGTGTCGGCCATGAAGCCGTTCCACACCACCGTGCCATCCACCTCCTTGTGTGGCGTCGCATGCACGTCGCACCAGGACACCGACTCGCCACCGCAGACGCGGAACTCGCAGCGCCAGGGCTGCAAGGTCAAGGCAGAGTGATCCAGCGTCTGATTGATCTGCGCCACGTCATCCGGATGGATGCGTTGCCAGACGGCCCTCGCGTCCTCCAGCACCTGTGAAGGCGCCACCTGGAACACGCGCCGCACCGCATCGGTCACATAGGAAAACCAGGTGTGCCCATCCACGGCCCGGCACAACTGAAACAACAAACCGGGCGCCTCGTCAGCAGCTCGCTTGGCCGTCAGCAACTGGTATTCCAGCCTGCCACGCTCCTGCAGCCGCATGAACACGCAACGTACAACCCCTTGCCCATCGCGCTCCTGGCGATTGGCGCTGAGCAGCGCATCCACACGCTTGCCACGCGAGTCCTGCAACTGGATGGCCACCTCCTGCACCTCACCCGACACCTTCAGGATGGGAAAGATGTAGGAGTGGTACAGCAGCGCCGCCGCACGCGTCAGCATCAATCCGATGGCCTGGCCCTTCAGGCTGCCCTGATCACGAACCAAGGTCCGAGCCAGCGCCAGGTTGGCCTCCAGCAAGACGCCATCGTCGTTGACCACAGCGACCGCCACGGGCAAATCATCAATGCTGGATGCCGGCATACCTGTCTGCGAGGTACTCGCGAATCAAGGCCACGGTTTCTTGCGGATGGCTCATGTGCGGGCAATGTCCTGGTGCCGACATCCGCCGCAAGGTCGATTGAGCCAGCTGCTGATGCAGGTAGTCGCCCACCGACAAGGGCGCCACACTGTCATCGCCACCTTGCAGGATCAAGGAGGGCACGCGCAGTTTCGGCAACTCGGCGCGCACATCGGCCAGGAAGACCAATTGGGCAAAGTGCCTGACGATGACGGGGTCACCGGCGCACAGACTGTCCTGCAGCTCCTGACGCAACTCCGGACGGTCGTTGTTCTTCATGGCCACCGGGGCAAAGAAATTGGCCCAGGCGCTCATGTTGCGGTCCATCAACTCGAGCAGGTCCATGATGTCGGCCCGCTCGAACCCACCCTCATAGGGTGGGTCGTTGATGAAACAGGGATTGGGGCAGAGCATCACCAGACGCTCGAACAAGTCGGGCCGCGCAATGGCCGCCAGCATGCCGATCGAGCCACTGACCGAGTGCCCCACGAACACCACTGGCCCGCACTGGAGCGATTCGATGATCTCGATGACGTCACGGCCGTAGTCCGACAGGCTGGCGTAACGCTCAGGGCGCCAGACGCTGGCGTCGGAGCGTCCTGCCCCCACGTGGTCGAACAGCACGACACGATGGTCTTGCGCCAACGCCGGGGCCACGTGGCGCCACATGCGCTGATCACACCCGAACCCATGGGCCAGCACCAGCACTGGCGCCCCTTCGCCCATCAGCGTCACATGGTGGCGAGCCTGAACCGCCTCACGCATGAACCCCTCCTGTATTGTCAGGCGGGCCTCATGCGCTGGCGCCAGCCAGACCGTGCCCGTGCTGCGTTTTGTATCACAGCCGGGCTGAAATGGCACGCGCTTACTGAGCGTCCGTCTTGGCCTTGGCCGCACTCATGGCACGCGCCTGATCGGCTTTGCGGTCGGCGGCAACCTTCTGCGCAGTCGGGCGGCTTTCGATCAGCTTGACATAGGCTTTCCAGTCGATGCCCGCTGCGGCGACAAGGTCTTCGCCACACACGATCTTGGTGGCCAGTGCGGTCAAGGGCAGGCTGACGTACACGGCGCAATCGGCCATGGTGAAGGTGTCGCCTGCGGCATACGGGGCAAACTGCGCCAGTTGCTTGAAGGCGGCCAGATTCCTGATCAGATCACCCTTGACCCGTTCGACGAACTTCTCGGGCAAGGTCCCGCCAAAGAAGGCTTGTGCATAAAGCTGGCGTGCGCACAACTCCACGTGCAGGTCGCAATAGGTGATCAGCTCCCGTACCTTGGCGGCTTGCCAGGGATCAGACGGAATGAGTGCCGGGGTCGGCCAGCGCGCCTCGATGTAATCCACGATGGCCTGGCTCTCGCACAGAAATCCATGCTCTGTTTCGATGTAAGGGACCTTGCCCAGCGGCGACTTGCCCGCCTTGCCTTCGGCGCCGAAATTGACCAGTACCTCCTCGAAGGGCACGCCCTTTTCCAGCAAGGCCAGCTTGACCTTGTTGTAGTAGTTGGACAAGGGGAAGCCGTAGAGCTTGAGCATGCGATGTCTCCGCGTTCGGTTGTCAGTCGTCAAACAGGTGGCCATGAAGAAAGGCCGGGACGCAGCATACGGCAAAGCCGTGTTGTGCGCATCCCGGCCCTTGGTCACCCGCACACTCCCTGGCGTGCATCGTGCAACTCAAGGCTGAGCTGTTTACAAGCCGGCCTCTTTCAGGCGACGGGCATGCTCCACGAACAGCCCTATCGGGTCGGCACCAGGTGCTACCAGACCAGAGAACTGGTTGACGATCTGGAAGTGATTCATCGGGTAGTCATCGCGGATGACCTGGCCCAGGTGGCTCGCACATTTTCCAACCAGGCCATCGTTGTCCGGCTCGCGCACAAATGCCTTGCCCGTGAAGCTCATGATGTAGTCGGACAGGTTCAGTGCACGGTAGAACTGTCCCACGCTGCTCCACGAGTAGTAGCGCACGCCATCCACCACATTGCCGCCCTCGCCGCAGGCCTGCTCGGGCACGCCTGCCGGAAATCGCTGATTGAAAAAGCCTGCGCCCGTGCTGGTCAGAGATTGCATGGCCTGGCGCGAATCAATGGGCAGGTCGACATGGGTGATGCTGTTGATCAGACCGCCAACGGCATCGCCAAAGCTCAACACCAGGCCCGCCACCCAGGGGTGGTTCCGATCCAGCTCGGCCAGCCAGTCAGCCACTTCGGAGCCTGTCGTCGGGCCCGATACGGTGGTGACCGATGCCACCCACTCCGGATGCGTGCCCGCCACATAACGCACCGAATGGCTGCCGTGGCTGTGCCCGATCAGGTTGACCTTTTTTGCGCCCGTCTCCTGCATGATCTTCTGTACCTGATCCAGCAATTGCTGGCCACGCACATCCGAACTGTTGAAGGCCGACACCTGGGTCACGAAAACCTGCGCGCCATGCGCGCGCAAGGTCTCAGGGATGTCTCGCCAGTAGGACTGCTTGCCCACATAGGCAAAGCCCATGATCCCGTGCGCCAGCACGATCGGGTATCGGGTTTGCGCATCGTCGGCCACCCTCTCCGACGAAACGGGTTCGCCTGACAAGGTCACCACACAAGGCACGACCACCAGGGCCGTTCCCAGAACCACAGCGGCAGCCAGTCCGCCCAAGGTCCGCTTCCAAACACGACTCGCCACAACAAACCCAATCACGCACACAGGCAAAAAAACGGCGAGGCACCACGAAAGGCCCTCGCCGATGACCTGCTGCCATCAACGATCGACAGCAGCAGCGTTCCTTCAGTCAGTCAAGTAATCAGGCCACGACCTGGGCCAGCTTGCCGTTAGCGTACATGGCAGCGATGTCTACCATCGAGATGGCCTTGATCTTGGAGCCCTGGCCTTCGCAGCCGAATTCCATGTAGCGCTGCTTGCAGATCTGCTTGGCGGCTTCACGAGCGGGCTTGAGCCATTCGCGGGCGTCGAACTTGTCGGGGTTCTCGGCCAGGAACTTGCGCACGGCACCGGTCATCGCCAGGCGGATGTCGGTGTCGATGTTGATCTTGCGCACGCCGTACTTGATGGCTTCCTGGATTTCTTCCACGGGCACGCCGTAGGTTTCCTTCATCTTGCCGCCGTACTGGTTGATGATGGCCAGCAGGTCCTGAGGCACCGAAGACGAACCGTGCATCACCAGGTGGGTGTTGGGGATGCGCTTGTGGATTTCCTTGACGCGGCTGATGGCCAGGATGTCGCCAGTGGGCTTGCGCGAGAACTTGTATGCGCCGTGGCTGGTACCGATGGCGATGGCCAGGGCGTCCAGCTGGGTGGCCTTGACGAACACCGCGGCTTCTTCGGGGTCGGTCAGCATCTGGCTGTGGTCCAGCTTGCCTTCGGCGCCGATGCCGTCTTCTTCGCCGGCTTCACCGGTTTCCAGGTTGCCCAGGCAGCCCAGTTCGCCTTCCACGGTCACGCCCACCTTGTGAGCCATGTCCACGACCTTGCGGGTCACGTCCACGTTGTAATCGAACGAGGCTGGGGTCTTGCCGTCTTCCTTCAGCGAGCCGTCCATCATCACCGAGCCGAAGCCCAGGTCGATGGCGCCCTGGCAGATCGCGGGCGACTGGCCGTGGTCCTGGTGCATCACCAGGGGGATGTGGGGATACATCTCGACGGCGGCCTGGATCAGGTGCTTGATGAAGGATTCACCAGCGTACTTGCGGGCGCCAGCGCTGGCCTGCAGGATCACGGGGGCACCAACTTCGTCGGCGGCGGCCATCACGGCCTGGACCTGCTCCAGGTTGTTCACGTTGAAAGCCGGAATGCCGTAATTGTTTTCAGCAGCGTGATCCAGCAGTTGACGCATCGAAACGAGTGCCATGAAACCCCCAGGTAAGCGGAAACGAGAAAAAATGAAACGCGCAGAACCGCGACGTTCTGCGCGTGAGAACTGGGCGGAATTCTAACGAAGCCCGGCCGCCTTACCTACCCCCAGTTTCGGGCGGAGGGGTGACTTCTGTTCACTTGACCTCGCACACCTTGAGCATGTTCGTGCCGCCAGGGTGGCCCATGGGCTCCCCGCAGGTGATGGCATAGGTGTCGCCCGGACGCAGCACGCCGCGCTCGACGAGCAGAGCCTCAGCGTGCTTGAGCGCCTCGTCACGGTCCGAATAATTAGGGATGAGCAAGGGACGAACGTTGCGATAGAGCGCCATCTTGCGCTGCGAAATCGGCTGTGCTGTGAGGCCGAAGATGGGCACGTGGATCTTGTGACGACTCATCCACAGCGCCGTCGAGCCGGATTCGGTCAAGGCGATGATGGCCTTGCAGCCCAGGTGGTAGGCCGTGAACAGGGCGCCCATGGCGATGGACTGGTCAATCCGGCCAAAGGTCGTGTTGGTGAAATCGGCGTCCAGCGACACCTCCTCGGCGGCTTCGGCGGCCTGCGCGATGTTGGCCATCTGCTCGACCGTCTCGATCGGGTACTTGCCGGCTGCGGTTTCAGCGCTGAGCATCACGGCGTCGGTGCCATCCAGCACCGCATTGGCCACGTCCGACACCTCGGCACGCGTCGGCACCGGGTTGACGATCATGGATTCCATCATCTGCGTGGCCGTGATCACCACCTTGTCCATGTGGCGCGCCATCTTGATCATGCGCTTTTGCAGCGCCGGCACGGCGGCATTGCCCACTTCCACGGCCAGGTCACCCCGCGCCACCATGATCCCGTCTGACGCCTTCAGGATGGCTTCCAGATTCGGGATGGCTTCGGTGCGCTCGATCTTGGCGATCAGGGCGGGGCGGTGTTTCCAGGGCTCGCCAGCCACATTGCACAGCTGGCGGGCCATTTCCATGTCGGTAGCGTTCTTCGGGAAGGACACGGCGATGTAGTCGCACTGAAAGCTGGCGGCCGTCTTGATGTCTTCCATGTCCTTGGCGGTCAGCGCTGGCGCGGTCAGCCCGCCGCCCTGCTTGTTGATGCCCTTGTTGTTGGACAGCTCCCCGCCGAGCTTGACCGTGGTGTGCACGGCCTCACCCTTGACGGCATCCACCTTCATCACGATCAGGCCATCGTTGAGCAGCAGGATGTCGCCAGGCTTCACATCGCGTGGCAGCTCCTTGTAGTCCAGGCCGACACCGTTGATGTCGCCCGGCTCGGTCCGGCTGGCATCCAGCACGAAGGCCTGACCTGGCTCCAGCATCACCTTGCCTTCGGCAAACTTGCCCACGCGGATCTTGGGGCCTTGCAGATCAGCCATGATGGCCACCACCTTGCCAACCTTGGCCGCGGCGTCGCGCACGGCCTGGGCGCGGTCGATGTGGTCCTGCGCCTTGCCGTGCGAGAAGTTCAGCCGCACCACGTCGACCCCGGCCACCAGCATTTTTTCGAGCACCTCAGGTGTCGACGAGGCTGGTCCGAGGGTGGCGACGATCTTGGTGGCACGCTGCATGGTGAAAGGCTCTGCTGTTGTCTATCTGTGACCAGTGTCACACCAAACCCCTTCACTTGAATGCTGGAAATACACCTCCAGATCAGATCCTTGATGCCCTGACGCAACGACCTTACACTCCAGCGCATAAAAACACCTCAAGAAGTAATGTTGTCATTTGATTCAGTGCCGGGACGAGACTGCCGAATACAGGCTCAGGGTGCGCATGCCCGACGTCGGGCCACACGCGCCGCCCTCCCCCGCTGAGACCGCCATGAAGCCCCAGACCTCACACCGCACCATCGTCTTCTCGCACGCCAACAGCTTTCCGGCCAGCACCTATCAGGCGCTGTTCGAAGCATGGCGGCAGGCTGGCTACGAGGTCCACGCGCTGGACAAGTTTGGCCACGATGCGCGCTACCCCGTCACCATGAACTGGCCGCATCTGGTGGACCAGCTCAAGGACTTCATCGAACGCGAAGTGGGGCATCCGGCCTGGCTGGTGGGCCACTCGTTGGGTGGCTACCTCAGCATGATGGCCGCCAGCCGCCACCCGCATCTGGCCCAGGGTGTGGTGATCATGGATTCGCCTGTGCTGCACGGCTGGAAAAGCGCAGGGGTGGGTCTGGCCAAGCGCCTGGGCACGATCGACCGAGTCGTCGCCCCCGCCCGCATCGCGGCCCAGCGCACCCAGGAGTGGCAAAACCTGCAAGTCGCGCACGCGCACTTTTCGGCCAAGCCCAAGTTCGCTGCCTTCCACCCCCGCGTGCTGCAGGATTACCTGGCGCATGGCACCGAAACCCACCTCGATGGCCAGTCGCGCCGCCTGAGTTTCCGCCGTGAAATTGAAGCGGCCATCTACAGCACCATGCCGCACGATCTGCTGCAGACCTTCCGTCGTCACCCACACCACTGCCCGCTGGCCTTCATCGGCGGCACCCACTCGCGCGAAACTCGCAAGGTCGGCATCCAGGGCATCAAACAACTGGTCGGGCGCCATCTGTCGTGGATCGATGGCACCCACCTGTATCCTTTCGAGCTGCCGGACCTGACGGCTGCAGAAGTCCTGAAATGGCTGCATCATTTCCAGACCGCGACACCTGCTGCCGCGTCGTCCGCCTTGTCCCCCGCCTGAACAGAGGCCCATGAACCAGTCGATCACGGATTCCAGCGCCGACCAGATGATCCCTTTCGTCACTGTGACGAACTGGGTGCGCGCGGCACGTCTGTGCGGCATCGACATCGAAGCCATCTTCCGTCAGGAGGGCATCGACACGGCCACCCTGCATCCGGAAACCTCCATGGTGTCGCGCGACACGATGCAAGGCCTGATGCAGCGCTGCGTGGACGAAACCCGCCGTATCGGCAGCCCCAAGCACTTCCCCGTCGTGCTGGGCGAGACCTTCGCGTTCGAATACATGTCCGACGTGGAGACCTTCATCACGACCAGCGCCACCCTGCGAGACGCCACGCGCGCACTTGAATGGATCCCGTCACTGATCAATCCGTATCTGACCTTCGCGCTGGCCGAACATGGCAACGAAGCCCGCATTGCCCTGAACTTCAGCGTGCCCGACGCGTCCGTTGAGCGCACCTGGCCCTTCACCGAAGGTGTGATCACCACCACCATCAAGTTCAGCCGCCTGCTGCTGGGCGGCCAGACACTGATCGGCCGCATCACCATGCGCCACCCGCGCCACGCCTGGAGCGATCAGGTTGAAGCCGCCCTCCAGGTGCCCGTCGAATGGGGTGCCCCGATGGACGCCTTGTGGTTCGACCGCGCCCTGCTGGATCAACCTCTGACCGGCGCCTTCCCCATCCTGCACGAACAGGCTGCCAAACGCCTGGCGCAAAAAGTGGCGCAGCGCGCCGAGCCCAAACCGCTGGAAGGCGCAGGCCACCACGGCCAGGCCCTGATCAAGCAGATCGAGCGCGCCTTCCATGACAAACCGCGCCTGATGGGCCTGGGCCTGGAAGCCCTGGCCGAAGAGCTTGGCCTGCACGCCCGCACCCTGCAGCGTCGCCTCAAGGAAGTCAACGACAGTCACTCGGCCATCCAGGGCCGCGTGCGCTACAAACTGGCCCAGCAATGGCTGCGTCAGGACACCACCCCGATCGAAGACATCAGCGACCGCCTGGGCTTCTCCGATCGGCGCAGCTTCACGCAGGCCTTCACGCGCTGGTCTGGCGTCACCCCCAGCCAATACCGCCGCCAGCAAGGCTGAGACCCTGCTACGCGAAGGGCTCAAGCCCTTGCGGATCCCGCCGAAAACGAAACGCGTTCTCCGCGTTTTCCCTAGCGGCGCACTGTCGCCAAACTTACCTTCATGTCGTTGCGTCACATAGCGCAGATCAAGGGTCGTCCCTAAAGTCACAACCTGTCAGACCCCCGTTGCAAGTTGTGACATACGGCGTCCGAGGAGACAAAACATGAGCAAGAACAAACTCACACCGCCCCCCATCATCCCGCGCGAAAAGCTGGACTTCGACCTGGACGGCAACATCCCCAAGTACTGGCTGGACAACGACCCGTTCAAGACCCGCTTCTTCGACGCCATGTCGACCCTCTTCCCGGTCGGAGAGAAGTTCTTCATCACCTGCGTGCGTGATTTCAAGGATCAGATCACCGATCCGAAGATGATCGAAGACATCAAGGACTTCACGCGCCAGGAAGCGCAGCACAGCATGCTGCACACCCGCTACAACAACCGCCTGAAGCAGCATGGCATCGGCGTGGACGCCATCCTCGAGGGCCAGGAGCGCCGCCTGTTCGGCATCATCCGCAAGCACTGCTCGCGTGAATTCACCCTGGGCATCACGGCCGCGTCCGAACACATCACCGCCATCATGGCCGACTGCTTCGTCGAGCGCCCGCACATCTTCAACGGTGCCGACGAACGCATGCGCGCCCTGTATGTGTGGCACGCCATGGAAGAGATGGAGCACAAGGGCGTCGCCTACGACGTGCTGGTCGACATCGCCAAGTCCAGCTACCTCAACCGCATCGGCTCCATGCTGCTGGTGACGGCACTCTTCCCCTATCACGTGTTCCGCATCATGAAGCACATGCTGCAGGCCGACGGCTTCAGCAACTGGGAGCGCACAAAGATCTGGGCCAAGGGTCTGTGGTGGCTGTACAAGCCCGGCGGCATCTTCATGCCCATGCTCGGCAAGTACTTCTCCTACCTCAAGCCCGGCTTCCATCCCTGGCAGGAGCCGGTGGTGCCGAGCTACGAACCCTGGGTGCGCCTGCTCAAGGAAACCGGTGACCCTGTCGAAGCCGGCAACCGCCTGCACGCCGATCTGACCCAGGGCATGGCTCACGCCTGACCTGCCCTTTGATTCCCACCCTGAAGGAGTGAGATCATGAATCAATCCCCCCCGATCATCCCGCGCGAAAAACTCGACTTCGGCCTGGATGGTGACATCCCCAAGTACTGGTTCGACAACGACCCGTTCAAGTCGCGCTTCTTCGACGCCATGTCGACCATCTTCCCCGAAGGGGAGCGCTACTTCATCTCCTGCGTGCGTGATTTCCGCGATCAGGTCACCGATCCCAAGCTCCTGCAGGAGATCAAGGACTTCATGCGCCAGGAAGGTCAGCACGGCATCGTGCACACGACCTACAACAACCGACTGAAGGCACAAGGCATCGATGTCGACATGCTCGAGCGCATCGAGCACCACATCCTCTTCAACATCATTCGCAAGAAGGTGCCCAAGAAGATGACGCTGGCCGACACCGCCGCAGCCGAGCACCTCACGGCCATCATGGCGCACAGCTTCTGCGAAGACAAAACCCTGCTGGCCAACGCCGACCACCGCATGCGCGCGATGTTCGCCTGGCACGCCATGGAAGAAGTCGAGCACAAGGCCGTGGCCTTCGACGTGATGCAGAAAGCCGCCAAGGTCAACTACTTCCAGCGCATTTTCGCCATGATGGTGGTCACGCTGGGCTTCAACATCCACGCCCTGCTGGTCACGCGCTACATGCTCAAGGTGGACCGCTTCAGCCGCTGGGAACGCACCAAGATCTGGGCCAAGGGCCTGTGGTGGCTGTACAAGCCCGGTGGCCTGTTCATGTCCCTGTTCGGTCACTACATCCAGTACTACAAGCCTGGCTTCCATCCTTGGCAAAGCGGCCAGATGCACAGCTACAAGCTCTGGCTGGACACCTACAACCGCACCGGTGACCCTCTCAAGGCTGGTGAAGCCCTGTACGCCGCAGGCGCCTGATCAAGGTCAGGCTCCGGCAACTCAAGCGAGGCATCACGGCGCATCTCCACGTCCATCTTTCTTTCGCGTGATGCCTCACGCGCCCTCAAGCCCCAGGACGGACGCCGTCTTCGGGCTCACTGATCAAGCGCATTGCAGCCATGGCACCTTCGGGCGCCGTGGCTATTTTTTTGCCCGCCCACGCCGGGCCTTGAATCTGCCAGTTTTGCCAGATTCGATCTGCGTGCATCCGACACGTTTTCCCGCGCGCATCGGCCCCGCGCTTGCGCCGCATCAGTCAAGCCCGTGGCACAGTCGTCCGAAAGGTTCAGCTATGACTGCGCACGACCTCAGCACCAGCGGGCAACTGCCCGAAGCCCAACTGCCCATCACCGTCCGTGAAGGCCTGGATTTCGGCCTGGACGGCGACATCCCGCGACACTGGTTCGGCGGCGATCCCTTCAAGACCCGCTTCTTCGACGCCATGTCCACGCTCTTCCCCGAGGGCGAGCGCTTCTTCATTGCCTGTGTGCGTGACTACAAGGACCAGATCGGCGATCCCGCCCACAAGCAGATCCTGCTCGACTTTGCACGCCAGGAAGCCCAGCACAGCAAGGTCCACAACGCCTTCAACCACAGGCTGTCACGGCAAGGCGTCAAGGTCGACAAGATCCTGGCCAATCAGCGCCGCAACCTGTTCGACATCGCCCGCAAGACGCTGACCAAAGGCCACACCCTGGCCATCACAGCCGCCTCCGAGCACATCACCGCGCTCATGTCGCACACCTTCGTCGAGAACCGGCATCACTTTGAAGACGCCGATCCACGCGTGCGCGCCATGTACGTCTGGCATGCCGTCGAAGAAGTCGAACACAAAGGCGTGGCTTTTGACGTCATGCAGCAGGTGGCCCATGTCGGCTACTGGCTGCGCGTGTGGGCGCTGCTGATGGTCAGCATCCAGTTCCCCATGTTCGTCTTCCAGATCCTCAACCACATGCTCAAGGTGGACGGCTTCAACCGCTGGCAACGCTGGGGCATCTGGCTCAAAGGCCTGTGGTGGCTTTACAAGCCCGGCGGCCTCATGGGGCCCTTGCTGCGCCCCTACCTTGCCTGGTACAAGCCCGGCTTTCATCCCTGGGATGCCGGCGCCCCCGGCGAGTTCCAGACCTGGATGCAAGTCATGCAGCAAAGCGGTGACCCGATCGCGGCCAGCGACGCCCTTCAGCCTCGAGCCTGAGCACCCCAAAATCAGTTCGCTCACGCCGGCACCACTGAAACGAAAAAGGCCTGCCCCCACAGGAACAGGCCTTCCATTCGTTCAGTAGCCCAGCCCGGATACGCCTTCGCGCACCGTCAGGCCACTCACGCCCGCATCAAGCGGCTGCGCGCTTGCTCAGGATCTCGAACGCTGGCAGGGTCTTGCCTTCCAGCACTTCCAGGAACGCACCACCACCGGTCGAGATGTAGCCCACATCCTTCTCGATGCCGTACTTGGCGATCGCAGCCAGGGTGTCGCCACCACCGGCAATGCTGAACGCAGCCGACTCGGCAATCGCGCGCGCCACGGTTTCCGTGCCATGCGAGAAGGCTTCGAACTCGAACACACCCATGGGGCCGTTCCACACGATGGTGCCAGCCGCCTTCAATTGGGCAGCCAGCTTGGCGGCGGTCTTGGGGCCGATGTCCAGGATCAGGTCATCGTCGGCCACATCGGTCGCGGCCTTGATGGTGGCGGGTGCATCGGCGGCAAAGGTCTTCGCGACCACCACGTCTTCAGGGATGGGCACATCGGCACCACGGGCCTTCATCGCCGCGATCACGGCTGTGGCCTCGCCCAGCAGATCGGGCTCAGCCAGCGACTTGCCGATCTTCAGGCCGGCAGCCAGCATGAAAGTGTTGGCAATGCCGCCACCCACGATCAAGCCGTCCACATTTTTGGACAGCGATTGCAGGATCGTCAGCTTGGTCGACACCTTGGAGCCGGCCACGATGGCCACCAAGGGGCGCTTCGGGGCTTCCAGTGCCTTGCTGATCGCGTCGATTTCGGCCGACAGCAGCGGGCCTGCACAAGCGATCTTGGCGAACTGGGCGATGCCATAGGTCGTGCCCTCGGCGCGGTGCGCCGTGCCGAACGCGTCGTTCACGAAGATGTCGCACAGCGCGGCCATCTTGCGTGCCAGCTCTTCGTTGTTCTTCTTCTCGCCCTTGTTCAGGCGGCAGTTCTCCAGCAGCACCACCTCGCCAGCGTTCACGCTCACGCCGTCGACCCAGTTGCTCACCAGCCTGACTTCGCGACCCAGCAGCTCGCCCAGTCGCTTGGCCACAGGTGCCAGCGAATCTTCAGGCTTGAACTCACCTTCGGTCGGGCGGCCCAGATGGGATGTGACCATCACGGCGGCGCCAGCCTTCAAAGCCAGCTCGATCGCCGGCACCGAGGCGCGGATGCGGGTGTCTTCGGTGATGTTGCCGGCATCGTCTTGCGGCACGTTCAGATCTGCGCGGATGAACACGCGCTGGCCCGCTGCCTTGCCCTGAGCCACGAGGTCTTCAAATCGGAGGATGTTCATGTTGTGCTGCCGCCTCGGCGTTGAATGAAAACGAAAGTCCAACATTGTAGAAAGGTCTGGCGCCTTCGTCCCCCCCGATTCAGTGGACGGCGTGCATTTCTGCGCCCCCAGTCACCACAGGGCACGGCGCGGGCGCCTAGGCCCAGCCAAGCCCGAGCTTGAGCAGCAGATACACCGCCATGCCCACGCCGATCGTGGTCAACATGTCCTTGCGCCACACCGCCCAGGCGATCGCCACCGGTGCGGCCACCAGGCGCGCATCCTGCCAGGTCTTCACCAGATGACCTTGCGACATCAGCACCTCGGGCGCCACCACGGCGGCCAATGCAGCCAGGGGGGCGTACTTCAAGCCCCGCTCAGCCCAAGCCGGCAGCTTCCAGGGCTCGCGCGAGAGGAAGAAGGTCGACCTTGTCACCGCCGAAATCACCATGAGGCCCAGCACCGCCAGCACCATCTCGCCTTCCGTCATGGGCAGGAGTGTCGTCGGCACGGTCATCCCTCAACCCTGGCCGCAGAACGCGCAGACCACGCATCCATCAACAGCCCCACCGCTACAGCGGCCGCCACCGCGACCACGATATACAGGCGAAACGGCAGCGCGAAGGCCGCGACCGCTGCCGAGGCGGCCAGCCCGGCAGTCCACAAGGTTTGTCGGTCCTTGGCGAGCGTCACCAGCAGCCCCAAGAGCGCCAGGGTGCCGGCAAAACCCAGGCCCCAGGCAGTCGGCACCCAGGCAGCGAACAGCACGCCAAACAATGAAGCGATGTTCCAGCCACCCCAGTTGATCACCGCCAGGCCCACGAAATAGGCCAGGGGTTCGACGCGCTCGCTGGACGCGGATGGTTTGCCGCCATACCGGTGCACCGACATCACATAGGTCACGTCAGCCGTCAGGTAACCCGCCACCAGGCGCCACCGCAAAGGCAGGCACATCATGTGCTCGCGCATCTGCGCACTGAAAATCACGAATCGCAGATTCACACAAAGCGCCGTCAGCCACACCACCCAGATCGGCGCCCCGGCCAACATCAGCGGGACCGCCGACAACTGCGCGCTGGCGGCAAACACCGACAGGCTCATGAGCAAGGCGATGGAAATGGGCAAGCCGGACTTCGCCATGGCCACCCCGGTCACCAGCCCCCACGCCATCAGTCCAGGCATCACGCGGGCCATGTCACGCATACCCTGTCGACACTCCGGGTGTCGCCACAAGCGGCGATCGATCAGGCTGAGAGGCAAAGACGGGCTCGACGACATCCGCCCATTGTCAGGCCAGGACGATGCCCGAAATGGGCAAGGGGTTCAGGCACACTGCCTGTTGGACCAATCAACGCGAAGGCGTAGTTCAGTGCGCCTTGGACTTGGCCTTCTTGGCAGGCTTGCTGGAGGCTGCCTCGTCTGTCGCGTCAGAAGAAGCATCTTCTTCGTCATCCGACTTGCTGGGCGCAGAGGCCTTGGAGGCCGACGGGGGAGGCGGCCGAGGAACGACCGGCGCCACGCCCTCCAGCTTGTTTTCGCGCATGTACTCGTCCATCTCGCGCCAGCCGGCAAAAACCGCAGCCTTGTCAGCCTTGGGATTGAGCGTGTAGCAATCTTCGATGGCGCGCACGGCATGACGACAGGCACTGCCCACCGCCTTGGATTCGGCCA
>NZ_DASUIS010000141.1:0-5006 GCF_036279675.1 Aquabacterium sp. | reverse complement strand
GAAGGCGGCGCTGGCCCAGTGCGGCAAGCTGGGTGACCGGGTCGCCTTGATGGACACGGTCTACTACGACAACAAGACCGCACACGCCACCGCCGTGGAAGACTTCCGCAGCAAGGTGGGCATCAACAGCCTGAAGTACGGTGCCGCCTATGCGCCCTGGTTGAAGATCAACTATCCCAAGCAGATCGGTTACGCTGATCTGACCAAGCCCGCCACCAAGCTGTACAAGGGCTCGCAGCCGGTCGAGCTGGCCACGCTCACGTCCGAGCAGGCCATCAAGGACAAGCTCGGCCGCCTGGACAAGGTGCTGGCGGACGTGCCCGTCATCAACACGGCCAAGTCTGGCTTGTTCGACCCCGAGACCAGCTTCTCGGCCAAACAGGACGCGCTCCTGCTGGCCTACAAGGGCGCCAAGAACGCTGGCAACACGCAGAACCTGTTCGACTTTCTGCTGAAGGCGGCGCGCGCCGTCGATGGTCTGGTCACGGCTGCTGTCAAGCTGACCTGCCCAGAGCTGATCACCGTGGTCAATGGCCAGATCACCGATGTGCTGGTGCCCGTGTTCAAGCCCCTGCTGGCGATTGAAAAAGAGCTGGACAACGAAGAGCCGAGCTACGCCTTGCAGCAGGATCTGGGCACCAAGCCCTCTGCGCCGGCCTGGGGCAATACCTTCAGCGCCGTGGTGGCCAGCAATGGCAAGATCCCGACCGCGCCGGGCACCACCGCTGCGGCCAAGTTCGATGCCACGCAGCCCACCGTGCTGGCGGCCCTGGCTGCGGTCGGCACCGTCCTGGCACAGATCTCGGCCGCGGCTGACACCTACCGCAGCAACGACGAAGCCTATCTGGGCGAGAACTTCAGCCTGTACCGCTCGATCTTGCGTGGCGTGAACAACGCGGTCACCGTGTGCCCGCCGTCTGGTGCCATCGCCGGCATCTATGCCTTGGTGGACAACCAGCGTGGCGTATGGAAGGCCCCGGCCAACGTCAGCCTCAATGGCGTGCTGGCCCCCACCTACCTGTTCGACAGCGACGACACCGACAACCTCAACATCGACGCCAACTCCGGCAAGTCGGTCAATGCGATCCGCGCCTTTGCGGGCAAGGGCACGCTGGTCTGGGGCGCGCGCACCCTGGCCGGCAACGACAACGAGTGGCGCTATGTCTCGGTGCGCCGCTTCTACAACATGGTCGAAGAGTCGGTGAAGAAGTCCACCTACTGGGCCGTGTTCGAACCCAATGACGCCAACACCTGGGTCAAGGTGCGCGGCATGATCGAGAACTACCTCACGCAGAAGTGGCGCGAAGGGGCACTGGCTGGCGCCAGCACCAAGGATGCCTTCTTCGTGCGTTGCGGTCTGGGCACCACGATGAGCAGCCAGGACATCCTGGAAGGCCGCCTGATCGTCGAGATCGGCATGGCCGTGGTCCGCCCGGCGGAATTCATCATCCTGAAGTTCTCGCACAAGCTGCAGACCTCCTGATCCCACACTGAAAAACATCCGAAGGAATCGACATGCCCGGACAATATCCCTTGCCCGTCTTCCACTTCTCCGTTCAGTGGGGCGGCAACCGCCTTGGCTTCTCCGAGGTGACAGGTCTCACGCAGGAAAACCAGGTCATCGAATACCGCGACGGCTTCTTCCCGGAGTACTCGTCCATCAAGATGCCCGGCCTGCGCAAGTTCAGCAACATCACGCTCAAGCGTGGCGTGGTCAAGTCGGACAACGACTTCTACAAATGGCTCACCACCATCAAGCTCAACACCGTGGAGCGGCGTGACCTCACGATCAGCCTGCTCAACGAATCGCATGAGCCGGTGATGGTCTGGAAGATCCACAACGCCTTCCCCGTCAAGGTGGAAGGGCCGCAACTCAAGGCGGCGGCCAACGAAGTGGCCATCGAGTCCATCGAGATCGCCCACGAAGGCATGGAAGTGCAGAACGACTGATAGCGGCCCATGTACACACCGCCAGTTGGCTTTCATTTCAAGGTCGAGGTACTGGGGCTGGCGCCGTCGGACAACGATGTGCGCTTCACCGATGTGGGCGGTCTCACCGTGGACCTGGCCACCGAGGAGGTGCCGGAGGGCGGTGAGAACCGCTACATCCAGCGCTACCCCGTGCGTGCCAAGTACCCCGATCTGGTCCTCAAAAGGGGCTTGATGAAACAGTCCGCCATCTGGGACTGGGTGAAGCAGTGCATCGAGACGCTCACCATCGAACCGCATGACGTGAACGTGACGCTGCTCAACGAGTCGCACCAGCCTTTGATGACCTGGCACCTCGTGGGCGCCTATCCGGTCAAGTGGGCGGTGAGCGACCTCAGCGCCACGGCCAATGCCTATGTGGTCGAGTCACTGCAGCTGGCCTATCAGTACTTCACGCTGGACAAATCCTGACATGCCCATCATCGTTGACGAAGTCGTGATCTCGGTCGAGGTCGACAACCAGGCCGCCGGCGGCGGCGGTGGCGCTGCGTCCGGCACCGAAGACAAGCAGGCCCTGGTGGCCGAGTGCGTCGAGCGCGTGCTGGAGATCCTGCGCGAGCAGAAGGAAGCCTGATGAGCAACTCCGGCCAACTCGAGCGGTTGTTGATCCAGGCTTTCACCAAGCCGGATTACAGCGGCTCGGCCATCGACACCTTCGAGGCCTATGTGAACCCGGCCGAACTGACCCTGTCTTACGAGATGGAGTACGACAGCGCCCAGGGTGCGGGCACCACGGCCAGCCGCATGGACTTCAAGAAGATCAAGCCCGGTGACCTGAGCCTGACCTTCTTCCTCGATGGCACCGGTGCCAATGGCCGCGCGCTCGATGTGCAGCAGAAGATTGCTTCATTCCAGACGGTGACGGGCTACAACGGCGACATCCACCGCCCCAACTTCCTCAAGGTGGCCTGGGGCAAGATTGCCGTCAAGCGCTGCGTGCTCAAGAGCGCGTCCATCGTCTACAAGCTGTTCAAGCCCACGGGCGAGCCTTTGCGTGCGGTCATCACGGCGGTGTTCACGGATTCGTCCGATGACCAGACCCGCGTGGCCCTGGCGCAAGACTCCTCACCTGATCTGACCCATGTCCGCGTGATCAAGGCCGGCGACACCCTGCACGGCCTGTGTCACGCGATCTATGGCGACCCCTGTTACGCGCCCCGCGTGGCCCGCGCCAACGGCCTCAACGGCTTTCGGCAACTGCCGGCCGGCACCCGCGTGGTGTTCCCTCCGCTGGAGAAATAGCCATTCCCGCGCCACGCACCCTCCCCACACAGGCCGAACAGCGCGAGTTCACCGTCAAGGTGGGCGGCACGGCCGTGCCCCGCACGCACCAGCTGCTGGCTGTCAGTGTGGTGAACACGGCCAACCACATCGCCTCGGCCCGCCTGGTCTACCGCGATGGCACGGCCGACGCGAGCGATTTCACGCTCAGCAATGACAGCCTGTTCGTGCCCGGCGCCGAGATCGAAATCCAGGCCGGTGCAGGCTCCCAGGTGGATACGGTGTTCAAGGGCATCGTGGTGCGCCAGCGCCTGAAGGTGCGCGAGCAATCGGCCTCGCAGCTGATCGTCGAGTGCCGCCACAAGGCCGCCAAGCTCACGCTCAAGCGCCACAGCGTCAACCACCTGGACAAGACCGACAGCGACATCATCACGGCCCTGCTGGGCGAAGCCAGCATCAACGCCACGGTCGAATCCACCAGTTACCAGCACAAGCACCTGGTGCAGTACGACACCACCGATTGGGACTTCCTCGTGACCCGTGCACAGGCCAATGGCCACCTGGTGCTCACACGGGGCGCCGACATCGAAACCCGCAAGCTGGCGTTGCAAGGCTCCCCTGTGGCCACGCTGCAATATGGCTCGACCCTGATCGAGCTGGACGCCGAGGTCGATGCCCGCGAGCAGACCAAGGCCGTGAAGACACTGACCTGGAACGCCGCCGATCAGGCCGTGCACACCATGGACGGCACCGCGCCCTCTTTCAACGGCCCAGGCAACCTGAGCCCCGATGACCTGGCCGATGCCGTGGGCGTGAGCGAGCTGGAGCTGCGCCACGCCATGCTGTCTGACGACGAAGCGACGACCGCCGCCGACGCCCGCTTTGCCACCGCCCGTCTGAACAAGGCCACCGGCCGCGTCAAGTGCGATGGCCTGGGCCAGGTGCAACCTGGCGATGTGGTGGAGCTCGCTGGTGTGGGTGATCGTTTCAACGGCCAGGTGCTGGTCACCGGTGTGCGCCACGAGATGGACCTGGTGCAAGGCTGGAAGAGCCACCTCCAGTTCGGTGGTGTGCCGGAAGACCCCGAACGCCGTGCGCGCCTGGAAGCCGCTCGCACCCCCAGCCTGCTGGCGCCCGTGCATGGCCTGCAGATCGGCATCTGCACCGACAACGAAGACCCCGACAGCGAGTTCCGCATTCGCGTCAAGCTGCCCCTGGTGGACAGCAGTGATGGCGTCTGGGCCCGCCTGGCCAGTCTGGATGCGGGCAAGGACCGCGGCTTCGTGGTGCGCCCCGAGATCGGCGATGAGGTGGTGGTGGGCTTTCTGGATGATGACCCCCGCTCGGCCGTGGTGCTGGGCATGCTGCACAGCAGCGCCAAACCTGCCCCGATTGCCGGCAGCAACGACAACCACGAGAAGGCTTTCGTCAGCCGCAGCGGCATGAAGGTGCACTTCAATGACGACAAGATCGTGATGACCTTGTCCACGCCCGGTGGCCACAGCTTCGTGCTGGATGACGACAAGGGCGCCATCACCCTGACGGACAGCAACGGCAACACCCTCGTGCTCGACGACAAGGGCATCACGGTGGAGAGCTGCAAGGACCTCAAGGTCAAGACCGCGGCGGACACGGCCTATGACATCGGCGGCAAAGGCGAGTTCAAGACCAGCACCGATTTCAAGGTGGAAGCCGGTGCCCAGCTCAAGCTCAGCGGCAGCGCCGGGGCCGAGCTGCAAAGCGCGGCCACCACCAAGGTCGTGGGCTCGCTCGTGCAGATCAACTGAGCCACACCA